>CAYFMP010000012.1:61584-69039 GCA_964344215.1 uncultured Thalassospiraceae bacterium | reverse complement strand
GTCGAGGAAGCTCGCCGATGCCCCACATCGCCTTCGCATCCTCTCCTCGCCGGCACGCCGCAACACCGATCTCAGCCGCTTCCATATCAACGTGACCCGCTCCAGGCAACCGACCGGTCACGACTTGACAAACGCACGAGTGTTGTATATTTTCCTTTTTATACAATATTAGAGAAATAACGCCTATACATCGTAATTATGTCCAATCGGACCAAGGAGCCCTTTGAAAACATTGCCGAAATCGGCCCGGCGCCACCGTTTTTCCCGCCTCGATCGGCCTTCGGCGGGAGAACAGGGGCCGGGGCCGGTTGTTATGGGCATTTATCGGCATTCATCGGCATTTATCGACATTTTCGAGCCGAGCTTGGGGCCGGGCAGACGGCGACGCCGTGTGGTCGCGTCGGGTTTTGCCGAACAGAACAAAACCGGAAGATTGCGGACTTTTGCGTACATTTCGGGCGATATGGAGGCGGCCAATCGAACGATTTCAGGGGGTTGCGCGGGTTCGGCCGCTCCCGGAGCCCTCGAAACGGTCTCGCGGGTCGCCGTAACGGCCATTTTCCCGCCGTCCTCGCGTCTAGCCGGATTCTTCCTCGGCGGCGATCGCCGCCTCGACGATGTCCAAGGCCGCGTCCATCTGCTCGAGGGTGGTGATCAGCGGCGGCGTCAGCGTCAGCACGTTGCCCATCGTCGTCTTGAAGCTCAAGCCCTCGTCCAAGGCCCTGTACATGATGCGATCGGCGGCGTCGGCGGCCGGCTCCTTGGTGGCGCGGTCTTCGACCAGCTCGATGCCCATGATCAGGCCGAAGCCGGTGACGTGGCCGATCAGCGGATGGCGGCGCTTCATGTCGTCGAGGCGTTCGAGCGCGTGGGCGCCGACCCGGGCGGCGTTGTCGACCAGCCCCTCGTCCTCGATGATCTCGATCGTGGTCAGCGCGGCGCGCGCGGTGACCGGGTTCTTCTCGTGGGTGTAGTGGCCGAAGGCGAGGTCGGCGGCCCGGTCGAGCTCGGGGCGGGCGATCATGGCGGCGATCGGCAGCATGCCGCCGCCCAGCGCTTTCCCGAGGACGATGATGTCGGGGACGACGCCGAAGTTGTCGCAGACGAACATGCGGCCGCTCTTGCCCAAGCCACTCGGGATCTCGTCGAAGATCAGGAGCGCGCCCATTTCGTCGCAGGCTTGGCGGACCTCTTCCCAGAACCCCGGCGGCGGCACGTAGGGGACGGCGCGCACCGGCTCGGCGATGACGGCGGCGACGTCGGTCTCCATCTCCAGCAGGTAACGGACCATGCCGGCGCAGGCCATCTTGCAGGTGTCCAGGTCGGGCTTGCCGTCGGGCGCGTCGTGGCCGTAGGGGCAGCGGTAGCAGGCAAACGGCGCGATATGCTCGGCGCCGGCCAGCAGCGGTCCGACGCCGCTCCTGAACAGCGATTCGCCGCCGATGCTCATGCCGCCGAAGCCGGCCCCGTGGAACGAATCCCAGAACGATACCGTCTTGTGGCGACCGGTCACGTGGCGGGCCAGTTTCAAGGCCATGTCGATGGCGTCGGAGCCGCCGGTGGCGAACAAGGACTTGCTCAAAGTCCCCGGCGTCACCTCGGCCAGCTTCGCCGCCAGCTCGACCGCCGGCTCGCAGGTGAAGCGTCTGGGCGCGTAGGGGAGCTCGTCGATCTGGCGCTTGACGGCGGCGACCAGGCGGGGGTGGCCGTAGCCGATGTGGTGCACATTGTTGCCGTGGAAGTCCATGTAGCGGCGGCCGGCCGCGTCCTCGATCCAGATGCCTTGGGCCTTGCGGACCGGGGCCAGGCACGGCGTGGAGAGCGATTGCCTGAGGAAATAGCGCTCGTCGTCGGCCAGCATTCCGGCCCCCGGGTCGGCCGACCGGGTCGCCTGCCAGGCCAGGCGGCCGGCGCTCTGGTTGCTGTCGCCCTCGCCGCGCCGGTGCGGCGGCGGGGCGCGCGAATCGTCGCCAGCGGCGGGCGCGGACGAGGGGGCCGCCCGTGCGGGCACGGACGAGGCGTCGGGTGGTTCGGGCGCATCGGTGGCGTCGCCGCCGTCCGGCGCGTCGATGTCCTTGGGTTCGGGGCGGCAGGACATGAGCGTAGTAAAACCACAAAACGCCACAATATTCCACATAATTCCACAATGCCTCGGAGTCGCGGCCGGCCGGCCGGCGGTTTGACTCGAGGTCGCGGCTTCGGCAAAGTCCGAGCCGGGACAGGTTCCGCGACGGAACCATTGGAGGGTGCACCGATGCTGGCGGCGACACGACGCGACGAGATACTCGACATCCTCAGCGAGAAGGGCTCGGTTTCGGTCAACGAGCTCTACCGGCGCCTGGGCGTCTCGCGCGAGACGATCCGCCGCGACATCACCCGGCTGGCGGCCGAGAACCGGCTGCGCAAGACCCACGGCGGGGCGCTGTCGATCGACCAGGTCGAGCCCGCCTTCGACGAGAGGATGGCGGTCAACGCCGCCGGCAAGGAGGCGATCGGACGGCTGGCCGCCACCCTGGTGCCGGACGGGGCCAGCGTCATCGTCGATTCGGGCACCACCACGCTGAGGCTGGCCGAGGCGCTGACCGCCCGCAGCCGCCTCACCGTCTACACTAACGACATCCACGTCGCCGGCCGGCTGGCCGGTCGCAACGCCAACCGGGTCGTGTTGCTGGGCGGCGAGGTGCAGGGCGGCGAGGGGGCGACGCTGGGCCGCGACGCCACCGCCGCGCTCGATCGCTACTTCGCCGACTTCGCTTTCGTCGGTGCCGGTGCGCTCGGGCCCGGGCCGGTGCTCAGCGACTTCTCGCGCGAGATGGCCGAGCTCCGCGGCCGCATGCTGGTACAGGGCCGCACCGCCGTGTTGCTGGCCGACCACACCAAGTTCGGACGCACCGCCCCGGTCCGCGTCCAGCACGCCGAAGAGATCACCCATCTGGTCGTCGACCGGCCGCTGAGCGGTGGCCTGGCCGACGACGTCGCCGCCGCCGGGCTGGTGGTGCTGACCGCCAAGCTCAAGAAAACGGCCGGGACCTGAGCGGGGCGGCCGCCGATGAGCAGCGGCTAGCGGTGGACGTGGAACAGCCGGTGCAGATAGGCGAGGCGGGCCGCCAGCTCCTGGTTGTGGGCCTTGTCGACGGCGCCGTTCGGGCGCGTCCGCCAGTCCGGGCCGAGCTTGGCGAGGCGCTCGGCCAGTTGCCACAGGTGCTCGAAGCGGCGGCCGGCCAAGCGCCTGACGGCGGCGGCCTGGGCCGGGCTCAGCGGTCCCTCCGCCAGTTGCCCGAAGCGGTCGGGATCGATATGGAGCCGGTGGACCTCGGCGAACTCGAGGACCCTGGCGCGGTCGCCCTCGCGCAGCGCCGGTTCGGAGTCCATGGCGTCGTCGAGGGCGGCCGCCGATTGGAAATGCTTGCCGGCCAGCCCTGCCAGACGGGCCGGCGCCACGCCCTCGGCGTGGAGCTTGTCGAGCACGGTCAGGGTCAGCGCATACGGGATGCGGTCGTAGACCTTCTGGTCGAAGACGTTCTGCAGGAAGTAGAGGCCGACAAAGCAGACCGCGCCGGCGATCACCGGGGTCACCACCCAGCCGACCCCGATGCCGCCCAGCACCCGCCAGCGGATGCCGCGGCCGCCCTGCAACAGCGCGATGCCGAGGACGGCGCCGACCACGGCCTGCGAACTCGACACCGGGACCAGCGGGATGGTCGGCAGGCCGCGCTCGGCCAGGAACGCTTCCAGGCCCTGCGAGGCGAACAGAAAGAGGACCAGCGAGTGGGCGATGACGACGACCCAGGCGGCGACCGGAGACAGCGGCGACAGGCCGCCGCCGACGGTCATCATGACGCGTTTCGAATAGGTCATGACGCCGACGCCGATGGCCAGCGCGCCGACCAGGAACAACTGCTGCGTCGAGGTCAGGGTGAAGGCGCCGCCGATGTCGATGTCGGTGAACGGCGACGCCGTCACGAACACGCCCATCACGTTGCCGATGTTGTTGGCGCCGAGGCTGTAGGATCCGAAGGCGCCGGCCAGGATCAGGCCGACCCGGGTATAGGCGTCGGTTCTGAGCAGGTGCAGTCGGGCGTGGTGCAGGGCCCAGGTGACGAGCTTGTAGAGCCCCACCGAAAAGACGGCGGCGAGTACCGGGCAGATCACCCAGGTCGACAGGATCTTGATCAGCGAGCCGGTGTCGGTGGCGGTAGCGCTGAACAGGTTCCACCCGATGATGCCGCCGACGATGGCCTGGGTCGTCGACACCGGTAGGCCGGCCTTGGTCATGAGGTAAACGGCAAGCGCGGCGGAAAGGGCGGCCATGAACGAGCCCGGCAGCGCATTGACGGCGCCCAGCTTGCCCAGCGTATGGGCGGCGCCGGCGCCGCTGAAGACGGCGCCGAGAACGACGAAGACGCTGCAGATGACGGCGGCCGTGGTGAAGCGGATCATCCGCGTCCCGACCGCCGTGCCGAAGACGTTGGCGGCGTCGTTGGCACCCAACGCCCAGCCCAGGAACAGACCGCTGGTCAGGAATAGGAGGACCGTGACTTCCATGGCGAGAGGGCTTGTTCAGACGGTCCGCTTGATAACGTAGATGGCCAGGCGGTCGGCCACGTCCTCGGCCCAGTCGGCGGCGTTGTCGATCTGCTCGACGAAGTCGCGCAGGTGCGTCTTGTGGGAAAGCTCGAGATCGGAATCGAAGATGCCGCGTTTCAGCTTGGTGCTGATCTTGTCGGCTTCCTTCTCGAAGAACATGACCTTGTGGTTGTGATCACCGACCGCCTCGATGTTGCGGAAGAAGGCACGTGACGCCAGCACCACCGATTCGACCGCTTCCACCCCCATGTCGACGAGACCCTTGTAGCCGTCGTGGAACGCCTCCGGAATGCTCGGTTTCTCGATGGAGAATCCCCAGAGCGTTCCCTCGAACAGGTTGATGATGTGATCGAGGTTTTCCAGCAGGCCAAGCACGTCGCCCCGCGATTCCGGGATCAGGGTCTGGGTGTAGAGTTGGGTTTCGATGGAGCGGCGCAGGTGGTCGGCCTTGCTTTCGAGCGAATTCACGTGGTGGAGCTTCTCGTCGAACTCTTCCGAGCAGCCCTGTTCGAGGTAGACCCGAACCGCATGTTTGAAGACCAGGGCCGATTCCGAGAGCATGTCGAGGAACTCGTCGATCTCGTTTTCGAGCGCCCGGGTGCGGCGAAACAGCCGGATGTCCTTGGTCAGTTCCATTGTTTGGTTCCCTTCCCCCGATGCCGAATTCGACCGACGCGCGAGTCCGCGCAAGGCGGGATGCGCCGGGTCGTTCCGAGCAAATGCTTTTGGAGCGGCGGTCAAGTATAAGCGGAACTTTTTACTTGGCAACCGCGCTGTAACAAAATCGTTACCAAAGAAAGGGCTGAATTCGACCTTAACCTTGCCAGGTCCAGTCCAGTGTTTCGCCGTTCAAGCGGCAGCCCGGTTCGCACAGAGCAACGAACTGCTCTGTTACGTCGTCGGCGGTTTTCAGGGTATCGGGGTCCTCGCCCGGCATCGCTTCGGCGCGCATGGCGGTACGGGTCGCACCGGGGTTGAACAGATTGACGCGGACCGCCGTTTCGGCGACTTCGGTGGCGTAGATCCGGACCGTCATCTCGAGCGCCGCCTTCGAAACCGAATAGACGCTCCAATAAGCGCGCGGCTCGGAACCGACGGTCGAAGTGACGAAAACGGCGCGCCCCGAGTCCGATTGCCGAAGCAGCGGATCAAACGAACGGATCAGCCGCCAGTTGGCGGTCAGATTGACGTCCATGACCCGCTCCCAGACTTTCGGATCGACGTGGTTGATGGGGCCGAGGGGGCCGAGCAGGCCGGCGTTGCCGATGAGTGCGTCGAGGCGCCCGAAGCGCTCGAACACGGCGGCCCCCAAGTTGTCGATGGCGTCGAAGTCGGTAAGGTCGAGAGGTACCAGGGTGGCGCGTTGGCCGGAAGCGTTGCGGACTTCGTCGTCTACCTCCTCAAGCCCGCCCGAGGTGCGGGCGACCAGAACCAGTTGGGCGCCTTCCGTCGCGAAACGTTTGGCAACGGCGGCACCGATACCGCGCGAGGCGCCGGTGATGAGCGCAATGCGCCCGTCCAGGCGACCTCCGGTTTCGTTCATCAGCGTTGTTCGTCCAGCAACGACAGCAAGGACGGAACCGGATCGCCTTCCTGGTCGGTCAAGGGGATCGGATATTCGCCGCTCAGGCAGGCGTCGCAGTATTGCGGACTTTCTGCGTTGCGCGCTTCGCCGCCGACCGCCCGATAGAGGCCGTCGATACTCAGAAAGGACAGGCTGTCGACGCCGATATGATCGGCCATGGCCGGAACGTCCATACGCGAGGCCAGCAGTTCCTCGCGTTCCGGCGTATCGATCCCGTAGAAGCACGAGTGCGTATTTGGCGGGCTGGCGACCCGCATGTGGACCTCGGCGGCGCCGGCGTTGCGAACCATCTCGACGATCTTCACCGATGTGGTGCCGCGGACGATGGAATCGTCGACCAGCACGACCCGTTTGCCCTTGAGATGGGCTGCGTTGGCGTTGTGCTTGAGGCGGACGCCCAGGTGCCGGATTTGATCGGTCGGTTCGATGAAGGTGCGGCCAACGTAGTGGTTGCGGATGATGCCGAGCTCGAACGGAATACCGGCCTCCTCGGCGTATCCGATGGCCGACGGCACCCCCGAATCCGGCACCGGCACGACGACGTCGGCGGCGACGTTGCTCTCGCGGGCGAGCTCGGCGCCGATCTCCTTGCGAACCGCATAGACGCTCTTGCCCTCCATGACGCTGTCGGGGCGGGCGAAGTAGATGTACTCGAAGATGCAGAAACGGTTCGGTTTCTTGTTGAAGGGCTTGAGGCTGTGCAAGCCTTTCTCGTCGATGACGATGATCTCGCCGGGTTCGACATCGCGGACGAACTGGGCGTCGATGATGTCGAGCGCACAGGTCTCCGAGGTCAAGATGTAAGAATCGCCGAGACGGCCAAGCACCAGCGGCCTGACGCCGTAGGGATCGCGCAGGCCGATCAGCTTCTTCTGGGTTATGGCGACCAGTGAATAGGCGCCCTCGACTTGCGAAATTGCGTCGGTCAGGCGGTCGACGACGCGACCGTATTCGCTGATCGCCACCAGATGCACGATGGTCTCGGTATCGCTGGTCGATTGAAATATGCAGCCGCGTTGGACCAGATCGCGACGCAACTGATAGGCGTTGGTCAGGTTGCCGTTGTGAGCGATGGCGAGGCCGCCGAATTTGAAGTCTGCGAACAGCGGCTGGACATTGCGCAGCAGCGTGTCGCCCGACGTCGAATAGCGAACGTGGCCGATCGCCATATCGCCCTTCAGACGCTGCATCGTCTCTGGCGAACTGAAGTTGTCGCCGACCAGCCCTAATGCCCGGTGCGAATGGAACTGCTCTCCGTCGTAGACGACTATGCAGCACGACTC
>CAYFMP010000012.1:0-61574 GCA_964344215.1 uncultured Thalassospiraceae bacterium | reverse complement strand
GGTGCTGGAGCGCGTGCAAGCCGAGGGCGGCGTGGGTGGCGGCGTCGACCTGTCCGTAAATGCCGAACAGCCCGCACTCCTCTTCCGGCCCCGACTCGGGTCGCGGCTGCAAGTAGGGGTGCGCGGGGAAGGTCAGGGGTGTTTTCATATCGGCTACGGACACTTCTTACTGCTGTTGACTGGTACCGATCAAGCGTTCCATGTCCTGGCGTTCCTTCGGGTCATAGGCTCCCTGGTCGGGATCGTCCGGCGCCTTCGGCGGTGGCGACAGAAGTTCGCGGGCGGCATCCTTGGCTTTTTCCTCGACCGCCTCATTGGCCTTTTCCTTCGCATCGCCGACAGCATCAGAGACCGCGGAGCCCGCAGTCTCCGGAATCAGCGAGGTCAACAGGTCGGCGCCGGGCAAGACCAGTTCCATCGAACGTGCTTCGGCGATCCACTTCGGTTGGTCGTCGCGCGGGATGATCAGTTCGAGGCCGATGTAGGCGATACAGACGACCAATACACCTCGGGCCAGCCCGAACAGAAAGCCCAAGGAACGGTCGAGCGCGCCGAGGGCGCTGTCCTTGACCCTTCGCGAAATGCTCCTCGACAGAACGGAAAGCGCCGCCAGCGAAACCACGAAGATGACGACGCCGGCGGCCAGATCGGCGGCCAGATCGATGGAAATGATTTGTCGGGCGTAGGGCTTGAGATAGGGGAAGCCGTAGAAGGTGGCGAGGATGGCGCCGATCCAGCCGGCAACCGACAGCACTTCGTGAACGAAGCCGCGGGCGTAGGCCAGCAGCGCCGACACCAGCAGGACGGCGATGACGCCGATGTCGAAGACGTTTACTGGCAGATCGTTGAGGCGTTCCAGGCTATCCATTCCGTGCTCGGCCGATGGCCAGTTCCGTCATTACGGCACCGTCGGCGTCCCCTGTTTCGGCTGTAGGAAACAACGCCAGAAGGTCGCCGAGATGGCCGATCTCGGTCACTTCGATACCGGCCGACAGCTTGCTCGCCCGCTTGCCGCTGGCGGCCGGCGCAATGGCCCGGGTGAAGCCGAGCTTACCGGCCTCCTTCAGCCGCGTGTCGCGATGAGCGACGGCCCGCACCTCGCCGGACAGGCCGATCTCGCCGAATACCACGGTCTCGGCTGGGACCGGGGCGCCACTGCGCGACGAGATCAGCGCCGCCGCCACCGCCAGGTCGGCGGCCGGCTCGCCAATCTTCAGGCCGCCGGCCACGTTCAGGTAGACATCGGTGCCGCCCAGAGCAACACCGCAGCGCGCTTCGAGCACCGCCATGACCATGGCCAGCCGGGCCGAATCCCAGCCCACCACGGCGCGTCTCGGGGTGGCCAGCGGCGACGGTGCGATCAACGACTGGATCTCGACCAGCACCGGGCGGCTGCCTTCCATGCCGGCGAAGACGCTGGACCCACTGACGTCGTCGCGGTGCTCAGACAGGAACAGGGCCGACGGATTGGCGACCTCGCGCAGACCGGTCGCTGTCATCTCGAAGACGCCGATTTCGTCGGCCGGCCCGAAACGGTTCTTGACAGCCCGCATGATGCGGAACTGGTGGCTCTGGTCGCCCTCGAAATAAAGCACGGTATCAACCATGTGCTCGAGCACGCGGGGGCCGGCGATCAGCCCCTCTTTGGTGACGTGACCGACCAGGATCAGTGAGAAGCCGCGCCGCTTGGCCATGCGGATCAGCTCCTGGGCCGAGGTGCGGACCTGCGAGACCGTGCCCGGCGCCGACTCGAGGCTGTCGATGAACATGGTCTGAATGGAGTCGATTACCACCACGTCGGGCGCATCCGAGCTGTTCAGACTGGCGGCGATGTCGCGTACTGAGGTCGCCGTTGCCAGTCCGACATTGGCGTCCTTGAGGCCCAAGCGCTCGGCCCTGAGCCGCAACTGGTCGATGGCTTCCTCGCCGGAGATGTAGGCGCACGAAAGGTTCCTCGATAGCGCCGCCACCACTTGCAAAAGCAGGGTCGATTTGCCGATGCCGGGATCGCCGCCGACCAGGACGGCGGAGCCGGGAACCAGGCCACCGCCGGTGACACGGTCGAATTCGGCGATGCCGCTGGCTCTTCTGGGCGGCTGCTTCTCCTCGCCCTTGAGGCCGACGAACGGCACCCGGCGGCCCTTCTTCGCGCCGAGCCCTTTCGGCGTCGAATCCGGTGCCTGCTCCTCGATCAGCGTGTTCCAGGCGCCGCAGGCGTCGCAACGGCCGCTCCATTTCGGGTGGGCGCCGCCGCATTCCTGACAGACGTATTGGGATTTAGCCTTGGCCAAGTCACCGGTCCCTTGAGAATCGGCCCAATATACCACTAACCGCCGGCGCAAACGGACAAAGGAATCGCAAAAGACCTATGCCCTCAGCGCCATCTTGATGGGGCCGTCGGAGCTGCCGCGAACGAACTGGTCGACGTAAGCGTTGCCGGAGTCGTCGACTTGGTCGGCCGGGCCGGCCCAGATGATCTTGCCGTCGTAGAGCATGGCGATACGATCGCCGATCTTCCGCGCGCTCGCCATGTCGTGGGTGATGGAGAGCGCCGTCGCCCCGACTTTTCTATTCACGCCGACGATCAGGTTGTTGATGACGTCGGCCATGATCGGGTCGAGCCCCGTCGTCGGCTCGTCGAAGAAGATGATCTCCGGGTCGGTGGCGATGGCACGAGCCAAACCCACCCGCTTCTGCATACCGCCGGAAAGTTCGGCCGGCGACAATTCGAGGACCTCGGGACCGAGACCGACCAGGGCCAGCTTGTCGACGGCGATGTTGCGGGCCTCGGCGCGGCCGACCCGCTTCTCGGCCAGCAGCCCGAAGGCGACGTTCTCCCAGACCGGCAAGCTGTCGAACAGAGCGGCGGCCTGGAACAGCATGCCGATCTGCCGGTTGACGCGCTCGCGTTCGGCCTCGCCCAAGCCCGTCACCTCCTCGCCGTCGATCTCGATCGAGCCCTTGTCCGGAGTCAGCAGCCCCTGGATGCACTTGATGGTGACAGATTTGCCGGTGCCGGAGCCGCCGATGATGACAAGCGATTCGCCGACCCCGACGTCGAGATCGACGCCGGCCAGGACGCGCTTCGGCCCGAAGCGCTTGTGCACGTCGCGGAGGCGGATTTTCGGGGCGTTCGACATGGTCTCCCAGCCCGCCTACTTGGCGAAGAATATCTCGGTCAGGATGTAGTCGAAGCAGAGGATCAGGATCGACGCCGAGACGACGGCGTTGGTGGTCGCCGAGCCGACGCCCTGAGCCCCGCCCTTCGAGTGATAGCCGTGATAGCACCCCATCAGGGTGATCAGGAAGCCGAACACGGAGGCCTTGACCAGGCCCGAGATGACGTCGGAGGCCTCCAGGAAATCGTAGGTGTTCTGCAGGTAATTGGCAGGGTTGAAGCCGAGCTTGTAGACCGCCACCAGGTAACCGCCGAAGACGCCGATGATGTCGGCGATGAAGACCAGGAACGGCATCATGGTGACGCCGGCGATCAGCCTCGGCGCCACCAGGTACTTCATGGGGTTGGTGCTGAGCGTGGTCAGGGCGTCGATCTGCTCGGTCACGCGCATGGTGCCGATCTCGGCCGCCATCGCAGCGCCGATGCGCCCGGCCACCATGAGGCCGGCCAGGACCGGGCCGAGTTCGCGGGTGATGCTGAGGACGACGACGTTGGCGATGGCGCCCTCGGCCGAGAACCGAGCGAAACCGGTGTAGCTTTGCAGGGCCAGCACCATGCCGGCGAAGACGGCGGTGAGGCCGACCACGGGCAACGAGTAGTAGCCGATCTCGACCATCTGGCGACCGATGATGCAGTAATAGAAGGGCGGACGGACGGCGTGGCTGACGCCGCCGATGGTGAACAGCGACAGCCGCCCCGCCGTCCTCAGGAAGGCCAGAAAAACGCGCCCGACGGTGCGCACGAAACGGATCGGGTGTAGCCCGGCGGCACGGCCGGCATCGAGCGTTTCGCCTGTCGGTCCGTCGGCCATGCCGCGTCCTATCCGGCGCCGCCCGCGTAGGCGCGGTGATAGCGGGAACCTAAGCTGGTGAGGATTTCGTAGCCGATGGTGCCGGCCGTCCGGGCGACGTCGTCGACCGGGTTGTGGGGGCCGATCAGGTCGATCCAGGCGCCGGGGCGGGCCCGATCTTCGGGAACGGCCGATACGTCGAGGGTAATCAGATCCATGGACACGCGACCTACGATGGGCACCCGGATATCTCCAATGTAACCGTAACCCTGGTTCGAGAGCGACCTCAAATAGCCGTCGGCGTATCCGACCGGCACGGTGGCGATGCGGCCCGGTCCCTGGATGCGGTGGGTCGCACCATAACCAACGGTCTGGGGGGCGTCAACGGCCCGCACCTGGACGATTTTTCCTTGTAGGCGAACGACTTGCGCCATCGGATTCGGCTCGCCCGGGATCGGGGCGACGCCAAAGAGCGCGACCCCCGGCCGGGCCAGGTCGAAGTGGTAATCGGGCCCGAGAAAGATGCCGGAGGAGTTGGCCAAACAGGCCCGGCCCGTAGGCAGGACGCGGCGGACCTTGCGGAAGGCGCCGAGCTGCTGGACGTTCTGCGGACTATCGGGTTCGTCGGCCGAGGCCAAGTGGCTGATGACGTTGACGACGCGGAGGCCGGCGATCATGGCCGGGTCGGCTTCGATGGCCGCCAGTTCGTTCGGCGGCAGCCCTAAGCGCAGCATGCCGGTATCGACGTGGAGGTCGCACGGCAACGGCGCATCGCCGCAAAAAACCCGCCACCCTTCGATCTCGCCCAAGCTGCCCAATACCGGCATCAGGCCGTGTTCGCCATAGGCCTCCTCGGCACCCGGCAACAGGCCGTTCAGAATATGGATCTCGGCGTCGGGCAGGAGGCCGCGCAGGGCGATTCCTTCTTCGACGTGAGCGACGAAAAACACCTTGCAGCCGGCGTCACGAAGGGCCGGCCCGACGCGCCCGGCGCCGAGGCCGTAACCGTCGGCCTTGACGACGGCGGCCGACGCCACCCCGCCCAGGCGATCGAGCAAGGTGCGGTAATTGGCGCAGACGGCGTCGAGATCGACGCGCAGAACAGCGCCGGCGTGGGCTTCAGGGATGTCCGGGCCGGTCATGGCCGGGCATTATCGGTCCGGATCGTGATGGGTATCAAGGTCGGCGAAGCGGGTGAACTGACCGTCGAACATCAAGGTGACGTCGCCGATCGGACCATGGCGCTGCTTGGCGACGATGATCTCGGCCAGGTTGTGAACGTCCGCCTTCTGGCCTTCCCAGCGCTCCATGCGCTCCAGGAACTTGCCTTCGTCTTCGTCGGCACGCCGGGCCGGCTTCTTGCGCTCGATGTAGTACTCCTCGCGGAAGATGAACATGACGACGTCGGCATCCTGCTCGATCGATCCCGATTCGCGCAGGTCGGCCAACTGCGGGCGCGGCGGTTCGCGGCTCTCGACCTGCCGCGACAACTGCGACAGGGCCAGCACCGGTACCTCGAGTTCCTTGGCTAAAGTCTTCAGGCCGCGGGTGATCTCCGAGACCTCCTGGACGCGGCCGTCGTTGCGCGAGGTCGCCGAGCCGGAGATCAGCTGCAGATAGTCGACGACGATGAGGCCGAGGTTGTGCTGGCGCTTCAGACGCCGCGCCCGGGTCCTCAGCGCGCTGACGGTGAGGGCCGGAGTATCGTCGATGAAGATGGGAATCTCGTGCATGGTCTGGCTGCACTTGGCGAGCACGGTGAATTCCTCGTTGGTCAGTTCACCCTTGCGCATGCGGTCCGACGAAATGCTCGATTGTTCCGACAGAACGCGCGCCGCCAGTTGCTCGGCCGACATCTCCAACGAGAAGAATCCGACCACGGCTCCTTCCTCGCCGCCCGACCGGCTGTAATCGTAGGCCGAGTTGTAAGCGATGTTGGTGGCCAGCGCCGTCTTGCCCATGGCGGGGCGGCCGGCCAGGATGATCAGGTCCGAACTGTGCAGCCCGCCCAGCAGCTTGTCGACCTCGCGGAATCCGGTGCCGACCCCGGCCAGGCCGCCTTCGCGTTTGTGGGCGGCTTCGGCCATTTGGATGGCGTCGATCACCGATTCCCGGAAATCCCTGAATCCGCCTTCGTATTCGCCGCTCATGGCGAGGTCGTAGAGGTTCTGTTCGGCGCCCTCGATCTGCTCGATGGCGGTTTGATCGACGTCGCCGCCGTAGGCGGTATTGACCATATCCTCGCCGAGGTTGATCAATTCGCGCTTCAGGTAGAGGTCGTAGACGATGCGGCCGTATTCATGGGCGTTGATAACGGTGGCCGCCGAACCGGCGAGGTCGGCCAGATAGGCCGGGCCGCCGATCTCGGCCAGGCTCTCGTCCTGCTCGAAGTAGCGGGTCATAGTCACCGGATCGGCGATTTGGCCGCGCTCGATCAGCTTCGAGATGGCCTCGAAAATGCGGCCATGCTCAGCGAGCGCGAAATGCTCGGGCCTGAGGAAGTCCGACACCCGCTCATAGGCCCTGTTGTTGACGAAGATGGCCCCGAGCAACCCTTTCTCGGCCTCGACGTTGTGCGGCATGGTGCGAAAAGCACCCAGCCGGGCGCGCTCGTCCACGGCCTTCGGCTCGGAGTCGGAGGCTTCAGCGGTGGTCGGGGGATCGGGTGTGATCGTCGTCGGCATGACCGCTCGAAACTAGTCCGATGCGCCCGGGCGCGATATCTGGATATCCAAATTCAACGGGGATAACTAACGGGTCATTCCCCGGTCATGTGAAAAACGTGGATAAAACCGGCCGCTCAGGCGACGCTTTGGGCCGCGCGTTTTCGTTCGGCCGTTTCGGCCGGCGCGCTCATGTAATCCCGGGTAAGAGGCACCGCATCCATGCGTTTCGCCATCTGGATCTGAAATACCATATTGTCGAGATTGCGAAACGACATCTCGCTGGCCACCAGATAGTACTCCCACATCCGCGCGAAACGTTCGTCGTAGAGCGCGACCGCCTTGGCCCGGTTGGCCAGGAATCGCTTGCGCCAATGCCGAAGGGTCTGCGCGTAGTGCAACCGCAGCACTTCGACGTCGGTGGTCCACAGGCCGGCCCGTTCCAGTTCGGGCACGACCTCGGAAAGGGCCGGGATGTAGCCGCCCGGAAAGATGTACTTCTGGAACCACGGGTCCGTCATATCCGGACCATCCCCGCGGCCGATGGTATGGAGCAGGGCGATGCCGTCGTCGTTCAGCAACTCGGCAACCTTGCCGAAGAAAGTGGGGTAATGGTTGATGCCGACGTGCTCGAACATGCCGACCGAGACGATCCGGTCGAATTGGCCGGTGATCTCGCGGTAATCGAGCAATTCGAACTTGACCCGGTCATCGAGGCTGGCATCGCGCGCCCGGGCGCGGGAAACGTTCAACTGTTCGGTCGACAGCGTCAATCCGGTTACCCGAACGCCGTACTCTCGGGCCAGATAGATCGCCAGGCCGCCCCAACCGGAGCCGATATCGAGCACTAGGTGGCCGGGCTCGAGCAGAAGCTTGGCGGCAATCCGGTGCTTCTTGTTCTCCTGGGCCTGTTCCAGGGAGTCCTCGAAGTCGGAAAAATAAGCGCAGGAGTATTGCCGGTCGCCGTCGAGGAACAGATTGTAGAGATCGTCCGACAGGTCGTAGTGATGGCCGACATTGGCCCGCGCCCGCTCGATCGGGTTGAACTGCTTGAGACGCCTGGCCAAGCGCGCGCCTCCCTGCAGAGCCCGGGCGAAGGGATGCAACCCGCGCGTTCTGACGCTTCGTCATCATGTCCAGAAACGCGTAGAGAGACCCTTTTTCGATGGTCAAGGCGCCGTCCATGTAGGCTTCGCCGAGCGCCAGCTCGGGATGAATGAACAACCTCCAATGCAGGGATTTCCGGTGCAAGCGCACCACTACCTCCGGATCGGCGCCATCTCCGAACCGGTGAGGCCGTCCGGTCGCGTCGACAACTTCGAGCGATCCGGTTCGGACCATGTGCTTCAGCAGTCTGGCAACCAACATGGCGACCTACCTCCCAAGGCCAACATGCTGTGTCCTCGATTGCGGCCGAAGCGCGCCCGCAATCCGCTACGAACCAAACGCCTGACATCATAACAAGAAATCGTTTCCGACGTTAGACCTCACCGCGAAAAAAAACGGCGCTCCCGTCGAGGAGCGCCGTCGTGACCGGCTGAGCGAAGGGAGGATCTTACTCGGGTTTTTCCGAACCGGCGTCTGCCGCCGCTTCGCGCTCGGCCGTCTTGTCGTCGCCGCCACCGGAGGCATCGTCGCCGGCCGCCTCTTCCTCGGCGGCGGTCTCGGGCGCCGCCCCTTCTTCGAACATGGCCTCGGCCTGTTCGACGGCGGCTTCGTCGGCCGCCACTTCGGCCTCGGCCGCCTCGGCGGCCAGACGTTCGGTTTCGGCGGCGGCCTCGGCCGCCTCGCGAGCTTCGCGTTCGGCCTCGCTGACCACGGCCTCGCCGGTCTTGGCCTGAATCTCGGCCTCGTCCGTAGAGCGCGCCACGTTGGCTTTGACGGTGACGTTGACCTCGGCATGCAAAGACACCTGAACGTCGTGCAGACCGATGGTCTTGATCGGTTTGTCGAGACGGACCTGCTGGCGGGTGATGGTGAAGCCGGCTTCGGTGACGGCGGCGGCGATGTCGCGGGCCGTCACCGAACCATAAAGCTGCCCCCCTTCGCCGGCTTGACGGACCAGGACGACGACCGTGCCGTCGAGCTCGCCGCCGACCTTCTCGGCCTCGCTGCGGCGTTCCAGGTCGGCCGCCTCCAGTTGGGCGCGTTGCTCTTCGAAATAGGACTTGTTGGCGTCAGTCGCGCGCATCGCCTTGTTCTTCGGGAGCAGGTAGTTACGGGCATAGCCCGGCTTGACGCTGACAACGTCGCCCATCTGTCCCAGCTTTTCGATTCGTTCCAACAGAATGACTTCCATCGTTCTTCTCCTAAGGTGCCGGCCGGCTCAACCGGGGGCTATTCGGGCTCGTTTTCATTCGACGCCGTAGCGCCGCCGATTCCGAACCGGTCGCGAAGACCGATCCATTGCTCCAAGACTCCAATACCGGCGACCACCAACGCGGCCCAACCGGAAATCAATATCACCAGATAGAAACTCACCAGCAACAAACCGGTGAACGCTACCTGATGGGCCAGACCGTGGAGCACGGCCAGACCCAGCAAGAAGTACGGCACCGCCATGACCATCGCCAGGTTGCGGCCCATATACTCCATTTCGCCCGACCCTAGCAATGCCAGGGCGGCGGCCGCAACCAGCGGCCACGACATCCACTGCGGCAACTGCAACGCGATATAGGCCGGCGAAGGCCTAATATTGCGCTCCAGGCGGACCAGCGCGCCTTGCGCCAGGGCCGCGTTGAGCACCGTCATCACCACCCAGCTGGTCACCGCAGCGCCCGGAAACAGGGGCGCCATCATGTCGATGACCTGTACCCGCTCGGCGGGGCCAATATGTGAAGCCATGGATTGGAGCATGACGTCCAGTTGCTCCGTCACCAGGCCCTTCAAACTGCCTTCCGTCGCCAGCGCCGCCACGACCAGCAACGTTGCTCCCAACAGGGTCAAAGCGCACAACACCTGACCCGGTGGGTACCACTCGTCCGTCGCCGCATCGTCGCCGTCGGTGGCCGCCGAGCGCCGCAACATCGCCAATCGGACCACCAACCATGCCGGCAGCGCCTGGACCAACCCGAACAATCCGCCCGCCAGCCAACCGCCCATCAACCCGGTGGCGACGAAGCCGGTCCCGGCCGCGATCGTCGCCGCTCGCGACCCGAGCCCGAACCCGACCAGAAAAAGCGGCAACGGCGCCAGGTAGACGATCACCAAGGCGCCCGGCACACCGCTCAAGAAGGCCATTGCGGCGGTGGCGCTCAACAAACCACCGCCGGCGGCGATCAACGCTTCCCGGGGCATGGCCTCCTCATCGGCCGGCCGCTCTCACTTCAGCACGTACGGCATCAACGCCAGGTAACGGGCCTTCTTGATAGCCTTCGCCAACTCGCGCTGCTTCTTGGCCGAAACGGCGGTGATCCGGCTCGGCACGATCTTTCCGCGTTGTGAAGTGAACCGGGTCAACAGCTTCACGTCCTTGTAATCGATGGCGTCGGCGTTGGGGCCGGAAAACGGGCACGACTTACGGCGCCGGAAAAATGCCGGGCGTTTGCCACCGCCTCCTCCGCGGGGAGCGCTCATGTCTCGTCTCCTTTGCTGTCGGCTTGGGCCTCCTCTTCGGACGCCGCCTTAGGCTTCGCCGCTTTGTCCGCAGGTTTTTCGGGGTCGGGCGCGGCGGCGGTGGACGCTTGGTCCCGGTCGTCACGGCGCGGTCGGTCGTCGCGGCGCGGCCGGTCGTCGCGGTCGCCACGGCGGGGCCGGTCGTCCCGGTCTTTGTTGCGCATGACCACCGAGGGGCCTTCGTCAAGCTCGTCGACCCGCGTCGTCAGGTAACGCAGCACGTCCTCGTTGATGCGCATCTGTCGCTCCATCTCCTGGACGGCGACGGACGGCGCGTCGATATTCAAGAGCACGTAATGGCCCTTGCGGTTCTTTTTGATGCGATAGGCCAGCGAACGCAGTCCCCAAGATTCCTTCTTGGAGATGGAACCTCCATTGTCGGAGATGATCTTTTCGAAGTTTTCCGTCAGACCCTCCACCTGTGCGGCGGAGATGTCCTGGCGCGCGATGAACACGCTCTCGTAATAGGGCAAATCGTCTCTCCCTTCGGATTGTCTCAACCGCCGGCCGCAAGGCCTCGATGGCGGCATAGCCGGGACCACCCCAGCAGGAAGCTATGTAAAGCGCCGCGCACTATACACGTTGAAAAGCGCCAAGCAAGCGCCGATGGATGGACTACCGGCTCAGTTGTCCCGGCGTGTAGTCGTCCGGCACAGGCCGGCAGCGGACGACGGACCGAAACACCGGCTTATCAGCCGTCGGGGCCGGATCGTCGGCTCGCCGCCATTCGAGACCCTCGACTTGCGTGGCCAGTTTTCTGGCCTCCGCCTCGCACTCCGCGAGCTTGCGGTAGACGTCTCCTTCCTGCGCGCGATCGCCCTGCGGCGACAGCATGACGACGACCAGGAGCCACTTCATGACCGGAATCGTATCAGGTTCAAATTCAACGGGAAACCGTGCGACGCTTTTTCTTCTTTGGCGGAATCGGCAACCTCTCGTTTCGGTCTCTGGTACCTGGGACCCTTGGCTTCGTGTCCATCCCACGCCGCGGTTTCTTCCGTTTTGGTGTAGGTTTCCGAGGTACGCGTCTGGTTGGCATCGGTCTCTCCCTGACAATTTTTAAGATTGAAAGTTAGAAATATACTCGCAAAAAAGCAATAATACAAGAACAATTATAGAACATTTTATCTGTAAGAAATTATGAATTGCTTTGACGTGGATGTTGTAGAGCTTCACGAATGAACCGGCTCGGCATCGACAATCGGATTTGCGGGAACAAAGCAACAAGGTGGTGTTTCTCGCCAGTTGAAGAACCAGGACCGCTTGACTCGGCGGCACTAGGCGCTATCACTCGCGCAACCGTTGCCGAGGGGGAGAAAATCCATGAGCCGCGCCATCGTTTTTCCGGGCCAGGGCAGCCAGGCCGTCGGTATGGGCCGTGAACTGGCCGGAGCTTATCCGGCTGCCCGCGCCGTCTTCGACGAAGTCGACGAGGCGCTGTCGCAGAAGCTGTCGGCGATCATGTTCGAGGGACCTGAGGACACATTGACGCTGACCGAAAACGCCCAGCCGGCGTTGATGGCGGTCAGTCTGGCGGTGGTCCGCGTGCTCGAGGAGAACGGTTTCGATCTCAAGGCCGGCGCGGCCTTCGTGGCCGGCCACTCGTTGGGCGAATATTCGGCGCTGGCCGCCGCCGGCACCTTCACCATCGCCGACGCGGCCAGGCTTCTGAGGACCCGCGGCCAGGCCATGCAGGCAGCCGTGCCGGTCGGCGAAGGAGCGATGGCGGCGCTGCTCGGCCTCGACCTGGAGGCCGCCGAACAGGTGGCGGCCGAGGCGACCGCCTCGGGACAACAGGGCGATGTTTGCGATTTTGCCAACGACAACGCCGACGGCCAAGTGGTGATCAGTGGTTCGGCGGCGGCGGTCGGGCGCGCCGTCGACATTGCCAAGGAGCGCGGCGCCAAGCGCGCCGTGTTGTTGCCGGTCAGCGCGCCGTTCCACTGCGCCCTGATGGCGCCGGCCGCCGACGTCATGGCCGAGGCCCTGGACGCCGTCGAGATGAGCGATCCGGCGGTGACGTTGGTCGCCAACGTGACCGCCGGTCCGGTGACGGAGGCCGACGAGGCCAGGCACTTGCTGGTCGAGCAGGTGACGGGACGGGTACGCTGGCGGGAGAGCGTGCTATACATAAAGGAGCAGGGTGTCGGCGAATTGGTCGAGACCGGCGCCGGCAAGGTTCTGACCGGGTTGGCCCGGCGTATCGACGGGGACATGGGAACGCGGAGCCTGGGAACGCCCGAAGACATCGAGGCGTTCCTCGACGAAGGCGTCTAAGAAAGGGGGGCAGGACGATGTTCGATCTCAGCGGGAAATGCGCCCTGGTGACGGGGGCGTCGGGCGGAATCGGTGGCGCCATCGCGCGCGCGCTCAACGAATGCGGCGCCGATGTAGCATTGTCGGGTACGCGGATCGACGCACTGGAAGGGCTGGCCGGCGAAATCGGCGACGGCGCCTGCGTGGTGCCGGCCGATCTCGGATCGGCCGACGGCGCCGAAGTGCTGGTGCGCGACGCCGAAGCGGCCCTCGGCGGCATCGATATCCTGGTCAACAACGCCGGCCTGACCCGCGACGGTCTGGCTCTACGGATGAAGGACGAGGACTGGCAGACGGTCCTGGACGTCAATCTGACCGCCGCCTTCAGGCTGTCGCGCGGATGCCTTAAGGGCATGATGAAAAAGCGTTGGGGACGTATCATCTCAATCGCTTCGGTGGTCGGCGTAACCGGCAATCCGGGACAGGCCAATTATGCGGCCTCGAAAGCCGGCATGATCGGCATGTCGAAGGCGCTGGCCCAGGAGGTGGCGAGCCGCTCGATCACCGTCAACTGTGTGGCGCCCGGGTTCATCGAAACGCCGATGACCGACGCCCTCACGGACGACCAAAAAGAACATCTGCTGACCGCCATTCCGAGCGGACGTCTGGGAACGGTCGAGGACGTGGCCGGCGCTTGCGTTTTTCTGGCCAGCGACGAGGCTGCCTACATGACCGGCCAAACGTTGCACGTCAATGGCGGCATGGCGATGATCTAGGGGGATTCTCGGCGCCGCCCGAGGGCCGTAAAAAGGCCCGGTTGCGGCGCTGGTCAAGGCGTAAAAAGTGTGATACGAAACGCACCGCTTTGACCGACCGCCGCCTTGATTGCGCGGCGGTCCCGGTTCGGGGGCTCCGGTCCGGGAAAACGAATTGAAAGATAACTGTTCAACACGAGACGAGTCGAGGAATTGAGACCATGAGTGATGTCGCTGATCGCGTAAAGAAGATCGTCCTGGAGCACCTTGGCGTGGATGAGGACAAGGTGGTCGAAAACGCGAGTTTTATTGACGATCTGGGAGCGGACAGTCTGGACACGGTCGAGTTGGTGATGGCGTTCGAAGAGGAATTCGGTTGCGAAATCCCGGACGATGCGGCCGAAAAGATCATGACCATCAAGGACGCCATCGATTTTATCCAATCTCAGAGCTCTTGAACCTCGAAACGAACTCGCCGGCCGGGCGGATCGGATCGTCCGCCTGCGGTTCGGCATCTCTGGACGGCAGGGACCGATTTTCTAGATCGCTGAATTCATGAGACGTGTGGTCGTAACCGGTATGGGCGTTGTGACCTCTCTCGGTGTTGGGGTCAAAGCGAACTGGGACGGGCTCCTGGCGGGGCGCTCCGGTATCGGTGCCATTCAATCGTTCGATGTTTCCGACCTGCCGGCCAAGATCGCCGGCCAGGTGCCGAACGGCGAAACCGATGTCGGCGGATTCAACGCGGACGACTGGGTGTCGCCGAAAGACCAGCGCCGCATGGACGACTTCATCATTTACGGTTTGTGCGCGGCCGACCAAGCCATCGAAGATTCGGGCTGGAAACCGGAGACCGACCAGGATCACTGGCGTACCGGAGTGCTGATCGGATCCGGCATCGGCGGCTTGCCGGAAATCTCCAAGGGTGCGGTCACCGTCGAGGAGGGAAAAGCACGGCGCCTGAGCCCGTTTTTCATTCCGGCCAGCCTGATCAATCTGGTATCGGGTCATGTCTCCATTCGCTACGGTCTGAAAGGGCCCAACCACTCCGTTGTGACGGCTTGTTCGACGGGGGCGCACGCCATCGGCGACGCGGCCCGGATCATCATGTGGGAAGACGCCGACGTCATGATTGCCGGCGGCGCCGAATCGGCCGTGTGCCGCCTCGGCGTGGCCGGGTTCTGCGCCGCCCGCGCCCTTTCGACCGCCTACAACGACACACCCGAGAAGGCGTCCCGCCCCTGGGACCGGGACCGCGACGGCTTCGTGATGGGCGACGGCGCCGGCGTCGTGGTCCTCGAGGAGTTGGAGCACGCGAAGAGGCGCGGCGCCAAAATCTATGCCGAGGTGGTCGGCTATGGCATGTCCGGCGACGCCAACCACATCACGGCGCCGGCCGCCGATGGTGACGGCGCCATTCGCTGCATGACCGCGGCACTGAACCGGGCCGGCATGGCCGCCCACGAGATCGACTACGTCAACGCGCACGGCACCTCGACGCCGTTGGGCGACGAGATAGAACTCAATGCCGTCAAGACGGTCTTTGGCGCCGCCGCCGAGACCATTTCCATGTCATCAACCAAATCGGCGATCGGCCACCTACTGGGGGCGGCCGGGGCGGTCGAGGCGATCTATTCGATCCTTGCCATCAATAGCGGCGTCGTGCCGCCGACGCTCAATCTGGACAATCCGTCGGACGGTTGCGATATCGATCTGGTGCCACACCAACCGAAGGAACGACGGGTCAAGGCGGTGCTTTCCAACTCCTTTGGATTCGGCGGAACCAACGCCTCGCTGGTGTTCCAGGCGGTGGAGTAAACTAGCGCACGACCAACAACGAGGGGGGCGGCATGCGCCGCATCCTATTCGCCGTTACGGGAATTTGCCTGATCGCCGGACTCGCCACCACCGGTGCTTGGTTGTGGCTGAAAACCGGCTTCGAGCGGCCCGGTCCGCTGACGGCGGAAACCAAGGTGATTATCAGAAATGGAGCCGGCATCGCGACCATTGCCGACGACTTGGCTCGGTCCGGCATTGTCGCCGATGCCTTGGTGTTTCGCTTAGGCGTGCGTTTCCTGGCCGCCGAGAAGCCGTTGCGGGCCGGCGAGTTCGCGTTCCCGGCCGGAGTCAGCGCCGCCGCCGCCGTAGATATCCTGCAGAGCGGCAGGACCGTCGTTCGGCGGCTCACCGTCGCCGAAGGGCTGACGACGCCGGAGATCATTTCGCTTCTCAACAGGACCGAAGGTCTGACCGGACTCGTCGTTTCGACGCCGCCGGAGGGCAGTCTGTTGCCGGAAACCTATCACTTCTCGTTCGGCGACGAACGCCGCGAGATCGTCCGACGCATGGGCGCAGCCATGGAAAAGACGTTGGCCGATCTTTGGTTCGATCGGATACCCGACCTGCCGCTGAGCAGTCCGGCCGAGGCGCTGATCCTGGCCTCTATCGTCGAGAAGGAAACGGGACGCGCCGACGAACGGGCACGGGTGGCGGCGGTGTTCCTCAATCGCTTGAAGATTGGGATGCGCCTGCAATCGGACCCCACCGTGGTCTACGGACTGACCGAAGGAAACGGCGATCTGGGCCGGGCCCTGACCAAGAACGATTTGAAGAACCCGAGCGCTTACAACACCTATGTCATCGACGGCTTGCCGCCGACGCCGATCGCCAATCCCGGGCGCGCCACCATCGCCGCCGTGCTACGGCCCGTCGAAAGCGGTGATCTGTATTTCGTCGCCGACGGCAGCGGCGGCCATCTTTTCGCCGAGACTCTGGCGCAACACAA
This sequence comes from uncultured Thalassospiraceae bacterium, assembly GCA_964344215.1. GTDB lineage: Bacteria > Pseudomonadota > Alphaproteobacteria > Rhodospirillales > Casp-alpha2 > CAYFMP01. The sequence goes on along the minus strand of CAYFMP010000012.1, from coordinate 45,532 downwards.
CCGCAACGTCGCCAAATGGCGGCGTATCCAGAAACATCGCGCGAACCCGGCGAGCCGGGAGAACTAGAACTTGTAGCCGAACCCGATGGAGAACACCCAAGGATCGAGATCGGTACCGTCCGCTCTGATGGTGCCGTCGTTGACGTGGATGTCGGTCTGCACGAACACCTTCTTGAGGTCGACGTTCAGGCTCCAGGCGTCGTTGATCCGGTAATCCATGCCGGCTTGCAGGGCAAAGCCGAACTCGTTGGAGTAGGCGACGTTGTTGACGCTGCGCCCGAAGCTCTTGTCGGCGACGATCACATAGTTGAGGCCGGCCCCGGCGTAGGGGCTGAAATCGCTGTCCGGCAGGAAGTGGTATTGAAGGGACAGCACCGGCGGTATCAACCGCACCGTGCCGAGATCGAGATCGCCGGACGACGAGTTCCGCACTTCCACCGTGTGTTTGGTTGTGGCGAGAATGAGCTCAGCCGCAATATTCTTGGTAATGAAGTAGCTGAAATCCAATTCCGGAATGTAGTCGTCGCTGGTCCGGGCGGCGCCGCCGAGCGCGTCCGTGGTGCCGCTGGTATCAGTCATGAAACCAACGCCGCGGAGGCGAACCAAAAGATCACCTTTCTCCTTGGCGAATGAAACGGTAGGTAGCGCCGCTGTCGTCATGGCGAGAACGGCGAAAGCGATTTTCCCGAATTTTAAAGTCATATCGAACGCCCCTCTGATAACAGACCCCAGTATCGATTACGAATTGGCGATTCGCGAAATACTACCCCAACGGTCCAATCCGTACCACTCATAAACTTAAGAATATACTATATGTCGGATTAATTCGCCAAACTGTACACAAGATATTGAGCGTAAGCGGAACAGCTGTCAGACGAAATAAGAGCCGAGGATATAGCGTTAAGATTGAGCGACTCGCTTGGGGGATGTCCGGGCGGATTCGGATCGGATGTCGGCCAACGACTATTCCTTTGTCGACATGCGTGTCAGAACAGGGTCGGTCCATGTACTGGGCAGGCACTGGAGCACCCAGGCCGCCATCCACATCGGCCAGGGAAAGGCGATGCGGGCCTTGCCGCGCCGCAGGCCGCGGCGGATGATTCGCGCCGCCCGTTCCGGTTTCACGACAAGCGGCATGGGAAAGGCGTTGCCCTCGACCATCGGTGTCTCGACCCAACCCGGACAGACCACGGAAACGGCGATACCATGAGCCGCCAGGTAGCCGCGCAAGCCTTCGCCGTAGGCTCTAACGGCGGCTTTGCTGGCCGAGTAGGCGGGCGCGTTGGGCATGCCACGGTAAGCGGCCAGTGAACTTACGATGGCGATCTGTCCTTTGCCGCGCGCCCGCATTACAGCGACGGTCGGGCTGATGGTGTTGAGGACACCGACCAGATTGACCGCAAAGATATCGCGAATCCGTTCGTCCCGCTCGGCTTCAGTACCTTCGCGAACCCCCGAGATACCGGCATTGGCGATCACCAGATCGAGCGCGCCGCGGCCGTCGGCGGCAGCGATCCAGCGGGCGACGGTGGCACGGTCGCGGACATCGACGACGTCGGCCTCGACCTCGGCTCCTTTTTCGCGGCAGGCGGCGGCCACCTCGTCGAGTCGGTCCTTGTCGCGGCCACAGATCGTCAGCCGCCGGCCGGGCCCGGCATACTCCAGAGCCAAGGCTCGGCCGATGCCGCTGGAGGCTCCGGTAATCAGGATCGATCGGCGAGGCATATGCGGGTCGGTCATGCGGCAATCCTACACGTTACCGGCGGTTTCCAGAACAGCCGGAGTTGTTGAGGCGCCGCCCGAAGGTTATAAGAACCGGGACATTGCGAGGAGGAGGTCGCGTGCCGCTCTATTCGATGACCGGTTTCGCCCGCGCCGAGGGCCATGGCGAATCGTGCTCTTGGATATGGGAGGCGAAAAGCGTCAATGCCAAGGGCCTCGATGTCCGTTGCCGTCTGCCCATGGGGTTCGAAGGGTTGGAACCGGCGGTCCGGGGGGCGGCGCAGGAACGCTTCCGGCGCGGCAATCTGACGATCAACCTTTCCCTCACCTGGACGCGCGCCAACGGCAGCTATCGGATCAACCAGTCCGTCCTTGACGAGGTTCTGGCCATCCTTCCTGATCTACGCGGTAAGATTTCGGATGCCGATCCGCCCAGCCTGGACGGTCTTCTCGGGTTGCGCGGCGTTATCGAGCCGATCGAAGAGGAACTGCCCGATGAGGTCCGCGCGGCGCTCGAAAGCGCAATCCTCGACGATCTCGGAGCCGCCCTCGATTCGCTGAAAACCATGCGTGGCGACGAAGGCGCCCGACTGGCCGAGGTTCTTGATCGGCAGGTCGAGGCGATTGGGGAACTTTGCGGCAAAGCCGAGGAATTGGCGGCGCTGCAGCCTGATGCGATCAGGGAGCGACTCACCGAACAGGTCGCCGAACTGATGGAGCAGACGCCGGCCCTGCCCGAGGAACGGTTGGCTCAGGAAGCGGCTTTGCTGATGACCAAGGCCGACGTCCGCGAGGAATTGGATCGGTTGAAGGCCCACCGCAAAGCGGCGAAAGAACTGCTCGCGTCCGACGGCGGTATCGGACGCAAGCTGGATTTCCTGTGTCAGGAGTTCAACCGCGAAGCCAACACCCTGTGCGCCAAGTCGTCGGATGTAGAGTTGACGAAAGTCGGTATTGACCTCAAAACGGTCATCGAACAGTTCCGCGAGCAGGTGCAGAACATTGAATGAAATACTGAGTTCAGACCAATCGATCGTTCTACGCCGCGGCTTGATGTTGATCCTGTCGTCGCCGTCCGGCGCCGGCAAATCGACCATTTCGCGGCTGATCCTCGAACAGAACCCGCATCTCAACATGTCCGTATCGGCAACCACGCGTCCGCCGCGTCCGGGAGAGGTGGACGGCGAACATTATTATTTCGTGAGCCGGGAGAAGTTCGACGAAATGGCGAAAAACGGCGAGTTCCTGGAACACGCCACCGTTTTCGGCAACTCCTACGGAACACCCCGCAAGCCGGTCGAAGACATGTTGGAGGCCGGCGTCGATGTGTTGTTCGACGTCGATTGGCAAGGCACCCAGCAGCTTGTCGAAAACGCCCCCATGGACGTCGTCAGTATCTTCATCCTGCCGCCGTCCATCGAGGAACTGGAACGTCGGCTGCGCGACCGCAATCAGGATTCCGACGAAGTCGTCGAGGCGCGCATGGCCAAGGCGACTTCCGAAATGAGTCACTGGAGCGAATACGACTACATCATCATCAATGTGACACTGGAGGTAACGGTTCCCCAGGTCCAGGCCATTCTCGAAGGCGAGCGCTTGAAACGGATTCGGCGGACGGGTTTGAGCGAATTTCTGCGGCGCATGGGGGTCGGGCAGTAGCCGCCACCCGGAAAACCGCTCAGCACGGCTTATCGCCGGCGATGGTGACCCGGTGCATGACCCGCTTGTATCCGTCGTAGTCGTTGACCGGATTGTGCTGGGTTGCCCGGTTGTCCCAGAACGCCACCGATCCCGGCCGCCAATGAAAGCGACAAGTGAATTCGGGCCTGGTCTGGTGGGCGAACAGGAAATCCAGGATCGGTGCGCTCTCTTCGTGCGTCATTCCCTTGAAACCGGTCGTGTGGCCGGAATTGACGTACAGGATCTTACGGCCGGTTTCGGGGTGGGTGCGCACGACCGGGTGTTCCGAAACCAAAGGTTCGGCTTCTTCGTCGGGCTTGGTCATGATCCGCTCCTTGCGTGTCAGCAGCGCGTCCGGTTTGGCCGAACTGTTGATGGCGACGAGCCCGGACAGCAGACGCTTCATGCCGTCGGAGAGCGAATCGTAGGCCATGTACATGTTGGCGAACAGGGTGTCGCCGCCGACCGGCGGCAACTCGCGGGCACAAAGGATGGCCCCCATCGGGGGGTTCTCGAGATAGGCCGTGTCCGAATGCCAGATGCCCCCGAAGTTGACCGTCTCGTGCTCCAGCTTGGTGACGGGAACGATCTCCGGATAGTCGTCGAGACCGTCGACCAGGGGATACTCGATCAAATCGCCGAACCGGCGGGCGAAGGTAAGGTGTTGGAGCGGGGATATGTCCTGGTCGCGAAAAAACAGGACCAGATGGGCCATCAACGCCTCGCGGAGTTCCGAAACGGTATCCTCGTCGAGGTCGGTCGACAGATCGATGCCGCCGATCTCGGCCCCCAAGGCGCCGGCCGTCGGCTCGCAGGAAAAGGCTCGAAATTCGCTCATGCGTCGTCCGTCCAATCGTTCGAAAACCGCATTTTGGCGATAAACCGCGGCGCTGTCATCGTCCGTCAGGAGGATTTCTCGGCGTAAGCCCTGGCGGCAGCGCAAAACTGCTCGACGCTCAGTTCCTCGGCCCGCGCCGTTTCCGGCAAGCCGAGTCCCCCGAGGTCGAGGTCGAGCGATTTCAGACTGCTCCGCAGCATCTTTCGACGTTGCCCGAAGGCCGCCGCCGTCACCGCTTCCAGAGCGTTCCAGGTGGCCGCCGCCAGCGGAGCGGGCCTCGGTGTCAAGGTGACGACGCTGGACACCACCTTCGGCGGAGGCGTGAACGCTGCTTTGGAAACGTTAAATTCGAAACGCGCCTCACACAGCCACTGTGTCACGATCGACAGCCTGCCATAGGCCTTGGTCCGAGGCGGCGCCGTCAATCGCTCGGCGACCTCTTTCTGAAACATCAGAGTCATGCCGTCGATCGCCTCGATCTCTTTCAGCCACTTCAACAACAACGGAGTGGCGATATTGTAGGGCAGGTTGGAAACAATGCGGCGCGGCGCGGCCGCCAACTCGCCAATATCCAGTTCCAGCGCATCGCCAGAGACAATCGTCAGCCGATTGCCGAAGGCTTCATGCAGTTCGGCAAGAGCGGCCACGCAACGGTCGTCTTTCTCAATGGCGACGACCCGTCCGGCACCGGCGGAGAGAAGCGAGCGGGTCAGTCCACCCGGCCCAGGCCCGACTTCGACGACATTGACGCCGGTCAGATCGCCGGCCGTTCGTGCGATGCGGTCGGTCAGGTTGGAATCGAGAAGGAAGTTCTGGCCCAGCGAGCGCTTGGCGTTCAGGCCGTGGCGGCGAATAACGTCACGAAGCGGCGGCACCTGGCCTGTCATCGCCCAAGGGCCAACCGCCGGTCCGATATTTCGCCGGCCAGGCGCAGCGCCTCCATCAGGCTCCGTTCACTGGCCCGCCCGGTGCCGGCGATGTCCAGAGCGGTGCCGTGGTCCGGCGATGTGCGGACGAAATCGAGACCGAGGGTGACGTTGACGCCGCCCTCGAAATCGAGCGTCTTGATGGGGATCAGGGCCTGGTCGTGGTACATGCATAACGCCGCGTCGTAGGTCTCGCGGTTGGCGGCGCTGAAAAGCGTGTCCGGCGGATGCGGCCCGCTCACCGCGATACCGGCCTCACGAAGCCGGGCGACAGCGGGCGCGACGATGTCGGCGTCCTCGTTGCCCATGGCCCGCTGTTCGCCGGCGTGCGGGTTTAATCCGGCGACGGCGAGGCGGGGCGCCGCTATTCCGAAATCCTCGCTGAGCGCGCGCGCCACGACTGTCCCGCAATCGACGATCCGCCCCGTCGTCAATTGGTCGAGGGCGTCGCGAAGACTGACGTGAATGGAAACCGGCACGGTCCGGAGCTGATCGCAGACCAGCATCATCTCTGGGGTGTTACCGGAGCCGTTGAGGTCGGCCAGGTATTCGGTATGGCCGGGGTGCTTGAATCCGGCCTCGTAGAGGGCGTTCTTGTGGATCGGATTGGTGACGACCGCGGCCGCCTCGCCGGTCCTGACGAGAGCGACGGCGCGATCGATGGCGTGGACGACGGCGACCGCGTTTTCCGAGGTCGGGCGCCCGGGAACCGGGGCGACGGCAAGCGGGATGTCGAGAACGGGCAGGGCCCGGCCGAACACTTCGGCTGCCTCGGCCGTCGTTTCGACGACCCGAAGTGGAACATCGACGGCAAGCTCGTCGGCCAATCGCATCAGCCTCTCGTAATTGTCGATGGCGACGAAAGCCGGGATCGCTGGGTCGCGCGTGAGCCAGGCCCGGAGTGTGATTTCGCCGCCGATGCCGGCCGGTTCGCCCATGGTCAGCACCAGCGGTCGCCGCGATGCCGGTTCGCCGGAATGCTCCGCCCTGATGGCGGCTGCCGTCATATCCTGACGTCCACGAAAGCCGAGCGCCGGAGGTCACGAAGATACTGGCGGGCCGAGAGATTCAAACGTTCGTCGGCCAGACGTTGCTCGACCTGGCGCCGGTGGTCGGCCCGGTCGAGGGTTTCTTGAACCGGGGCCTCGCGCTCGCAAACCATCAGCACGATAACGCCGTCCTCGGTGCGGAGCGGCTGGCTTGGTTTCAGGGCGGGGAGGCCACGAACGAGAGAACGCAACTGCGGCGAGAGGTCGTCGGTCTTCAGATTGCCGAGCGCGCCAGACAACGGCGAATTGGTTCTTTTTCCGAGGTACTCCATGTCGGCGCAACTCGCCGCCTTCTCGGTCCTTTTCTTTCCTTCTTCCATGACCCGCGCCACCTCGGCGGGACCGGCGCCGCGCGACAGCGGGTAATGCACCTGGTAGAGCGTGACCACGGGCGAACCGATCTCGGCTGCGGAGAAACCACTCGCCTTGCGCCGGTCGCGAAGAAAGAAGATGAAGAATCCACCACTCGAGCGAACCACCTCGGAGATATTCCCAGGCTGCAGATTCTGGATCACCTGGTCCAATTCGCGCGCCAACTGGCCAACCCTGACCCATCCGAGATCGCCGCCCACCGCCGCCGTCGGGCTGCCTGAGAAATCCCTGGCGATGGCGGCAAACCGCGCTCCCGACTTCAACTGCTGCAGAAGTTTGTTGGCAAGGATGCCGGCATCACGCTCGTCGGACGGGGAATCGACAGGTACGAATATCTCCGAGACCCGGTTCTCGGGTTGACCGACGTTACGCTCCATTTCCGCCAGGACATCATCGACTTCGGTCTCGCTAATCTGAATCTGGTTTCGGAAGCGGGCGGCGATCAGCTTGTTCCAAGCAATATCCGTCTTGACCCGATCGATCAGGGACGGCTTGTGGATACCACTGCGTTTCAAATAGGAATCCAGATTGCCGTCGCCGAGATCGTTGATCTGTTCGATCCGTTTCAGTCCGGCCCCGATTTCATCCTCCGACACCTTGATGCCGACCCGCGAGGCCTCTTGAAACTTGAGCTTTTCGTCGATCATTTCGTGCAGGACCCGTGACGCCAAACGCTGGCGGTTCTGCGGCGTATCCGGCAGTCCGGCAAATACCGCCACCATCGCCAGGCGGGAGTGCAAGTCGAGGACGGAAATGACCTCGTCGTTGACCACCGCCGCAATGCGCAAGACTTCTTGGGCGCGCGGGCCGGACGGAATCACGCCGGGAACCAGGCCTATGAGAAGGACCAAGATGCGAAACAAACCCGATTTCATGGCCTTTGCGCCGTCAACTTCATTCGAGAAATTCCCCGTATCATCTTAGCAGGTCGCATCGGGTCTGTGGCGGTGCGGCGCGTTCCCAAGGAAGCGGTCGGGCCGGGCCTATTGGCCGCGGACAAACCCGGTCGTTACTTCGCCGATTGTCTTGAGGGTCAAGAAAAAAGTGATCGCATCGGTCGGTTCCAGGTCGCGGTCCTCGTAGAACGTCCTGGTGAGGCTGGTCGTGAATACCACGCATTCGTTCTCGTATCTCAAATACATGCCCGCCGTTCGCATCTCGTCGGCGGCAATATCCCGGCGTGCATTGAGGCCGGCCGACCAATACCGGTTGATCTGTGAGGTGAGTGAAGCGGTTATCTCTTCGCGTCCGGAAAATTCGCTGCCTTGCTGCTGGTCCAGAAAGACGTAGTTCGAATTGAGCCGAAGCGCCGGAACGCCGGCCGACATTTGAATTTCATGACGGTTCGGGGACAAGTTGTCGCTGCTGAATCGGGTCCTGTAACTGACATCGAAATAGGGCCCCGGAGAAACCTCGACGCGGCTGACGATGTCCGAAAATTCGTCCTCAAGCCCGGAGCCGATGGCGAACGTCCCATCCGTCCGCGGGCGATAGGTCTGACCGATGAAAAAACTGCTGGAACCGCCGGAGGCTCCGTAAACCCCCCATTTTAACCCGTAGTTGACGCGGACCCCGCCCTCGACACGGTCGTAGCCGGTGAACCGGTTGGTGCTGAACAGATTGGTGTCGTCGAACTCGAGCTCGGTGCTGTCCTCGTTGGGGATATCGACCGGATTGCCGCCGTTAGGGCTCCACACCGCTGACACGATGGGTTCGAGCAATTGAGTGACGTTGCCTCGGGTCTGGACGAACGGCATTTTCCAATCGAATGCGGCCAACGGCCTCAGCCGGTAGCTGAATCCGCTGAAGTCCGTCTGTCCGGAGCGGGCCAGGCCGTTGACATGATAGAAATCGCCGTCCAGCTGCAGGGTGATGCCGGAAATCCCGCCCAACGGATCGAGAAACGGCCGTTCCCATTTAGGGTGAATGGAAAGGCGGCGGGTATCGGTGCCGTCGACCCGAGTCAAGGCCAGAAGATTGGCATCCAACGAGGTCCGCCCGCCCAGCCGATCCCGGTTTCCGATATGATTGAAATCGATCAACGGCAGAACGATCGGGATGGAGTCCTGATCGTCGGTCGATCCCAGCCCCTGAAACAGATAGGTGTTGGCCGAGAAATAATTGCGTTTCCTGAAACCCTCGGCAAACAGGCGGCTGTTCAAGGATTGCGGGGAGGCGAAGCCGTAGCGGCGAAGATAGGTGTCGTCGCTGGCCCGTTTGAGGTCGAACCCCCAGCGCCAGGTATCGTCGATATCGAAGCGGCCTTCGCTGTCGATATGTCCTCGAATTCCGAAGGTTCCCTTCTCGGTCGAGAAATCGCCGCTGTCGCTCGAGTTGTCGGTCAAGCTGGCGGTTGTCTTGAGCTCGCCGTTGGTGAACCGTCTTCGGTGCTCAGCGGCGATCATCGGGATTTTCGAGGTGTACAGATACGGTGTGACCGTAAGGTCCTCATAAGGCGAGATGTTCCAGAAGTAGGGGAATTCGAAAGTCAGACCGAAATCCGACGAATTACCGAACGAAGGGAACAGGAACCCGGATTGACGTTTGACGGTCGGATCGGGGTGCTGGAAATAGGGCGTATAGGCGACCGGCACGCCGAACATCTCGAGCCAGGCGTCCCTGTATTCGATGGTCTGCGTCGACTTGTCGTGAATGACCCGGACCGCCTTGATCTGCCACAGTGGCGGCGCTTCCGGGTCGTCCGGGCATAAGTTGCAGGGCGAATACACCGCGTTGCGCAATTCGGTCACGGTCGCGTCCGAGCGCCTGGCGCCAGTACCGGCGATCCGTGAGCGGTCGGTCAGGATCAGTCCGATGTTTCTGACCACGGCGTCCTTGAGATCGCCCGAGACCTGCATGAAATCGCCGAATACAGCCTCGCCTTCGGGCTCGATGATGGTGACGTTGCCGCTGGCTGTAACGACGTCGGTGTTTTGGTCGTAGGTGATGTTGTCCGCGTACAGGGTTCTGCCACTCTGGCTGACCTCGACATTGCCGGAGGCGGTGACGATGCCGCGCTCGCGATCGAAGCTCATTTCGTCGGCATTGAGCCGAACCGGCAGCTCGGCCGACGGTATGGTCTCGACCGGCGCTTCCGGTTGCGAGCCGGCCAGCGGCGCCACAGGTGCGGCTTGCGGCGCCGGTACGACCGACGGAGCGATCACCGACGCCGGACCGCCGACCGGCCCTTCGGCCGGCACGACTGGAGCCAACGGTGTCGGCAGGCGCTGCGGTCGCGGATACCATAGGATCCCGAGCGGCCGATCAGTCGCCTGGTTGCCGGTTGGCGCCGGCCGGGGCGGCGCTTCGGTAACCGGCGCCGGCCGCAGGACGCTCTCGGGGATCGGTGGCGGTCGCGAGAGGACCGAACCGGGAATCGGCACCGCTGCCGGTCCCGGGCTGTCGGCATCGTAGGGGCCGGGATACCAGAGCGTACCCAGAGGCCGGGCCGGACCTTCGGTTTCGGTCGCCGTAGCCGATCCGGCCAACGCCGTACCGAAGAGTGCCATAGCGCCCGCCATACAACCGGCCAATCGGAACATCGCTATCGGCATCGTTCTAGCCGTCCTCCAGGTGAAGCAGCATGGCGAGCCCCAGCAGCGTCGCCACGCCCGACGGGGTCCAGGCGGCGAGCGTTACCGGAATGCCGTCCGAAAGGCCGAGTGCGAATACGACGTCGGAGAAGAAATACAGGACGAACCCGGCCAGCACGCCGCCGCTGATCACGAACGTCGTCGCGCCGCGCCGCGAATGGCGGAGCGTGAAGGTGGCGGCGATCAGGACCATGGCGCACATCAGGAAGGGCGCCGCCAGGAGCGTATGCCAGTGCAATCGGTGACGGATAGCCGAAAAGCCTGCATTCTCCAGCGTCTTGATGAAATCGGGAAGCTCCCAGAACGACATGGTTTCGGGCGGTGCGAAGCTGTCTTGGATGCGGTCCAGCGTGAGGTCCGTCGAAAGCCAGTACTCCTTCTCGAAGACGGCCGGTGTTTCGGGTTCGTATATCCACGCGTCGTTCATGTGCCAGAACCCGTCTTCGAGCTTCGCCGATTTGGCGTCGATGCGGTGCCGGAACTCGTCCTTGCCCTTGTACATGAAGACGACGACGTCGTTCAGCTCGACCTCGTCGCGCTGTTGCAGGACGCTCTCGGCGCGAAGGACCGACTGTCCGTCGGGATTGGCCTGCCTGAACCACAGTCCCGAACCGGACAGCGCCAGAAAACTTTTTTGTCCCTTGAAATAGACGGTTTCCAAACGCTCGAAACGGGTCAACGTGGTCGAAGCCAGCGGGTTGATCATCGTGATTTGCAGCAGTCCGAGCAGGAAAGCGATGAAAATCGCCGGCAGCAGGAACTGCCAAGCGGAAACGCCGGCGGCCCGCGTGATGACCAGTTCGTGGCTACGGGTCAACCGCCAGAATGCCGCCATGCCGCCGAACAGGGTGGCGAACGGGAACGTCTCCTGGCCCATGTGCGGCAGCTTCATCAAGGCCATTTCGAGGACTACGCGAAAATCGACGTTCGGTTTGGCGGCGCAAGAGCTCGACCACATCGAACAGCAGGATCAACATCAGAAACAGTCCGAACAGAACGACGAAGCTCGTCAGAAAGTGGCGGCCGATATAGAAGGAAAGAGTGGTGGAAATACGCACCGTTCCTCGAACTCCTCAAGTTGCCGGGCCGCCTCCCTCCGGTTGATCCGGGTTTGCGGTCCGATGCCGGGCCGCGCAGGCCCGAATCCCCCAGAATCGACCATGAAACGAAGTTCTAAAGAATTCGTTCCCAAACTCGAATCAGGCTTCGCTGGTCGAGGCAAACCTGTGGGAAAAAGGCCAAAAAATCAAGGATTATCCGAGGATTAGCCTATCCGATACAAACCGCCGGCGGGTCCGCTCGAAACCACGCCTCGGGACGGTTCGACGATCGCCGATCGCCTAAGCCGACCGTTCCGCCACCACCGATTCGAGCTGCGAAATCGTCGCCCGTAGTTGGGCGTTGATCTTCTGTGGCGGGATATCCTCGTCGGCGGTCGTCGCGTAATCGGCCGGCAGAATGCCCTCGATCGCGAAATCGGCGCCGACGCCCTCGATATCGAAATCGCTGGGGCGGATGTCCTGGTACTTGAGGACGGCGTTGGTCCAGGCAAAGAACCAGAACTGGAAATAGCCGAACCGGCCGCTGATCCCGGTCCGGGTCAAAGTCAGCGCCAGACCCTTGAGGGCATAGTAGATGTTTGCCGGGCGCTTGGCGAAACGAACCAGTCGCTCGGTCATTTGCCACATGGCGGCGCGGTTGCCGAGGATCATCCGAAGGAACAGCCAGATGTTGCCGAATCCCTTGCCGTCCATGGCCACGAAACTGCCCTCGCCGAGTAGGTCGAAATAGGCTTTGAGACGCCCGTACTGATAGGCGCCGTCGGTGAATTCGGTGACGAACCGTTTGTAGCCGTCGATCATGACCTCGGCCGGAAGCAGGTATTTGACGTTGGTCTGATACTTGTAGCCGCCGAGTCCGAACCGCACTTGGCGCAAGCGTCCCGACAGCTTCATGCGGCGATACAGCGGCGTTCCCGGCAGCGCCGTCAGCAATGACGGATCGCCCGATAGCAGCGCGGAGTCCTTCAAGCCTTGCAGAGTGGCGTCGAAAGCCCCTTCGTCATCGGAATCGAAACCGAATATTAAGCCGGCGACGACGATGAAGCCGCGCGACTGGATCTGGCGGACCACTTCGACCATGTCTGGCGCCGAGTTTTGGACCTTGGCCGTTTCCAGGAGCGAGTTCCGGCTGAAGCTCTCGACGCCGATGAACAGCATATCGAAGCCGGCCCGACGCATCTTCTCCATCAGCCCGTCGAGCTTGTAGAGATTGATGGTCAGCCAGGTATAAAGACTCGGCCGGAACCCGGTGCGCGCCTCCCACTCCAGGATCTTATCGATGACTTGCTCGGCCCAGCGCGGCTCGCCGATGAAATTGTCGCAGGCGAACAGCACCTGTTTGACGCCGAGGCGGCACAGGTGGTCGAGTTCGGCGACGATCAGGTCCGGCGATTTGTTATGGGGGCGGTTGTTGTCCGGCAGGATGCGGATATCGCAAAATTCACACAGGAACGGACAGCCGCGCGAAACCTCGAGGACGGCTCCGTAATAGCGTTCGACCGTCGAATCGAGCATCGGCCGGTAAAACGGCCTGGCTTCGGCGATCGGGAAGCGGCGGTCGGCGCGAAGCACCCGGTCCAAGGGCAAGCCGCCACCGGCGGCCTCCAGTATGCCGGCGATCGCTTCTTCGCCGTCGCCGATGAACACATGATCGAAGCCGTCGAGCTGGTCGAGGGTGCCGGCCTGGTCGAACGACCAGCAGATCGGCCCGCCGATCACCGACCGCGCGTTCGGATAACGCGCCTCGAGATCGCCGCGCACCCTTTCCATGTTGCCGTAATCCTGATTGATGCCGCTGAACAGGAACAGGTCGGCCTCTTCAATATCGCTTTCCTTCTGGAACCGGCAATCGTGCAGGCGAAGCTCGTAACGGCCGTCGCCGGGGACGTGGGCGCCCAGTGTATAGGCCCACACCGGCATGAACTTGGCGCCGTAGTTTTGGGTATCGGCATAGACCGGGTCGGGCGCGTGGACAAAGGTGACGCGGAGCGCCCGGCCGGACCCGTTACCGCCGGTTCGTCTCACCGAACCGTCTCCGTCGCTGGTTTTTCGCCAAACATCGCGCATACCTACCACGAAACGGCGCAATCGCAATCCCCGGCCGTCTTAGAAGAACTCCGTGCCGGCCTCGCAGACGGTGCCGGAGCCCGCCGTCACGACCTGGGCCAGACCGTCGCACTCGACCATTAGATGGTGGGCGAAGAACCGTGCGGAAAGGATTTTATCGGTAAAAAAAGTATCTTCGCTCGAACCGTCGCCGAGACGATTCGACGAAACGATCGCCGCTCGTGCCATAGCCCAGCCGCCGGCGGTGAGGCCGAGCAGGCGCAAATAGGGCACGGCGCCTGCCGCCACCGCGGCCGGATCTGTCGGATAGGTATCGACGATCCAGGCGCTGGCCCGCTCCAGCGCATCGACCGCCGCATTTAAGGACCGAGCGATGTCGTTGAAGCCGTTGCCGTCGAGTTCGGCCTCGGTGTCGCGAACGGTAGCGATAAAGGCGTTGACGGCGGCGCCACCGTCGCGGCCGACCTTGCGGCCGACCAGGTCGTTCGCTTGGATGCCGTTGGTGCCTTCGTAAATGGCGGCGATGCGGGCGTCGCGCAGGTGCTGCGGCGCCCCCGATTCCTCGATGAACCCCATGCCGCCGTGGACCTGAATTCCGGTGTTGGCGACCTCGATTCCGATGTCCGTGCTCCAGGCCTTGACGACCGGGATGAGTAGATCGACCAGGGCCTGAGCCTGCGCCCGCACCGATTCGTCGGGGTGGCGGCGGGCGACGTCGAGGCGGGCGGCGACGATGTAGGCGACGGCCCGCGTCGCCTCGGTCTGCGTCTTCATCGAAAGCAGCATGCGCTTGACGTCCGGGTGTTCGATGATGGCCACCGGGTCGGGGCTGGAGCCGTCGACCGGACGGCTTTGTATGCGTTCGCGGGCGAAGTCGCGGGCCCGCTGGTAGGCTCGCTCGGCGATGGCGACTCCCTCCAGGCCGACCGCCAGGCGGGCGACGTTCATCATCGTGAACATGTATTCCAACCCGCGGTTCTCCTCGCCAACCAGGTAACCGATGGCACCGCCGTCGTCGCCGAAAGACATCACCGCGGTCGGGCTCGCATTGATGCCGAGTTTGTGTTCGATGGAGACGCAGCGCAGATCGTTGCGCCGGCCGAGAGAGCCGTCTTCGTTGACCAGAAACTTCGGCACCACGAACAGCGAAATCCCCTTGACGCCGGCCGGTGCGTCCGGCGTTCGCGCCAGCACCGTATGGACGACGTTGTCGGTCAGGTCGTGCTCGCCGTAGGTGATGAAGATCTTGGTGCCGGTCAGGCGGTAGTGATCGCCGTCGGGAACGGCTTTGGTGCGAATGCGGGCGAGATCGGAACCGGCCTGCGGCTCGGTCAGGTTCATGGTGCCGTTCCATTCGCCGGAAACCAGCTTCTCCAGGTAGGTCGCCCTGAGTTGGTCCGAACCGTGGGCGAGCAGCAGTTCGACGGCGCTCTGGGTAAGCATCGGACAGAGGCTGAAGGCCATGTTGGCGCTGCACCAGATCTCGGAAACGGCCGTCGCCACCAGATACGGCAATCCCTGGCCGCCGTCTTCGGGGTCGAACGGAACCCCATTCCAGCCGCCCTCGACGAATGCCCTGTAGGCTTCCTTGAATCCGTCCGGTGTCCGGACGACGCCGTTCTCGAACACGCAGCCTTGTTCGTCGCCGACCCGGTTCAGCGGCGCCAGCACCTCCGATCCCAGTTTGCCGGCCTCCGCCAGGACGGCGTCGATGAGATCGGGCGACGCTTCGTCGAGGCCGGGCAGTTCGGCGATATCGCCCAGTCCGGCCAGGTCGTTGATGACGAACCGCATGTCGTCGAGGGGCGGGGTGTAATCTGTCATGGCGTTGAGTCTAGGAGACTACCGAGCGGCTCGCAACCGCCGCCGTTTCGCTTAAAGTCCTCCGGTCCGCCACAGGGCGAGGCCGGCGAAAACGACGATTCCGGCCATGGTGCCGGCGATCGGCGAGCGTCCGCGTAACAGGAAAACGACGATGCCGACGCCGACGGCTATGGCGCGGTCGCCGAGCGAGACGGCGGCCAACGGGTTCGGAGCAAAGAAGATGACCCGCACCATGAGACCGCCGACCAGGGCGTAGGCGACGCAGCCGAACCAGTCGAAGATCGCCATTTCCGGATCGATCCGCCCGGCGATGGCGGCGCCGAGGCCGCGCGGCACGTAGGCGGCGGCGAACGCCACCACCAGCAATCCCCAGGCGGAACTCATGTGGCGCGTCTCCCGGTCCGGGCCATGATTGCCCGGCCGATGAAAAAACCGGCTGTGCCGGCGACAATGCCGCCGACTAGCATGCCCCATTCAACGGACAATTCCATGGTCGCCGGCACCAGTATGGCGCCGATGACGACCGCCACCTGACCGCTGCGGCGGCGCGCCGTCGACATCATCAGCAGAACGAACAGCGGAGTCAGAAACAGGACCGTCAGTTCCAGAGCCGGCGGCAGGTCGGCCGCGAACAGGTGGCCGAGGCTGCTGCCGATGACGCCGGCGCACCACAGCGACAGGCTGAACCCGACGAAGTAGGGAGTGCGTTCGGCCGGCACCAGGGCCGAGTGCTTGATGGCGGCCTGCGCCCAATTCGACGGCGACACCATCTGGGCGAGCAGGAAGTGGTTTCCCTTCAGTCCGGGCTCGCGGCGGACCAGCGGCAGGGCGGCGACGATCATCGGCAGCGCCCGAATGTTGGCGATCAGCACGGCCGCCGCCATCACCACCGGGCCGCCGCCGTTGGCCCACACTTCGGCGAACGTGAGCAGCGCCGGCAGCGCCCACAATGCCACCACCGAGGCGAGAGTGACGAGAAGGTCGAGGCCGCTCTCGCGGGCGATCGCTCCATAGCCGGCGACCGCCGAGCCCAGGGCCAGCCCCGGCAGGCCGGCGCCGTCGCGCAGTCCGTAAAGGAAGGTCTTGGTGAGCAGGCGCTCGATCATATCCGGCTCCCGCCACCGGCCGCGGCCGGTATTGACGCCTCAGGGCTGCTGTCGGGTATAGACCCAGGAGCGCTCGTCGGAAAGATCGGGTCGGTATTCGTAGCCGCCGTCGCCGAACGACTTGAGGCCGTCCGGCTGGCCTAAGCGGTTGACGATCATGTGCCGCGCCATGGCGCCGCGGGCGCGTTTGGCGAACATGCCGAGCGTGCGCGCTTCGCCATCCTTGATCTCCTTGAAGACCGGCGTGATCACCGGGCCGATCAAGTCCTTCTCGTGAACCGCTTTGAAGTACTCGTTGGAGGCCAGGTTGACGACGGTTCGGTCCGATTGCTCGCCAAGCGTCCGGTTGATGGCGTCGGTCAGGCGGCCATTCCAGAACCCGTAGAGGTCGCCGCCTTCCGGCGGTCGAAATTTGGCACCCATCTCGAGCCGGTAGGGCTGGATCAGGTCGAGAGGCTTCAAGAGCCCATAGAGGCCCGACAGGATGCGCAGGTGGTCCTGGGCGAACTCGAGATCGTCCTCGATCAAGGTATCGGCTTGCAGCCCGACGTAGGTATCGCCGTTGAACACCAACGCCGCCTGCTTGGCGTTGGCCAGAGTGAACGGCGTCTCGAACGCCTGAAAACGAGCGTAGTTGAGGTCGGCCAACTTGTCGCTCAGCTTCATGGTGCGGGCCAGCTCATCGCGGCTCAAGCTCCGCGCCACCGCCACCAGTTCCTGCGTTTGCTCCAGGAAGCGGGGCTGGGAGTGGCGGCCGACAGCGGGCTCGGTCTCGAAATCGAGTTTCTTGGCGGGGGAGATGAGAGCAAGCATGAATGGACAGGTCCGATGATTGGGGCTCGCGGCGGGCGCAGACGTGTTCTAGATATAGGAACCGGCGCATCCCCCGCAACAGGATAAAGGGCATGCTCACCGTCTAGGGATTGAACAATTGCGACACCTGCCGTAAGGCTCGCGCCTGGCTCGGGGACCGGAACATCGAGCACGCGTTCGTCGACGTTCGGGCCGGCCGTCTGGAGGCGGCGGCACTGCACGCGTGGCTCGACGCGGTCGGCCGTGATAGGCTGCTCAACCGTCGCGGCACTACTTGGCGGGGGCTGTCCGAGGCCGACCAGGCGAAGGCCGGGGACGACGGCGGCGCGCTCGAGTTGATGCTGGCCCATCCGGCTCTGATCAAGCGCCCCGTATTCGTCCGTGGCGGCCAGGTGATCGTCGGTTTCGGCGAGGCGGAGAAGGAGGCGTTGCTAGCATGAGCGATTTGATCGAAATCCCGGCCCGCAGCGGCAAGGCGGCCACGGTACCGGCCGGTCGTTCGGTGCGGGTGATCAATACCCACGGCCAGCAGGTCGTCGACACCTGGGCCTTTTGCGATGGCGACATGGGCGAGTTCATGTCGATGGAGGCAACCCGGGCGACTCTGCTGAAGCTGGTGCCCGAGGTCGGCGACGCGCTCTATACCAACAACCGCCGGCCGATCCTGACCATCACCGAGGACACCTCGCCGGGCGTCCACGACACCCTGCTGGCGGCCTGCGACTCTCACCGCTACAAGCTTTTGGGCTGTACCGAGTATCACGACAACTGCACCGACAACCTGGCTGCCGCCTTGCAGGAACTAGGGCTACAATCGCCGTGCACGCCGGCACCCTTGAATCTCTTCATGAACATCCCGTGGACCGGCAACGGCGGCTTGAGTTTCGAGGCACCCGACTCGAAACCCGGCGATAGCGTCACGCTGCGCACCGAGATCGACCTGGTGATCGCCTTTTCGGCCTGTCCGCAGGACCTGCTGCCGGTCAACGGCGTGCTCGGCAAGCCGACCGCGGCCCATTTTGAGGTCGACTAGGGCGGTGCCGCGGATCGAAGGTTCGGACCATTGAGAACAGCCGACGAACAGGCCGCCTTCGAGCGTTTCTCGAAACGCTATCGGGCCGCCGAGACCGATCCAATCAAGCGGATCGAACGTACCGTCTGCGGCTGCGACTACGGCGGCACCAGTTGGACGACCCGCGCCGAAGCCGTCGAACTCGCCGACCTGTTGGGGCTGAAGCCGGGCAGGCGGCTGCTCGAAGTCGGCGCCGGGTCGGGTTGGCCGGGGTTGTTCCTGGCCCTGCAGACGGGGTGCGACATCGCTCTGGTCGATCTGCCGTTCGAAGGCCTCGACGTCGCCCTCGGGCGGGCCGAAGCGGACGGACTGTCGGGTGGCTGCTGGGCCGCCGTCGCCGACGGCGCCCGTCTGCCGTTTGCCGACGGCTGGTTCGACGCCGTCGACCATTCTGACGTTCTGTGCTGCCTGGCCGAAAAAAAGGCGGTCCTGGACTCGTGCCGGCGGGTCATTGGGGCGGGCGGTACGATGGTATTCTCGGTCATCCTGGTGACGCCCGGGCTGTCCAAGGACGACCATGAACTGGCCGTTTGCGGCGGACCGCCTTTCGTCGACACCAAAACGCCGTATCCGGCCATGCTGCAACAGACGGGTTGGGAGATCGCCGATCACCGCGACCTGACGGCGGAGTTCACAGCGTCGGTGAAACTGATGCGCGACCAGGAAGAATCTCACGCCGCCGAGCTTGCCGCCGTATTCGGCGAAGACGATGCGGCGGCATCGCTGACTCGCCGGAGGAACACGTATGCGGCGTTAGAAAAAGGGCTGCTCAGGCGCGAGCTTTTCGTGGCCGCGCCGGCTTAGACATCGAGCTTGTCGATCCCCTCTACGGGTTGAATACCGAAGGCCGCGGCGCCGGATCAAGCGGGCCATAGGACTCCCAACCGTAACCGGCGTTGACACGTCTGGCCGCGTATAGACACCGGCCGTCGCTTCGCACGTTGATCATCCCCGGAAGCCGCATCTTGAAGGTCCGACGGGCGAGCGTATTGGCCGGTGCCGTGGAGAAATCCAGACTGTCCAACGGCGGCATTTCATCGGGAGGAAGGGGATCGTCCGTCTCCAGGAAGGTTGCCGCGATCTCCGTCGAGAACAATAACGGAGAGGCCGAGCGCGAAGCCAATCCGACACCGCCGAGGAAGTTGGCCCGCGGGTGGCCGTGATCCGGGCCGTCGCCGGACGAGATGACGGAGATCTGCGGGCTGACGGCCTCGATGAACTCCGGGGTATACTCGTGACTGCCATGGTGAGGGGCCTTGAGGACGTGAGCGTCCATCTTGGCTCTGATCCCCGGGTCGCCGAGAAGGTGTTCGGAGCCCTCGATGTTGAGGTCGCCGGACAACAGCATGGAAACATCGCCATGGACCAGTCGCAGAACGACGGAATGGCCGTTGATGGTATGGCTGTGCTTGCTCCCGGAATCGAACCACGGGTAACCCATTGTTGACGATCCGAGTGGCACCAGTTTCGGACCGAGGACTTCGAGGCGAACCGACGGGTCGCCGACGTCCAACATTCCCGTCCTGCTATCGACGGCGAAATAGTCCGCCCCTTCGCTCTTTATCGCCGTGCGCCACTTGGCGAAGGAATCCGAGAGGGAGCCGCCCAGCGAGCCGATTTTGTTGTGCCGGGTGATGAGAAACCGTCCTGTGGAGTCGCGGTTGCCGAGCCGCGTATCCATGGCCGAATCGGCATAGGTGGCGATGCCGCTGTGGGCGACCTTCTTCACCCGAATCTTCGGGTGCGAGACGATCGGCACGAGTCCGTCGATATGGTCGCCGTCGGCATGGCTGACGACCAGGAGATCGATCGTTACTTTCGAAGCCGCCGACTCATCGAGCTTGTATTTCCAGGCCAGGAAACTGAGGGCACGGAGATTCCTGCCGCCGTCGATAAGGATTTTCCTGCGCTCCGGAGTCACGATGAACGTGGAATCGCCTTGCCCGACATCCAGAAAATACGCCTCCAGACTGGGCCGAGTGGCCAAGTGCGAGGACTTCACGAACCCCGACCGCCCGCGAAACGTGACCGGTGTGCGATCGTTCGTCGAATTCCCGGTCGTCTGCACCTCGTCGCCGAAAATCAGGACGAAATGGCGGCCACTGCCGTTCGATGTCTTATAAAACGTCGACGTGCGCTGGCTGACGAATTTTCGGGTCATCCTGTTCTCCCCCGTTGGCGAAGATCGCGGCGGACGAGAACAACCTAACAGATAACTCCTTCCGACGCACAACGAACTGTGGTAACGCCGGTGTGCCGGCGCGCGCTTACAGAACTCGTCCTTCCCCGCGCCTGGCCACGGTGTCGGCCAGCAGGCACAAAATCTCGAACATGAAGGTGGCGCCGACCAGTGCCGTGTTGCCGGTGTTATCGAACGGCGGCGCCACCTCGACGACATCGCCGCCGATCAGGTCGAGGCCCCGCAGCCCGCGCACCATCTTCTGCGCCTCATAGGTCGAATAACCGCCGATTTCCGGCGTTCCGGTGCCGGGCGCGTAGACCGGATCGAGGCCGTCGACGTCGAAGCTGACGTAGGTCGGGCCGTCGCCGACGACACGCCGGGCTTCGGCGATGACCGCGTCGACCCCCATCTCGAAGTACTCGTCGATAGTGATCACCCGCATACCCGAGTCGAGCGAGAAGGCGTATTCGTCGTCGGAATAGATCGAGCCGCGGATGCCGATTTGCACCGTGCGCTTCGGGTCCAGCAGGCCTTCTTCGACGGCGCGCCGGAACGGCGTGCCGTGGGTAAACTTGTTGTCGCCGAAATAACTGTCGTTGGTGTCCACATGCGCATCGAAATGGACCATGCCGACGGGGCGCCGCTTGGCGATGGCCCGATAGATGGGCAGCGTGATCAGGTGGTCGCCGCCGGCCGTCAGCGGCAGCGCGCCGGAAGCGTGGATGCGGCCGAAGAACTCCTCGACGCGTTCCAGCGTATTCACCAGGTCGATCGGATTGACGCTGGCATCGCCGAGGTCGGCGACATTGCAAAGCTCATAGGGCGAGATCTTGGTGACTGGGTGGTGACGGCGCATGAAGCTCGACTGGTTGCGAATCTCGCGCGGCCCGTGGCGGGCGCCGGCCCGGTTGGTGGTGCCGCCGTCCCACGGCACGCCGATCAACGCGACATCGATGCCGGTGGGGTCATCGGTGTAGGGCAGACGCATGAAGGTCGGCATGCCGCCGAAGCGCGGCGTCACCATGCCGCTGAGCGGTTGGTTGAACTCGGTTCGTTTGACCATTCGAGTCGCTCCCCGTGTCTGGCGTGAAATCAGTCCGGCAGGACCTTGCCCGGATTCATGATGCCCTTCGGGTCAAGCGCCCGTTTCAGGGTTCGCATCATCTCCAGTTCGGCCTCGCTCTTATATCGTTTCATATCGCCCAGTTTCAATTCGCCGATGCCGTGTTCGGCGCTGAAACTGCCGTCCATGTCGGCGACGATGTCATGCACGATGCGGCTGATCTTCGGCCAATGCTCGATGAAGGCGTCCTTATCCATGCCTTCCGGGTGCGACAGATTGAAATGGACGTTGCCGTCGCCGAGGTGCCCGAAGGCGATCGGACGGATGCCGGGCATCTGGGCCTCGACGGCGCCGCTCGCCTTATCGATAAACTCCGGCACACGGGAAACGGCGACAGAAACGTCGTGCTTTATGGAGCCGCCCTCGCTCTTCTGCCATTCTGGAATGGCCTCGCGGATGCGCCACAAGTCGTCGGCCTGGATACCGCTCTGGGCGATCACCGCATCAGCGGCGACGCCGTCCTCGAGAGCTTGGCCAAGCACCGCCTCCATGGTGTCGCGGGCCGACTGCTCGGCGCTTGGCGAGGAAAACTCGATAAGGGCGTATTGCGGGTGCGGTCCGTCGAACGGGTTCTTGACGCCTTCGACCAGGTCGCAGGCCAGCGCCACCGAGGCCCGGTTGGCGATCTCGAAGGCGGTCAGCATGTCGCCGGCGGCGGCGCTGACCCGCGTGAACAGGTCCAGCAGGGCCGCCGTATCCTCGGTGCCGACGAAAGCGGTCTCGCGGCGCTGGGGCCGCGGGAACAGTTTGAGGACGGCGCCGGTGATCACTCCCAGCGTCCCCTCGGCGCCGATGAACAGATGCTTGAGGTCGTAGCCGGTGTTGTCCTTGCGCAGCCGCCTGAGCCCGTCCCAGACGGTGCCGTCGGCCAGCACTACCTCCAGACCGAGCACCAGGTCGCGGGCGTTGCCGTAGCGCAGCACCTGGACGCCGCCGGCGTTGGTCGACAGGTTGCCGCCGATCCGGCAGCTGCCTTCGGCGCCGAGGCTCAACGGGAACAGCCGATCGACCGCCTCGGCCGCCGCCTGCAGGTCGGCCAGGATGCAGCCAGCCTCCACGGTCATCGTGAAATCGACCGGATCAACGTCGCGGATGCGGTTGAGGCGCGCCGTCGACAGCACGATGCCGCCGTGCGGGACGCCGGCTCCGACCAGCCCGGTGTTGCCGCCGTGCGGTACGACGGCGATGCCGGCCTCGGCGCAGATGCGGATGACCGCCGCCACCTCTTCGGTGGAGGCCGGGCTGACCGCCAGCTCGCAATTGCCGCGCCACAGTCCGCGCTGTTCGGTGACGAAGGGCTCGAGGTCGTCGGCGCTGTCCTTGCAGCCCTGCGGCCCTACCACATCGCGGATGGCATCAAGAGGGGCGTCGTTCATGGCAGGGGATATTGAGCGGCGTGGGCCTTCATCGCAACAAAAACGAAGGCCATTCCGGCTATCGCATGCTAGGGTCCGTCGCCATGAAGATACGATTGACCAAGTCCCGCCCGTGATCGCCGACCCCTGGTTCTACGTCTTCGCCTTTCCCGCCGTCGTGATCGCCGGTGTCTCCAAGGGTGGCTTCGGCGGCGGCATGGGAGTCGTCGCGGTACCGTTGATGGCCCTGGTCATTCCGCCGGTACAGGCGGCCGCCGTCATGCTGCCGATCCTGTGCGCCATGGACATCTTCACGGTGTGGGCTTACCGGCGCGCCTGGGACCGCCGCCACGTCGCCATCCTGGTGCCGGCGGCGCTGATCGGCATCGCCGTCGGCACCGCCAGCTTCCGGTACCTGGAATCCTCCCACGTCAAGCTGTTGGTCGGCGGCGTCGCCGTCGTCTTCGCCCTCGACCACTATTTGAGCCTGCGCGTCAGGGCCGGCACGCACGGTCCGGCCCGCCTGTGGGGCGGGCTATGGGGCGCGGTGTCCGGGTTCACCAGCTTCGTGGCGCATGCCGGCGGCCCGCCGTTGAGCGTCTATCTGTTGCCGCAGCAACTCGACAAGCGGATCTTTGTCGGCACGTCCGCCGTCTTCTTCATCTGCATCAACTACATCAAGCTCTTCCCGTACGCCTGGCTCGGCCAGTTCCAACCGGTCAACCTGACGACGTCGCTTGTGCTGCTGCCGTTGGTGCCGGCCGGCGTCGGGCTCGGCGTCTGGCTGCAATCGAGGGTGTCGCAGGAACTGTTCTACCGGGTCTGCTACGCCATGGTGCTGATGACCGGCGTCAAGCTGCTGTGGGACGGGGTCGCGGGTCTACTCTGAAGCCGTCGCGGCGCGACGCAGCCGGTCGTTGATGGCGCGGCCCAAGCCTGCGTCGGGGACCGGCATGACGGCGATGGCGGCGTGACCCTGCCGATCAAGGTCGTGCAGCATGGCGAACAGGTTGGCGGCCGCCTCGGCGAGGTCGCCGCTCCGACTCAGGTTGAGGGTGGCACCCGGCGCTCCCGTGCCGAAGCCGAGCAGCGCTTCGCCGGGCCTCGCCTCGGCCGCGCCCAGCCGCAACGGCGTGTCGGGCGCGTAGTGGCGCTCCAACAGGCCCGGCGACTTCAGCGCGCCAGCCGTTTGGGTAGGGTTGTCCAGCGGACCGACCACCGTCTCCAGGTCTTCGACCGCGATACCGCCCGGTCGGAGCAGGGCGGGGCGCTGTTCGCTCAAGTCGACGACCGCCGATTCGAGACCGACCGGGCAGCGGCCGCCGTCGAGGATGAGCGTAGGGCCGCCTCCCTCGGGACCCGGCAGCGAGGTCCGCACGTGCTCGGCGGTAGTCGGGCTGATGGCGCCGGAGCGGTTGGCGCTGGGCGCCGCGATCGGGCAGCCGGCGGCGGCCAGCAGAGCGGCGGCGACGGCGTGATCGGGCACCCGCACCGCCACCGTCTCCAAACCGGCGCTGACCAGCCTTGAAACCGGACAATCGGTCGTCCGCGGCAGCACCATGGTCAGGGCGCCGGGCCAGAAGCGCGCCGCCAATGCCTCCGCCCGGTCGTTGAATCGGCCGATGCGTCGGGCCGCCACCGTGTCGGCGACGTGGACGATCATCGGATTGAATCGGGGCCGGTCCTTGGCGGCGAAAACGGCGGCGACAGCGCGATCGTCGGTGGCGTCGGCGCCGAGGCCGTAGACGGTCTCGGTCGGGAAGGCGACCAGGCCGCCGTGCTGGAGCACGGCGGCGGCGCGCTCGATGTTGGCGACATCGGCGGCGGCAATCTCGGCCGGATTGTCGATGTTTGCGCTCACGCCGGCAGGTCGAGGCCCGGCCCGCAGGCGACGAAATGCGGGTTTTCGAAGCCTCGCTTACCATAGCCGAGGTCGTTGCCGTCGAGAGTCTTGACCGAACCGCCGGCGAACCGCAAGACGGCGTGGCCGGCCGCCGTGTCCCACTCCATGGTGCGGCCGAGTCGCGGATAGATGTCGGCCCGGCCGGCTGCGACGACGCAGAACTTGAGCGAACTGCCGGAACTCGATTCGGCGGCGATCTCGAAGTTTCCCAGGTAACTGTCGATCTCAGGCGTCCGGTGCGAACGGCTGACGACGGCGGTCAACCCATCGGCCGGGATTTCGCGACAGGCGATCAGCCGCTCCGGTTCGTCGCCGTTCTGCGCGAATGCGCCGGCCGACGCCCCCCAGTAGGTTTCGCCGATGGCCGGCGCGTGAACGACGCCGAGGACCGGTCGGCCGTTCTCGATAAGCGCGATGTTGACGGTAAACTCGCCGTTGCGGCTGACGAATTCCTTGGTGCCGTCCAGCGGATCGACCAGCCAAAACGCCGAATCGCGGACCACCGGAATATCGCCGGCCGCCGCCGCCTCCTCGCTGACGATGGGGAACTTGTCGGTGACTTCTTCGCGAATGGCCCGCAGGATCAAATCCTCGGCGGCCTTGTCAGCGTCGGTGACGGGCGAACTGTCCTCCTTGGCCTCGACGGCGAAGTCGGTTTTGTAGACATTCATGATCTCGTGGCCGGCTCGCTTGGCGATTTCGCCGACCTGCTCGAGCAGCCCCAATCCGATGTTCAGAACCAAGGAGTATCTCCGTTTACGATGGTTGCGTGATCACCGACCGGACTCAGGCCGGCATGTTCCAGATGGCGCCGGGGTCGGCGACGTCGGCCGACGATACCTCCCGGGTTACGAATCGCCACGCCTTGAAGGCGTCCGACCAATGATCGGCGCCCAGTCCCGCCTTGACCTTGAGGCGTGAGACGAAGTCGGACGGTTCGGCCAATTGCGCCCACACCGACGGCAGGAACAGCGCCCGGTGTTTGCCGTCCTCGATGACCAGGCCGTCGGTGCCGGGGCGAAGCTGTTCGAGAAACTCGTCCTGGCCGGCGAACGCCATCGGCGATTGCCGACTCAGCACCGAGATCGACAGCGTCAGGCCGTCGCGGTAGTCGGCCGTCAGCGGCGGAAACCGGGGGTCCTTGAAGGCGGCCCTGAAGGCGTTGTCGGCGATGTCCTCGATCAACGGCCGCCGCGCCTCCGAAGTGCCGATGCAGCCGCGCAAGGCATTGTCGCGCTTGAGGGTGACGAAGCTGGCGCCCGGCGTCTGCAACTCGGCGGCGTGGTCGGCGGCGTTGACCGGCAACGGCTCGCCGTGTACGAGGCCATGATCGATCGACGCGGCGGCAATCAACACTAGGGTGGCGCCGTGCCGGTCCAGCAGCGCCTGGGTGGCGTCGGCAAACGAATCCTCGTTGTTCCGTTCGGTGGCGAGCGCCGCTTCGGAAGGAATGGGTGGCGGCGTTGCCGGCGCGGCCGAGGGCTGTTCGCCTTCGGGTTGCGCCTTGCGAGTGATGCTGCGGTTCCAGGTGACGGTGGCAGTGCCTTTCTGTCTGTTCTGCTCCGGGCTCTTCGCCGCCGACTCGGGCGGTTTCTCCATGAACGCCCACGACCCGTAGCCGACGACCCGGTCCTTGGAGCCGGCGGTGTCGCCGGAGTTCCTGAGATCGAGCGTCTCGACGGTCATGCCGCGGCGCTTCGCCGTTTCCAGCAGGCCGCCGACAGGAAAGCGGCCGCAGGCGCCGTGGTCTGGGATGGCGGCGGCATCGAGCGCCTCGATGGCCTGGCAGGTCTGGCGGTCGATGCGCCGGGCGCTGTCGTAATCCAGGTAATGGCTAAGGTCGGAACTGACGACGATCAGGGTTTCCCGTCCGCCCCAAAGCGCTTCCAGGACCTCGGCCACCTCGCCCGGCGTCGCCTCGCCGACGACAATGGGAACCAAACGGAAGTCGTCGAGCACCGCCTGCAGGAACGGCAGGTGGACCTCGAGGCTATGTTCGAGTTCGTGGGTCGCCTCGAAGACCTCGACCCGGGCCATGCCGGCGACGGCGTCCATGGCCTCCTTGTCCAACGGGACCTCGCCGAGCGGCGTCGCAAAGGCGTCGGCACCGCTCAAGGCCAGCCCGCGAACGGCGACCCGGTGGCACGGCCCCAGCAGGACGACGCGTCTGATGGTGTCGCGCGCCGGTCCGAGACGGGCGTAGGCGGTGGCGGCGACCGGGCCGGAATAGACGAACCCGGCGTGCGGCGCGATCAGCGCCTTCGGCACCCGACCGTCGCCCTTGTCGGTGTCGCCGAGGTAGTGCGCGACTGCGGCACTTAGTTCACTCTCGGATCCCGGATAGAACTGGCCGGCAACGGCGGCCTGGCGTATGGCGGTCATGCTGACGATGTCCCTTTAACCATTCCATTTTAACCGGATAACGGCCGGAGACAAAGGGGCGCGCGGGTCGCTGCGTTACGTTATACTCGGGCCATGCGCCGCCTCTTCTCGATCGTTCTGACCGCCGCCGTCGCCACCGGCGCCGGATTGGCCCGGGCCGACGTCGAAACCTGGCGGCCGCCGGCCATCTTCACCAAGGCGTTGTGCGACCAGGAATTGGGCAACGGCCTGTCGGCCTTCAAGGCGAAGCTTGCGGAGGCGGAGATCGAAACCCCGGCCGACGGCGACAAGGACAAGAAGAAGATCGCCGCCTATGGCGACTTCCTGCGCAAGACCGCCGCCGCCGTCAAAACCCGCGCCGGCAAGCAAGGCAGCGCTGCCGGTAAATGGCGCGGCAAGACGCTCTACGAGTCGCTGAGGTGGCGCGGCAAAGATTACCACCTGACTTCGTGCCAGTTCGCCAAGAAGAAGATACCCCTGAAGCGGGCACTGCGGGTAGCCACGGCGGCGGCCGAGCCGACCCCCGTCGATCTGCAATTGGCGGAGACCATCGAGACCTACATCAAGGTCAAGAAAAGCCGTGCCAAGTGCCGCAAGCTGCGTCCCTACACGAAGGCCCGCAAGTGTTTGAAGAAATACGGCGCCTACGAGTGGCTCGACCGCTACCCGCTGAACTGAGCGAAGCGGCCCGCCCGACGGGACCGACAGCAAGGCGGGCCGGCGGTCACGTCAGGCGCAGTAACCTTACAATCGCGTCCTAGCGCAATATCCGATCCGTTGGAACCGTTCACCGATTCCAACCGACCGGAAGCCGCTCTAGAACTTGATCCGGGCGCCGGCCAGGACCGAAAAGATGTCCTCGAAGTTGGTCGTCGCGTTGTCGAGCGCGTGATGCCGAAAGCCGACGTAAATCTCGGTACCGGCAGCGGCGATGCTTTGCACGGCCTGGACACCGAAGGTTTCGGCGTCGTCGCCGTTGGCGGCGATGTCGTCGGCCTGCATGTAATCGAGCGAAAAACTGCTCGGGCCCAAGCTGTTCAGGTTGGCCGCGTACCCCAGCTTGGCGTACCAGAACGTGGCGTCGTCGCGGGCCGCCCCCTTTTGGTCGCGGACGCCGGCCGCCACGGTTCCGTTGAGGCCGCTGTCGTGCCTGATCGAGATGGAGCCGTTGATCTGGCTGTCGACGGTGGTACTGATCGACGAGTTGTCGGCAAAGGCGACGCCGGCGGAGATTCGGTGGCCGTCGAACTTGCCCGCGTAACGGGCGGCGACATCGACTGCGCCGCCCGCGACATGCGATGCCGAAAGTTTGAAGCCGCCGAAGGTGGGCGTGTCGTAGCGCAGGATATCGTCACGGCTCAAGCCATCCATGTTGGAAAACACGGTGCCCGGGGTCTTCGCGGTGAAGACGCCGGTCGCTTCGTTGCGAAATTTGACGGCGCCCGAAAAAGTGCTGATGTCCGAATAGCCGGCCATAGCGGTGCCGGAGAGGTCGATCTCGGAAGTGCCGTTGGAGGCGGTGTCCGTCTGTCCCAGCGACAACCGGCCGAACTGTTTGTGTTCAAAATAGGCGACCACGTGGCGCTCGCCGAAGGAGCCGGTTCCAACACCTCTGTCGCCGGCGCCACCGACGATGGAATCATCGATGGTGATCGAGGCCGTCGAATTCGATTCGATCTGCGCTTCGATCATTGCGCCGGCGCTTACCGACTCGTTGACCGCGCCTTTGGCGACGATCCGGAAACGCGACGACGAGGCGTCGTTGTCGACTTGAAAGACTTCCGAGTCCCTGCCGTCGTCGGCGAACAGAACGGCGCGATTGACCTGTCCTGACAGTGTTACCGAATTCTTGTTGCCGTTGCTTACCGACCCCGCTTCGGCCGACCCGGAGACGGCCGGTTGCAGAAGAGCCAACAACGCGGCACTGGCGACGGAAGCCATCAGTGAAGGTCTGAGAATCATTTGGGTCGCTCCTTGTTCTTGCCGTTGTTTCAAAAAAAACACCCCGTACCAAGTCGGGAAGCCAAGTCGCTTTCGATCGCAGTCGCAATGAGTCGCTGCCGTTATCTCCATGTTTTGTCGCACGTTTAGGCGATACAAGAGTCTACAGTAGTCCTCCTTAACCGAAGATAACTCCTGTTCAAGAAATGGTGAAACGGATGCGGGGGCGTCGCTGCCGGACCAACAACTCGGAATAGGTCCGCCGATTGGACCTATTCGGCCGGCGCCGTCACCATTTCCTCGCCGGTTCGGGCCGGCAACAGCAGAGCGGCGGCGACGATCAGGCAGGCGGCCGCTGCCAGCACCGCCATCAGGGTGTCGAAGCCGCCGCCCGAGGCCAGCACGTAGCGGGCCGTCATCAACGCCAGCGCCCCGATCACCAGATTCAGCATGAACTTGACCGACAGTGCCTTGGCCCGCCACTCATCCGGCACATAGCGCGACAAAACGGCGTCGGCGATCGGGATCTGGCCGAACACGAAGGCCATCGCCAGCAGGCTGACGGCGAACAGCGCGTAATCGGTCTGCAGCGCCATCAGTCCGATCAGCAGCGGTTGGCCGACGGCGACGGTGACCAGCACCGGCTTGATGCGGCGCCTGTCGATGATGCGGCCGACGCCCAACTGCGCCCAGGCGGCAACGGCGTAGACGATGGCGGCCAGGATGCCGGTGACGGCGACGTCGACGCTGACGGCGGGCATGCTGACCTCGAACATGCGCGGGATCAGGAAGGTCATGGCGCCGAACACGAACCCGCCGGCCACCGTCACCAGCGCCAGTGCCGCCAGCGCCCGCTGCCAGCCCGGCGTGAAGCCGACCATCGCCTTCTCGCGGGGGCAGGCCTCCGGTGGCCGCAGCCGGCCGGTCCGAACGCAGCCGACAAAGCCGAGGCCGATCAGGATGGAAACGACGCCGGGCAGGGCGAAGGCCAGCCGCCAGTCGAAGTCGGCCAGGACGAAACCGGTAATCAACGGCGCGGCCGCCACGCCCATGTTGCCCCAGACGCCGTTGGCGCCGAGCCGCCAGCCGACGTTGCCGCCACCCTCGACGACCATGGCGATGCCGACCGGGTGATAGATGGCGGCGAAGACGCCGAGAACGGCGAGGCCGATGCCGATTTCGAGTGGCGTGGTGGCGAAGCTGGTGGCGATGGCGGCCAGCCCGATGCCGACGAAAAAGACGGCGATCATGCCGTTGCGGTTCCAGATGTCGGCCAGGTGCGCGGCGATCGGCGCGCACGCCCCGAACAGAATCAGCGACGGCACGCCGTAGGGGATCATCTCCGCATACGCCCCGTTCTCGGCCAGACCGAAGGCGAGGCCGGCGCTGAACGCCGCCTTGGCGAAAATCAGCATGAACATGTGGTCGGCGAAATGGCCGACGTTGAGGAACAGAAGGCGGAGCTTTTGGTGGGACAAAGGCGTCGCATCCAACGAGATTGAACCGGCCCCGCCGGGGCGGGGACGGAAGTATCCCATCATCGACGGAACCACTCAAGCGAAGGCAGGCTCGCTCAGCGGTACTGGCGGGCCAGGCCGGGTTCGGTCTTGCGCGGCTGGACCAGGGCGAGGCCGGCGATCATCAGGGCCAGCGCCGCCCACACCCACCCCGAATGGGTTTCGCCGAGGAAGACGGCGCTGGCGAAGAAGCCGGAGACAGTGACGACGTAAGCGATCTGGCTGGCGAAGACGGCGCCGGCCATGCCGACCAGCCAGATATATCCGGTATAGACGAAAGCGTGGAACAGAGAGCTGGCCAGCAACGCCCACTCGGGCGCTTTCCAGGGTACAAACAGGTCGACCCAACTGCCGGTGGCCAACGCAAGCGGTGCGGCGATGACGGCGCCGATCACGGATGCGCCGAACAATGTCGCCACCGGGTCGATGTTTTCCGGCATCCGCACCGCGATATAGTTGCCCTCGAGGCCGTAACAGAAGGGCCCGACCAAGGCAACCAGGACGTAAACGGCTTTTTCCGGCTCCGGCAGGCTGGTTTCGGGTCCGACCAGCATGACGATGGAGCCCGCCCCGAGCAGCACTCCGACGGCGCGGATCCAGGAAAACCCTTCGAGCTTGAGAGTCAATGCGATGGCCAGTGCGAACATCGGTACCGAGGCGATGACGATCGACATGACGCCGGCTGGGATCTGAGCTACCGCCAGGTACGAGAAGCTGTTGGGGATCAGCGTGCCCAACAGCGCAATGACAAGGAAGAAGACCAACGTCCGCCGCTCGAGTATCGGCTTGGCCCGGCGCACGGCGCAGATGGCGCCCAACACCACGACCGCGACGACCAGTTGCCAGAAAATCAACCCCATCGGTTGGTGGCCGGTCGAAACGGCGATCTTCGCCAGTGGGATGGTCACCCCCCAGGTGATGCCGAGCCCGACCAGGGCGGCCAACAATCCGAATCTTCTCATCGGCGGCGGCCCTCCGTTATCGACCTTTGCTCCGAAGCCGGTTCCAAAGGCTTCAACCTGCACCGGATGGGGCGGCCGTTCAACACCGAGAAGCGGGCAATCGGGCCGGCGATCTGCTACACTGTTGGGGCAATGGACACTACGGAACCGACGGCCGATCCGAGCCTCGCGAACGCGCCGCCCGGCCGCTACTGGCATACCCTCGACGACGGCCGCGTGCAGTGTGACCTGTGCCCCAGGTTCTGCAAGCTGCGCGAGGGCCAGCGCGGGCTGTGTTTCGTGCGCGCCCGGCACGCGGACCAGGTCGTGCTGACGACCTACGGGCGGTCGTCGGGGTTCTGCGTCGATCCCATCGAGAAGAAGCCGTTGAACCACTACCTGCCGGGGACGCCGGTGCTCAGTTTCGGGACGGCGGGCTGCAACCTGACCTGCAAGTTCTGCCAGAACTGGGACATCTCCAAATCCCGCGAGTTCGACCGGCTGCAGGACCGGGCGACGCCGGAGATGATCGCCGCCGCCGCCCTCAAGACCAGATCAAGGAGCGTCGCCTTTACCTACAACGATCCGGTCATCTTCATGGAGTACGCCATCGACGTCGCCCAAGCCTGCCACGCGGCC
Source organism: uncultured Thalassospiraceae bacterium (assembly GCA_964344215.1). Lineage (GTDB taxonomy): Bacteria > Pseudomonadota > Alphaproteobacteria > Rhodospirillales > Casp-alpha2 > CAYFMP01. Next base: position 13,426 of record CAYFMP010000012.1, on the reverse strand, counting down.
GGCCTCAAGACCGTCGCCGTCACCGCCGGCTACATTACCGCCGAGCCGCGGGCCGAGTTCTTCGCCCACATGGACGCCGCCAACGTCGACCTCAAGGCGTTCACCGACGAGTTCTACCATGATCTTTGCACGGGCTCGCTCGAACCGGTGCTGGAAACCCTGAAATACCTCAAGCACGAGACCGACGTGTGGTTCGAGATCACCGACCTGCTGATTCCGACCAAGAACGACTCGGAAGCCGAAATCGAAAACATGACGGCGTGGATCATCGACAACCTCGGCCCCGACGTGCCGCTGCATTTTTCGGCCTTCCACCCCGACTGGAAGATGCGCGACCTGCCGCACACGCCGAAGCAGACCCTGGTGCGTTCGCGCGAAATCGCGCTCAAGAACGGCATCCGCTACGCCTATACTGGCAACGTCCACGACTACGACGGCTCGTCGACGTATTGTCACGATTGCGGCGAGGTGCTGATCGGCCGCGACTGGTACGAGCTTTCGACCTGGAACATCTCGTTCGAAGGCAATTACTCGGGCAATTGCGCTAACTGCGGCACTCCGGTGGCCGGCGTCTTCGACGGCCCGCCCGGCGATTGGGGCCGCAAGCGCCAGCCGGTGCGACTGAGCCCGCTCCCGGCGGCCTAGGCCTTTTTCTCGCACCCGCGTGACAGGCAGATGCGAACCTGCTAAAGGTTCGGCCCTTCGAAATCGAGGCCCGTGAGAGACCGGCGGAATTTCATGTCGAAGAAATGGCTCGCCCTGGCGCTGAAGTTCCTGGTGTCGGGGTTCCTGATCTGGTTCCTGATGCGGAACATCGACCTCGGCGCCGCCGGCGAGCGCCTGGCCGACGTATCGCTCGGCACGCTGGTCGCAGCCGGGGCGGTGCTGTTGGTGCAGATGGTCATCGGCGGGTTCCGCTGGCGCGCCGTTTCGCGGGCGGTCCGGGCGCCGCTCGAGTTCGCGCAGGCACTCAGGCTGTTCTATATCGGCGCCTTTTTCAACCAGACCCTACCGTCGTCGGTCGGCGGCGACGCGGTCCGCATCTACATGGCCTACAAGACCGGCCTCGACCTCAAAGGCGCCGTCAACGGCGTCATGCTGGAACGGGTGGCGGCGGTGTTGGCGCTGGTTATCCTGGTTGACGTGACACAGCCATTCTTTCTCTCCGAAGTCGACGAGACCACCGCCGGCTGGCTGCTGCCGGCCGTCGTCCTGGTCACGTTCGCCGCCGTCGCCGGATTGATTTTCTTGATGATGCTCGACCGCCTGCCGGCGTCGCTCCGACATTGGCGGATCGTGCGCGGCCTGGCCCATCTCGGCGGCGACACGCGGCGCGTTTTCCTCAACCCGTCGAGCGCCGCCATCGCATTGTTCTGGGGCATCCTGACCCACGTCAACGTCGCCTTCGGCGTATCGATCCTTGCTGCCGGCCTCGGTCTCGACATCACTTGGCTCGACTGCCTGGTGTTGATGCCGCCGGTGCTGTTGGTTACGACGTTGCCCATTTCGATCGCCGGCTGGGGGGTGCGCGAGGGCGCCATGGTGACGGCGTTCGCACTGATTGGGGTACCGGCCGAAGGCGCGCTGGTGCTTTCCGTCCTATTGGGTCTGATCGTCGTCGTCATCGCGCTGCCGGGCGGTCTGGTCTGGCTGGCCGGCCGGGGTCGCGACGACAAGGCGGTATCGTTGGGCGAAGTAGAGACCGAGCTGGCTGCGGCGGAAGCGAAAGACCCCTAAGAAATTGCGGTCAACAAAGACTTTTCTTTGCCGCCGGCCCGGTTAGAGTCGGCCAACCGGCCGGAGCCGGAGCAGCCATAAGACCCTAGGGGAGAACACAGATGCGTATTGCCTTCGCCAACCCGCCGTTGCCCGCCACCGGGACCGTCGCCGTCGGCGTCATGGACGGGCGCAAGCTTACGTCGAGTGCCCAGGCCCTGGACAAGAAGACCCGCGGGGCGCTGAAGCGTGCCATCAAGGCAAGCCGGTTCCGCGGCAAGAAGGGGCAGAGCCTGAGTGTGTTGGCGCCGCAGGGCACCCGGCTCGAACGCGTGCTCATGGTCGGCCTCGGTAAGGTCAAGGACTTGAAGGAGCTCGACCTCCACGAGATGGGCGGGCGCATCTATTCGACGCTGGCCGGGAGCGGCGCGAAGTCGGTGGCCGTAGCCATCGACAGGATCGCCAAAGAGGACGGCGGCAAGCGCAATCCGGCCGACGTCGCCGCCGAGATCGCCTTCGGGGCCAAGCTGGCCTCGTACCGGTTCGACAAATACCTCACCAAACAAAAGCCCGACGACAAACCGAGCCTGACCCGCATGGTCTTTCACTGTCCGGGTTCGACCAAGGCGCGCAGCCGCTTCTCCACCCTCGACAAGATCGCCGCTGGCGTCTTTCTGACCCGCGACCTGGTGTCCGAGCCGGCCAACATCATCTACCCGGAAACGCTGGCCAAGCGCGCCCGCGAACTGACCAAGCTCGGCGTTCGTGTGGAAGTCCTGAGTGCCGCCCAAATGAAGAAACTGGGTATGGGGGCGCTGCTCGGAGTCGCCCAGGGTTCGGTCAGGGAGCCGAAGATGGTGGTCATGCAGTGGAACGGCGCGCCCAGGACGAAAGGCAGGGCCAACGCGCCGGTCGCCTTCGTCGGCAAGGGCGTCACCTTCGATTCCGGCGGTATCTCCCTGAAACCGGCCGGCGGCATGGAGGACATGAAATGGGACATGGGCGGTTCCGGTGTCGTCATCGGCCTGATGAAGGCGCTGGCCGGCCGCAAGGCGAAGGTCAACGTCGTCGGCGTCGTCGGCCTGGTCGAGAATATGCCGGGCGGCAACGCCCAACGCCCCGGCGACATCGTCACCTCGATGTCGGGACAGACCATCGAGGTCCTCAACACCGACGCCGAGGGGCGACTGGTTCTGGCCGACGCGCTGCACTACACCCACACCCGCTTCAAGCCTAAGTTCATGGTCAATCTGGCGACCCTGACCGGCGCCATCATCGTCTGCCTGGGTCACGAGCACGCCGGTCTGTTCTCCAACAACGACCGCCTGTCCGAGCGCCTCACCAAGGCCGGGCTCGAGACCGGCGAGAAGGTGTGGCGGTTCCCGCTGAGCGAGGTCTACGACAAGGACATCGATTCGGAAGCCGCCGACATGAAGAACATCGGTTCCGGGCGCGGCGCCGGGTCGATCACGGCGGCGCAGTTCCTGCAGCGCTTCGTCGGCAAGACGCCGTGGGCGCACATCGACATCGCCGGCGTCACCTGGACCAAGAAGGGCTCGTCGGTGGTGCCGAAAGGCGGCACTGCGTTCGGCGTGCGCCTGCTCGAACGTCTGGTCGCCAACCACTACGAAACGAAGTAGGGAAACCGATGCCGGAAGCGCCAGCGAGCGGCATCCGGCGCGGTTTCGAGACTGCCGAATTCGAGGCGCGCCACGCTCGCGCCGGTCACGCCATGGAAGCGGCCGGGCTCGATGCCCTGTTGCTGACCTCGGAACAGCACGTCCGCTATTTTACCGGCTTTGATTCGCAATTCTGGGCGAGTCCGACGCGGCCGTGGTTCGTCGTCGTGCCGAAGGGGGCGCCGATCATCGCCGTCATCCCCGAGATCGGCGGCCCCGGCATGGCCGCCACCTGGATCGACGACATCCGCACCTGGCCGGCGCCGCGCCCCGAGGACGACGGCGTGACGCTGCTGGCCGAAGCGCTTTGCGAAGCCGCCGCCGATAGCGGCCGCATCGGCGCCGAACTGGGCCCCGAGATGGTCCTGCGCATGCCGGTGGTCGATTTCGAGCGGGTCGGCCAACTTATCGAACCTCTGGTATTCGCCGACGCGACGCCGGTTCTGCGCCAGCTTCGCGGCGTCAAGTCGGCCGCTGAAATCGAAAAGATACGCCACGTCTGCCGGTTGACGTCGGATGCTTTCGAGGCGCTGCCGGAGAAGCTCAAGCCCGGAATGACGGAAGCCGAAGCGTGCCGGCGCATGCGTATCGAAGTGCTGGAGCGCGGCGCCGACGGCTCGCCCTACATGATGGGGGTGGCCGGCCGCGGCGGTTACGACAACATCATCATGGGGCCGAGCGAGCGGGTCATCGAACCCGGCGACATCCTGATCATCGATACCGGCACCACGTTTGACGGCTATTACTGCGACTTCGACCGCAATTTCGCGTTCGGGTCGCCGGACGACGCAACCCGGCGCGCCCATGCCGCCGTCTTTGAAGCGACCGAAGCCGGCATCGCCGCGGCCCAGCCCGGTGCCACGACGACGGATCTGTTCCGCCGCATGAACGCCGTCCTCGAGAAGGCCGGGGCGATCGGCAACAACGTCGGACGTTTGGGCCACGGTCTCGGCCTGCAACTGACAGAATGGCCGTCGAACCGCGACGGCGACGACACGGAGCTGGTGCCCGGCATGGTGATGACCATCGAGCCCGGCATGGAGTTCGCGCCGGGGCGCATGATGGTGCACGAAGAGAACATCGTCATCACGGAAGCCGGCTCGGAACTGCTGACCCGACGCGCGCCCGTAGAGATGCCTGTGATAGATTAGGGGTCGGGGAGGAGACGGATTGACCGAGATCGCCTTCTACCACCTGGAACGCTCGACCCTGGAACGCGCCCTGCCGAAGCTCCTGGAAAAGACGCTCGAGGCCGGCAAGCGTGCCCTCGTGGTGGCCGGCTCGGAGGACCGAGTCGAATCCCTGATCGGGCTGTTGTGGACCTACCACCAGGATTCGTGGCTGCCGCACGGCTCGGCCAAGGACGGCGAGCCGGAAGAACAGCCGATATGGCTGGCGACCAACGACGACAACGTCAACGACGCCCAGTTCTTGTTCCTGACCGACGGCGCCGCGTCCGAAAGGGTGGCCGATTTCGAACGCTGTTTCGAGCTGTTCGACGGCAACGATTCGAACGCCGTCTCCGACGCCCGCCAACGCTGGACGGCCTACAAGGAAGCCGGCCACGAACTGACCTATTGGCAACAAAACGAGCGCGGCGGTTGGGAGAAGAAGGAGTAGGAAGCCTGCTCCCTTTTTCATATGCTCAAAAAGCTAGAATCGCTTGGTGATCTCACAATTGAAAAGTGCTAAGAGAACTAGCATCAATAGAAACGTATTCAATTCTAGTAACCCGTGAGCGATTATATATCAGACCATTTTAGGGAGTATCGTGGGGATTATCCTTTACGCAACCCAGACCTATCGGGTCTTGTTAGCAGTGACGAAACCGAGATGATCACGATACAGGAAGGATTGAGGGAATTCACTCTACCTCCTTCGAGGGAGGTTGCCTGTTGTCCTGACTTGACAGAAAACCCCGTTCGCAATGAAAGCAAATATCTATGGATCGTAGGGGCTAATAATGTCCCATTCGCTATTGAAGTACTGGAAGGTCGGGTGCGGCCCAGTCGAGGTTATCTCACGCACACTAACCTGACTGGCGGCGATCCCGCCCATAGCGGGGGTGAGTTGTGGTTTCATGATGAGAATTCTATCATTATTAACGGAGGTTCCGGACGATATCCGCCAAGGGATGAGGCTGAATTAGAAACGATTGCAAGATCATTCAAGAAAGCGGGATATCAAGTGGCTTCGATGGGCTGGGATACGGAGTTAGGGAGACCGGCGAGATATCGGCGAGGATCGGTTGTTGAGTGGATATGACTCACGATATTGATGATCTAGCAGGCATATTCGGTACGGAGAGTTCCGGTGACACTCCTGAAGATCGTGCTGTAACCTCACTAAGGAAGTTTGTTCGCAGTCAGGACGAACTCGCTCTCTTCAATCCAAATGCGACCGGAAGAGTGCTCTCTGCTTGGGAGGCGTATCACGCGTTTGGGCTAGAGGCTTTGCGCGAGGTGTTGCGTTGTGGCAGCGCGATACTGGTGAAATCGAACTCTGAACCGGCGTCTACATTGAGGCGTCGTCGGGAAGAGTTGGGGTTATCAAAGTCAGATATCGCAAGTTGGCTCGACCTTAGTAAGGAAGATATTGAAAACGCGGAAGACCAGAACACTCGCAATTCGTTTCGACTGCTTGAGCGGATTGCTCAAGCAGTCGCATTAGATGCAGAGAAGCTAACCTTTGTTGAAGGTGCTGATGGCGACGAGGATTTAGCAATTCGTTTAAGAAAGCTAGGAGATGAGTCGGTTAATTTTGACGCAACTACAATACTGTTGATCGACGAAGCAGCATGGGTGATTCAAGAACAGACTAAATTGTGGTCTTTGGCGACCGGAGATCAAACACCCAAGATTGGTCAGTACGGCTTTGAGACCGATTCCCGTTATGGAAATTACCAATACCCTCCCTGGCAAGTCGGATATGATTTGGCTCGATCAGCTCGACGCTTGTTGGGGTTGGATGAAGTTGAGCCCATTAAGAGCCTAAGAAGCTTAATCGAAGAAACGCTTTGCATCCCAGTTGTCCAAATGCAGTTGCCAAAACACTTGGCGGGCGCAACCATCGCGAACGGGCAAAATCGGGGTATATTGGTTAACGTTGATGGTCTAAATGAGAATGTTTGGGTTCGTAGATCGACATTAGCTCACGAGTTAGGGCACTTGCTGTGGGACCCTGATGAACGATTACAGAGTGTTTTGGTTGACGGGTACGAAGAACTCAATGAACCATGGTTGACATCAGACCAGGTTGAAGCAAGGGCCAACGCTTTCGCAATTGAGTTTCTAGCTCCACAGGCTGGGATTCTTGAGCACTTTGATCAAGATGGGGATCGTGCTGAGAACATGCGGCGAGTTATGGAACATTTCGGCATTAGCTTTACAAGTGCCAAGTACCAGATATGGAATACGTACGAAAGAAAGATTGAGCTCAATGAGTTTGTGGTCGATGACGTCAGGCCTAGTGACGAATGGATCGGATCAGAGGAATTTGCCCTAGATTTTTTCAAGCCAGAATCTGTTCCTCCTTCGCGAAGAGGGTTGTTCGCCCCCATTGTGGTAATGGCGGAAAAGAATGGCTTCATTTCGTCAGATACGGCATCGGTTTGTCTAAATTGTGACGAAAAAGAATACCTCGAGAACCGAGACCTCATCTTAGAAATCTACGGGATGTGTTGATTTGGACACTTCTTTGTTTTTGGATCAGTTCGAAGCCCGCCAACGCTGGACGGCCTACAAGGAAGCCGGCCACGAACTGACCTATTGGCAACAAAACGAGCGCGGCGGTTGGGAGAAGAAGGAATAAGCGCTCGACCGCCAGTTCAACCCGGAGAAGTGCCGCGGCCGACAGTATCCGGGTCGCCGTAGAATACTTCCAGCACGTTCATGCCGGCGTTTTTAAGTTCGGCCAGCGCCGCTGTCGCCGACGACGAAGCCTGTTCGACCGACTCCTTGGGCGGCGGTTTCTTGGAGTAAATCCGCGACACCTGCCGGGTCAGGTCTTCGACGGATTTCTCCAGGCTCAACCGCGCGTACTCAACCGCCCACAGCGTCTCCTTGGAAAGGCCGATGGGCTGTTCGAGCTCCTCGATGGCGGCGATTTGGCTGCGGATGGTCGCTTCCTGCCCGCGGATCTTCGCCGCCTGTTTCTCGACGGTCGCCTCGAGACGTTCGACGGTCGCCATCAGGTCGAGCGCCCGCCGTCTGTGCGATCGGTCGGCCATCCCCCAGGCGACCAAGGCGCTGGCCGCCATGACGAGGACGAGCGCGGCGTAGCTGAGATCGCCGCTAGTGGCGGCGAATTGAAGGAATTCCTTGAAGTCCATACCACCCTCCCGTTCGGATAGTTTCCTTCGGTCTGTTTCCAAGTCTCGTCGGCGGCCGACCCCTATATCACTCCGAACGCGAGCATGGCGTCGGCCACCTTCTGGAAGCCGGCGATGTTGGCGCCGCGCACGTAGTTGCAAAAACCGTCGTTCTCCAGCCCGGCTTGGTAGCAGCGCCCGTGGATGCCGTCCATGATCGAGCGCAGAAGCGTGCGCAATTCCTCCTCGCTCCACGAACGGCGTTCGGCGTTCTGGCTCATCTCCAGGCCCGACATGCCGACGCCGCCGGCGTTGGCCGCCTTCGACGGGCCGAACAGGATCTTGGCGTCGAGGAAGGTGTTGATGCCGACGATCTCGGTCGGCATGTTGGCGCCTTCGCAGACCGCCGTGCAGCCGTTGGCCAGTAGCGTCTTGGCGTCGTCGCCGGAAATCTCGTTCTGGGTCGCGCACGGCATGGCGACGTCGCAAGTCACGCCCCATGGCCGCCGGCCCTCCAGATACTCGGCGCCGAACTCGTCGGCGTATTCGCTGATCCGTCCGCGGCGCACGTTCTTCAACTCCTTGACCCAGGCCAGCTTGTCGAGGTCGATGCCGTTCTTGTCGTGGACGGTGCCGCCCGAATCGGAAAGGGTGATGACTTTGCCGCCGCGATGGTTGACCTTCTCGGCGGCGAAGGTGGCGACGTTGCCCGACCCGGATATGGCAACGGTCTTGCCGTCGATCTGCTCGCCTTTGGTGTGCAGCATGTCTTCGAGGAAATAGGTGGCGCCGTAGCCGGTCGCCTCCGGTCGCAATTCGCTGCCGCCGTATTCGATGCCCTTGCCGGTCAGCACGCCGGTGAACTGGTTGGTGATGCGCTTGTATTGGCCGAACATGTAGCCGATCTCGCGGGCGCCGACGCCGATGTCGCCGGCCGGCACGTCGGTATCGGCCCCGACGTGGCGGTAGAGTTCGGTCATGAACGATTGGCAGAACCGCATGACTTCGTTGTCCGACTTGCCCTTCGGGTTGAAGTCGGCGCCGCCCTTGCCGCCGCCCATCGGCAGCCCGGTCAGTGAGTTCTTGAAGGTCTGTTCGAAGGCCAGGAACTTGAGGATCGACTGGTTGACCGACGGATGGAAACGCAAGCCCCCCTTGTAGGGGCCGATGGCGTTGTTGTTCTGCACCCGATAGCCGCGGTTGACGCGGATGTTGCGTTCGTCGTCCTCCCAGCACACCCGGAACGAGACCACCCGGTCCGGTTCGGTTATGCGCTCCAGCACCTGGGCTTCCAGGTAATCGGGCTTGTCCTGGGCCCACGGCAGAACGTCGGCCGCCACCTCGCGGACCGCCTGATGGAATTCAGTCTCGCCGGGGCTGCGGGCTTCGACGCCCGCCATGAAGGTTTCGAGATCGGTCGCCCGCATGGCGCACATGGTTTCCTCCCTCTCGAAATCGTTGACGCGGATGCTTTACGGATATTTGTAGCGGCAAACGGCGTGCCCGGCTACCGCCGGATTGGGGGCGGCGGCGCCGGAACGTTCCGAAAAGACGGTTCCCCCGGCGCCGCAAAGGTGGTTTAACCGGGACCGAAGCCGCCGCCGTTGCCGAAGGAGACCGCTCATGTCCGTAACCTCGCTGCCCGCTTCCGATCACAACCAGCCGTACTGGCAGGAACGGGTCGATTTGGCCTGCGCGTTCAGGTGGGCGGCCCGCCTCGGCTTCCACGAGTCGGTCGCCAACCATTTCAGCCTCGCCGTCTCCGAGGATGGCGCCAAGTTCCTGATGAACCCGAACGGCCGCCATTTCTCGCGCGTGCGTGCCAGCGAACTGTTGCTGCTCGACGCCAACGACCCGAGCTGCGCCGAGGGGCCGGACGCGCCGGACGACACCGCCTGGGCCATCCACGGCGCCATGCACCGCAACGTTCCTAAGGCGCGGTGCATCCTCCACGTCCACTCGAAGCACGCCACCGTGCTGGCGGCGCTGAAGGACTCGTCGATGCCGCCGATCGACCAGAACACGATGCGGTTCTACGGCCGCATCGCCATTGACGAGGCGTTCGACGGCATGGGGTTGGGCGACGAGGCCGAGCGCCTGACCACCCGCCTCGGCGACAACGACGTCCTGGTCATGGGCAACCACGGCGTCATGGTGGTGGCCGACACCGTCGCCCAGGCCTTCGACGACCTCTACTACTTCGAGCGCGCCGCCGAGACCCTGATCGCGGCTTACGCGACCGGGCGCGAGCTCAGGGTCGCCAGCCGCGAGGTGGCGGCGAAGACCGCCGGCCAGTGGGCCGAATACCCCGACTTCGCCGAGTTGCATTTCAGCGAACTGAAGGCGATCCTCGACGACGAGGAACCGTCCTACAAGGACTGAAAGGGGATGCCGGCGTCCCTCTCCGAGCCGGCCGATTTCGACCTTCCTTAAGGACTTGCGCGTTGCGGGCTCAAACGGAATGATGCCGGTCGGGATGTTTCCCCTACTCGGAAGCAACGATTAAGAAACAGAGCAACCATGACCAGAAGATGGGTCAACCGACCGCTGGGCTCGACCTGGGGCGATTGGGGCGACGACGACCAGTTGGGGCGCCTCAACCTGTTGACGCCGGAGCGGGTTCGGGCGGCGGCGGCCGAGGTCCGCGAGGGCTTGTCCTTCTGCCTGAGCCTGCCCTTGGACATGCCGGGCGGCAACGCCGTCAACCCGAAGCGCCATCCGCCGAAACTGGGCCCGGTCTTCCACGACGGCGCGCTCTATTACAACTTCGACTGGGCGGCGCTCGATCCCGAATTGATGGACATCACGTCGGACGAGTGCGTCACCCTCTACAGCCAGTACTCGACCCAGTGGGACAGCTTCGCCCACGTCGGCTGCCTGTTCGACGCCGACGGCGACGGCGAACCGGAACCGGTCTATTACAACGGCTACAAGGCGCACCAGCACGTTCGCGGCGACCTTGATACGGAAGAGTTGGGGGCGCGGGCTTTGGGCGTCGAGAACATGGCCCGGACCGGCGTCCAGGGCCGCGGCGTCCTGGTCGATCTGCACCGTCATTGCGGCGACGCCCGCGTCGCCGTCGGCTACGAGCGGCTGATGGAAGTGTTCGAGGCGGACGGTATCGTCGTCGAGGAGGGCGACATGTTCCTGTTCCACACCGGCTGGGACGACATGATCCTGTCGATGGACGGCGACCCCGACTCCGACAGGCTACACGCCTCTGGCGCCGTGCTCGACGGCTGCGATCCGAAACTCCTACAGTGGATCACCGATAGCGGGATTTCCGTCATCGCCACCGACAACATGGCGGTCGAGGAGTCGCACGGCCGCTGCGACGCCGCCGAGGGCGGCTGTTCGCGGCTGCCGCTGCACCGCCACTGCCTGTTCCGCCTGGGCGTTCACCTGGGCGAGCTGTGGTACCTGTCGGAACTGGCCGACGCCCTGCACGCGCGCGGCCGCTCGCGCTTTCTGCTGACGGCGCCGCCCTTGAGGATGCCGGGCGCGGTCGGCTCGCCGGCCACCCCGGTGGCGACGATCTGATGGCGATGCACACCCGCGAATTCGAACCCGACCGCCAAGGCCCGCTCGACGGCATCCGCGTCGTCGATTTGACGAGATTGGTGTCGGGCAACATGCTGACCCACCAGTTGGCCGACTTCGGGGCCGAGGTCGTCAAGATCGAACCGAAAGGCAAGGGCGACCCCTTGCGGGCCTGGACCGACGGCGGCGTTTCCGCCTACTGGAAGGTCTACGGCCGCAACAAGAAGAGCCTGGCCCTCGATTTCCGGGCCGACGGCGCCGCCGAGGTCGTCCTCAAGCTGGTCGAAGGCGCCGACCTCCTGGTCGAGAATTTCCGCCCCGGACGTTTGGAGGAGATGGGCCTCGGCCCCGACCTGCTGCTGGCCCGCAACCCCAAGCTGGTCGTCACCCGCGTTTCCGGGTTCGGGCAGACCGGTCCGTATCGCGAGCGCCCCGGCTTCGGTACCCTGGTCGAGGCGATGTCCGGGTTCGCGGCGCGCAACGGTTTCCCCGACCGCGACCCGTTGCTGCCGCCGCTGGCGCTGGCCGACATGGTGGCCGGCCTGCAAGGGGCGTATGCGACCATGGTGGCGCTGCGCGAGGTCGAAGTGAAAGGCGGCACGGGCCAGGTCATCGATCTGTCGCTGTACGAGCCGATCCTCTCGGTGATCGGTCCGCAGGCGCTGATCTATCAGGTCACCGACCACGTCCACGTGCGCAGCGGCAACCGCTCGTCGATCAGCGCGCCGCGCGACGTCTACGCCACCAAGGACGGCAAGCACGTGGCGCTGTCGGCGTCGATCCAGGCCATGGCCGAACGCGTGTTCCGGGCAATCGGCCGCGCCGACATGATCGACGACCCACGCTACCGCACCAACGCCGATCGGGTGGCGCGCGGCGACGAGGTCAACGACATCGTCGCCGCCTGGGTCAAGGAGCGGACGTTGGCCGAGGTGCTGGAGGTGTTCGGCGAGGCCTCGATCACGGCGTCGCCGATCTACGACATCTCAGACATCGTCCAAGACCGCCACGTCGAGGAACGCGAGGTGCTGGTCGATCTGCCCGACGAGGAATTGGGCCGAGCCCGCCATCACAACGTCTCGCCAAGGCTGTCGGAGACCCCGGGCGGCTTCAGATTGCCGGCGCCGGGACTCGGCGAACACACCGACGCGGTGCTGGGCGCGGCCGGCTATGGCGCCGACGATATCGCGGCGCTGCGCCAGCAAGGCATTGTCGAATAAGGAGAAAAACGTGAAGAATGAGAACGGGGAAATCCTCGTCTGGCGCTCACTGCTGTACGTGCCGGCCAACAATCCGCGCTTCATCGACAAGGCGCACACGCGCGGCGCCGACGCCATCATCCTCGATCTCGAGGACAGCGTGCCGGCCGCGGAGCGCGACCGGGCGCGGGCCATGTTGGCCGAGTCGGTAGCGACGGTGTCGCAGGCCGGCGCCGACGTGCTGGTCCGTATCAACCGCCCCGACGACGAAGCGGTGGCCGACGTCGAGGCCGCCGTTATGCCCGGCGTCACCGCCATCAAGGTAACCAAGGCGGCCGACGCCGAGCACGTCCAAAGGGTGTCGGCGGCGGTGGCGGCGCGCGAACGGGCGCGGGAGATGCCGGAGGGAACGATCCGCTTCGTGCCGATGATCGAGACGGCGGCGGCCTTCTTCAAGGTCACCGAGATCGCCGAAGCCGACCCGCGCAACGTGGCGCTCGACGTCGGCGGCGAGGACTTCGCCCTCGACGTCCGTTCGGTGCCCGACCCGGAGACCCTGTTCCTGCCCAAGCAGACCGTGCAGATCGCCGCCCGCGCCGCCGGCCTGATGCCGCTCGGCACCATCGGCACGGTGGCCGACTACCAGGACCTCGACGCCTACCGCCAATCGATCCGGCGTTCGCGCAAGTTCGGGTTCGACGGGGCGTCGTGCATCCACCCCAGCGTCGTACCATTACTGAACGAGGAGTTCTCGCCGTCGGCCGACGAGATCGACCACGCGAGGCGGGTGGTCGAGGCCTACGCGGCGGCCGAGGCCGAGGGCAAGGGCGCCATCGAAATCGACGGCAAGATGATCGACGTACCGGTGGCGATCCGCGCCCGGCACCTGCTCGAGCGCGTCGCCGCCATTGCGGCGCGGGAAAAGAAAGCCATTGCGGCGCGGGAAAAGAAAGCCATTGCGGCGCGGGAAAAGAAAGCCATTG
>CAYFMP010000011.1:8666-69457 GCA_964344215.1 uncultured Thalassospiraceae bacterium | reverse complement strand
TCGCCGCACGAGCCGCTCCTTGCCAGGAGACCGGAGAGCGCGTCTCAGCGATTCCGTACCGACGTGAACCGCTCTAGGCTTCTCCATCAATAGGCGTATTCCTGGAATACGGGTTCGACGGAATGCCGCCACCTGTGCTCATAGGCGGCGATAAGATCCTCGGCTGGCGTGTAACCGGCTTCGGCGATCTGAAACAACGGTTTCAGGAAATGGGTTTCGTCCATGCCCAGACTGTCGAAGCAAGCCCGTCGGCGAAGGCCATCGTGAGCCAACTGCAACGCATCCAAGGCGATCTCACGCACCGTGTGATTGCGAAACGGTGTCTTGAGGGCGGTCCGAGGAACCTCAGTGCGCATGGTTTCACGCTCTTCCGGCGTCCAGTCCTTCACCATCTCCCAGGCCGCATCACGGGATTCGCGATCGTAGAGGAGGCCCACCCAGAAAGCCGGCAGCGCACAAAGCCGGGCCCACGGGCCGCCGTCGGCGCCGCGCATCTCCAGGAACTGCTTCAAGCGGACCTCGGGAAAAGCCGTGCTCAAATGATCGATCCAATCGCCGATCTTCGGATGCTCGCCGGGCAGGGCCGGAAGCTTGCCGGCCATGAAATCCCGGAAAGATTGACCTGAAGCATCGACGTAAGTGCCGTCGCGATAGACGAAATACATCGGTACGTCGAGCATGTAATCGACATATCGTTCGAACCCGAACCCGTCTTCGAACACGAACGGAAGCGTTCCGCACCGGTCCGGGTCCGTATCCGTCCAGATATGGCTTCGGTACGACAGGAACCCGGTCAGTTCCCCTTCCTTGAAGGGTGAATTCGCCCACAGCGCCGTCGCAATCGGTTGCAGGGCGAGCGCGGCGCGGAACATCCGGACCATGGTGGATTCGGAATCGAAATCCAAGTTGACCTGAACCGTGCACGTCGACTTCATCATGTCGAGACCGAGTTTGCCCTTCTTTGGCATGTACTCGCGCATGATCTTGTAGCGGCCTTTCGGCATCCAGGGCGCGTCTTTGGTCGAACCGTTGGGCCGGTACCCCAACCCGATGAAACCGATGCCCAGTTCACTGGCTATCGCCTTGACCTGCTGAAGATGGCCGGTAACTTCCCCGCAGGTCTGGTGGATGTTTTCGACGGGCGCACCGGAAAGCTCCAACTGTCCAGCCGGCTCCAGGCTAATGAAACTGCCATCGGACTTTCTCAGCGCGATCGGGTTCCCAGATTCGAGAACCGGCTCCCACTCGAAGCGCTCGAGACCAATTAACAGGGCGCGAATGCCGCTCTTCCCTTCGTAGTCGAGAGGTTGAAGATCATTGAGATGGTAGGCGAATTTTTCGTGTTCGGTACCGATCCGCCAAGCTTCCGGCGGTTTGCATCCAGCCTCCAAGTATTCGATGAGGGGCTCTTTGTCGATGATCGGCGCGTCATCGGTGAGTTGATCTAGGGCCATCGGGCTTCCTCAATTGGGAGTGGCGCAATCGATGCTAAGGCTGAGATAGTCCTCGCCAATCGCCGGTCAATGCCTGCCAACAGGCCAAGACCGATACGGCTGCGGTTTCCGCCCGAAGTATACGAGGTCCGAGGTCGATCAAAGTAATGAATTCATAGCCTTGTATCTGTTCCCGTTCGTCATCGGCGAGCCCCCCTTCCGGACCGATCAAAAAGCCATGCGGTCTTGTTCCCACGTTGTCCGGCCAATCGAGTCGGTCGAGGGCGTCCGCGATAGGCAGGCCGGCGCCGTTTTCGTCCGCCACCCAAAGGGACCGGTGTTCCGGCCAGTTCGCCAACAAGTCTTCCAGGGGAACGGGATTGTCAATCACAGGAACGTCTAGTCTGCCGCATTGTTCGGAAGCCTCGATGGCGCTAACAATGTGGCGTTCGCTGTTGAAGCGTCTACTCATGGTAAACTTGGTGAACACGGGACAGAGACGGGAGACCCCCAGTTCCGTCGCTTTCTCGACGATAAACCCGGTTCCGTCCTTCTTTACCGGCGCGAAAGCAAGCCAAAGATCCGGCGCCGGCTCCTGAAGCCGAAGTCGGCTTTCGATACGAACTGTACAGCCCTTCTTCGAGACCGTCGCCACGGAGGCCAACCATTCGCCGTCGCGGCCGTTGAAGAGTGTCAGTTGATCTCCCGCACGAAGACGCATGACGTGAGCGATATAGTGGGCTTGCCCCTTGTCGAGTTTGACCAATATCTCCGGGCCGAGCGGGTTGTCGGTAAACAGCCTTGGTTCGCTACGCGGCATGGGGTGTCTCTTGCCCGGGCTCTTGATGGGGACTTATCATAGAATAGCCCCTCCGATGGGCAAGCTGTGGCGATAGGGCAAGCTTGCGGAGTATAGTGGCATCCATGCCCGAAGCCGTTCCCCACGACGCCAGCGATATCGCCGAAACCAGTTGGATCGACCGATCGGCGCCAAGTGCCCTGCGTCCGTATCTACGCCTGGCCCGCATGGACCGTCCGATCGGGACGTGGTTGCTGTTGTTACCGTGCTGGTGGGGGCTTTCCCTGGCCAGCAATAGCTGGCCCGATCCGTGGTATCTTTTGTTGTTCGCCTTCGGCTCTCTGGTCATGCGCGGTGCTGGTTGTACCGTGAACGATCTGGCGGACCGGGAGTTCGATGCGCGGGTTGCCCGAACCGCCCAGCGTCCGATACCCAGCGGCGAAATCAGCGTATGGCAGGCTCTTGCGTTTCTGGGACTGCAATTGACGTTGGGATTGCTGGTTCTTATGCAGTTCAACACCTTTTCGATCGTGCTCGGCATGTCTTCCCTTGGGCTTGTCGCCGTCTATCCTTTCATGAAACGGATCACTTACTGGCCGCAGTTTTTTCTTGGCCTCACGTTCAATTGGGGGGCGTTGATGGGATGGGCCGTGGTTCACGGTGATTTGGCACCTGCGGCAGTTGCTCTCTATACGGCGGGAATCGTATGGACGCTGGGCTACGACACCATCTATGCGCATCAGGACAAGGAGGACGACGCCATCGTTGGCATCAAGTCGACGGCGATCAAGTTCGGCGATAGGACCAAGCCCTGGCTGGCGGCATTCTATAGCCTAGCCATCGTCTTGCTGGGGACCGCCGGTCGATTGGCCGACCTGTACTGGCCATTCTACGTGGTGCTTGGTGCAGCCGCGGTACACCTTGTCTGGCAGATCAGGACACTCGATATCGACGACCCGAAGAACTGTCTCTCGAGATTCAAGTCGAACCGTCATTTCGGTTTGGTCGTATTGGCCGGCATCGTTGCGGGGCGAGTCGTCGCGTAGTTCCCGTCACTTTCTCTCCTGCTTTTCGCAAGGCGACGGTCGTTTGCCGTGGATGCCATACGCCAGTCTGGTCATGAAGTTGAGCCCGGCGCCTCCTTGGCAATACATTGGCGAAGAGATTTCTCGATTGTTCCCCATATCGGCCAGGGCAAGGGTGTAGAGCAGGAAAACGGCGACGGTAAACCCGACGCTGAACTTGGCAAGGCGTGGTGGTGGGTCGCGGCGTTTGAAGCGGTCGGCGCCGATAGCGCGGGAATCGAAATCACCGTCTGATCCCCGGGTGACGATATCGCGGGAGAGATGGCGGACCCAAGGCGGCACCTTCTGGTGAAACATGTAGGCCGCGAAGATCCGTTCGAGCACCTGTGGTTCGATTTCCTTCCCGAACCACCGCTCATAGGCCAAGCGAAAGAAATCGATCTCACGAATGGCCAGGATCGCCGCGGCATCCATCACCCGTGTGCAATCGTCCGGAACCTGCTTTATCGGAGGGAGCAAACCCGCCTCTCTTCGCCCCCGCTCACAGCGGGGCAAACGCAGTCAAACCTCGATTAAGCATATATGTAAGATTGTAGCGAGAATATGGCCGGGATCAAATCTCAACGGCCGTGTAGTCGGGATGGACAAAGGGTCTGCT
Source organism: uncultured Thalassospiraceae bacterium (assembly GCA_964344215.1). GTDB lineage: Bacteria > Pseudomonadota > Alphaproteobacteria > Rhodospirillales > Casp-alpha2 > CAYFMP01. Next base: position 65,542 of record CAYFMP010000011.1, on the reverse strand, counting down.
CTCCTCTTGCAGCCCCTGCGTCCGATTGCGGCGAAGTCGGTGATCTTTGACCGAACCTCGTATGAATTCGTGAAGGTCCCGATCGGGTTCCAACCGGTCGCGGGCGTGGCGCTGGACGTCCTCTTGACTCATCGACTTCCATTTCCGGCCTTCCGCCGGTATTTCGGAAAGCGGGATAGGTGCCCCCTCCTTGAATAGCGCGCCGCGCCAGCTCGTGTAGACGTAGGCCGACCCGAGGGTCGGCCCGGTCTCCGGTTTCGTCGATATATTCGAAAGCCGGCCGAATTTATAGCTGGCGCTGCTGATCTCGGTCTCGTGCATGCGCTGGAGCTGAACCGGATTCAGCCAGTTTACGAACAGCGTCACCGTCACCCCGGGTGCTGATCGGAGTGTCGCGGGAATCGAGCCGTAGCTGGTGATATGGGGGGAATAGACGGTGTCGAAGTCGCTCAACTCGGTAAGAATGACCGGTATCTCACCCCAGTCCCGTCCTTCGAACTTGCGGGCGAGTTGCTCCGGCGACTGGTTGGAACCGATGGCGAGAACGGGCGTCCGCCCCTCCAGTTCCGCAGTCGACACACTACCGCCCAATTCCACGGGTTCGCCGTCAGATAGCAGGTACGACCGGCTCGGTATCCGATAGGGGTAAGAGAGGGCTCTCGCGAGGACTTCCGGCGCCTGCGACGGATACATTAATCGTCGCCTTCGAGATACTCGGAAATATCGACGTCATCGATCTGCGAGGGGTCGAGGAACTGGTCGGCGTACTCCTTGTAGATTCCGGAACTCAAAAACAGCTCGAAAAGGTCGGGGTCGATGTGAGCGTCTTTCTTCATGAACGACATGATCTTGACGCTGGCGCTCAGCGTCTTCGGCGGCTTGTACGGCCGATCGGCCGCGGTCAGGGCCTCGAAGATATCGGCGATGGCCATGATCCGGGCCGGTACCGACATATCGTCCTTATTGAGCTTCTTCGGATATCCGGTGCCGTCCATCTTCTCATGGTGACCACCGGCGTATTCGGGCACCCTTCTCAGGTGCTTCGGGAACGGCAGTTGTTCCAGCATCACGATGGTCTGCACGATGTGATCGTTGATCTTGAAACGCTCCTCTTCCGTCAGCGTTCCGCGACCGATACAGAGGTTGTAGATCTCCCCGAGATTGTACTTGTGCTCGGGCACATCGAGGCGGAAGCCGAATTCATTGTCCTCGGCAGCCGCCGGCTCTGCCACATCGCGGTAGATAATGTGGTCGTCCCGGTCCCCGAGAAGTTTTTCAGGGGTGGGAAGCGGTTTCGCTTCGGTTCGTTGGCGGCGTTTGAGTTCTTCCTGCGACACGCCGATTCGATCGTCCAGGGTCCGGGTCCACTCGATGTCGGCAATTTCCTTGACCCGATCGATTCTTTCCGGCGCCATGAACTCGCCGCCCAGGTTGGACTCGGCGATGAACGCAAAGTCGTCGTCGAGTCTGGCGAGACGCTCATCGAGTTCCTTACGCAGTTCCTCGGGTTCGCCTTCTTCGTCGATGACCGCTTTCAGGTAGTCGATGACGGCGTCGCGCTTGACGACCTCGAAGCGGGTGCGGACTTCATGAATTCGGTCATAGATCGTTTCAAGTTTGGTCGCCTTGTCGACGACGTACTCCGGCGTCGTCACCTTGCCGCAATCGTGCAGCCAAGCTCCGATGTGGAGCTCGTACCACTGCTCTTCGGTCAAGTCGAAATCGGCGAACGGGCCTTCCGTCTGCTCGCAGGCCGCCTTGGCCAGCATCTTCGTCAACTCCGGCACGCGCTGGCAATGGCCGCCCGTATAGGGTGACTTGGCGTCGATGGCCGATGCGATCAGCTCGATGAAGGAATCCAACAGCTTCTTTTGCGCTTCCAGGAGCTGTTGATTGTCGAGGGCGACGGCCGCCTGCGAGGCCAAGGCCTCGATCAGCGGCTGGATGTCGTCGCCGAAGGCGATAACATCGCCCGTTTGCCGGTCTATTGCATTGAGCAGTTGGAGGACGCCGATGATCTCGTCCTGGCTGTTCTTGAGCGGCACCGTTAGGAAGGATTTCGAACGGTATCCCATCCCTTCGTCGAACTTCTTGGTGCCGGAGAAATCGAACTCGTCGGATTCGTAGGCGTCCTCGATGTTGATGGAGGCGCCCGAGAGTGCGGCGCAACTGGCTACATTCTTTCGGTTCTCGTCTCCCGTCTCCGGGTCGTACATTTGGACGGGCGGCAGGGTGATTTCTTTGCCGGTCGTCCCACCCATGGCGATATCCAGGGAATCGGTGCGCATGATCTCGAAGCGGAGCGTGTCTTCCTCGGTCCGCAGATAGAGAGTCCCGCCATCGGCGTTACAAAGATCCTTGGCTTCGAGCAGAATCGTCTCCATCAGCCGATTGGTGTCCCGCTCGGCCGAAAGAGCGATGCCGACTTCGATCAGTCGTGCAAAACTGCTGGCGCTGGTGACCTCACCCATCCGCTCGCTGCCGTCGTCCCCCGCTTGAGGTTTCCCCGGCGAATCCGGCGCTTGCGGAACTCCAGGAAAGCCCTTGATCTCCAACAGAATTCGCTCCCGGCCACGGTGGCGTATGGAAGCCGGGCCGAATTCTTTCGACCCAAAGGGTATATTCCTTTTATTCCGAAGACAACTACGCGGACGGAACGACCTTGACCCCGAAGAGACCTTGGGCGTCAATAGGATACGGCCACCCTGGGATGGACGACTGATGGCGTTTTCCTCGCTGCGCGATTTCATAGATAACAAACTCGAGCCTTCCGGACGCCTGGTGCGGGTCGCCGAGCCGGTGTCGCCGGTTCTCGAGATGACCGAGATCCAGACCCGACTGATGGCCGGGGGCGGTCCGGCGGTGCTGTTCAAGAACGTCGTCGATGCCGACGGAACCGCCTACGACATGCCGGTCCTGGTCAACCTGTTCGGAACCGTCGAGCGGGTGGCCTGGGGCATGGGCCGCGAACCGAATGAACTGCGCGAGGTCGGCGAAGCCTTGGCCTTCCTTCGTCAGCCCGAGCCACCGGGCGGCTGGCGCGAAGCGCTCGACATGCTACCGATCCTTAAAACCGCCGCCGCCATGCGGCCCAAGACCCTGGCCAAGGCATCCTGCCAGGAGGTCGTTCTGAGCGGCGCCGACATCGATCTCGCCCGCCTGCCCGTACAGACCTGCTGGCCCGGCGAGCCGGCGCCTCTGATCACTTGGCCGCTTGTGGTAACCCGCGGGCCCGGTGCGGATTCCAAGGAAGGCGATAAGCGCGACGACTACAACCTCGGCATCTATCGCATGCAGGTGACGGGCCGCGACACCACGCTGATGCGCTGGCTCAAGCACCGCGGCGGCGCCCAGCATCACGCCAGGTGGAAGCAGGAGAAGCGCGAGCCGCTGCCGGTGGCGGCCGTCATCGGCGCCGATCCGGCGACCATCATCGCCGCCGTCACGCCGGTCCCGGACACCCTGTCGGAATACCAGTTCGCCGGGCTGTTGCGCGGCGAACGGGTCGAACTGGTCGATTGCAAGACGGTTCCGTTGAAGGTGCCGGCCGAAGCCGAGATCGTCATCGAAGGCCACGTCTCGCTCGACGATTACGAGGACGAGGGTCCGTACGGCGATCACACCGGCTTCTACAATTCGGTCGAGCGCTTTCCGGTATTCACCGTCAGTGCCATCACCATGCGCAAACAGCCGATCTATCTTTCGACCTACACCGGACGCCCCCCCGACGAACCCTCGGTTCTCGGCGAGGCGCTGAACGACGTCTTCGTGCCGCTGCTCACCCAGCAATTCCCCGAGATCGTCGATTTCTGGCTGCCGCCGGAGGCCTGCTCGTACCGCGTCGCCGTCGTCTCCATGAGGAAGGCCTACGCCGGGCACGCCAAGCGGGTGATGATGGCCGTGTGGTCGTATCTGCGCCAATTCATGTACACCAAGTTCGTCATCGTTGTCGATGAGGACATAGACGCCAGGAACTGGACCGACGTGATCTGGGCGGTTTCGACCAACGTCGATCCGGCCCGCGACATAACCGTCGTCGAAAACACGCCGATCGACTACCTGGATTTCGCCTCGCCGCAATCGGGACTGGGCAGCAAGATGGGCATTGACGCCACCACCAAGATCCCGCCCGAAACGACCCGGGAGTGGGGCCGCAGGATTCGCATGACCGACGACATCATCGAAGAGGTCACCCACAAGTGGCGGAGCTACGGCCTTCCCGGCAGCGGCCGGCCGATTTGGAAGTGAGGACGGCGGGGATCGCCAAGGGAAAGTTTGTTAGCTATTTGTTGCTCAATCACGGAAATATAGGCTCTATTTTAGTATTAAGTTGATATATATCAGAAATTATTCTTGACATTCTCGATTTTCGGGTATACATAGACCGGCAGCGAACAGGACACGTGCGTCTTCCGCTCACCGGCTCACCACCGGTGATTTTCTTTCACTATCATCACCATCTGTGTTGCAGACCCAACGTGCGGCGAGCGGGAAACCACTGAGCGCGCCAGCCTCAGGTATGGCTGGGACGCAAACCCGGATTCCCTCGACCAGACCAGCAGTTCGGTGATACGCGCCTCTCTCGACGCCATAAACTATCACGTCGACAAGGCGTTGCCCGAAGGGATCGGCAAGGACAAGCTGCCCGGGATCAACGACAACCTGCACGACGAACTGGATACCCTGCACCGGCGGGACCGCGAGCCCCGCGATCCGGAACCGCGAAAACCGGCGACTCCGTCCGGAGTCGGCCATGATCCCCTGGAGGGGATTTCCGATCCCGGCGATGCCGGGCGGTCGGACCAGGTGGGTTCGAAGGATTCCGAGTCCGACGATGCGGACGCCGGGCGCCCGGATTCCGGACGATCGGAGGCGACGCCGCAAGCCGGCGAGGGGTGTCGCGAATCCGCCACGGAACTGGCTCGGCTTCCGAACGATCGGAGGCCGCCCCTCAATCCACCGAATCCACCCGCGAGCGCGCCGTTTCAAGTCCGGCCAGCAGGCCAAGCGCCACCGACAGAACCAAGGCAACAAATCCAACCAGGACGCATCGTCCCATTCACCAAACCTCCAGCGGTCGCGATACCGCTCGGTTCATCGGTCCGGCGCGTACGGCACGAACGGCTCGAAACGCCACGGACACCACGGCGGATCGCAGACGGCTGGGACGAAAAATCCCCTTTCTCTCGGTGTGTCCAGGAATCGCCGGTAGATATCGAGCGGCCGGGTCAGCGGATCAGGGTTGTCGAGGTCGAGATCAAAGTACAAACGCTTGTCGTCTCGGTAACCATAGAACAACACCGGCTCGCCGTCGCGCGGATCGCGGCGCAGGGCGAGCAGCACGAATTGGGTCGACCATTCGAACCGCACGTGGCTCTCATAGTGGACGACCAGGACCACGTACTCGGGATCGATACGCAGTACCCTGTAACGCTCCGGAAAGGCGAATCCACCGCCGCGGTGTTTGGCCTCGTATATGATCGCGTCGGGGCCGATACGCATCAGGCCGATGTTGACCGACAGATGGGCATTCAACGCCCGCCACAGGCCCGGGAAATGCTCGAACCAACGCTCCTCGTTCCTCAACTCCTCCGGGATCGGGATGGCGGGCAACGCCGTCGGCTCGTCGAAGTCGGACTCGTCCTTATAGACGGCCAGCGCCGGAGAAACCGCCAGCACCGCCACCACCGACAACCAAACGACGAATCGCACCACTCCGCTTCATTCCTCTCGGCAATATCCCTCATCGGTTTTGCCGCGGGCGCACCTTTCGAATGGCTGGTAATAGATGTGACTCCAACCCTCGCCAAACCAGGATAGATCGTCCGGATCGATTACAACCGGGCACTTGGACTCAAACAGCTCCATCAACCGCGCTTTCGGCCAGTGGAAGGCCTTGACGGTTTCGTTCATGAACGGGAGACCACAATAAAAATAGATCATCTGGATATACCGGTCCCCATTGCCATCGCTGCGCAGGGTCAAGACCGCGAAGCCGGTCCAGGCGTGTCCGGGATTGGTCTCGTATTCGGGCTGCGCGAGGGTGGCCAAGAGGACGTAATTCGAAGCCTCGTACATGATCCGGTAGGTTTTCCGAAATCCCTTCTCGGTTCCGTTGTCGTACTTGCTGACGAAGGCCTTGGGGGTCACGGTGACCCGGATCATCCCGCCGCGCCCGATGTAATCCCATTCGCCTTGGAAGAACTTCATGCCCTGGCCGCCCGGGATGACCTGCGACCACATCTCGTTGACCGGCAATTCGAACGGCGGTTTCTCTTCCACCGCGGCCGCCAGCCGGCTGGCCAGCATCATCCCTAACAACAACCAGATGATGAAACGCACCAACCTAACTCCAACCCAACCTTACTCGATGCAACCAGACGGAGAATATCATGACAAACCACCCACTTCAAACTTCACCCACAACCCTCGACGCCATCCGCGAGCACGTCATAGACAGCGAAAAACGCGTCTCCCACCCCTATCTCGACATCAAGGGCAACGTCACCATCGGCGTCGGCTTCAAGGTCAACAACGAGGACCAGTTCACCAATCTCAACCTCGTGATAGAGAAGGACGGAAAGAGCGTAGCCGCGACTGATGCGGAGAAACGCCAAGCCTACCGGGAAATGAAAACGCAGCCGAAAGACAAGCTGGCCGATTTCTACGAAGATAAGAGCAACGTTCGCCTGCCGAAACCGGCGATGGACTCCAAGCTGGACCAGGAGATCGTCTCGAGGATCGACGGTATTCGCCGCGACGTCGGCGACAAAGCCTGGAACACGCTGACCGATCGCCAGAAGGCGGCGGTTGCGGACATTGCCTACGCCAATGGCAGCCTCGACAAGTACGACGAATTGAAAAAGGCCATCAAGGCCGGCGATGACCGCGCCATGGCCGACGAATCGCTGTTCTTCACCGACCGCGAGGAGGGCCGGCGCGACAAGCAGCGCCTCCAGCGCAATTACGAGGCGCTGTCGGGATTGCCACCGGAAGAATTCGAACGCGCCTTCGAGGCGGCCTTGAAGAAGGCCGACGAGGAATGGGCCAAGAAACGGGCGGACGAAAAGGCTAAGGAAAAACCAGCCCTCGACGGCGTCGAGCCGCTGCGCAAGCCCGAGCCGCCAGGGCGCGGCGGAGACGCTGCTTCCGACCCCGACGACACCACCAACCCGAACGAGGCGGATTCGGGTGACTCCGGCGACGATGACGCGGGCACCGCCGGCACCGACGCCGGAGGCGCGCAATCCGAGCGACCCGAAGCCGCCACGGAACGGGCCGACGACGAGCAAGCCGAGGCCGCCAAGGTGGAGACGCCAGAGGCCAAGGCCTTCCTGGCCGAGGTCGAGAAGGACGACGGCATCGACGATATCCTGGTCAAGCCGGTCGGCCGGTGGACGGCCGGCGAGGCCGAGCGGGTGATGAAGGCGCGGATCGCCCTGCCGGCGAGCGATCCCAGGCGCGACGAGCTGTTCCGCGCCGAGCAACGGTTCTTCGAGCACGCCTACGGCACCGGCCCGGTCGCGCGCGACGCGACGGGGCGCATGATCGAACCCAAGCTGAAAACGGTCTTGCCCGAGCGGCCGGTGGCGGCCGTGGACGCCGACGGCCGGCCGTTGCAGGATGGGCTAAGGCGGGTCGCCCGGCGCGTCGCCGCCGCCTCCGACGGTCGTTCAATGACCGGCCCGGTCCGCCAGTTGCAGGACGGCCTCAACCTGCTGTCGGGCGCCATGACGCCGGAAACCCAAGCGTCCGGCGCCTATCCACGTCGGGCGCTGAAGACCGACGGCGTGTTCGGGCCGAAAACCCGGGGCAATTTGAAAAGCACCATCGCCCGCCTCGGCGCATCGAAGGTCGAGGAAGGCCTGGCCCTGGGCCGCTTCCGCGACTTCGCCAGGGAGGCCCGGCGGACGGGGCGCGGCAACCTGGCCGGCGAGACCGGGGCCGCCTTCGGTCATCTGTTCCGCGACCCCAAGGCCGACCCCGAGGACCGCCGCGTGGATGGTCGGGCCGGCCGCATCGAGGCGGCGACGTTGCAGGAGACCATCAACGACCTCGGCCCGGCCGTGCTCGGCGGTAACGCGTTTCCACGCCTCAAACTCGACGGCCGCATCGGCCCGAAGACCCGCGACGCCTTCGACCTGATCAACAAGACGGCCGGCCCTGACAAGCTGACCAGGCGCTTCGGACGGTTTCTCGGGTTTCTCGACTGAAGGGGGGGGGCGGCGGCAGCCGAGCCGGTTGACCTGAGCGGGCGGCGCCCGTAGGTTCCTGCGCCTGACCGTTCACCGACCGAAAACCGCGCCATGACCGACTACCGCGACCTCGCCCTTCATTCCAACGCCTGGCCGTTCGCCGAGGCGCGGGCGCTGTTGAAGCGGGTCGGCGACGAGCCCCCCGACAAGGGTTATGTGCTGTTCGAGACCGGTTACGGGCCTTCGGGCCTGCCGCACATCGGCACCTTCGGCGAGGTCGCCCGGACCTCGATGGTGCGTCATGCCTTCGCTCAGATTTCCGACCTGCCGACCCGGTTGATCGCCTTTTCCGACGACATGGACGGCCTGCGCAAGGTCCCCAACAACATCCCCAATCCGGAGATGGTCGGCGAGCACCTGGGCAAGCCGCTGACCTCGATCCCCGATCCGTTCGGCACCCACGAGAGTTTCGGGGCGCATAACAACGCCCGCCTCAACGCCTTCCTCGACGACTTCGGGTTCGACTACGAATTCATGAGCTCGACCGAGTGCTACAAGAGCGGCCGTTTCGACGACGCCCTGAAAGCGGTGCTCGAGCGCTACGATGCCGTCATCGACGTCATCCTGCCGACGCTTGGAGAGGAGCGCCGCGCCACCTATAGCCCGTTCCTTCCAGTCTGCGCCAAGACAGGCCGGGTCCTGCAGGTGCCGGTGATCGAGCGCGACATCGACGCCGGTACCATCGTCTACCAGGACGAGGACGGAACCAAGGTCGAGACGCCGGTGACCGGCGGCCGGTGCAAGCTGCAATGGAAGGCCGATTGGGCGATGCGCTGGGCGGCGCTCGGCGTCGATTACGAGATGTCGGGCAAGGACCTGATCGATTCGGTCACCCTGTCGGGCAAGATTTGCCGCATCCTCGGCGCCCCGCCGCCGGTCGGCTTCACTTACGAACTGTTCCTCGACGAGAACGGCGAGAAGATATCGAAGTCGCGCGGCAACGGGCTGTCGGTCGAGGAATGGTTGGCCTACGCCCCGCAAGAAAGCCTGGCGCTGTTCATGTACCAGAAACCGAAGGCCGCCAAGCGCCTCTATTTCGACGTCATTCCCCGCAACGTCGACGACTACCTGAGCCACCTGGAAAGCTTCCCGAAGCTCGAGGAGGGGAAGCGGATCGACAATCCGGTCTGGCACATCCACCTGGGCGATCCGCCGCACGAGGAAGCGCACCTGAGTTACAACATCCTGCTCAACCTGGCCAGCGTCTGCCACACCGAGGACAAGGCCGTGCTGTGGCACTTCATCTCGCGCTACCGGCCGGGCGCCGCCCCGGAGACGGCGCCGATCCTCGACCAACTCGTCGACTACGCGATCAACTACTATCGGGACTTCGTGAAGCCGGCCAAGCACTACCGCGAGGCGACCGAAGAGGAGCGCACCGCGCTCCGCGACTTGGCCGAAGCGCTTGGGGGATTATCGGCGGACGCCGAGGCCGAGGCCATCCAGGCGGAGGTCTACGAGGTCGGCAAGCGCCACCCGTTCCCCGACTTGAAGTCGTGGTTCCGGGCGCTTTACGAGATTCTGCTCGGCCAATCGCAGGGGCCGCGTATGGGATCGTTCATCGCGCTGTATGGATTGGAGGAGACCAGGGCGCTGCTGGAAAGGGCGATCGCCGGCGACGACCTCAGCGTCTGAACGGCGAAAATCTCAGCCGGCACCGACGAACTTGAAGTAGAGCTCACGGGCCAGGGTGTAGACCGGGCCCGGCTGCAATTCGCGGTCCTCGACGCGGGTGCACGGCACCACCTTGGCATAGTTGCCGGTGGCGAATACTTCGTCGGCGTCCAGTAGCTCCTCGAAATCGATCGAGCGCTCGTCGACCGTATGGCCGGCCTCGCCGAGCTCGGCGATAATGCGCTGGCGGGTGACGCCGTTGAGAAAGGTGCCGTTGATGGCGGGTGTACGGACGACGCCGTCCTTGACCATGAACAGGTTGGTGTAGGAGAACTCGGCGACGTTGCCGTTGGGGTCGAGGACGACGCCGACGTCGAACCCCTTGCCACGTGCCTCGGCGACTCCGCGCGCCACGTTGGGATAAAGGCACGACGCCTTGGCCGCGGTTGGCGCCATGTCGCGGGCCGGGCGTCGGTACCGGGTCAGGCAGGCTCTGAACCCGGTCGGCTCGGGTATCGGCGCCTCGATGACGTTGAGAACGAAACGCGTCGTTTCCGGATCCGGCGTGATAAAGCCTTCTTCCGCGAAGAACATCGGACAGATATAGAGCTCGGCATCGTTAGCGAACTTCGCCACCCCTTCCTTGGCCAGTCCTTCGATCTCCTCGGCCGTGCGGTCCGGCGCCAGCCCCATGACGCCGGCCGAGGCGATCAGCCGGGCGCAATGGCGGTCGAGGTCTGGCGTCTTGCCGGCAATGGCGCGGGCGCCGTCGAACACCATCGAGGAGAGCCAGACGCCATGCGCCTGCGGACGCAACAACTGCGGCTCCCCATCATGCCACTTGCCGTTCGCGAACGTGATCGTCCTGCCGGTATGCGCTTTGGCCACAACCCTTCCCCGGTTCAACCATACATGTTCGTAAGCCACCATACACCCGAACGAATTCCCCGCCAACGGAGCGCAGAACCCGTTTCAACCTGGAAGGTGGGGGCTGGTCGGCCTTACTGCGTGGCCCAGATGATCCGATGAACCCATTCGACGTCGTCGACGGGAAGACTCCTGTCCGTATGGGCCTTGTTCATCGATTCGAGGTCGATCTTCCGCGCCGACTGGCGCAACAGGATCTTCGCCATCACCTCGCCGTTACGGGTCTTTACGACGACCCGATCGCCGCGGCGCAGGTTGGCTTCCGGAGAGACGATCACAATATCGCCGTCCCTGAGCACCGGCTCCATGCTGTCGCCGGTGATCTCCAGCGCATAGGCGTGAGTATCGGCGAATCCCGGGAACGGGATTTCGTCCCAGCTGCCCCCAGTGGGATACCCAGCATCATCGAAATATCCCTGTGAGCCGGCCTGAGCGAATCCGATCAGCGGAATGTTCCGGTAGACGCCGGCGCCACCGCCTTCGCCTACGTAGGAGACGAACTCGTTGAGGCTGGCGCCGGTGGCGTTGAGAATCTTGGAAATGCTTTCCGTACTCGGCCAACGAAGCTTGCCTTCGCGGGTAATTCGTTTGCTCTTGTTGAAGGTCGTCGGATCGAGTCCCGATTTGCGCGCCAACCCGGAGGCGGAAAGACCGTACTCCTGGGCCAAGCGATCAATGGCCATCCAGACATTTGCGTGCTTAAGCATGGGAACATTGTCATATAAAATCATCTCCCCGTCACCAGGAAAATATAACTATTTAGTTGTTGACATAGGATCAACCTAATATATATAAGAACATAGAAAGAACAATCAATGATTAGCCGACATCGAATCCGAGTGAGAGCCTCCGCATGAAAAGAAGAAAGTATGCCCCACGCTCTTTTGGTTGCGCCACGGGCGTGCCATTCGAAAGCGCCGAGGAAGCATGGTTCTGGTTCGTCCGATGCCAGAAGGCGCGGTGGGACGGTGCGCGGTTCGAGGAGGGGGCGGCGCATTGCATCAGGCCGTGCGATCCGGACGATCTCTATCGCGCGTTGAAGGAACTGAGGCGCCGAAGGCTTGTCGAGGTCGATCATATCCGGGTCCTGACGCGGTTCGGGTTCGCGGAACGCCCACCCGATCGGCGCCTGCGCGACGAGGTTCTGCCTTGGCGGCTCTGGACAGAAGCCATCGACCAGTTGACTACGGTTCTCCGCCGTAAAGGGATCGTCGAATGATCGACTCCCCCTTCCATCGCGGCCATCAACCCAAGACCGCCCTTGTTGTGTTTAGCGGAAACACAGGGATTCCATGGCTTCGGTACCTGAAGTCGGGCTTCCGCCATTGTTTCGTTGCCGTCGACGGTTCCGGTTGCTGGGTGGTCTACAACCCACTCTGCCATCAGACTGAGATTTCGCTCGTCGACGGCATTGGCCTCGACGCATTGGAACAGTTCTTCCTTGAGCGAGGATATACGGTCGTCCGAACGTCGACCCGACAAGCCGAAACGGTCGTCGCTCCGATCGGGCTCTACTCGTGTGTCGAGGCGGTGAAAAGAGTTCTTGGCATTCATAACGGATGGGTCGTGACGCCCTATCAACTGTATGCCCATCTGACGTCGAACCGGCTCATACGAACTAGGTTTTAAAGCTTTGAATTCATTATATTTCTTATTTTTTACTAGTTTTTTTATTTTTTTCCTTGACATTCCCACATTTTCCTGCTATCTATCGCTTCAGTGAACAGGACAAGTGCGTCCTCAGCCCGCCGGCAGTCCGGCGGGCTTTTTTATTGAAACAAGGAGACCCCTGATCATGGGTGGATTTTTCAGCGCTCCGAAACCACCACCGCCGCCACCGCCACCACCGCCGCTTCCGGACCCCGAAGAGGAAGCGCGCAAGCGCAGGTTGGCGGCCCTCGAACGCCGACGCCGTGGACGAGACGGAACCATTCGCACGTCTTCGAAGGGCCTGCTCGACCCGATCAATGCGGCGTTCGGGCAAAAGACTCTTCTAGGAGGTTAGGCATGAAGGAACTCACACCCAACGAAGTCATTCAACGCTATAACCAGGCCAAGCAACGTCGATCCCCGTGGGAGAGCCACTGGCAGGAGTGCTACGACTACGCTCTGCCGCAAAGGGAGGGTTTCGGTCAATCTGCCGGTCCCGGAAGCAAGAAGACGGACAAGCTTTTCGACGCGACGGCACCGGATGCCGTTGACCAGCTGTCGGCCAGTCTGCTCGCTCAACTTACGCCACCTTGGGCGCGATGGTTCGGTCTGACGACCGGAGCCGACGTTGCCGAGAACGAACGGCACGCGCTCGGGGTCGATCTCGAGAAGGCGGCCACTCTTCTGCAATCGCATTTCGACCGTTCGAATTTCGCCGTTGAGATGCACCAGTGCTACCTGGACCTGGTGACGGCCGGATCCGCATCCCTGCTGTTCGAGGAATCCGAACCCGGAGAGCCATCGGCGTTCCGTTTCACCTCCGTTCCTCTGCCGCAGGTGGTTTTCGAGGAAAACGCTTTCGGCAATCTGGACACGACGTTTCGGAGGACGGAGTTGACCGCGGCGCAGTTGAAAACCCGGTTCCCGGAGGCGCAGATTCCCAACGAATTTCTTGCCCGAACCGAACAGGACCACAAGGCTACGGTCGGCGTCGTCGAGGCTGTCGCGCCCGAGAGCGGTCAGTTCGGCTACCTAGTGGTCCTCGAGACCGACGCCGGCTCTTCTTCGGACCCCGTGGTCCTGGCGGAAGGCCGGTTTTCGGCTTCGCCGTTCATCAACTTTCGTTGGTTGAAGGCGCCGGGCGAGATCTATGGCCGCTCGCCTGTCATGAAGGCGCTGCCGGACATCAAGACCGCCAACAAGGTCGTCGAACTGGTCCTGAAGAACGCCTCGATCGCCGTCACCGGCATCTGGCAGGCCGACGACGATGGTGTTCTCAATCCGGCGACGATCAAGCTGACACCCGGCACTATCGTTCCCAAGGCGGTCGGCTCGGCCGGTCTGACTCCGCTGGAAGCGCCAGGGCGTTTCGACCTCTCCCAGCTGATCCTCGAGGAACTGCGGAACAGCATCCGCCGCGCCCTTCTCGCCGACAAGCTAGGGCAGCCGGAGTCGCCCAAGATGACGGCGACCGAGGTGATCGAGCGCGCTGCTGATATGGCGCGCCTGCTCGGTGCCACCTACGGGCGCCTCCAATCGGAACTCCTAACCCCCCTCGTCACCAGGGCACTCGCCATTCTGCGCCGTCGCGGCGAGATCGGCGACATCCGAATCGACGGCCGTACCATCGAACTGGAGTACAAGTCCCCCCTGGCCCGCCATCAGGCCCGGCAGGACGCTCAGAACACCATGCTGTGGCTCGAATCGGTGCAGGTTCTCGGTCCCGAGGCGCAGGCTGTCATCGATTCGGCAGCCACCGCGCGCTGGCTGGCCCGATCGTTCGGCGTTCCCGCCGAGTTGATTCGGGACATGGCGGGGCCGTCAACCCTCGAAGACATGGCGGCCGGCGTCGCCGAACTCGTTGCCGCCGACCAGATGGACCCGGTCCAATCCGCAATCACCGGTGAATTGGGTGAAGGCCTGCCGGAGATGGCCGATGGTTAAGTCGCAGGACGGCTGGGGATGGTTCGAGGGCGAAACCGCGGCCTCAACCTCCGGAGAAGCCGTCGCCGGCGAGCTTCAGGAACTGTCCCGGCTCGCCGCCCGCTGTTTCCGGGGAGCCGAAGGTGAGCGATTCCTTGATCACCTCCGAGCCATCACCATTGAGCGGGTTCTCGGCCCCGACGCGCCCGAACCGCTGCTGCGCCACCTCGAAGGCCAACGCCAACTGGTCGCCTACCTGACGACACTGATCGAGCGTGGAAAGGACGGCAGCCCGTAGACACCTCCACCAATCCCCAAACCCGATGGAGACTTCAAACCCATGACCGAAACACCCGACGCGAACGACGTCGAAATACCGGCCACTTCACAACCCGAACCGGACAACCCGCCGCAATCTGCGTCCGACCGTCCATCCGGCCTGCCGGAAAAATTCTGGGACGCGGAACAGGGCGCGGTCCGTACCGACGCCTTGGTGAAATCCTACATGTCGCTGGAGCAAAGGTTCGGCGCCGTCGCCGGCGATGACGTCCCGGAGTCGCCCGAAGGCTACAAGATCAACGGTATCGAGGGGATCACCGAAGCCGATCCCGACGTCAACGCCAAGCTGCACGACGCCGGTTTCACACAGGCCCAGGCCCAGCTCGTCTACGACATGGCTGCCGAATACCTGGCGCCGGTGCTCTCGGAGATGGCGACCCATTTCGAATCCCAGAACCAGGTCGAACGTCTAGCCCAGCATTTCGGCGGCGAAGACAAATGGCGCGAGACGGCGGCCCAGTTGAAGAAGTGGGGCGAAACCAACTTCCCGGAGGAGACCTTTCGATCCCTGTCATCGACTTACGAAGGCGTGCTCTCCCTGCACCGCATGATGGCCAAGGGGGAACCCGGTTTCGTCGGCGACGGCGCCGCCTCGTCCGAGACCACGGAGGCCGGCCTCAAGCAACTGATGCGCGACCCGCGCTACTGGCGCGACCACGAGCCCGGCATCGTCCGGAAAGTCAAGGAAGGCTTCCAGCGCCTCTATCCCGACAAGGGGTGAGCGCCGTCCTCTCTCCGGCCGCTCCCCCACCGGGCGCCGGTTCCCGGGAACCGGCGCCCGCCCCCGCTAACCGAACGTCTGCGGACGGATTTCTCGATCATCGTAGAAAAGGAGATCAATTCATGGGTGGATTCGCACGTATCGCTTTGCCGGTGGCGGCGAGCATCGCGGCGCCGTATGCCGGCGCGGCCCTGGCCGGCACTGCGGCCCCCATTGCCACGGCGGCCGGCGCGGCGGCGCTCGGGGTTGCGCCCGGCACGGCCCTCAGCATGTCTCAGTTGCTGGCCTTGAGCGGCCCCATCGGCCTCGGTTCGGCCGGATACACGACGGCAGCTGGCGTTTCGACGCTGGGCACGCTGGTAAATGCCGGCCTGACCGGGCTCGGCCAACTCAACCAGATCCGCCAGGAGCGGTTGCAGCAACAGATGGCCAACGCGCGCAACGCCGCCGAAGCGGCGAGAATTCGCCAGCAATTCGATATCAACGAACGCCGCCGGCGCGAGCAGTTGCGCCGATCCGTCGCCGCCCAACGGGCCCGCCTCGGCGCCGCCGGGGTCGGCTCGGCCAGCGGCTCCGGCGCCGCCATCATCGGCGGCCTGCAACGCGAGGCCGATCAACGAACGCGCGAGGACATCGACGCCCTCGATCAGAGGTTCTCGGCGCAACGACGCCTGAGCCTGCTCGAGCAGTCGAGCCGACGCAATCAGGTCGCTTTTCAGACCCTTCGGAAAACGCTGTCGCCGTTCGTGAACCTGTTGGATTGAGCGGACTCCGTCCTCGCACGGCAATCGGCCAAGATTCGCGATTCTGGTTTAACTTGGGGACGATTGACAGGCACCCCAACCTTTGGATCTCCGTCACTCAGTCGGCTTACCCGACCATCAGGATCAACAGCGCGATCGAAAAAACCCAACCCAGGCCGAGGGGGAACAGGACCAACAACCAGGGGATCCATTCCCGCCAAATGTTCCCGGCAATGTTCAAAACCGCGAAGTAGCGGGTGCGTGACAGGTAAATGGTGGCGCATTAGGCGATCAGGGCCCAAGCCGCAAAAGAGCCATGCGATTCGCTAGTGAAATACTGGACCGCCTCTCCGGGGAATATTAGGGCTGCGTGAAGAATCAGGATCGGCCGCCACACCGTCGCGACGCCTTGACGGGCGAACCAACAGAACACCAAGAACTGAAGAACCACCGAAACGCTCAGCGGCCAAATCGTCCGGAGCATCCACCAAAAGTGATGCTCCTCGATTACACCGCGGCCCCAAAGACGGCCAATAAGCAAAGGGCCGCCCGCCAGCGCGACAATAACGGCGAGCGCCAGAAGCCCGATATGAGATTTATACGTCACTGAAATACAACCGTGGTTTGATCAACCGTATTCGAACCAACTGAAAAATCCAATCGATTTTGTTCGTATAACGCTCGCCAAGCCCACTCGCGGGGGCGTGAAACGCCGTGCTCACTTGGTCCGGTTGAAACCTTCCTCGGGTTCCTCGATTGACGCCGACCTCTCAAACTTCGAGACCGAATCTGACAGCGAACACCTAAAGAAATCGGAACCGGTCGCCGCTCTGCAAGAACATCCAGATTTGCAGGAGCATCGGCGACATCACCAAGGCGAACAGGCCAAATTGCTTCCCGCTGTTTTTTCCTATACTTGACCCTGCGAACATGCGAGTCGCGGGAAGCCATCCTGCCAACCCGCCAGCGACCACGAACCAGGCTGCGTAATAGGCCGTGAAGATCACAAACCAGCCGGCGTAACGCGTTCCGAAAATCACTAGATCGCCCTGAAACTGGAGGAAACGAAGCCCCACCCAACCGAACAAGGCAGGGAGGATCAAGGCGTTCAAGACGAGCAACGGTTTTAAATCTGTGGACGCCGGACTCTCTCTCGATGCACGAAACAACCATGAACAAAGAACGTTAAAAACCAACAACGGATAGATATGAAACATCGAAAAGAGGTAGACGCGCTCGGGCACCGAAAAGTATCGCAACCAAGCATCGATCTGCGAACGATCCGACAGGCTCGACAAGATCCCAATCCCCAGCAGGAGAAGCGCGCTGGCAGCATAGGGCAGGTGGATCGATTTATCTCGCAAGGTATTCAGCGTACCGGATGTGAACTTCATCTGAATTCAATCATACATTGCTCTGATGCCCCAGAATCATCTTTCTAGCGCATTTCTTGGTTGTCTCGTTCCTCCAATACCAGGCGGAACGCTTCACTAACATCACTTCCATGCCTGCCGGAGAAATACGATGGAACCAGGTATCTACCTTGAGGTGGTTCCTCCGACATCATTGTCGAGGGCTCCAATTAGCAATCTAAAACACAGCTACCTCGTGTATCGAAAACCAGACGGGACGACCGAGGTCATTCGCGGTGGACTGAATAAGTTGACCGGCCGGCTTTCCGTGGAAACCGGTAAGAGCCTCGAAGAAAGTGCGGATCGGTTGGCAGAAGGTGAGGTGCCGGGTACCCGACCCTCACAGAAGTTGGATGTTCCGATAGAAAAAGCGGAAACGACCTGGACGCGAATGCGAGACAAAGCTGAGGAGATCCGCGAAGCCTCCTTTGAATACAAGGTTCGCGTAAAGGAAGGACAAATTGACCAGACCAGCAACTCACTTATTGGCTCTGTACTGAAAGACGCCAAGTTCGATATCGAGAAAACTCTTCCAATAGGGATTTCTCGGAGAGAGGTTCCAGGTATTGACAACGATCTCTCAGGCGATCCGCGACCTCCGCTTCAGATGCCCAACGATCCCAACCCCATCGAAGGCGAGATCGGCGGCGCGCCGGGCGCGGAGGGCAGTTCACAGTCCGGCACTGACGATGCCCGAGACGGTTCCCAAGCCGGCGGAGACGACACCGAGGACGACGCGTCCGGGCAACGTCCGCCCGCCGATCCCGGCGAATCGGGCCAACCGGAATCGGAGCGCCACGATCCGGACGACAGGCGCTTCTCGCCGCAACAGAAAAAGCTGGTCGAGGACCTGACCAAGACCGACCGGCCGCTCGACGATATCCTCGCCAAGCGCCCGGGCGACCTCACCAAGGACGAACTGCGCCAGGTCATGAAGGCGCGGATCGCGCTTCCGTCGGGGCCGGAGCGCGACGAGTTGTTCCG
Organism: uncultured Thalassospiraceae bacterium; assembly: GCA_964344215.1. Taxonomy (GTDB): domain Bacteria; phylum Pseudomonadota; class Alphaproteobacteria; order Rhodospirillales; family Casp-alpha2; genus CAYFMP01. Next base: position 46,974 of record CAYFMP010000011.1, on the reverse strand, counting down.
CTTCGAGCAAGCCGTCTTCGAGGACATCTTCGGCACCGAGCCGGTACGCCACGACGCCACCGGCCGGATGATCGAGCCCGAACCGGGGCGGCCGTTCGCAAAACACCCCGCCCCGGCGAAAACGCCCAACGGGATGCCGCTCGGCAAGGCGCTCGACAAATTCGCGCGCGCGCTCGCCCGCCGGGCCGGCGGCGACGGAGTCGCGGCGGCGACCAAGGACCTGCAATCGGGCCTCAACCTGTTGAACCAATTCGGCGCCCGGCCGGAAGCCGGCAAGCGCCTTTTCGCCGACCTCAAAACCGACGGCGTCGTCGGACGCAAGACCCGCGGCGCCCTGCGAACGGCGGCGGCGCGTCTCGGCACCGGCCGCCTTGAGGAAGGACTGGCCTTGGGCCGCTTCAACCGTTTTGCCCGCGACGCCTTCGCCGGCCGTCCGGTGGACAACCTCGGGCGGGCTACCACCGACGCCTTCGGACCGCTGTTCCGCGACCCGGCCAAGGCACATGCCGTCCGCTCGCCGATCGAGGCGGTGACCCTGCAGGAAACCCTGAACGACCTCGGGAAAATAGCCTTCGGCGACAGCAAGTTCGAACGCCTCGAGCTGGACGGACGGGTCGGGCCGAAAACCCAGGACGCCTTCAAACGGGTCAATACCGCCCTCGGACCCGAAGGCTTAAGTCGGCGGTTTGGAACCTTCCTCGGGTTCTTCGATTGACGCCGCAGCCTAAGGACCCACCGGGCTTACGGACGAGGACTATGCGATGATTGCCGAAGACCTGCTGAATACCGCCCTGGCCGGCCTTTCGAGCCTGCCGCTCGAAGAGGCCGACGGTCTGATCGAGGCGTTTTCGCCCGAAGCAGTCACCTATCTGATCGAGGCGCTCAAAGCCGACGGGGAGACGCTTTGTTGGTTGTATGGCACAACGCCGGCCGGAACTGCCTAGAGCGAGATCAAACGAACCGCTCAGCCGTCTTCGTTGATCTTGGTGATCAGGGCCTGTTTGACGGTCTCGGCCAGGATCGGGTCCGATTGGCAGGTGCCGGCCGCATGGTGGCCGCCACCGCCGTATTGCAGCATCAATTCGCCGACGTTGGTCTTCGAAGACTTGTCGAAAATGGACTTGCCGACGGCGAAGACGATGTTCTGCTTGTCGCGCCCCCACATCACGTGCATCGAGATGTTGCACTGGGGGAACAGGGCGTAGACCATGAAACGGTTACCGACGTAAACGGTCTCCTCCTCGAGCAGGTTGAGGACGGCGAGGTTGCCGTGGACGGTCGTGCAGCGCGTTATCTGCTCCTTGAAGCCGTCCTGCTGTTCCAGCATCAGGTCGACGCGCTCCTTGACGTCGGGCAACTCGAGGATCTCGTCGATGGTATGCCGGCGGCAGGCTTCGATCAGTTCCATCATCAGTTCGTAGTTGGGAATCCGAAACCCCCTGAACCGGCCCAGGCCGGTCCGCGCATCCATGATGAAGTTCAACAGCGGCCAGCCGGCCGGGTCGAGGACCTCGTCCATGGTGAACTGCGCCGAATCGCCCTTGTCGACTGCCTCCATCAGGTCCGGCGAGACGCTGGGGAAGGTTTCCGCCGCCCCGTAGTATTCGTAGACGACGCGGGCCGCCGAGGGGGCATCCGGGTTGATGATGTGGTTGTCGAACTTCTGGCCCAAGCGCGCGACCTCGCTCATGTGATGGTCGAACGCGAGGTGGCATCCCGGCACGTAAGGGAGGTTGGTGGTGATGTCCTGGTCGGTGATGGCGACGCGGCCTTCCTGCATGTCGTTGGGATGGACGAAGAGAATGTCGTCGATCATATCGAGTTCTTCCAGCAGCACGGCGCAAACCAGGCCGTCGAAATCGCTCCGCGTGACTAGGCGGTACTCCTTGCCCGGCTCGGCACTGCCCCGGGGTGCTTCTTCGGGAACGGCCTCGCCGGGAAGCTCCGAAAACGCCTCGCGGTCGGCGGCACCGACGGCGGCCAGCGGGTCAGGCGCCGGAATCGGCTGCTGTTCCGGCGCGGGCTCGAGTCCGGACTCGGGCAGGGCTATGTCGTCGTCGGCGGCTATAGACGGCGGTCGAACGCCGTCGGTCGACGGCCGCGGCACGCCTCTCTCGTACATCGCTTCGATGCCGGCCCCGAGTTCGAGGGCCGAGAACCAATGGAGGAAGAGATTGACCTGGCCGCCTTCCATGACCAGGCCGCGCTGCGGAACCATGGCGTCGACCTCCAGGCGCATGGCCCGGGCGACCCAGGCGTCGCGTGCGTGGCGGGCGGCCATCCAGCGCCGGTGGAAATCGACCATGTATTGGGCGTAGCGGTCGAAATCGCGAACCACATATCCGTCGCGTTCGCTCGGCGGAACGTTAGCCGAGCCGATTTCGCCCGAGAACAGGACGCCGGCAGTCGAATCGTAAACGCTGAAATTGCCCGGCGAATGCAGGTAATGGGCCGGGATGACCTGCAGGGTAACGCCACCGTCGATCACCAGATCCATGCCTTCGTCGGGTATGGCAATGACGCTGGTCTCGGAATCGAGATGGGTGACGAAGTCGGTCCACAACGCCGAAACATAGATATTGACCTCGGGTTTACAGACCTGACGCCACAGCGGAAGCGACGAAGCAACGTCCGGATCCTGGTGTGAGAGGATGATGTTGTCGATCTTGTCGACGGAAATCCGCTCGGTCACCGCGGACAGGAAAGAGGGAAAGATCGCCAGCCCGCCCGGATCGAGCAGTGTTACCGACTCGCCGCATACGATGACAACCTGATTGGTGTCGATGACGTTGTCGGGGCGTTCCGGGTCCTGCCCGAACACCAACCACTTGTGGCTGCCCTGTTCGAATACGGTGTGACAGATCATCTGGTGTCGTCCGCCCTGAAAACGCGTGCGCTGACCTTTTGGATTCTTTTGTACCCCGGAAACCATAATCGTTTTGCCCGGTAGGGGTAAATCCTTGATTGCGGACAGACGCCCCGGTGGAGGACCGGCATGCCGCATCAAGTCCGCGAGCTGGGCAAGGACAGAACCCACGAAATCTAATTCCTGACGGGATAACCCGGGCGAACGCGCTCTTTCGGCGCGTTCGCCCACGGCCCCGCAGGCTTCGCTTGCGCGTTGCAGGCGGCTTGGTCCGCCGGTTCCCCGACGTCAGGGGAAACCGGCGCGCCCGGCCATAACCAAGCGACCCAACGCAAGCCCCCAACATCACGACCCTTCAACTCAACTGACTAGGAGAATGGCTCATGTCGACAGACATCGACCAGTCGTTCGTCAAGCACTTCCAAGCCGACGTCCACCTGCAATATCAGCAGATCGGATCGAAGCTTCGTAATACCGTGCGTGTCAAAAACAATATCGTCGGCTCCTCGACCACCTTCCAGAAGGTGGGCAAGGGCACGGCGAGCACCAAGGCGCGCCACGGCAAGGTGCCGGTGATGAACGTCGATCACACGCCCGTCGAGTGCACCCTCGCCGACTACTACGCCGGCGACTGGGTCGACAGCCTCGACGAGATCAAGACCAACATCAACGAACGGATGGTGGTCGCCCGGGCCGGCGCCTATGCGCTGGGCCGCAAGACCGATGAGCTGATCATCGGCCAATTCGACACCAGCACCAACTACGCCGGCGCCGGAACCGACGGCCTGACCAAGACCAAGGTTCTGACCGCCTTCGAGATGCTGGGCGAGGCCGACGTTCCCGACGACGGCGAGCGCTACGCAGTGGTCGGCTGGAAACAGTGGAGCGAGCTGATGAACATCCAGGAGTTCGCCAACGCCGACTACGTCGGCGACGACGACCTGCCGTGGAAGGGAACCCAGGCCAAGCGCTGGCTGGGCTCGCTGTGGATACCGCACTCCAACCTGACAAAGTCAGGCACGGTGCGATACTGCTACTGGTACCACAAGACGGCCGTCGGTCACGCCGTCGGCGCCGACGTCAAGACCGACGTCACCTGGCACGGCGACCGCGCCGCCAACTTCATCAACAACATGATGAGCCAGGGCTCGTGCCTGATCGACACCTCCGGTGTGGTCAGCCTGCGCTGCCTCGAGACGTAAAGGAGGACACCATGGCATTCCAAAGCAAAGACCTGAGTGTCCTGGCCTACGCCAACGGCTTCACCCTTTGGCACTACACGACCACGGACACCGCCACCGACGTCGATACGGCCGGCTACTTCAACACGGCGACCGACATGGTCCGGGTCGGCGACATGATTCTCGCCAACACCGACACCGACGGAACGCCGGCTTCGGGTATCTTTCTGATCAACGCCAATGCCGCGGGCACGGTCGATGTCGCCGACATGACCGCCGTCGGCGGCACCGATCTGGACTGATCCGGAGATCGAAACCTCCCGTTCCCCAAAATCGAACGGGACCGCCGCGGGCCCTCATGCCCGCGGCGGCTTTTCTCGCAAACTTGGAGAACCGCGATGAACGATCAGCTGAAGCTGCGCTCCACTGTCGGCCGCGACTACGACCTCGACCTCGACGACGTGTTGACCATCAAGCGGGCGTTACGCCGGGTCGGGTACTACTAGCGGCCGAGGTACGGCATGACCCGCTACCCCGACGAACGGATGTTCCAGGGGATCGAGCGGTTCCAATCGGATCATGGCCTAAAGAAGGACGGCATCGTCAAGCCCGGCGGGCCGACCTCGACCGTCCTGACCGCCGCCGCCAAACAGAAAGAAGATGCCGATGGCAAAGACCAGTCGAAAGAGGACGACGGCAAATTCGACCTGCCGGATGGCACGGACGACAGGGTTCGAAAAGTACTCGACGAAGCGCGCAAGAACGAAGAAAAAGCACGGCGAGAGAAGGCGGTCAAGAACCGGAAGCGGCCATCTGCCCAAGGAACCAAAACACCGAGTGGCGGAGGCGTCGGCGGCGGCCCCATCCGAAGAGGGCCCTACCGTCCCAAGCAGCCTTGGCAGGTCCTTCAGAACTATTGGGAACTGTTGAACTAGATCGGAGGAACCGCGAGCCGGGGTTATCTCAAACCCCTTAGTTTTTTCTGGAGTTTTTCGATTGCTGTTTCCCTCTATGATAGAAGGGCGGATAGCGACGGAGACCGACTCTGAGAATTCGCAAGAATTTACTATTGTATACCGCCCTTTGCGTGATGGTCGTATTGTCGATCGCCGTGGCAGGGCGATCATCCTACCTCGACGACCGCCGTCATAGGACATGGCTGTTCGTCAAACAGGTGCTTTTGGAAACGGAATACGGTGACAAAGGAGGTGTCGTCGCTCGCTGGGCAAAACCGATTTCGGTCTATGCGATATCCGACGATCCGGCCGATTACGAGTTAGTTGGGTCGGTCGTCGATGAGATCAATTCGGCGTTGCCAAAGCCTCTTCTCCAATTCGATCGAAACGCCAATGGTGCTCCGATCCGGATTTACATCATCGACCATCGCCACTTCGGTGTGATTGCGGAAGCCGGCGGCTTCGAGTACGTGCCGGGCAACCTCGGTTTCTTCGTGTCATACCTCGACGACGCGTTCGAGCTTTACGACGCCGTCATTCTGGTTTCGAGGGCGATCGCTTCACCGATCCGTCGGGCGCTGATCCTTGAGGAACTTACGCAAGCGCTCGGGCCGATGAACGACTCGCTATTGTTCCGCGACAGCATTTTCTACGAGGCTCCCGGCGATTACGGCAACGTGCCGCATCTGACGTCGCTCGATGTCAAGCTCTTGCGGTTCCTCTACGACCACCTGAACCCCGGAGACGACGATACTGCTCTGAAACGCGCCTTTGACCTCTATTGGGACAGCGTTGCCGCGGATTGATCGTATAGAAAAAGCAATCAAGGAACCCCGGATTAATGGCGCCCTGGAATAATTAACCCGTTAAAAGTTATTCGAATTTGCCCCAGTAAACCACACGCTCTAACGTAATTAATCTAATTTCGATTAATTGATTTCTCTCGTCGGCATGCCCTGATTTGCAGGGCTGCTTCGTCACCACCTGAAAGGAGACCCCGTGATGGCTCTCAGCAGCATCGCCCTTTGTTCGCGCGCCCTTCTCAAGCTCGGCGCCGATACCATCGCCTCGTTCGAGGAAGGCACCGCCGAGGCCGAGGTCGCGGCCAATCTCTATCCGTCGATCCGCGACGCGCTTCTCTCGGCCCATCCGTGGAACTTCGCCACCGGGCAGGTCACCTTGCCGAAACTGGCGGCCGCTCCAATCGCCGATTTCAGCGCCGCCTTCCAGCTGCCGGCCGATTTCCTGCGCGCCCTCTCGGCCGGACCGAGCGGACGAGGCCGCGGCATCGATTACCGGATCGCCGAGCAACGCCTGCACGCCGATTCCGACCAGATCGTCCTCACTTACATCTTCCGTCCCGACGAAAGCGACTTCCCGCCGTTCTTCGACCAGGCGCTGATCTCCCGCCTGGCGGCCGAATTCTGCATACCCCTGACCGAGAGCACGAGCCGCTCGGAAAGCCTCCACAAGCTGGCGGCCGGCGAGTTCCGAACCGCCAAGATGATCGATTCGCAACAGGACCGGCCCGAACGCTTCGAGGACTTCACGCTGACCGAGGTGCGCGCCTGATGGCCCGGCTGACCACGCAGAAGACGAGCTTCACCGGCGGCGAAATTTCGCCCAGGCTGCTTGGGCGCGGCGACCTGCGCGCGTACTCCAACGGCGCCGGCAAGCTGCGCAACGTCTTCGTCCATCCGACCGGTGGTGTCACCCGAAGGGCCGGGCTTCGCTTCGTCGACACGGCCAGGGGCGGTGGCCGCCTAGTTGCTTTCGAATTCAACACCGAGCAGGTCTACCTTCTGGTCTTCACCGACCGGCACGTCGACGTCTACCGCGACGGTGTCAACGTCGCCGACTTCGCCGCCCCGTGGACCGAGGCGCAACTCGCCCAGATCGTCTGGGTGCAGAGCGCCGATACGTTGCTCGTCGTCCACCCGGACGTTCAGCCGAAGAAGATCTCGCGCACCTCGGAGACTTCGTGGCTGGTCGAGGACTGGGTTTTCCTAACCGAGAACTCGCGCATCCAACAGCCGCACCACAAGTTCGCCGACGAAGCCGTCACCCTGCAGGCCGGCGGCACAACGGGCACGGTGACGCTGACGGCGTCGGCCGATCATTTCGTTTCGGGGCACGTTGGTGTCCGGTTTCGGCTGCAAAACAAGGAGGTCGAGATCACGTCCTATACCTCCGCCACTCAGGCGCAGGCCTCGGCCAAGGAGACCCTGGCCTCGACCGCCGCCACCAAGGACTGGGAGGAGCAGGCGTTCTCTTCCGTTCGCGGTTGGCCTTCTTCCGTCTGCTTCCACCAGGACCGCATGGTCATCGGCGGCTCGCGCGATCTGCCGAACCGCCTGTGGCTTTCAAAATCGGCCGATCTGTTCAATTTCGACCTCGGCGAAGGGCTCGACGACGAATCGATCGAATTCGCAATCCTGTCCGACCAGGTCAACGCCGTGCGCGCCGTCTTTTCAGGCCGCCACCTGCAGATATTCACGTCCGGCGCCGAATGGATGGCGACCGGCGACCCGCTGACGCCGGGCAACATACAGCTTAACCGGCAAACCCAGATCGGCTCACCGGTCAGCCGCTCGGTGCCGCCGCGCGACGTCGACGGCGCCACCCTGTTTATTCCGCGCAACGGACCGGAACTGCGCGAGTTCCTGTTCACCGACGTCGAACAGGCTTACCAGGCGACCGACCTGGCGACCCTGGCCTCGCACCTCATCAACGCGCCGGCCGACCAGGACTACGACACCCCCAGCCGCTACCTTCACATCGTCATGGGCGACGGTACGCTGGCTACCGTCACCGTCTACCGCTCCGAGGAGGTGACGGCGTGGACGCTGCAGGAAACGGCCGGCCAGTTCAAATCGGTCGCCGTCGTCGGCGAGGATACTTACGTCCTGGTCGCTCGCGGCGCCGCCACCCTGATCGAACGCTTTGATTCGGCGATCAACGTCGACGCCGGCCTGACCGGTACCGACACCACCGAGAAATCGACCTGGAGCGGCCTCGGCCACCTCGAGGGCAGCACCGTCAAGATCCTCGCCGATGGCGCCGTGCAGGCCGACAAGACCGTCAGCGGCGGCGCCGTCACCTTGGACGAGCCGGCTACGTCCGTCGAAATTGGGCTCGGTTTCTCCCACATCATCGAGCCGTTGCCACCGGCCATCCAGACCGCACAGGGCGGCAACCAGGGTGGCAAGCTGCGTCCCGTTTCGGTCTCGTTTCGCCTACAGGACACCGCGTCCCTGGTGCTCGACACCGGCCGCGGCCTCAAGGAGGTGCCGTTCAAGACCTTCGGCGCCGGCATCCTCGACGCCGCGCCGGCGCCGTTCACAGGCGACCGTCTGGTCCGCGCCATGGGCTGGAAGAGCGACGGCACCAAGGCGCTGTGGCGCATCGAGCAGGACACGCCGCTTTCGTTCACTCTGTTGTCGGTCGCCACCGAGATCAGCGTCAACGGTTGATCCGTATCTTTGATTGGGAGACCCCTGATGGGTAGCTACGAAAGCGCCAAGTTGCCACCGGCCGCGCGCCGGGGCGGCGCGGTTGGGTCGCGAACCGACCTGCTCGATCGCTCGCCACGTACCCGGTTGCCGCGTTCCGCAGCTCCGCGCCCGGCGACGCGCGGCCGCAACGGTTCCGGCGACACCCTGCTCGACGGCTTGTCGGGAGGCGGCCTGAAGCTGAGCGCGCCGGTCGGTCCCGGCGCCCGGAACCGGCCGGACGACGTCTTTCGGCTGGAAACCGTGCTGGCAGGCGCCGACCTGCTGGGGCGCGAGCCCGGCCGCGTCTTCGACGAGGGCACCGAGCGCGCCGTGCGGACGGCGCAAGGCCGCCTCAACCGCGACCACGCCGCGCATGTCGGTCGAAGGCCCTTGAAGCTCGACGGCCTGGTCAACCCGGACGGTCCGACGCAAGCCGCGACCAGACGCCTCGCCACCGCCATCCTGGCCGGGACCGGCGAGCGGGGGCGCAGGCCGCTGCCCGGCGTCAAGACCACCGAACAGAGGTTCACCGAGCGCCGCCGCGCCGTTCTCGACAGGTTGTCGGCGGGCGCCTATGCCGCCAACCGCCGTTCGGTCGATCACCTGATGACGACGACAGACGACGGCCTGTTTCCGAAGTTGTTGGCCGACGACTTCCGGGCGGGCGACGCCGACCTGCTCGTTCAACTGGCCGTCCGCGACCCGGCCCGCGCCGGATCGCTGCGCCGCCGGGCCGTCGCCGCCATGAGCGCCGACGAGCGCGATCTCCTGGACGGCCTGGTCGCCGACCTGACGGCGTTGCGGGCGAGGGACGATGGCGTCAAGCCGAAACCGCCCGACGACCATCACCCCGACCCGGAGGAGTCCGGCGAAGGGTCTAATCAACAACACCGCGATGGCGGCAACGGAGGTAAGAGGGAAAAAGAGCAGAGAAGATCGGAAGCTTGCGAACGGCTGAACGTCGAATTCCGTCGCACCGAGGCTCGGTACTTGGCTGAACAGGAAAGACTGGAGAAGATCAGTGAAGCGTTGAACCGCAAGCTGGACGATGCACGGCAAAAGCAAGATACCTTCTTGGAAGCCGCGACCCGAACGGGCATGGACGCCTTTCTGATCCTTAACGAACTCCGTAAAGGCCGACTACCACGCGGTATCGTCCTGCCGTCCGATGCGTTGGCGGCGAAGCGAGCCTACGATGTCGCCGCCGGCGAAGCGCGATCTCTGCGCCAAGAGATTGATCAAGCGCAATCCGACTTCGACCGGGCCGGAAAGAAGATGCTGGAGGTCGGTGAAAGGATGAAGAAGAACGGATGCCCGTAACATTCAACTCTCTATCCCAGATGCCAGATACGATTATTCCTTGTATAGTGTGGAAAAGAAACCGTTTCGCGGCGCCTTATCGGATTTTTCGGACCTTCTCCATGCTCTGCCGATTTCCTTCTCTTGCCACTCTCGGAATTACTCTGTTGCTCTCGTCATTCGCCGATGCGACCGATCACCGGCCGTTCGCTTTTGTCGACGGGGTACAATTTCTTGAGTGGCCTCACAAGACCCGTCTCGATTACGTCAACGGCGTTGTCGATACTTTGAGTTACTTGACCGAAGTGACGGATGCACAACGTGGGATATCGCGCTGTCTTTGGGAAAGCGATCGGAAGTTCTTCGACGTTATATTGCTGAAAATGATCGCCGAAGACGCAGTTGAGCGCGCCATCAAGGAAGGCCGTACGAAGGTATCGGTCCCGGAGGTCTTCTTCACTGACCTTAAGAAAATCTGTAAAGACCACTATCCGGATCAGTAGTCGTATCCACCTCAGGCGCTATTTAGTATTCAACGAACTTCGGTATCGTCGATCTCGCCAACGCCGAACAGGCCGCCAGGGAGGCGAAAGCCCAGGCCGGACGCGGGCAGTCTACCAAGTCCACCAATGATCGGTTGGCCCGACGGCCGAAGTTCCGGGCTCAATCTTGAATTCATCTCAAGACAAACAAGGAGACGTCGCCATGGGCGATTTCACTGCGCTCGCGCTCGGCGGGCTCGAGATCCTGCAAAAACGACAACAGGCCAGGGCGGCCAACCGCGCCGCCCAGGTCCGCGCCGAGACCGAGATCGCGCGGATCAGACAACAGCAGACAATCCGCGACCGCCAGAAGCGCGAACAACTGCGCCGGGCGACCGCCATTCAGCGGGCCCGCTTCGGCGCCCAGGGGATGAGCGGCGGTGGCGGTTCGGCGGCCGCCGTCCTGCGCGGCCTCGGCAGCCGCGTCGATCGCAGCATCGCCGACGACGAGGCACTTATCGCGCCGACCATCCAGGGCATTCGAAGCGACCTGGCGGCGACCCGGCGGCAAAACCTGCTGAAACAGCGCTCGTATCTGCAGGACAAGCTGTGGGGTGAGTTGAAGAAGCGCCTGCCGCGGCTTTCGCTGCTCGAACCCTGAGCCGGGCGTCGCCGACCATGCCCGGAAAAGACACTCGCGCAGGCTCGGGCCTCGACGGCGCCCGCCAGGAACTGGCAGCCGACCTGCCGGGGTTCCTGGACTCGGCGCTCAAGCACTACCGCAGCCTGGCCGGGGCTTCCCTTCCCGCCGAGCCGAAGGCGCTGAGCGCCCATTTCAGCGCCTGCCGCGCGGCGCTCGCACATATCGAGATGCTGCTGAAGCTGGCCGCCAGAATAGCCGCCGACGGCGAGGACGAAGAGGATATGGCGGACATCATCGCCCGCGCCGAGGCCTCCTTGAGGAAGGCCGATGCTGAGGCCGAGCGTTGATCCGCTTTCGCACGGCCGAGAAAACCGACACCCCAAAGGCGCTCCCCGTTCGGGAGCGCATTTTTTTCGAACAGGAGAACTCCATGCACGACCCCTGGACCGTTGACGTCATTTGGTGGATCACCGCTGTCGAACTGCCGGCCCTGGCCGGGCTGTTCTGGTTCAACTGGCGCAACCGGCGCGACACCGACACCGCCATCGACGACGCCCGCCACGAATACGAGGCGGGCCTGAATTTCCTTCGAGAGAGCCTCGCCGCCTTCAAGCTTGAGGTTGCCAAGTCGTATGCCTCCATCTCCTATCTCAAGGAGGTCGAACGCCGCCTGACCAACCACCTGATCCGTATCGAGGAAAAACTCGACACCAGCGCCCGCTCGGGCCGAGGGGGTGGGTCATGACGGCTCTCGGCCACCCGGCCGACCCCGCCCGCGAAACCGCCGTCGACCGCGACCGCAAGCCGGACGTCGATATCCTGGCCCGGACCATCTACGGCGAGGCACGGGGCGAGTTGGTGCGCGGCAAGGAAGCGGTCGCCGCCGTTGTCATGAACCGGGTGCGTCGAGCGCGCCGGCACGGCCGCTATTGGTGGGGATCGAGCGTCCGCGAGGTCTGCACCAAGCCCTGGCAGTTCAGTTGCTGGAACGAAAACGACTCCAACCGGGAGAAAATCGTCATCGTCGTCCCCGGCAACCGCAATTTCGACAGTTGCATCCGCATCGCCAGGCGGGCCATCAGCGGCACCCTCAAGGATCCGACCGGCGGCGCCACCCACTATCACGTCAAGGGCCTCCGACCGCCTTGGGCGCGGGGCCGTTCGCCGGTCGCCGAAATCGGCCGCCATCAGTTCTACAACGACGTGGAGTGAGCCATGCTGGGTCTCATCGGATCCATCGCCGGACCGCTTTTGAGCGGACTTTTCCAGGTCGTCGACCAGGCGGTCGAGGACCAGGATCAAGCCGCCGCCTTGAAAGCCAAACTGCAGGAAATGGTCCTGACGGGCCAAATGAAGGAAATCGAGGCGGCGGCTTCGATCATCGTCGCCGAGGCCAAGGGCGAATCTTGGCTGCAGAGAAGCTGGCGGCCGATGCTGATGTGCCTGTTCGGCGTCATCGTCGCCAACAATTACATCGTCGGCCCCTACTTGGAGCACTTCGTTGGCGAGGGCGTCATGCTCGACCTGCCGCCCGACATGTGGGACCTGCTGAAGATCGGCGTCGGCGGCTACGTCGTCGGTCGCTCGGTCGAGAAAGGAGTGCGGGTGTGGAAGGGGAATGACGGCGTGTCCTGAGCCGTCTTCGCGGGTTTCGCTGGTGGCCGTCGCCATCGATGCCGACACCCGGAACACCGACTCACAGCCGCCCGATCGGCTGGTCCGAGAGATCAAGGAGTGATGATCACCGTGGAATTCGACGTTTTCGTCGCCGCCTGGAACGACCGCCAGGGGATGACGACGCCGAAGCTCCATGCCGACATCTGCCGGTGGCTGGCGGAGCGACGGCAAGCCGGCGACAGGCGGTTGCTGCTGACGGCTTTCCGCAACTCCGGCAAGTCGACGCTGGTGGGCCTGTTCAGTGCCTGGCTGCTGGCCCTCGACCCGAATTTGCGGATCGTCGTCATGGCCGCCGATCTGGCGCTGGCCGGCAAGATGGTCCGCAACGTGAGGCGGATCGTCGAGCGCCACCCGATGACCAGGCACCTGAAACCGGAACGGGCCGACCAATGGGCGTCGGAGCGGTTCACGGTGGAGCGTCCGACCGAACTGCGCGATCCGTCGATGCTGGCCAAGGGCATTGGCGCCAACGTTACCGGATCCAGGGCCGACGTCATCATCTGCGACGACGTCGAGGTCCCCAACACCTGCGATACCGCGCCGAAACGGGCCGACCTGCGCGAGCGCCTGAGCGAGCTCGATTTCGTCCTGGTGCCGGGCGGCCTGCAGCTCTACGTCGGGACGCCGCACACGTACTATAGCCTGTATGCCGACGCGCCGCGGCCCGAGACCGGCGAGGAGGCACCGTTCCTCGATGGGTTCGCCCGCCTCGAGCTGCCGCTGCTGAACGTGAACGGAAAGAGCTGCTGGCCGGAGCGGTTTCCAGACGCCGAAATCGACGCCCTCAAGCGCGCCAGCGGTCCGGCCAAGTTCCAAAGCCAGATGATGCTGCGGCCGACAAACGTGGCCGAGGGTCGGCTCGACCCCGACAAGATGCGGCTCTACGACGACGACCTGGTCTACCGCGAGGGCAACGGCGAGGCGTCGCTTCACCTGGGCGGCCGGCAACTGGTCTCGGTCTCTTCGTGGTGGGACCCGTCCTACGGCTCGCCGACCGGCGGCGACGCCAGCGTCGTCGCCGCCGTCTTCACCGACGAAGCCGGCGATTACTGGCTGCACCGAGTCGCTTACCTGGAGCACGATCCGAAGATCCGCGAGGACATCGACGAGGCGACGCAGTTGTGCCGGCAGGTGGCCGGGTTCGCGCGCGCGCTCTACTTGCCGGCCGTCACCCTCGAGACCAACGGCCTCGGTCGTTTCCTGCCCGGCCTGCTGCGCCGCGAACTGGCGGCGGCCGGGCTCAGGTGCGCCGTCGTCGAGACCGCCTCCAGGCGCTCGAAGGACTTGCGCATCGTCGATGCCTTCGACGCGGTGCTGGCGGCCGGGCGGCTGCACGCGCATCGCGACGTCTGGGCGACGTCGTTCGTCACCGAAATGCGCGAGTGGCGCCCGGGCGGACGCGGCCCCGACGACGGCCTCGATGCCGTTTCCGGCTGCCTGCTCGCCGAACCGGTGCGCCTGCCACGCCGACCGCAATCCGGAGCCGACGAGATGCGCAGCCGCGCCAACTGGCGGCCCGGCCACGGCGGCTTCAAGGCCAATACCGAGTTCGAGGTTTGAACGAAAAACATATCAAAGGAGCAATGTTATGGCGATGCGTCGCGCACCGAAGCCGGGGAAGAAACCCCTAATCGTTGGACCGCGACGAAAGCGAGACCCTATGAACATACCTCGCGATCGACTGCCGGGAACAAAGGATCAAAACGAACGGGACCCGTACAAAATAAAACGGCGCACCAAACACAAAGCGTGATACAATTACGCGATGAAGTGGGTGCTGGTTCTTGTTTTAGTTTCGAACGCGGAATCTCTGTCGCCGAAGCCGGAAATCTTTGACACGCTCGAAGACTGCATTCAGGCGGGGGAAACTCTTGCCGAACGCGTTACCGGCCTCGATTGGGGAGGTGTGTTTGGCAAACACCGAACGTATCTGAATTTCGCCGTCGTAAAATCTCATATCGTTTGCCAAGAGTTGGGGGAGGACAAAGCCGAGTGACCCACGATGAGAAAGGGGATGGGTTCTGACGAGATGAAGTGGCTGCTGATCCTGTTCTTCGGTCCGTTCGCCGAGGCATCGTGGCAGTATATCGACGCTTATGATACCCAGCCGGCCTGCATGCAGGCGGGGCGGACCATGGCTGACGACAAAAACGTCGAATGGGCCGGCGCCATGGGCACGTCCCACGGCAGCGGTGGCGCTTTTGCCGTCTACCGGGCCTTCCTGGCCTGCGTGCCTGGATATAAGGACGAGAGCGAGTATCTTCCGGCCTTCGATGGGCGCTCGGATCTCTAGCGCGCCGCCCTGAACCGCCGTCCGCTGCCGCGTGATCAACCACCGCACGACCTGAATATCCCCAAGCCGCCCTCGAGGCGGCTTTTTTTTATGAACGGAGCCTTTGAGACCATGCATCCCTTGAACATCCTAGCCCTCTCCGCGCCGCTGATCGCGCTCGCCTGGACGCCGGCCCAAGCCCACCCGCTGTTGTGCGGCCCCAGGGCCGAGGTCGTCCACAAACTCGATGCCGAACACCAAGAGGCACCGGTCGCCATCGGCCTGCTGGACAGAGGCGACGGCGTGCTCGAGGTGTTCGCCTCCGACGACGGCGGCTTCACCGTCGTCGTCACCCGTCCCGACGGCTTGAGCTGCCTGCTGGCGGCCGGCGGCAACTGGGAGAGCGTTCCGGAAAAGAAACCGCCCGCCTGAAGATTTTCCCTCCAATCGATCGAACAACCCCGACCGCCCGCTGGGCGGTTTTTTTTCGTTTCTACGTCCGATAAGGAGCCCAAGCATGGCCGACCACATCACCATCGGGGACGTCAGTCCCCGTATCCAGTACACCGGCGACGGGTCGCAGACCGCATTCACCTACCCGTTTCCGATCTTCGCCGACGCCGACATCGAAGTCTACGAAGACACCACGCTGAAAACCCTGACGACGCATTACAGCGTCGCCGGCGAAGGCAACTCGAGC
The DNA here is from genome assembly GCA_964344215.1 of uncultured Thalassospiraceae bacterium. Taxonomy (GTDB): domain Bacteria; phylum Pseudomonadota; class Alphaproteobacteria; order Rhodospirillales; family Casp-alpha2; genus CAYFMP01. Next base: position 31,404 of record CAYFMP010000011.1, on the reverse strand, counting down.
GGCGGCACGGTGACTTTCGTCACCGCGCCGGCCACCGGCGTCGTGGTCACGCTGCGCCGCAGCATGACCATCGAGCGTACCACCGATTTCCAGGAATCCGGCGAGTTCCGGGCCAAGGTCATCAACGACGAACTCGACAAGGAGACCGCCTTCATCCAGCAGATCAACGAGGACCTGACCCGCAGCCTGCGGCAATCGGCGACCGACGCCTCGGGCGACATGGAAATCCCCGACCGCGACGCCCGCAAGGGCAAGGTGCTCGGCTTCGATGCGACGACCGGCGATCCGATCGTCTCGACCGACGACCTGACTGCCCTCGAGGGCGCCGCCGACAGCGCCGCCGCCGCCGCCGTCAGCGAAACCAATGCCGCCGCTTCGGCAGCGGCCGCCGCTTCCAGCGCCACCTCGGCGGCCAGTTCCTCGACCGCCGCTGCCGCCAGCGCCACGGCTGCCTCGGCGTCGGCCTCCAACGCCGCGACGTCGGAAACCAATGCGGCGACGTCGGCGTCGAACGCGGCAACATCCGAGACCAACGCAGCGACCTCGGCCACCAATGCCTCCACTTCGGAGACCAACGCCGCCGCTTCGGCCTCGGCCGCTGCGACCTCGGCAACCAACGCCTCGGCCTCCGAAACCAATGCCGCGACTTCTGCCTCGAACGCCTCGACCTCCGAGACCAATGCCGCGACCTCGGCCTCGAACGCCAGCACGTCAGAGACCAATGCCGCCGCTTCGGCTGCGGCGGCGGCTGCCTCGGCCGCGTCGGGTCTCTACTCGGCCGTTCAGGAGAAGAGCGCCAATTACACGATCGTCGTTGGCGATGCCGGTGATCTGATCAAGGTCGATGCCAGCGGCGGCACGGTGACGATCACGCTTGATGCCCTGGCGACGATCGGCGTCGACTTCCGCTGCGCCGTGCAGAAGGTCGATAGTTCGGCGAACGCCGTCACGGTGCAGCGCTCCTCGGCCGACACGATCAACGGTGCGACCTCGATCACGATCGAGAGCCAATGGGAGCTCTACGACTTCATCGGCGATACCTCGACCGGCTTGTGGTCGGCGGTCAATACGGTCGCGACCGGGATCACGGGCGGCGACGGCATCGATAAGACGGGCTCGGTCCTCTCGGTCGACCTCGCCGCCAGCAACCCCGGTCTCGAGATCAGCGGCGGGCAACTGCAAGTCGATGTCGACGACAGCACCATCGAGCGGGCCGCCAGCGGTATCCAGGCGAAGGATGGAGGCATCACGCCCGCCAAAGTGGCGAGCCAAGTCAAAGCGTTCGACATGCCCTTCAACGCCGGCTTCGGCGTCGACTACACGGGCGAGAACCTCGTCGTTCAAACCTACGGCGAGCTCGTCGCCAGCCGGTCGGGCTCGTTCACGGGCGAGGCCGGATATATCGACACGGTCTGTACCGGCTCGGCCGTGATCGTCGACATCGAGAAGAACGGCACGACGATCTACGCGACCAAGCCGCAGTTCGCGATCTCGACCAATGCTCTGACGGCGGGCGTCCTCAAAACGGACGGGACCGAGGACTTCGTCAGCGGCGATCGCATCACCTTCAAGGTGATGCAGATCGGCTCGACGATCGCCGGTCAGAAGCTTCGTTTTACGGTCAAAGCGGAGGTTACATAAGATGTCGCGTTTCTTCTCTCGACCTAATCAGCAGGGGGCAGGGTGCTCGGGTTGCTCGGGCTCCTGCACTGGCGGCTGCACTGGCGGCTGCCTAGGAACCTGCACCGGCTCCTGCACCGGGTCATGCACCGGGTCATGCACTGGTGGCTGCACGAGTTGTACCGGGTGCTCGGGCACCTGCACCGGCTCCTGCACTACTACCTGCACCGGCACATGCGACGGCGGTTGCTCTGGAAAATAAGGAACCTCACAGATGACGAAGTACGAAGATCACATTCGGGGGCAATTGCCGCCGTATGCCGACGAGCGCTCTGGCGAGCACAAGATCATGGAAGGCATCGTTCGCGAAGATATGTCCATGATCTTGCCCCAACTATACGAGGGGCCGAGGTTGCTGAGCCGCACCAACTACTCGAACGCGGGCCGCTATTTCGACACCTACGAAGAATACATGGCGCAACCCTATCGCGGCCCCGTTGGCAATACCTGGGTTTGGCCTGACAAGGCCTTACACGGGTTGCCGTGGTTGCCGACCATCGTCGGCACGTTGATCGTCAGCGACATTAGCCTGCTTGCCCAGGAGCGCACCATTCCCCATCTCGAACAGAAGATTAACAAGAAGAATGTTTGGGTTGAGCGCGACGGGTTCGATGGCATGGCGACCCTCCACGTCTTCTCGTATGCGGTTGGCGACAACCCCGCCGAATTCAAAAAGTTGAACGTCGCCTATGGGGAGAAGACCCTCGCCGACGTGATCGGCAATCACTTCCGCTACCAGTACGACGAGGCTAGCGACTCTTACGTCGCGACCACTCCTGAGCAGGCCAAAAAGAATTGGCTAAAGGAGAAGGTGCGCCACGAGATCGCTTCTCGCGTCGGCGATGATGGCGCACGTCTCGCTGATTATGGCCGTCTCATCGCCCTCATTCTGGCAGCCATACAAGACAGTCTCTCCCCCGAGGTGAAGGCGGCGCTATCTGATGTCATTGCCCGTGCGCCGCAAGTCGACACAGTCCAGGGTATCGCAGATCGGGAAGCCTTGGTTGAGGAAATCCTCGAACGGATGGGATACCGATGACGTACCTTACGGTCACTCTCAACAACAGGTGCAATCTCGCGTGTTCCTACTGCAATCAACGCGACCACCTCGATCCTAACGACAACACGGAATTGACTGTTGAGCGGTTTAGGGAGGTCTTGGACGAGACAAGCGGCGTAAACATCATCTCCCTGCTTGGCGGCGAATTGATGTTGAACAAGGGGCTCGTCTTAGATTGCGTGAAAGAGGTGCGTAAGCACGAGGGTCATAGAGACGTGATCCTCTTGATTCATACCAATGGGTATCTTCTCGACTATAGCGCAGTGGAATGGATCAATCACTTTGGTTGCGGCGTCTACATTTCTTGTGATGGCTTTGAGCGTCAGGAGAAATCCCTCTCCTCACTATTTCACAAGGGCGAGCATGGCGCTGAGATCATCCCCGTCTTGCGTAGCTTGGACACTCTGAATTTCCGGCGCGTGTTGTCTAATCCGTTCGAGAATTTCGCGCTATCCTTGCACACGCTCCATAGCCTATTCCCGCACGCTCGCTGTATCGAACTTTGTTACGATGATTGGAAGCTCGGCGAATTGAACATTCAACATCTCTACCACGCCAGCCGCCAACTTCTCATGCTTGAGGAGATCGATGAGAACTACACGGATTGGCTCAGGTTCGTGCATTTTTGGGGCGATGAAAACACCGCCCCCTGTGACTGCAAGAAATCTTACTACCTGTGGCCGGATGGCGAGCTCACTTCGATACACGACCGGCAGACACGCACCATCGGCATAGCCAACAAAGAAAGCAATGTCCCGTTCGGCGGCTGCGCCTCCGTTGCCGACCGCATGACGATGGAGAACTTCTCTACTTGGCGCTCGCACATACAAGCGATGATGGGCGCGGCCAAAGTCAGGAACAACAGCGCAGATAGGCTTGCGATCAAATGAGTATTACCAAAACCTACCAAATCATGACCAATCTCAATTGCAATCTGGACTGCCACTATTGCTATGAGAAGAAGGTCGGCAGGCAGAACACGGTCGACAATATCCGCACCTATCTGCACGCTCTATTCGAGCGCGATAACGGCAATACGGGGCCGGTGCAGATCGACATCATCGGCGGCGAGGCCATGCTCTATTCCGACCTCTCTTATGCGGCGATGGAGATCGCCAACGAGCTCACCGTGCAGTACGGCCGCTCGTGCGTCCACGGCTCGCTGTCGACCAATGCCACCTTGTTCGATAAGCCCGAGCCCCGGAAATTCGTCGAGGACTTCGCGCATCAACTCGATATCGGCGTCAGTATCGACGGCCTCAAGGAGATGCACGACAAGCACCGTATTTATAAGAGCGATCAGACCAAGGGCAGTTACGACCAGATCGTCGAGTGCCTGCCGTGGTTGTTCGATACCGTTGGCCGTAGGCACGTCAACGTCAAATGCACGATGACCGTGGAAACGAGCGAGGCGATGGCCGATAGCTATTTCAATCTGGTCGATCTCGGCTTCGCCCGGATCGGGCAGAACCTCGTCTTCGAAGGCAACTACGATGCGGTCTTCGGGATGAAGATAAGCGGACAGCTTCGCCGGATCATGGATCATTGGGTCGGCGAGGGCTGGTACAACTCCATTGAATATCTAGAGATAACAGACAAGACCCAGCCCGAATACCTACGCTCCAAGATCAAGCCCCTGAAGGACGTGCAGCACAACCACTGTGGCACCTGTACGCACATGACTTGCCTCGGCTTCGACGGCAATGTCTATGGCTGCAATCGCTTCTTGACCATGAACCAAGACGGCAAGGTAATCGGCACTCTCGACCACGAGGCAAAGACGATCGTCCCGACCGACAACGGGCTCCTAGACGAGGTCAAGGAACAGTGGAAGATCAAGGCCGAGGACAAGGTCTGCGGCACATGCACGCTTCGTAACGAGTGTTCGAATTGCGCAGCAGCCGCCTACGAGCACGCCCCCGAGAATCCCGACGGTGTCGAGGAGTATCTCGCAGAGCGCCGCATGTGCGGGTGGACGCATGCGATGGGCGTCACGAAGATTTACGCTATGTCGTTGATGGAAGCCTACGAGGCCGAGCACGGCGAGCCGCCCGATCGTTTCGTTGAAGCCGGGCTGTTCATGGAACATCAGTCGATGGATGGCCGCTGCGTAGCGGCGCCAAATTGAGCCGCACTCAGACGCCGCAGGAATAGCGCCTGCGAATCACCTCGGGGGCCGTTCCGATCTCGACGATCGGGGCGGCCCCCGGCTGTTTTTGCGTTTCGGAAGCCTGGATTATTCGGCCGCCAGCCGGCGTTCGCGGATCACTTCCAGAACCTCCGCGGCCGCCTGCGGGATGTTGGTGCCGGGGCCGTAGACAGCGGACACGCCCTTGGCGTACAGGAACTCGTAGTCCCGGGCCGGGACGACGCCACCGCACACGATGACGATGTCGTCGGCGCTTCGGCGGCGCAGCTCGTCGGCCAGCGCCGGCACCAGGGTCTTGTGTCCAGCCGCCTGCGACGACACGCCGATGACGTGGACATCGTTCTCGACAGCCTCGCTGGCGGCTTCCTCCGGCGTCTGGAAGAGCGGTCCGATATCGACTTCGAAGCCGATGTCGGCGAATGCCGTCGCGATCACCTTGGCGCCGCGATCATGTCCGTCCTGGCCCAGCTTGACGACCAGCATGCGCGGGCGCCGCCCTTCCGTTTCGGCGAACCGGGCGACATCCTCTCGTATATTCCGAAACGTTTCATCGCCTTCGTAGGCCGCCCCATAGACTCCGGTAATGGCTCGGCTCTTAGCCTGGTAACGCGTGTAGACCTTTTCGAGGGCGCCGGTGATCTCGCCGACCGTGGCCCGCGCCCGGCTGGCGGCGATCGACAGCTCCAAGAGGTTCCCGGCCCCCGATCCGGCCGCTTCGGTCAAGGCGTCGAGGGTCGCTTGGCAGGCGGCCTCGTCCCTGCTCGCCTTGACTTGCTCGAGGCGGGCGATCTGCGTTTCTCTAACTTCCGTGTTGTCGACTTCGAGGATGTCGATCTCGTCTTCAGAGTCGGTTCTGTAGGTGTTGACGCCGACGATAATTTCCTCGCCACGGTCGATGCGCGCCTGCTTGCGGGCGGCCGCTTCCTCGATCCGCTTTTTCGGCATGCCGGAAACGACCGCCTTGGTCATGCCGCCCATTTCCTCAACCTCGTCGATAATCTTGCGGGCCTCGCTGACGAGGGATTGGGTGAGGCTTTCCATGTAGTAGCTGCCGCCAAGGGGATCGACGACGTTGGGAAGGCCCGTTTCCTCGGCAACGACAAGTTGAGTGTTGCGCGCGATGCGGGCCGAGAACGGGGTCGGCAGGGCGAGCGCCTCGTCCAGCGCATTGGTATGCAGGCTCTGGGTTCCACCGAGTACGGCGGCCATGCATTCGATGGTGGTCCGGATCACGTTGTTATAGGGGTCGTCGGCGGTCAGCGAGACACCCGATGTCTGGCAATGGGTCCGCAGCATGGATGAGCGCGGATCCTCCGGCTCGAACCGGCTCATCAATTCCGACCACAGGAACCGGGCGGCGCGGAGCTTGGCCACTTCCATGAAGAAGTTCATGCCAATCGCAAAGAAGAAGCTGAGCCGAGGCGCGAAGTCGTCAACGTCGAGACCTCTGGCGATAGCCGCCCGCACGTATTCGAGGCCGTCGGCCAGCGTAAAGGCCAGTTCCTGAACGGCGGTGGCGCCGGCTTCGTGCATGTGATAGCCGGAAATGGAAACCGAGTTGAACCTGGGCATGTGCTGGGCCGTATAAGCAATAATGTCGGCGACGATTCGCATGCTGGGATCCGGCGGAAAGATGTAGGTATTGCGGACCATGAACTCCTTCAGGATGTCGTTCTGAATGGTGCCCGACAACTTGTCCTGGGATACGCCCTGCTCCTCGGCCGCCACCACGTACCCCGCCAGAACCGGCAGGACGGCGCCGTTCATGGTCATCGACACGCTCATCTCATCGAGCGGTATCCCGTCGAACAAAACCTTCATGTCCTCGACCGAGTCGATGGCGACACCGGCCTTGCCGACGTCGCCGACCACCCGCGGGTGATCGGAATCGTATCCACGGTGAGTGGCCAGGTCGAAAGCGACGGAGAGGCCTTTCTGGCCGGCCTTCAGGTTGTCACGGTAGAACGCGTTCGAGGCTTCGGCGGTCGAGAACCCGGCATATTGGCGGATCGTCCACGGCCGACCCGTGTACATGGAGGCGCGCGGTCCGCGAACATAGGGAATGAAGCCGGGAAGTGAACCGGTGATTTCCAACCCTTCCAGATCGTCGGCCGTATAGAGCGCCTTGACCGGGATGCCCTCCGGCGTCTCCCAAACCAACTCGTCGACCGACCGGCCCTTGAGTTCCTTGGCAACGGCTTCCGTCCACTCTTTCATGCCGGTCTTCGACAATTTCGCCATGACGTCCCCATCATCCTTCAGGGGCCGAATTATAGAGGATGCCTAGGTCATCCCGGGAGCCTTTTTTGCACCTGCGAAAAGGAAGGCCGGGCCGATGTGCTCGATTCACGAGTTATCCACAACATATTGTGTTTAGGCCTGGTGATTTTTGGTAAATGTTGTTAGAGTGCGTTCGGGAGTGTTTTCGGGATTCATTACCACGACAGGAGGCATCGCACGCAGAACGCTGGCAAATCCTGGGACAGCCCGCCATTACGCGCCGCATACGATCATGAGCATAGAATGGACACCGACGCGCATCAGCGTCCTTATCGCCTTGTGGAACGAGGGTCTTACCACCAGTGAAATCGGCAAGCGTCTCGACGTCACCAAGAACGCGGTGGTCGGCAAGGTCCATCGCCTAGGGTTACCGAAACGCGGCTCGCCTATTCGCCAAAAACCCAAACCGGCGGAGATCATCAGCCTCGATGCGCTCAGGCCCGGCATGTGCAGTTGGCCGCACGGGGAACCGGGAACCGAAGACTTCAGGTTCTGCGGAGACCCGGTCGTTCCTGACAAACCCTATTGTGCCGAGCACTGCGAGCGCGCTTACGTGAAAATCTCCAAGGATGGCAAGAAATCGGCCGTCGCCTGAGGTCACGTTCCTTTTCCTCCGACTTGACGAAACCGGGAGCAGGCCTATGATTTCCCGGTTATGAAGACACATACCGTTCCATTGGTTCTAGGCATCCGGCGAATTACCGACCCGGCCTCTCTTTAGAAGAAGGCCGGGATCGCGTGCCGTCTGTCTTGCTATCTGGAACCAAGGGTGTGTCCGATGACCGTTTCAGCCGGGGGTTTCCCCGCTCGCAACCAACAATCCGTATTTTGCTTTTCAGTTTTTGCCGCCGCCGATCCATCGGTGATGCCGCGCGTTTTGGAGGTCTTCTCGAAGATGGGAATCGTACCCGACCGCTGGCATTCCATCATCGCTGGGTCACGGGACGAAGAACTCCATATCGACCTTCAGACCTGTGGCGTCGATCGGGCGATGGCCGAACGGCTGGCCCAGTCGTTACGTCGAATCGTCTTGGTCGATACCGTCCTGACATCGGAGAAACCGCAACGGCAATCGGCCTGATCGTCCGGTCGGAGTCGGGTGAGTGAGTATTCTCGATCGCATTCACGAATGCGCCGTCTTTGATCAGGAGAATTACCGGCCGTTCATGGTCGACGGCCGACAGGTCGGTCAGGTCGCCCATGCTTTCACCGTCGAGTTGGAACGATTTGCGGATACTTTCCGGATCACGGCCAAAGCGGTCGAACTGGCCGATCGACTCGATGACTTTGCCGCCCGCACCGAGGCCATGGCCGAGGTGTTGGAGAACTTGAAGGAGGAAGGCAAGGTTTACGGGTGGCGCGATGAATCTTACCCGGTGAAGACATCGTTTGATGCGCCGGCGCTTTTCGACATGGAGCGGGCCGGGGTACCGCTGTTCGGGGTATGCGGTTACGGTGTCCATCTGAATGGATACGTTCGGTTGGGCGATGGCGTCAAAATGTGGATCGGGCGCCGCAGCCTTTCCAAGCCGACGGGCCCCGGCAAGCTCGACCAAGTGGTTGCCGGAGGACAGCCTTCCAACGTCTCCCTGCGCGACAATTTGATCAAGGAATGCGCGGAGGAGGCCAACATTCCCGAGCATATGGCCACTGACGCCGTCGCCGTCGGCACTGTCACCTATGTGACCGAGCGCCCGGAGGGACTGCGTCGCGATGTGCTGTTCAATTTTGACTTGGAACTGCCGGAAGGCTTCGAACCGGCCAACGTGGACGGGGAAGTCGACGGATTTTACCTTTGGCCGATAGACGAAATCGCCGAGCGTCTGGCTACTTCCGACGAGTTCAAATTCAATTCGGCCTTGGTCGTGATCGATTTCCTCGTTCGTCACGGCTTCATCGACGCTGACGAACCCGACTACGAGGAGATTGTCGCCGGCCTACGCCGCTGATGTCCGAAAAGCGACAACATGAGAGGAAACGACGACATGCCGCAAGATCTATGGACCGTTTATCTTTCCGGCGAGATCCACACTGACTGGCGAGAGCGGATCGAAAATGGCGTTGCCGCCGAAGGATTGCCCGTGGTTCTGCTGGCTCCAGTCACCGACCACGCCTCTAGCGACGATTGCGGGGTTGCAATCCTTGGTGACGAATCAAACGATTTTTGGAAAGACAACAAAGGCGCCAAGGTCAACGCCATCCGAACCCAGTCCATGATCAATCGCTCCGACATCGTCGTCGTTCGGTTCGGTGACAAGTACAAGCAGTGGAACGCCGCTTTCGATGCCGGCTATGCCAGCGCTCTTGGCAAACCCATTATTACGTTGCATGACTCGTCGCTGACCCATCCATTGAAGGAAGTCGATGCCGCTGCCCTGGCCGTCGCCGAAACGCCAGAACAGATTGTTCGTCTGCTCAGTTATGTTATTGAAGGCGCCCTCTAGCATTCGCCGCCAGGATCATCGACAATCGAGACATGGACGCCCAGGAATCGAGGCGGGACCTGTATCCCAAGATCGACCCGTACGCCGACGGCATGCTGGCGCTCGACGACCGGCATTCCTTGTACTGGGAGCAATCCGGCAATCCGGACGGCACACCTATCCTGTTTCTGCACGGCGGGCCGGGTGCGGCGACGAACCCCACCCATCGCCGCTTTTTCGATCCGCGGCATTACCGGATCATTCTCTTCGATCAGCGCGGTGCCGGCCGATCGGAACCTTTTGCCGACGTTAGCGATAACACCACTCAACATCTGATCTCAGACATCGAAGCCTTGAGGACTCATTTCGGTGTCGAACGTTGGTTGGTGTTCGGCGGATCGTGGGGATCGACCCTCGCTCTCGCCTATGGAATCGCGCATCCGGAGAGGTGCGGCGGCTTTGTACTTCGGGGAATCTTTCTCGGTCGGGAGAGGGAAGTCGAATGGTTTCTAAGCGGTATGAAGACCGTATTTCCGGAAACATGGAGAGAGTTTTCCGAGTTCCTGCCGGAATCCGAGCGTACCGATCTGTTCTACGGTTTCTACAACCGCCTCATGGACCCCGATCCGGCCGTTCATCTACCGGCCGCCGAAGCCTGGAACCGGTACGAATCGAGTTGCTCCGTAATGATGGCCAGACCCAACGCTTCGTCTCCAAGCGGCGGCGCGAGCGCCCTGGCTCTGGCTCGCATCGAGGCGCACTTCTTTAGACACGGATTCTTTTTGGATGACGACTATCTGATATCCAACATCGGCCGACTCGAGGGTATCCCCGCCATCGTCGTGCAAGGGCGGTACGATATGGTTTGCCCTATCGCAACCGCCGACGAACTGGTTAGAAGTTGGGGCGGTGCGGAGTATGTCATCGTCGCCGATGCAGGTCACTCCGCCATGGAGCCGGGCATACGTTCGGCCCTTGTCGCCGCCACCGAATCGTTCAAGAGACGGATGTTGACGTAGGGCTATCCGACCCCAAGTTTCCCGTGGTCTCTTGAAATCGCCCCTCAATACCATAAGATGCGTGCAAAGCTCGGATTCAGCCGGGCCGACGGGGAGAGATCAGTGCTCAAGAGAATTGTGACTGTCGTTGCCATTGGCACCGTGGTTATGGCCGCGAGCGCGCCGGCGCGTGCGGATGATCCGGATTTCTTGACCGTGTCGGCCGGTTGGTTCGACTTCAACCGCCAGAAGGACCAGGGTGGAGAATTCCGCCTCGAATACAGGTCCGATTTTAAGCTTTGGCACATCAAACCCTTCGTAACCGCCGCCGGCGTATCAAACGGAATGACCTTCCTCGGCGCCGGTATTCTGATGGATATCTATTTCGGCCGTAGAATCGTGGTGACGCCGAGTTTCGCGCCGACGTGGTGGCGCGGAAAGACCGATAACCTTGATCTCGGCCACGCAGTGGAGTTTCGATCCCAGATCGAGTTCGCCTACCGGTTTGACGACCGTTCGCGACTGGGGCTTTCCATTTCTCACTATTCCAACGCCAGCATCAGCGACAACAATCCCGGAACCGAATCGATCATGCTCAACTACTCGGTACCGCTGAATAAGCTGACCAACCTCTTCTGATCGATTGCCTCGCCGTCAGCCGTGCTATATAGGCCGCTGACGCCATCGGCGCCCGTAGCTCAGTCGGATAGAGCACAGGATTCCTAATCCTGGGGTCGGGGGTTCGAATCCCTCCGGGCGCGCCATCCATCTTCTCCGATATTTTTCGTATATCATACTGATATCACTTCGTTTCCTGAAAACAGAGACCGGGAAGGCCTGGTTCTTGTCGACGACCGTTTGCGGCATGGTTCGACCCAAGACCGCTGCCGTAACATTGCCGGCAATCCCAGGCTTCGTGTTTCACGTTCCGGCAACATCAATCGGAGGAATCGATAAACTCTAAAGCGCCCATCGAAGATTTCGAAGCGGACGTCGTTCAGTTAAGTCGCCTCCACCGTCAGAGACAGGAAGACGCGGATCCCACCGACAGGCACCTTTACAACAGCAGACCTCCTCCGGCGACCAGAATCTGTCCGCTGATGTAATCGGATTCCGGAAGACACAACACGTAGACGGCGCCCGCCGCCTCCTCCGGCGTTCCGGCACGTCCCAGGGGAATGAGACCCTCGAGGGCTTCGATGCGGTCTTCGAGAATCCCGACCGAAATATCGCGCCCGGCAATGTCGATAGTTGCCGAGTCTCCATCCCACGGTTGGGTCAGGCGGGTGTCGATCAGCCCGAAAGCGACGCAGTTGACGTTGACGTTGTAGCGTCCCCATTCCTTGCACATGGAACGAGTCATGCCGACGACGGCGGCCTTGGCGGCGCCGTAGTTGATCTGTCCGGCCCCGCCGTAAAGTCCGGAGACCGACGAGATGTTGACCACTTTGCGGTAGTTCGGCCGACCTTCGGCGATCTCCGCTTTCGCTGCCTCCCGGATGAAACCGGATGCGGCGCGGAGAATTCGGAAAGGCGCCGTCACATGAACGTCGAGCATGGTCTGCCATTGTTGGTCGGACATCTTCTGGATGACCGCATCCCAGGTGAAACCGGCGTTGTTGACGATGATGTCGATGCCGCCGAAGGTATCGAGGGCGGTCTTGATGAAGCGTTCGGCGAATTCGTCGGCACTGACGTCGCCGGCGCAGGCTACCGCCTCGCCGCCCGCGCCTTTGATCCTGGCAACCGTGTCAGCGGCCGGTTCGGGATCGAGGTCGTTGACGACGACACGCGCCCCGTCCTCGGCCAGTTTCAGGGCGAGAGCCCGGCCGATGCCGCGTCCCGATCCGGTAATGAGCGCCGTCTTGGTTTCGAGTTTCATCAGCCGTTTTCACCTTTCTCCAACAGGTACTGCTCACGTATTTCCCGCTTCAGGGTCTTAGCGGCGACGTTGCGGGGAAACTCCACCATGATGAAAACGTCGGCAATACGCTGGAATTTGGCGGCAACCCGCTGGTTGGTCCATTCGGCAAGCGCTGCGGGTTCGAGGGTTTCGTCCTGGCGGAGGATGACGGCGGCAACCGGCACTTCGCCCCATTTGTCGTCGGGAACCCCGAACACGGCGACCTCGGCCACAGCCGGATGACCGGCCATGACCTCCTCGATGTCGCGCGGATAGACATTGACGCCGCCCGAAAGAACCATGTCCTTAATGCGGTCGACCAGGAAAAGATAGCCGTCCTCGTCGACGTATCCTGCATCTCCGGTATGCAGCCAACCATCGATGATGGCCTCACCGGTCAGGTCGGGGCGTTTGTAATAACCCGACATCATCAGCGGGCCACGTCCGCATATCTCGCCGGTTTCGCCGATCGCGCATTCGTTGCCGTCGCCGTCGACGATCCGCATCTCATAGAACGGCGTCGGGACGCCGACCGAGCCAGCCTTACGGAGTGCGTCGTTGCGGTCAAGAACCGTCATGAACCCTTCAGTCAGGCCGTAGAGCTCGTAGAACCTGTTCGGCAAAGCCCGGTTTAGCCGATTCTTGTGCTCAAGAAGCAGCGGAGCGCCGACGGAAAGAATCATCTCCAGCGATTGCAGCGCGTCCGGATCGAAATCTGGGTGGTCGAGCAAGGCGATGATCTGCGATGGCACCATCACGATGTGGGTCACCTTCTCGGCGGCGATGTCGTGTACGACTCGCCCGGGGTCGAAAGCCTCGTGCAGGACATACGTGCAACCGACGAACATCCACGGCATCAAGTCGAGCATGGCGCCATTGAAGACGATGGAGCCGGCGTGGAGGACGGTGCTCTCCGGCGTCATCCGAAAGGCCGACGCGAAATGTGTGCAGTAGTTTGCACGAACGTAATGGGTATGGACGATCCCTTTCGGGGCGCCGGTGGTGCCGCTGGTGTACATGATGTTGTAGGGATCGTCGTCGCCGAGTCCGGCGTCCGGAGGATTGTCCGTGGAAGCGTCTTCTACCAGCTCGATGTAGGACCGGTAGCCTGGTCGTGCGTCGGCCTCGCCGATCAGCACATAGCGATCATCGGCGATGGACGACAGATTGCTACGGATGGTCTCTAGATCGTCGGCAAAAGCGGCGTCGGCAAATACCATGACCGAGTCGGAATCCCGCAACAGGATTTCCAGTCCGGATGCCCGAAGAAGAAGGCTCATGGGCACGAAAACCACGCCTGTTTTCGCCGCCGCCCAATACAGCGTCATCAACTCGACACCATTGGGCAGGATGGCGGCAACCTTGTCGCCCTTGGTTAGGCCCTCGGCGAGGAGCGCGTTGGCGAGGGCGTTGACCCGGGCATTGAACTGCCGGTAGGAAAGGCGTTCGTCGCCGACTGCCAGACACAGATGGTCGGGACGGTATCTGGCGTGCCGGGGAAGCAAGGTGCCAATGTGCATTGGTACTCGGTTCTCTCTCCCCAAAACGAGGCCAAAGCTCAGTCCTGCAAAGCGCGGCGTTCTCTCGATGCGAATCGCTTTAGCCCGTCATCTCGTTGCGTTCGGCCAGGACGTTATCGAGCCAATCGGGGTTCATCTCCGGCACCGACGAAAGTAGGAGTTTCGTGTAATCGTGATGGGGCGGAGTCAAAACCTCCGCCTTCGGTCCCTGTTCGACGATCTCGCCCTCCAACATAACGATGATCTCGTCGGAGATCGCCTTCACGGTCGCCAAGTCGTGGGTGATGAACAGGTACGTAACGCGCAATTCATCCTGCAGGCTCTGTAAGAGCTTGAGTATCTCCTCGGAAACCAATTCATCGAGGGCCGAAGTGACCTCATCGCAGATGATCAGGTCGGGTTCGGCCGCCAATGCCCGGGCGATGCAGATGCGCTGCTTCTGACCGCCGGAAAGCTCGGACGGGAAGCGTTCGGCGAACTCTCCCGGCAACTCGATCATCTCGAGAAGCTCGGCAACGCGCTTGTCGCGGGCGGCGCGGTTCATCCCCAAATAGAAGGACAAGGGGCGCCCGATGGTTTCGCTGATCTTCTGACGCGGATTGAGGGCCGTATCCGGCATCTGATAAATCATCTGCATGCGGCGGAGCTGGTCCTTGTTGCGCGCCTTGTAAGACCCCGGCAGGACCGTGCCGTCATAGACAACCTCGCCGGCAGTCGGTGGCAGCAGCCCGGTGATGGCCCGGGCCAAGGTGCTCTTGCCGCTGCCCGACTCGCCGACCACAGCCATGGTCTTGCCACGGTGAACGTCGACGTTGAGATCCTTAAGCACGTGGAAATCGCCATAATAGGCGTTGAGCCCGGAAACCCTCAACAGTGGCGCTTCCTTTTTCGCCACCTCGGTCTGCGGCTTGCGGAAAGTACGGACCGACAGCAGCTGGCGGGTATATTCCTCCTTCGGCTCCGTCAGCATGTCGCGGGTGTCCTCTTCTTCGACCAGATCGCCGTAGCGTAGTACCATGATGCGGTCGGCCATCTGGGCAACCACGGCCAGATCGTGGGTGACGTAGATGGCTGCCGTATTGAATTCGTGAACGATGTGCTTGATGGCCGCCAGGACTTCGATCTGGGTGGTCACATCGAGGGCCGTCGTCGGTTCGTCGAAGACAATCAGGTCCGGTTTGCACGACATCGCCATCGCCGTCATGGCGCGCTGCAGCTGACCGCCGGAGACCTGGTGCGGAAAGCGATATCCGATGTTCTCCGGATCGGGCAGTTCGAGCCGGTCGTAAATCTCGACCGCTTCTCTTTCGGCCTGTTCGAAGGACATGACACCGTGCTGAACCGGCGCCTCGGCATACTGAAAAACCAGACGATGGGCCGGATTGAACGAAGCGGCGGCGCTCTGGGCGACGTAAGCGATCCGCAGTCCGCGCAACTGCCGCAGTTCTTCGTCCGATGCCGTTGTCAGTTCCATATCGTCAAAAACGATGGAGCCGCCGGTTATCCGGCAGCCGGGGCGGGCGAACCCCATGGCGGCAAGACCGATGGTCGACTTCCCGGCACCGGATTCGCCGATCAGGCCGAGCACTTCGCCGCGGTCCAGGTGGACGTCGACCCCGTGAACGATCTCGACCCAGCCTTCGTCCGTCTGGCCCTCGATCGTGAGCCCGGTCATGGTCAGGAGTCTGCTCACGGTCGGCATTCTCGCGGTTGCGGGCTGCTTCTATATCTCATCCCTGAGCCCCGCGGTCTTGTGGAGGAACCAATCGACGACCAGATTGACGCCGATGGTCAAGATGGCGATGGCGGCCGCCGGCAATAGCGGTGTCATGATCCCGAATGTGATAGCGCCGGCGTTCTCTCGTACCATGCCGCCCCAGTCAGCGAGCGGCGGTTGAATTCCAAGCCCCAAGAAGCTGAGCGCGCTGATGAACAGGAACACGAAGCAGAACCGCAGCCCGAACTCGGCAACCAACGGCGCCAGCGTATTGGGCAGGATCTCGTGTCGCATGATGTATATGATGCCCTCGCCCCTGAGACGCGCCACCTCGACATAATCCATGACCTCCACATCCATGGCGACGGCACGGGACAGGCGGTAGACCCTGGTCGAATCGAGGATCGCGATGACAACGATGAGGATCGGTATCGAGGTGCCGGTGACGGACAGGATCATCAGCGCGAAGATCAGGGTCGGGATCGACATGATGATATCGACGACGCGGCTCAAACCCTGATCGACCCAGCCGCCGACGGTGGCGGCCAAGAATCCTCCGACAATGCCGATGACGAAGCACAACACCGTCGTTATGAAGGCGATCGAGATGGTGTTGCGGGCCCCATAGAGCAATCGCGTGAACAAATCGCGGCCCAGCTGATCGGTTCCCAGCAGGGTCTCGGAACTGAACGGCATCCACACGTCGGCGACCACCTTCGTCTCGCCATACGGTGCGATGATCGGTGCGAAGACAGCCACAATGATGTAGAAAGCGATGATCACGATCCCCATCTGGGCGCTGAACGGCGCTTTTCTCAGTTCGTTTAAAATGCCCATTTGATCCCCCGCCTATTTCGGATGCAACATTCGGGGATTGGAGATGATCGCCAGGATGTCGGCGGTTAGGTTCAAGAGGACGTAAGTTCCGGCGAAGACCAGGGCGCAGGCCTGCACGACCGGCAGATCGCGTGTGGAAACCGAATCGACGAGCAGTTGTCCGAGCCCCGGATAGACGAATACAACTTCGACAACGACGACGCCGACCACGAGATACGCGAGATTGATGATGATGACGTTGATGATTGGCGACAAGGCGTTGGGAAGGGCGTGCCAGACGATTACCCGGCTTCGCGACAACCCCTTGAGCGTTGCCATCTCGATATAGGGACTCATCAGCAGGTTGACGATAGCGGCCCGGGTCATCCGCATCATGTGCGCAGTTACCACGAAGGTCAGGGTGATCGCCGGCAAGGCAGTCGAATAGGCCTGTTTCCATAAGGGCATGTCGGGAGCAATCGTCGATATGCTCGGAAACACCCGGAACTCGACCGCCAGCAGGGCGATCAAGATATAACCGATGAAGAATTCTGGAAACGAGATGGTCGACAGAGTCGCCATCGAGATGCTTTTGTCGAACCAGGATTCGCGATAGAGGGCGGCCAGAATGCCGAGGCCAACCGACAGCGGCACCGCAATAACCGCCGCCATGGCAGCCAAGAACAGCGTGTTGGACAAGCGGACGACAAGCAGATCGGAAATCGGCCGGTTGTTGGCCAACGAGTTCCCCATCTCGCCCTGTAGGAAATTACCCAGCCAATTCAGGTAGCGGGTATGAGGCGGTAGGTCGAGACCGAGTTCACGGCGAAAGGCAGCGACTGTTTCCGGCGTGGCGCCCTGCCCGAGAATCGCTTCGGTGAGATCCCCGGGCAGAGCTTCAACGCCCAAAAAGATAATCAGGGAGACGACGATCAACGTCAGCGCGCCAAGGCCGAGGCGCTGGGCTACGATGACGACGAGCCTGTTCATCTTTCGGTTGCTCTAGCGGTAGGTGAAGCGGGAACTTATCCGAACCACCACCTTTCAACCGCTTTGAAGCCGTCGAGATCCCAGTTGGCCGCGACGTTCTTCTCGTGCTTGACCTTATCGGACATGGCCATGACGTAGTTGGCGAACAACGGAACCACGACACCGCCTTCGTCGCTGACGATCCTTTGCATCTCGACGTACATGCCACGGCGTTTTCCTTCGTCCAGTTCGCCACGGGCGGCAACCAGGAGTTCGTTGAAACGGTCGTGATCGAAATGGGTATCGTTCCAGGGAACTCCCTTGGCGTAGGCGGTCGAGAACATCCAGTCCTCAGTCGGCCGACCACCCCAGTAAACGGCGCACCAGGGCTTCTTGAGCCAGACGTTCGACCAGTAACCGTCGTTGGGTTCGCGGATGACGTTTATCTCGATACCGGCCTTGGCGGCGCTTTCCTTGTAGAGCACGGCGGCGTCAACGGCGCCCGCGAAAGCGGCGTCGGCAGCACTCAGTTCGACCTTGACGCTCGACATGCCGGCCTGCTTGAGGTGCCACTTGGCCTTGTCTGGATCGTATTTGCGTTGCGGTAGCTCCGAGGCGTGATAGCGGTTGGCTGTCGAAATCGGATGGTCGTTGCCGAGCGCTCCATGCCCACGCAACACCGTCTTCAGCATCTGTTCGCGATCAAGGCCCAGCTTCAGGGCCATGCGGACGTGGTTGCTGTCGAAGGGCGCCACGTCGGTAAGCATGGCGAAGGTATAGTGTTGGGTGCCCGTATACTCCTCGACCCTGAGACCCGGAGTCCGTTTCAACAAGTGAACCGTCTTCAGTTCACAGCGGTTCATAACGTCGATCTCGCCGGTTTTCAGGCCGTTGGTGCGGGCGTTGACGTCGGCGATGACCAGCGCCTCGACCTCGTCGAAGTGGGCGCGGCCCTGCTTCCAGTAGTTGGGGTTGCGCTTCAGCAAGGCGCGGATACCGGGCTCGAAGTTCTCCAGCGTGTAGCCGCCGGTGCCGACGCCCGATTTCCATTCCACGACGCCGTCCTTGGCCGGCATGATGCCGATGTGATAGTCGGATACGATAAACGGGAAGTCGGCGTTCGGCGCGTCCAAATCGATGACCACCTTGTTCTTGCCGTCGGCCTTGATGGTTTTTATCGCCTTCAGGATGCCCTTTGCCGCGGACTTGGAATCCTCTCCTCTGTGGTGGGCGATCGACGCGATCACGTCGTCGGCGTCGAGCGTCTTGCCGTTATGAAACTCCACGCCCTTGCGGATGTTGAACACCCAAGACTTGGCGTCGCTGGTGTCCCACGACTCGGCCAATTCTGGTACCAATTTACCCGTGTTGTCGATCTCGGTCAGATTGTTGCGGAGCGCTCCCGAACCGACGGTTTGCATATAGGTGTCGAGATAGGTTGCCGGATCGAGGCTATCAGACGTTGAGCCCTGACCAATGCCAAGACGAAGCCGGCCTCCCTTCTTTGCGGCGTGAGCAGATCCAGCCCACATGGACGAGGCCAGGGCCGTGCCGATGCCGAGGGCCGCGGCTCGGCCCATAAAATCCCGCCGACTAATGGCGCTGCTAATCAGCAGGTGTTCAAGTTCCTTCTTCTCTGACATGATTTTTCTCCCTCGTGCTCGAATCGATTCATCTGTGCCGTCGATGGTATTTCTTTTATTTGTTCGTAATGGCGGCAGGCCCTTATCATGATGCGCGAATTCTGTGTTTCACGCAACAAACCACCCGGTAACCGAACAATACGCTTAGACTTTGCGGGTTAGGTGCTGCGTCCGTCTATCGGATCGCCGAGGAAGACACGATCCGTTCTCGGAAATCTGAATGGAGGTCGGCGGGTTGGCGGGAGAATCCCCGAGGTCTATTGGGTATTCCCTCGGGTTCGAAGGCGGAGATCACACCTTTGGATTCTGCCGGATGCGCTGTCTTTCGACAGCATTCTTCCTTGTCGAATACAAGCGATTGCCACGCCCTCCTGCTCGGGTTTACGTTACCCTTTAGCCTACCCACTGAGGCTGGACGTGTCGGGGGCTCCGAGGCGAATGACGACGGCACAGAACAATCCGGCCTTCTCCCTCAGGCCTATTCCCGAGATTCATTTCGGATCGGGCCGTTCGCGAGCTATCGCCGGGGATGCCGCTGAAATTGGAGAGACGGACAAGTCGATCGTCCTGATCATCGATGGCGGTATCGTCGAGTTGGGGGCCGCCGAACCGGTCGCTGCCGCGCTACGGAACAGTGGCGCCACCGTCGGCGTGTTCTCGGATTTTGCGGGCGAGCCCAAGCAGGCGCAACTCGAAGCGGCAACCGATTTTGTCCGCCAGGAGAACGCCGGCCTGGTCATTAGCCTCGGCGGCGGATCGGCCATGGACATCGGTAAAGTCGCCGCTACCGTTGCAAGAACGGGCAAGAGCCCCGCCGCCTTCGCTATGAACGGCGATCCGTTGCCCCGCATTTCGGTCCCGAAGATCTGTATTCCGACTACAGCCGGCACCGGGTCGGAACTCTCGTCGACCAACATCTTCACCAACACTGCCGGCAGGAAGGTCTGGGTTTGGGGCTCGGAGACCAAACCCGACCGGGTCATCCTCGACCCGGAGCTGACGACGACGCTGCCGCCTTATCTGACGGCATGGACCGGATTTGACGCATTCGTCCATGCCTTCGAAACCTGCACCAACATGCGTCGTCACGCTGCCAACGATCTTTACGCGCACCGTGCGCTCTCCTTGATATCGGGAGCTCTCGAGAAGGCCGTCGCCGACCCCTTCGACATCGATGCCCGCAGCGACATGCTTCTGGGTTCTGCCTACGCCGGCATCGCCATCGACAACTGCGGAACCGGCATGGCCCACAACATTTCGCATGCTCTGGCCGCGCTGGCGCCGATCCACCACGGTCTGGCGACGGCGCTCGGCCTGGAAACGGTGCTCGCCTGGGAGTCGGAAACGGACGACGGGTCGATCGCCGCCGCCGCCGCCGCTGCGTGCGGCTTGAATGGCGGGGCCGATCCATTCGCCGATTGGTATTCCGGGCTGCTCACCCGATGCGGGGTCGAGCGCAGACTCCCGGCGGCGTTCAAGGCGTTCGGCGCCGGCGATCTCGCCGCAGAGATGCGGGCGCCCGAAACCCGGTTCATGCGGGAGGCGACCACCCGCAAGGTGGAGGACGCCGATATCGACCGATTCGCCGATGCGGTTATGGCGATGGTCTGAGAGGGTGCGCACATGAAAATCGCCGACGTGAAGACCTACGTAGTGGGCAATCCGCCGCCACATTTCGGGGGGCATTATTTCATTTTTCTGAAGCTGACGACTGACGGCGGCGTCGATGGGGTCGGCGAGGTTTACACGGCGACTTTCGGGCCGCACGTGGTCGCCAGGATGATCGAAGATGTCTGCGAACGTCACGTGATCGGCGCCGATCCGTTCAACATCGAGCGTCTTTGGAGAAATGTCTACGGTAGCGGTTACACACTGCGGCCTGATGTCTCGTTGGGCGGCGTGCTGAGCGGCATCGAAATGGCCTGCTGGGACATCATCGGCAAGGAGGTCGGCAAGCCCGTCTACGAACTGCTCGGCGGCCGGGTTCACGACAAACTCAGGTCCTACACCTATCTCTATCCGCAAGAGAGAGACCGGTCAGACGTCTATGTTGATGCCGACCTTGCCGCCGAACGGGCGGCCGAATACGTCGCGCAGGGGTTCACGGCGGTCAAATTCGATCCGGCCGGCCCCTATACCGTATTCGACGGGCGCCAGCCGTCGCTTGACGACCTCGAACGCTCCGAGACGTTCGTGCGGAAAATTCGCGAAGCGGTCGGCGCCAAAGCCGATCTTCTGTTCGGCACGCACGGGCAGTTCACAGCGGCCGGCGCCATCCGCCTGGCCAGGCGCCTCGAACCGTACGAGCCGCTGTGGTTCGAGGAACCAACGCCGCCTGAGAACGTCGGAGAGATGGCCCGGGTCGCCCGTCAGACCAGCATTCCCATCGCCACCGGCGAACGATTGACCACGAAGTACGAGTTCGCCCGTGTTCTCGAAGCGCAAGCTGCGGCCATCTTGCAGATGGCGTTGGGGCGGGTCGGCGGCATTCTCGAAGCCAAGAAAATCGCCGGCATGGCGGAAGCCTATTACGCCCAGATCGCGCCGCACCTCTATTGCGGCCCGATCGAGGGCGCCGCCAACATACAGATCAGCGCCTGCAGCCCCAACTTCCTGATCCTCGAGGGCATTCAGACCTGGGACGGCTTTCACGCCGACATCCTGAAGAAACCGATCCGCTGGGAAGAGGGCTACGTCGTTCCGCCGACCGAGCCCGGATTGGGAGTGGAATTGAACGAAGAGGTGGCGGCGAAGCATCCCTACGACGGCAAGGCTCTGCACCTCGAAATGTACGACCGGCCGCTTTGACGGCCCGGCCAATACGGAAGGAACCGCTTCGATGAGAGTTGGATTCATTGGATTGGGCAATGTCGGCGGCAAGTTGGCCGGCAGCCTGCTGCGCAACGATATCGACCTGACCGTACGCGACCTCGACCGGCAAGCGGCGGAGCCTTTTCTGGCGGAGGGCGCCGCTTGGGCGGACTCGCCGAAAGCACTCGCAGAGGCGGTCGATTTCGTGATCACCTGCTTGCCGTCGCCGGACGCTTCGGCCGCCGTCATGGAGGCCGAGGACGGCGTTCTCGCCGGCCTTTCGAACGGCATGGTCTGGGGCGAGATGAGCACGACGGACGAGGCCGAAGTGAAAAGGCTGGGTGAGCTGGTCTCGGAGCGCGGGGCCGACCCCATAGATTGCCCGGTCTCCGGCGGCTGCCACCGCGCCGCCACCGGCAACATCGCGATCTTCGCCGGAGGCGAACGCGCCGCCTTCGAGAAAGCCCTGCCGACACTCACGGTCATGGGACGCCGCATCCTCCACACCGGGCCGCTCGGCTCGGCTTCCATTCTCAAGGTCGTGACCAACTACTTGGCTTCGGTCCATCTCGTTGCTTTGGGCGAGGCGATGATGACGGCGAAGATGGCCGGCATGGACCTCAACACCACCTACGAGGCGATCCGCATTTCGTCGGGCAATTCCTTCGTTCACGAAACGGAAAGCCAGGTCATCCTGAACGGCAGCCGTAACATCAACTTCACCATGGACCTGGTGGTCAAGGACATGAGCCTGTTTCAGGAAGTGGCC
>CAYFMP010000011.1:0-8656 GCA_964344215.1 uncultured Thalassospiraceae bacterium | reverse complement strand
GAGCGCCTAGGCGTTCCCCTCGAGGTAGCGCCGCTCGTTCTCGAAATCTTCAAGGATGGCCAGGAACGTTACGGGTCCCGTGCCTGGTCGCCAGGCATCGTGCGCCGGCTCGAGGAAGCGTTGGGTGTCGACCTGCTGGCGCCCGGCTTCCCGGAGGAAATGATCGATACGGAATCGGAGGAGCCCGGCGCCGAGGTCATTGTCGAGGCGCGGATGGCCGGCTGAGCCACCTTGCAGCCCCGTAGCAGGCAATCGAGGCGGTGCTCGCCGCTACCGCCCAGGCCATGCCGTGGGTCGGAAGCTCGCCATACACCCACAAGCCTCCCCGCCACCACAGGATCAACGCCGCCGCCAACACCAGTGCGGGGCCGGCCGGAAGCAACCGCATTCCTAGCCACCGCCACGGACAGACCGGACCGGTGCCCGTTTCTTCTCGTCGATCGGTCATCGGGCCGATTCTCCGTCAGCGGTCCGGGCCAAGTCGGCCAGAATCGCGTCCATGCCCAGTCTCGATATTTTATGGCGGGCGTGGCTCTCGTCGATGAGCACATCGAACCGGCCACCCTTCAACCCAGCCACGACTTTTTGCACCGCCGCTTCATAATGGCGGCCGTAGAGGTTGGACGAACAACAGCGATCGAATCGGTTGAAAACCTGAAGTTGACGCCTGCCCTCGGTGGCCGACGCCATCACGAACATATCGAGGTAGCTGGCCGCCTTCAACATCGGCTCATATCGGGCCTCGTCGAAGCCCGCGAAGAAGCCGTAGTAGGCGGGATATGGTCCGGCCACCAGATATGAGTGGCCGATACGGGTATCGACGGCTGCCGACAGCATGGCGACCCAGGCGCCGGCCGAAAACCCAATCATATCCACCGCCGTGAACCCGCCATCTCCGAGCGCGAAATTGATCCCGACCACCACCGGCTCGACGAACGACCGCAAGGGCCGGTCATGTTTGGAGCAGAAAGCGTTGCTGGATTTACCGCAGCCGGTCAGGTTGGCGCCGAAGCCCGGAAGATTGAAGGCCATCACCCCGTACCCCGCCTCCAAGAGCTCCGCCAGATACCTGTGTTGGTCGTGGTAGGTGCCGGCGAAGCCATGGTGGTAGAGAACGATCCGGCCGTTCGTCGAACGCGGCCGAAAAAGGGCGGCGACCGACACGGCACCGCGACCGATATCGATTCCCATCCGAATGCGGTCGATTCCGGCCAGGTTCTGCAACCCCCGATATCGATCGATCATGCACTCGATCCGCCGGGCGTATCTGTCGTCCGCTTCGGCGCTGGAACAGCGGTTCGATTCCGGTCCTAGCTGGATGTTTCGGTCGATGCCGAGCGGTTGCTTGCCGACGGGGAATCCGGCTTCCCCCCATATCGCTTCGATAAGAGAGTTACGGGCGCCCTCCAGCGTGGCGGTTGAACCGATGTTCAAATGTCGGCCGGGGTCGAGTGCGGCGGCCTCGGCCGGTATCTCCTCGTAGACGTAGCGGTCGGCGGCCACTAGACGTTTCCAGACGGTTCGGGTCGGGTCCCAGTAGTAGAGGAGGGCAATCAATCCGGCGACAAAGAAGAGATACGCACCGCCACGGAGGAATGTCCCCGCACACCGCCGAACCGAAATACTCTCCTGCGCCACGTTTCCCCCATCAATTCGATTCGGCGCCGACACGGCTCGTCGTCAGGCGTTCTCCAGAACCTTGCGATACCCGAACAGGGCCGGCGTACCGCCCGTATGCAGAAAGACGATGTTCTGGCCCGGCTTGAACTCGCCTCCGCGAACCAAGCCGATCAACCCGGCCATGACCTTGCCCGTGTAAACGGGATCGAGAAGAATTCCTTCGGTTCGCGCCGCTAGAGTCACGGCTTCGATCATCTCCGGCGACGATTGGCCGTAACCGGGCCCGAGATAGGCGTCGTTGACCCAGATGTCGTCCTCGGTGACAGCGTGGGGCACGCCCAACAGTTCCTCCGTTTCGCGGACCCTTTGCAGAACCCTCGGAGCCTGTTGGTCTTGGCCCCGCCGTACGCATATTCCGTACACCGGGATGGGACTTTCTCGATACCGAAGTCCGCTTAGGAACCCGGCGTGGGTCGCGGCACTGCCGCTTCCGAGAACAACGCCGTCGACCCGAAGGCCGCGGTCGTCGATCTGGTCGAGGAATTCGAAGGCCGCGTCGACGTAGCCCAATGCCCCAGTCGGCGGGTGATCCATACCGAGCGGGATGATGTAGGGGTTGCCGCCTTTCGCCCGCACTTCCTTGAGAGCGGCGTCGGCGCCCGCTTCGTCCTCGCCTTCCGGATAGGTATGGATCCGCGCACCCAATATTCGATCAAGCAGGACGTTGCCGGAGTTCTCGTAATCGTCGTTGGTTTCCGGAACCCGGTGTTCCAACTGGATTTCGCATGTCATCCCCAGTTTTCGGGCGGCGGCCGCCGCCTGGCGCGCGAAATTTGACTGGGTAGCGCCGGTGATGATCGCTGTATCGGCGCTCTCGGCCACCGCCGCGCCGAAGTAGAACTCCAGCTGACGCGCCTTGTTGCCGCCCATGGCCAAGCCTGTGCAATCGTCGCGCTTCACAAAAAGATCGGGACCACCAAGCGCCTCCGAAAGGTTCGGCATGGCCTCCAGCGGAGTCGGCTTGTGGGCAAGTTCGGCCCTTGGGAATTTCGATAGCGGCATGAGAACGTCCCGTTGCCCGAAAACGACCGAGGCGGCTCGATGTTGCCGTCACCGGGCCAAGCGTCATATTAATGCGTCGTACCAATTGTGAAAGCCGGCACTCCTCCGTCTTCGAAGCAGCTTTAGAATAGGCCACATGGATAAAGTCAACCTTCATTGCCGGTTCGCCTTGATAGGGGCGGTTCTGCTCGGGTTGCCGATGGAGGCTCGGGCGTTCTCGCCGGAGATCACCAAGTCCGTCGTCGCCCTGCTTCCCGATTGGAGTACGGCTCCCACACAGCAGGCGCGCCTCGAGGAGCCGGAAGGAACCGCCGTCGCCGTTCTGCCCGGCGGCTATCTAGCAACCAACGTCCATGTTCTGGCCTCGGCAAAAACCGCCAGTATTCGGCTTGAAGGTGGTCGAGTGCTGCCGGTCGAGATCGTCGGACGCGACGTGGCGACGGACATCGCGCTGATCAAGGCGCCGATCGAATTCCCCGTTCCCGAGATCGGCCCCGAGCCGGCACTGGGGAGCCCTGTTTGCGCCGTCGGCAATCAATTTGGATTAGGTTTGTCGGTTACGTGTGGCGTCGTTTCCGCTCTGAGCCGAGCGGCAACCGGGTTCAACGCCATCGAGGATTTCATCCAGACCGATGCGGTCGTCAATCCGGGCGGTTCGGGAGGGGCTTTGGTCGATCGGGATTCCCGACTTGTCGGGCTGATATCGGCGATCTTTACCAAACGAAACGACGCCAACATCGGCGTCAACTTTGCGGCCTCGACAAGGTTGTTATATCGGGTGGTGAACGACCTCAAGGCATTCGGACGAGTCCGCCGTGTCAACCCGGGTCTGGCCGTCGGCACTCTCAGCCAGGAACAGTTGGAGAAACACAGCGGGGTCTCCGTCGTCCGCGTCTCGCCGAGTGGTCCGGCGGCCATCGCCGGGCTGCAGATCGGCGACGTGATCGCGGCGGTCGGCGGCCGGACGGTCCGAACGCCGCCCGAATTCATCCGTGAATTCCATATGTTCCGACCGAACGAGTCGGCCTCCGTCTCTTTCTTTCGCGGCGACTCGAGAAAAACGATTTCGCTTAAGCTTGAGCCCTGAAGTTTCTTGCCATAGAGCCGTTCACGGCATCGTCATTTGTTGGCGACTTCGGGCGAGAGCTATGATTCGGCTTGGTTTTTCAATCGTGGAGAAACGATGTCATGCGGCTGGTCATGCTTGCGATATTGGGATCGGTTCTTGCCTTTCCTGTCGTTGCCGAAACTTCGAAACCCTGTTCGGGAACCCGCGTCATCGATACCACCCTGCCGTTCGAAACCTACCTCAAGAAACTAACGGCGGCCGTTCGGGCCAACAAGATGGGTATCGTTGGAAATGCCTGCGCCACGTGCGGTGCCGAGAGCATCGGCGTGACCATCCCCGGCAACCGAGTTCTGATGATCTTCAATCCGCATTTCGCCGTACGAATGCTGAAAGCGAGCGTTGCAGCCGGTATCGAAGCGCCGCTTCGTCTCTACGTGACCGAAAATACCGATGGATCGGCTCGATTGACTTACCGACTGCCGAGTCACGTGTTTGCGCCCTATGATGTTCCCGATCTAAACCAAATGGCCCGGGAACTGGACGTGATTTTCGCCAACATCGTAGCGGCGGCAAGGTGAGAGGTTTCGGGTGTCTACTGCATCCCTGAAGGCGGCGTCGGCCCAACGGCCGGTTCTCGCGCTGGCATTGGCGTTAACCGTTGGCCTGTTCGTATACCTCCTCGAGATCGGCACCAAGCACGCCAGCTTATTCATCGTCGGTCTTCTTCTCGGGATTTCCCTCTACCATGCCTCGTTCGGGTTCACCGCCGCCTACCGGCGGGCGTTTGTCGAGAAGGACATTTCCGGGATCTGCGCTCAGCTGGTGATGCTGGTCGCGGCCGTGCTGCTGTTTGCACCGGTCCTGGCGGAAGGCAGAGTATTCGGACACGGTGTCGTCGGCGCGGTGGCGCCGGTCGGCGTATCGATGGCGTTCGGCGCCTTGATCTTCGGACTTGGCATGCAGCTTGGTGGCGGTTGCGGTTCCGGTACGCTGTATACGGTCGGCGGCGGAAATCTGCGTATGGTCGTTACTCTGGTGTTCTTCTGCATCGGCGGATTCTGGGGAAGTCTGGATTTGACGTGGTGGCAGGAGTTGCCGAGGTTTCGGAGCATCGCCCTGGGCCAAGAATTCGGTTGGGGTGTTGCCGCGTCCGTGCAGATTGCCGCTCTTGCTCTGATTTATTTGTGCCTTCGATGGATCGGCGGCACCAATAAGCGATCGCTGTGGTGGAAAGGCGGTTTTTCATGGGAAAAACTGGTCCGCGGCCCTTGGCCTCTGCTGCTGAGCGCTGGTCTCCTGGCGTTGCTCAATTGGGTGACTCTGCTTATCGCCGGACATCCATGGTCGATCACTTGGGCCTTCGCTCTATGGGCGGCGAAGGCAGCCGTGTTTGTCGGCTGGGACCCGACGACGAGCGGGTTCTGGACAGGCGGTTTTCAAGGGGCGGCTTTGGCCAGGCCGGTTCTCGCCGACGTCACGTCGGTGATGAACATCGGCATCATCCTGGGCGCCTTCACGGCTGCGTCCCTAAGCGGGAAAGTTTCGCCGAACCTGAATGTTTCTGGCCGGTCGCTGGGCGCGGCGGTAATCGGCGGATTATTGCTCGGATACGGCGCTCGCCTGGCCTATGGCTGCAATATCGGCGCATTCTTCAGCGGCGTCGCTTCGACCAGCCTGCACGGCTGGGTATGGATTGTCATGGCTCTGATCGGCAACTGGGTCGGTGTGCGTTTGAGGCCGCTCTTTGGGATGCCGAACCGACCGTAACCCGCTCAGATACCGGTCAGGTATCGCTCGATCGTCGCCGTCATTCGCTCCGCCGGCGTGTCGTGAGGAAACAGGGTCAGGAACCTGCCGCCGGGCGCCATCAAGAAAGTTGTCGGCGTATGGCTGGCCAGGTATTCGTTCGGCGGCATTTCCGGAAGCGTGACTTTCATCCGGTGAACCCGAAACGCTTTGGCGGCGGCAGCGACCTGCATCTCGCTTCCGGTGAGGCCGAGGATGCCCGGATGAATATTGCCGAGAAAGGCTCTTAGGGTCTCGGGTCGATCTCTCGCCGGATCGATCGAAATGAACAGCGGTTGGATACGGTCCGCACCATCGCCCAGAAGGTCCAGAACCGTCGAGATTGTCGCCAAGTCGGTCGGACAGACGTCGGGACACTTGGTGTACCCGAAATAAACGAGCAGGAGTCGATCGCCGAATTCTTTATCGGTCCGCGGATTTCCGTGATGGTCGATCAGGTCGAACGGACCGCCGAACTGAACCGGAAACTCCGCCGAAGGCCGAGGCGCGGTCGTCTGCTCATGCGCCCTGGCGTTGCCGTCGATCTCGGTGAAGACCGCAGCCAGGACGAACAGAGCGCCGAGAGTTCCGTTACATATGGCGCGCAACCGAAGCATCGTCATTCTGGCTCAAGGCCCGGTATTCCCAGGACACCGTGCGCTTTGATTTCCTCCAGGATCCGGGCATCGTGCTTGAACCATTGGCCGCTCTTCTTGCCGCCGTTGGCTTTCGACCATTCCTTCCCGAATTTATTGGCGCGACTCCATTTCCCATCCGGCGCCAATCGCGAGAACTGAAGGGCGAACAACGGCATCTTCGGTGAATTGACATAGAGCCCGTCTGCGACGATGCGTTTACCGCAATACTCCCTCAGATCGGCCGACGCTCCGGCGAAGATATCGAAATTCTTGGCCGCCAACAGGAGGGTCCCGTCATCCTTGAGCAGGCCAAGCTGGCGCGTGCCGGCACCGCAATCGGCAGGGCAGTCGCCGCTCAGTTCACAAAGGATGTCGACGACCTTGGCCTCGAACCTGACTTTCTTTTCGCCTTCGATTCCCCATTCCTCTGCGGCGCGGGCCGGTCCGGCGAAAGCAACGACAAAAACGGCAAAGATAATCAGTTTTCTCATGGATCTACTTCCCGAACGGCTGAATCCCGTAATCCCCGTGGGTCATGTTGACGATGCCTTCGTCGTTGGCAACCTGAGTGACGATAAGGTATTTGACGCCGTCCCGCTCATAGAGGTCCCCATCGACGGTTACTTTGTGTGTCTGAATGGTGATGACTCGTTCGTTGGCGACGTTGGTTCCGTCACCGTCTACCTTGAGAACCACATAAACGCTGCCGTCTTCGCCGAGAACGCTGACCGGGATTCCGCCGACCGCGCACCATACGGCACATTGGTGGTGAGCCGTGCCCAACGCGTACATGATCTCTGTCACGTAGCACCAGGTATCGACAATTTCGCCTGTGATCTTGACCCTCTGCGGTTTGGCGGCGATTGCTCCGTCCGCCAGCGAAACGGAGAGTATTCCGACCATCAATAGAGTTCGAAATGTAGCGGTCATCTGAGTACTCCCTAACCTCCTTTATCGATTTGGCGGACGTTAAACCCACGCCCAAAGGAAGTCAGCAGCAAGTACCACGAAAAAGACCGATCTCTCACGATTGTGAATTTGCGTGACCGGGCAAGGTCATTGAACCGTCACCAACCGAAACCCGATCAGTATGTGTTTGAGCGTGGCCGGCCGGGAGTGACGCGCCGCTGGGCGGCAAACCCCACAGCCCTTGTCATCCCACGATCCACCCTTGACGATAAAGCGCGTTTCTCCGTTTTTCGTCGAAGTCCATTCGAAGACCTGGCCGGCCGGATCGACGAGGCCATAGGGACTGTTCCCGTTCGGATGCCGGCCCACCGGAACCGTATCGAAGGGTCCGAGGTCGTGGCTGTTGAGGAGAGCTGGCTTGAAGTCGTCCCCCCAAGGGAACCGCCTGCCATCCGGCCCGCGCGCCGCTTTTTCCCACTCTGTTTCGCTGGGCAGCCGCCAAGTCTTGCCAGTTCGCCGCGACAACCAGCGGGCGTAGGCAAGGGCATCATCATGGGAAACCAGGACAACGGGATGATCGAGACGGCCGGGCGGCGGTTTACCCGTCTGCCAAGCGTGGCGACGCGTCCGACCGAAAGGATGGATCAATCCGTACCCGGCCCAGGTCGAGCGGTCGACATCGGGAGCCCGTCGGCCTGTTTCACCTACGAAAGAAGCATACTGAGCATTGGTAATCAGGGTCTTTGTTATTCGGAACGCTCCGATTTCGATCGCCTTTCTCCGACGTTCGCTCTCGTACCACTTGCCTTCGCGGGTAAGGCTGTGGCCATACGCCGCTTCGTCCAATCGGTACGCCGCTTCCCGCTCCGCCCGATCCGATCCGGCGATGAAGGGGCCGGCCGGAATCTTGAGTGTTTGCGGTATCAAAGGCTCGGCGCGCCCGGACAACGTTACGAGAACCGTGAGGACGCCGCCGAGAGCAAAAGCTCGAAGAACTTGCTTCATATGTTCACTCTATCTCGCCGACGAACAAAGTAGCCGGCACTCACAGATTTTTGATAACGCTTGATTCGCGGGGTTTTCGCGATTCTGCCACCTTCACATTTGAATTCATCAAATCTCGCACTCTCGACAATAAGGTTGGGAACTAAAGGAGGCTAAGTCGTGAGATCATATAGGTTTTTTCTACTGTCAACAGCGGTCGTGCCCGCGTTCGTCGGTGCCGGAATCGTAATCGGCGGCGCCACGGTGTCGGCGGGAACTGGTTACGCGACGGGATTGAATTCAGGCACGTCGAATTTGTTGCCCGCGGCCAAGCCAAGACCCAGACCAATCGAGCTGGCTGCTACCTGCAATCCCTGCAATCCATGCAATCCGTGCGCCGCCAAGAAGGTCTGTAGCCCGTGCAACCCGTGCAATCCGTGCGCCGCCAAGAAGGCCTGCAGCCCGTGCAATCCCTGCAATCCGTGCGCCGCAGGTGGAGCAGCAGTTTCCGCCAAGTGCGTCGTGCCACGGCTGGTCGCGGCATGGTCAAGCAATCCCTGCAACCCGTGCAATCCGTGCGCCGCCAAGA
>CAYFMP010000010.1:0-76039 GCA_964344215.1 uncultured Thalassospiraceae bacterium | reverse complement strand
ATACAAAATATGGGAATCCCGTTTCGAGTCACCATCAATGTCGCCTGGTATAAGTGTTTAGTCCCGGAGTGTGATGGCATCGATTATACTGATCCATCATCACGGGAGGCACTATGGGACAAATATTACACGGCAGCGCCAAGACGACGCACGCCTATGGTTCCTGCCACCTTATTCACCCGACCTCAGTCCCATCGAACAGGCCTTCGCCAATGTCAAACACTGGATGCGCATCGCCCAGAGACGAAACATCGACGACGCCTGGCGACAGGTCGGCGACATCGTCGATACCTTCAAGGAAAACGAATGCGAAAACTATTTCACAAATGCCGGATACGCTTCCGTCAAAACCTGAACGAGACTAGCCCACTGTCACCACTGAGCCC
This sequence comes from uncultured Thalassospiraceae bacterium, assembly GCA_964344215.1. Lineage (GTDB taxonomy): Bacteria > Pseudomonadota > Alphaproteobacteria > Rhodospirillales > Casp-alpha2 > CAYFMP01. The sequence goes on along the minus strand of CAYFMP010000010.1, from coordinate 75,653 downwards.
AGTCGGTTAACGTGACAATGACCGTTCGATAATTCTGCTTAGCTTCGAAGAGCCGTTGAAACCTGGCCGTCTTCTTCGGACATCGGAGGTGGCGGCGCTGCGCCATTTCGAACTGTTGAGCGATCCACGTTCGGTTTGAATGCCTTCCGGGTGGGTAAGGAGACAGTGAAAATCGATCCCTGTCCTTTCTCGCTCTCGACCTTGATGGCGCCGTCGTGCATTTCGATCAATTCCTTGACCAAATTAAGGCCGATCCCGGTGCCGGCGATGCCGGTCGACGTGCTTGCCCGGAAGTAGCGTTCGAACAGCTTCGGGATTTCGTCATCGGGGATACCGACCCCGTGGTCGTGCACCGATATCTCTGTAAGGCCGTGCTCTGTTTTCCCGGTGATTTCGATTTGGGAGCTTTCAGGCGAATACTTGATGGCGTTGGAGACAAGGTTGGTGAACACCTGATCCAGGAGCTTCGGATCACCCCACACCGAGCGCTCGACTTCGCTCAGGTCAACCGAGATCGTATGCCGCCTCGATATGTCCCGCTGGCGGCGGCAGACCTCGATTACCAGGCGAACCAAATCAAGTGATTGGCCTTCCATTGCGATCTTTCCCGCGTCCAACTTTGCGATGTTGAGAACGCCTTCGATCAGTTCGGTCATGCGGACTACGGCACTGCGTATCTTGGTGACGCGGGGGGCCAGATCTTCCGGCGTTAACTTCTCGATGCGGCGCTCGATGCGCTGCGCAGCGCCGTCGATGATCGCCAGCGGCGTGCGGAACTCGTGCGACACCATGGCGACGAATTCCCGTTGCAAGGTGTTGTGTTCCTGCTCCTGTTCGAGCGCCCGTTCAAGCTCCTCGGCCTGACGCTCGATTTCCGACGTGCGTTCGGCCACCAGCGCTTCGAGATGATCGCGGTAGGCTTCGAGCTCCTGGTCGATCCGCTTCTTCTCGGTGATGTCTCGACCAACGCCCCGATAGCCCTGGAACCCGCCTTTGTCATCGAATACCGGCCGGCCGCTGATCGACCAATAACGTTCGCTGCCCTTCGGCGTGATAAACAGGTACTGGAAATCCTTGATCGGACGGCGCGCCGCCAAATCCTTGTCGTGCAGCAGCCATTTGGTCTGGTCGCTTTCGGCCCACCCGATCTCTTGTTGGGTCTTGCCGATATATTGATCGGGTTGAGCGCCCTCGCTGACCTCCGAGAAAGAGCCCGACAAGTAGCTGAGATGGAGGGTATCGTCCGTTTCCCAAAACCAATCGGACGCCGAGTCGGCGAAGTCCCTGAACCGCTGTTCGCTCCTGCTGAGCGCACGTTCCTGGATCTTGCGTTCGGAGATATCGCGCACGGTGCAGACGAAACTGCGCTTGTCGTTGGTTGCCGGAAGCTCCGCTATCGTGATTTCCAAGGGAAACAACGATCCGTCCCGGCGCTTGCCGATGACTTCTCGACCGGCCCCTATGATCTTGGCCTCGCCGGTGTGCAGGTAGCGCTCCAGAAGAGCGTCGTACTCATCGCAGAAGGGGGGCGGCATCAACATGTTTATCTTCTTCCCGATGAGCTCGTTGGCCAGGTACCCGAACGTGTTCTCTGCGGTCGGGTCAACCGACGTAATCCGACCGTGCACGTCGATGGTGATGAACCCGTCGATGGCCGTATCCATAACCGCCTTGATTCGCGACTCGTTCTGCTGAGCGGCGGCAAAGGTCTTGTGCACGTTGATGGCAAGCCCAATCAGAACGCACAGGTAGCTGAATTGTTTGAGGACGTGCGCCGTGTCGAACTCGATATCGAACAGGTGCCCGGAGTGCGACATGAATACGGCCTGACTGAAGAACCCGACGATCAGCGACAGCAGCAGCCAGTGGTCGAACGAATCGTGTCTCCATTCGCCCTTCAGGCAGAACCCGACAAAAGCGAGGAAGAAGAACACGGCGGGGCCAAATTCCTCCGGTCGATGGAACGGGATTTCCGGAAAATAGGCTCTCGGCAAAGGCGTCAGGGCAAGGAACAGAAAGCAGGCGGAGGTGATCAGCGCGGTCGAGATGTAGACGAAGCCCACACTGAAACGACCCTCGGGCCCGAAACGATCCTCCCGCCACCATCCGATCCAACTCAGGAACATCAAAACCGATAGGAATTGCCGCGACGCGATCCAGCTCCAGGCACTGAGGGACGGAAGGTCCGAAGGCATCATCGGCCTGAAATAAGTCGAGGTGACGAGCGTGTGATATCCGTCGAGAAACGCAGCGCCCATGAACCCAGCGCCGATATAGAGAAACATGTGGTCCTTGCGGCTATAGAATCGGACCAGCACCAATGCCCCAACTATCGCGGCCAGGAAGGTCGACAGGGTCTCCATGACCGTATGCAACTCCGCACCGCTGCGCCAAGTTGTCTCGAGACCGAGCAGAAAACCTGCGGTGAGAACGATCCCCGTCAACCAGTAAATCACCGATCGGGCCATCGTCAGGCTATGCTGTTTTCGGAAATCCATGGGTGCTTTCCTCACGGAATCCTAGGTCTCTTCCTCTTCAAACATCTGATTGGCGAAGTACTTGATCTTCAGCTTGAGTTGGTCGACGGAATACGGTTTTGCGATATAGGCGCTCACCTGGTCGAGCTTGGCGTCCATGACGGATGCCTGATCGGCCCGGCCGGTGATCATAATGAAGGGAATATCGGGATCGGCGGATCGAATCTGGCGCAACAACTCGATCCCGCTCATCTTCGGCATATTCCAGTCGCAGATGATCATGTTGACGAGATCGCCGCAGGTCCCCATGAAGTTCATCGCCTCCATGCCGTCGTCGGCAGTATAGATCTGATCGACGCCGATCTCTTTGAGACAGAGTTGAAGGACTTTGCGCGCCTGGGTCTGGTCTTCAACGGCCAGGACCGAAATATCGGAAAGGTCTGCCATGTCAATTGCTCCTTCTTAGAGACTTTCCCGACAACGAGCTTGTTTTCGACAGCGACGATTGGACATTGCCGGGAAACTCCCTCATCCGTGATAAATAGCCTCTGTAACGGCCCTCTCCAGCTGATCGGGCGTGAAAGGCTTTTCCAAACAGTTGTGATTTTCGGAAAGGCCGGGGTGCGTCATTGCCACACTCGCAACGTCTCCGGTCATGAACACGGCCGCTATCGGATTGTAGGAATTCAACAAGGCGCTGATCAGATCGGGCCCATTGGTGGTCGGCTGGAGGATGTCGCATAACAGCAAGTCGATACTTTGGAAATGGTTGTCGGCGGCGCGAAGCGCAGACTCGGCATCCGCGGCCATCAATACGGTATATCCGGCGCCCTCCAGTATGAGTTGGGCCGCGTTTCGTACGAACTCCTCGCCGTCGACGACGAGAACGGTTTTCCGAGGCGAAGAGTCCGACCCGAGTTCCGGCGCACTGCTCGGGTCGGCGGTCTCTCGCTCGTCGAGTCCGTTCGAGTCGGCCAGCGGAATCAACACCCGGAAGGTGGAACCTTCGCCCGGCATGCTGTCGCAATCGATGATGCCACCGGCCTGACAGGCGATGCCGTAGGCAACCGCCAAACCGAGACCGGTGCCTTCGCCCTCCTCCTTGGTTGTGAAGAACGGCTCGAACATCTTCGAGCGCGTGAATTCGTCGATCCCCGTTCCGGAGTCATGCACAGCGAAGCATACATAGCTTCCGATAGGGACGGCTTCCGGTAGATCGAGAACTCTGTCCTCGTCGATCTCCTCGCGCGTGATGGTGACCACCAGTTCGCCACCGTCGGGCATGGCGTCGCGCCCGTTGATCGCCAGGTTCGTGATTACTTGCGAAAACTGATGGGGATCGATCTTGCAGAGCAGAGGTTCGTCCAACCCTACGGTCCGAAGACGAACCTTCGGACCGAGTAGAGGCTTCAAGAACCGCTCGGCATCGGCGATGACCGAGTTCGCATCGACAAGCCTTCTTTCACTGATTTGACGACGGCTGTAAGCCAGGAGTTGCGAGGTGATCGTCGCAGCGCGGTCGGCCGCCTCGATCGAATCGGCGAGGCAGGTTTTCACCAGATCGAGTTTGTTTGTGTTTCGGGCGGCGATCTCGGTAAAACCCCTGATCGCCGTCAGCAGGTTGTTGAATTCGTGGGCGACGCCGCTGGTCAATCGACCGATTGCTTCCATCTTCTGAGTCTGGGCCAGTTGCTCTTCGTGTCTTTCCCTGATCCGGTCGATCTGGTTGAGCCGCGATTTGACGGTAGCGTTCAGAACATCGAAATCGATCGGCTTCGTCAAATAGTCGTCGGCGCCCAATTCCTTGCCGGCAATGATGTGACTTCGATCGGCGTTTGCCGAAAGGAAAATGAACGGGATCTCCGCGAGTTCCGGATGGTCTCTCCTGAGGACGGTAAGGAGCTCATTCCCGTCCAGGACCGGCATGTTGATGTCGCAGAGCACGAGATCCGGTTCGTACCGAAAGAGCATTTCAAGCCCTTCCTCACCGTTGCCGGCCTCGATTGCCCGAAATCCGCAGTCCTCAAGTTCCTCGACGATCGTTTCACGGATATCGGGCTCGTCTTCGATGCAAAGAACCGTCTTCATAATCTTGCTACCTCTACAATTGAACTCACGCGCGCAGAGGCTCGTGGCTGTCACGAGGAACGATCGTTTCGCGATCGTTGTGGGTATGGATGGCGGCGTCGGAGCGTCCGTCGACGAAGCGACGGAGATCTTCCGAAGGCAGGGGCTCGCTGAACAGGAATCCCTGGAACAGGTCGCAACCGTGCTGTCTCAGCCACTCCAACTGATCCTCAGTCTCTACCCCTTCGGCGATGAGTCCCAGGTCGTGCGAGCGGGCTAGCTGAATGATCGCCTCGACGGTCGCCTGGTCTCGTGGGTCGGTGCCGATACCGCGAACGAACGACTGGTCGATCTTCAGGGTGTCGAACGGAAAGCGCTTCAGGTACGAAAGCGACGAGTACCCGGTTCCGAAATCGTCGATGGAGAGGGAGATCCCCGCATCGTGGAGCCGGCGGAGGGCCTCCAGTTCAGTTCCTCCTTCGTCGACGACTGCGCTCTCGGTGATCTCGAGTTCCAATTGCGTGAACGGGAGCCCCGTCCCGTCTACGATTCGGGTTATGGTATCCACGAAATCGGGCTGCTTGAGGTGTTTCGGCGACAGGTTGACGGCGACCCGCAAATCGCGCCACCCCGTTTCGCGCCAAGCGAGAACCTGCCGGCATGCGGTCGCGAGCGCACATTCCGTCATCGATACGATCAGACCCGTGGCCTCGGCCACCGAGATGAAGCTGGCCGGGTAAACCAGTCCGTGGCCGGGCCTCCGCCAACGCATGAGCGCCTCGACGCCTACGATACGGCCGGAGCCGATATCGACCTGGGGTTGGTAGTGAAGCTCGAACTCCCGATCTTTGACCGCGTTGTGCAAGGCCTGCATGAGGTCGGCCCGATATCGGATTTCCTCGTTCAGGATCGGGTCGTAGGTTCTGGTTACTCCGTTGCCTTCGGCGTTGGCGATCTGAAGCGCGACGCCGGCCGCGTGCAACAGTTCGATTTCGTTGGTTCCGTGTTCCGGATAGCGGGAAATCCCGATGTTGGCACAAACGAACACCTCGGTCCCGCCGACCGCGATCGGTTTCGCCAACAACGCCGTGGTGCGTTCGATATAGCGGGAGATATCCGTTGTGTCCGACACGCCCGGCAGCAGCACGGCGAAGGTCGCCGGCCCCAGGGTGGCGACGAACGGCATGTGTTCGTCGGTGGCGAACAACTCACCGAATCGGTCCAGGTCGTCGGCCAGGCAATCGCCAATCGTCTTCAGTACCTTGTCGGCCACCGGACGGCCGAGGCGAACACCGATCGAGCCGAAGTGCTCTAGTTCGATGAAAACAAGCACGGCGCTGAGGTTCTTGGCCTCGGCCGTGACCAGCGCATTCTTCAGATAGGCTGACAGTTGCGTGCGGTTGGGGAGCCCCGTCAGCGCATCAAAATACGCGTACCGGCGTATCGTCGCCTGCGCCATCATGATTTCACTATCGCGCTTTCTCAGTTCCTCCTGGTTCGATTCCTCGATCCGGCTGATTTGCTGAAGGCGCGAGCGCACGGTCGCCAACAGCAGATCGAAATCGACGGGCTTTGTAAGGTAATCGTCGGCCCCCAGGTTCTTCCCCTCGATCACGTCCAATCGAGTGCCGAGCGCCGTCAGGAAAATGAATGGCATGTTCGAGAAGTCCTGGTGGTTTTCCCGCACTTGCTTGAGAAGTTCCCGGCCGTTCATCACCGGCATATTGACATCGCAAAGGACCAGATCAGGTTGGTGCCGCCGTATCGCCTCCAGGCCCTCGCGGCCGTCGCCGGCCTCGTAGACTTCGTAGCCTGCGGAGACCAGTTCTTCAGCCAAATCCTCGCGAAGTTCGGCTTGATCTTCGATGCACAGGATCTTTTCCATTTCGTCGCCTCTTCGTCACCGACTAGGCCATCGCCGATTGTTTTTCCGGACATGCGCGCATGGTCGACAAGACCTCCACCCGCCGGACTAAGTCGCCGACATCACACGGCCATCTAACGGTGTCGGCGAAATCCCGGGATCCGGCCCCATCGACATCTTGCGCGCTTGGTGGCATGACCAGCAGAAGCGGAAAGCGGTTCAGACCGGCGCCGGAAAGCAGGTTGGCGACGGCCGGAGCCTGGACATCCACTGTGTTGAACGACACTACGCAGACGTCGAGTGAGAATTGCTCGAGAGAGCGAACAAACTCCAGTCCGCTCTCCATCTGGATCACGCGATGTCCGCGCGAGACCATCGCCTGATGGAATTCGCTTAGGTCGATCTCCTGATTGGTGACGGTCACCAAGTTGATCGACCCGACATCGTCCGGCGCCGACGGTTCGGCGTTTTTCGAATTCGGATCGTGTTGGCTCGCGAACCTTTCGGAAAGCGTCTTATAGAGCCTTACGAACTGTTGATCCCGCTTATTCACCATTCGCTGGACTTGGCGCAATTGGGATTCAACGGTTGCCAGGAGCAAATCGAAATCGATTGGTTTAACAAGGTAATCGTCGGCGCCTTCGATCTTGCCGGCGATGATGTCCTCGCGTTCATTCAAGGCCGAAAGGAAGATGAACGGTATGTCGGCCAGATTCGGGTAATTGTTGCGGATTTCGGACAGAAGTCGCCGTCCGTCCATCCCCGGCATGTTGATGTCACAGAAGATAAGGTCCGGATTGCAATTCTGGATGATGCTGAGGCCGGTGACGCCGTTTTCGGCCTCGAATACCATGTGCCCGGCGTCCTTCAACTCGGCGGCGATATCTTCACGGATTTCGGTCTGGTCCTCGACGCAAACTATTCTCGCCATTTTCCCTGTTCTCCCCAGCAACTGCGGGCGGCCTCCGTTTCTCGGTCGACCCGACTTGCGCTCATGCTTCCTTTTCCCGTTGCAGCAAACCGTCGATCATCGTCAGCAGAATGTCGAAATTGACCGGCTTGGTGAGATAAGCGTCGGCGCCGAGGTCGACGCCGTCCTCGATGTGTTTCCTGTCAGCGTGAGCCGAGAGAAAGATGAAAGGCATCCCGGCGAATTCCGGGTAATCACTCTTCAGCACCTCGAACATGTCGCTGCCGGTCATCTCGGGCATCAGGCAGTCGCAGATTACGAGGTCGGGTTGGTCCCGAATGATCGCGCGCAGTCCGTCCCGGCCGTTCGTTTCAGCGATGACCTCGAATCCGAAATCGATCAACTCCTCGACGATGTCCTCTTGAATGGGTATCTCGTCTTCGATGCACAGTATCTTGGTCATTTCCCGTTATTCCCATTCTTTCCGAATTAGGCTGTGAGTTCGTCGACCGTCCTTTCGAGAGCCGTGAGAGGATCGCCGGTGACAGGCTTCGGTTTCGCTTGTTCGATTCGGATAGGCAGATGGATGGTGAACTCGGCACCGGCCCCCTCGACACTTTCGACTTCGATCGATCCGTCGTGCATTTCGACAAGCCGCCGGACGAGATTGAGGCCGATCCCAGTACCGGCGATACCTTGGGACGTCCGAGCCCTGAAGAAGCGGTCGAACAGCCTGTCCGCCTCGTCCTCGGGAATCCCGACCCCGTAGTCCCTGACGGAAACTATGGCCTGTACGCCTTCGATCCGCCCGACGACATCAATCCTGCGGCTGTGCGGCGAGTACTTCACGGCGTTCGACAGAAGGTTGGTGAATACCTGGTCGAGGAGTCGCGGGTCGGCCATCACCCGTTCCGTCAGGCCCTCGACATAAACATCGATGGCGTGGTCCGGGGAAATCTCCTGCTGGCGTTCGCAGACATCGCAGAGTACGTAGGCGAGATCGCAGGACTGCAATGCCATATCGATCTTTCCGGCATCCAGCCGCGAAGTGCAGAGCATGGTGTCGATCAGATTGAGCATGCGCTTCACGGATTGACGGATTTTCGTGACGCGACGTTTCAGCTCGTCCGGCGTGAGGTCCTGGCTGTTGCGGTGCATACGGTGCGCGGCTCCGTCGATGATGGCCAGAGGGGTTCGGAACTCGTGCGACGCCATGGAGATGAACTCCCGCTGCAGCTCGCTGAACCCCCGCTCCCGTTCGGCGACTTCGCGTTGAAGCTTATCGCGGTGATCGGAGAGCTCCCGCTCGCGGGCGTGGAGGTCGGCGGTGCGAGCCACCACCATTTCCTCGACGCTGTCGGCCCAGTTCCGCGACGAAATCATGTACCAAACCATGGCTGCGGTGATCATCAGGCAGAGGAGAGCAATCGCCCACGGCATCAACGATCCACCGTCGGCGGCAGCGCTTCTTTGGACGACGACCGACCAGTCCCGGCCGGCGATATTGCGTTTTTCGGCGAAACTGAAATTGCGAGCAGCCACCGCCTCCATCACCGAACCACGTAACTCGCCGCGTTCCAACCCGGGGCGGTGATGGAGAAACCTGTTCTCGCGCTCGGCGTCGATGTCGTGGAGGTAGAATTCGAGATCGCCGGCTTCTTCGAATCGGCTCAAGGCCGCATCGACGATCTCGCCGACGACGAATATGCCGAGGGCGAATCCCTGCAAATTGCGTTGCCGGTCGTCGGTCTGCCCAGTCGGCGGTCCGTCGCTGTAGATGGGCTGGAGGATGAGAAAGCCGATCTGCTCGGATGAACCTCGAACTAGCTTGATAGGCTCGGTTGCGACCATCGATCCGCTGTCGCGCGCCAAGCTGAGCGCCGCCGCCCAGGCCGGATTCGAAGCCAGGTCAAAGCCGAGCATTGCTTCATTGCCTTTGAAGGGTTCGACATAATAGACGGGAAAGTGCTCGGGGCGTGGCATGGCCCGCACCGGAGTTCCGGACGGGTCCGCTTCGGTTATTCGGAACCCGGGATACCCGTCGGCCCTCGCCGAGGCCTCGAACCGTGACCGCTCATAGGCACGGACCCTGGGAACCCATTCCATCGCTCGAATGCCGGGAAGTTCGGAAAGGGTCGTTCGCGTGAACGCTTCGAATTCCTCCCGCTCGACCGATTTGAAAGCCGCGTAGAGGGCTGCCAGCGATCGGATTGCCACCAGATTGCGGTCGATCGACTGGAAAATAGCCGAGGTGTATTGGTTGGCAAGACGCTCGAATTTCTGGTGCTCTTGCGCGAGGTTGTAGTTCGAGGCGGCGTAGACCGCGGCCACCGTGGCGACCAAACCGAAGCACAGAACGAGGCTGGCCGGCAAGTACTGAAACCAATCTCGATAAACATCCGCAGCGGACTGAGTTCTCGAGAGATCACTCATCCCCGTTCCTCCGCATGATCCAAGTGATGGGCCCGCTATGGCGGATTGGTGAACTGAAGTCTCTCGGAGCAGTCTCTGCCTTAGCCATCCCAACTTTTCTTCGACCACCTTCGTTCCAGCGAGACCGGCTGGAGTTTGCTTCTTCCACGCCTTCGCGGCGTTCAGTCCGATCTCGCTGTCAGCGTAGTGGGTACCGGTAACGATTGAATTCAAATCAAGTGAATATTCGAAACCGGATCGTTAAGTTTTGTAACTGAGGGTCGAACAAACAAGCGACAGCGAAACTTTGGCTCCGTCGCTTGCTTTTGCTTTGCATTCGATGATGCTCAACTATACTGGGAATGAGGCATCACCAATTCGAGCCTCCTAACATCTGGCGGACGGGAGGTCTGCTTGGAATCGAAGGGCGACATTCTGGTAGTCGATGACGATCCGGCGATATGCGATCTACTGGATCAACAGCTGACCCGCGAGGGGTTTCGCGTGGCAATCGCCGCCGATGCCGAGCAGATGCGGACTCGAATGAACCTCCGTAAACCCGATCTCGTTATTCTCGATCTCGTGCTCCCCGGTACAGACGGCCTCTCCTTGGCGCGGGAAATTCGCGCCGGATCGGACATCCCGATTGTCATGCTAACCGGAAAAGGCGATACGGTAGACAAGGTCGTAGGGCTCGAAGTCGGGGCTGACGACTACATCACGAAGCCGTTCGAACAACGGGAACTCATTGCCCGGATCAACACGATTCTGAGGCGAACGCAACGCGGCAAGAACGTCATTCCCGATGAAGGCCAAGCGGTTCTCGAATTCGAAGGGTGGCGGCTCGACCTGCTGGGACATGAACTCCACTCTCCCGACGCCGAGCCGGTTCATCTCACGACCTACGAATTTCAACTGTTGGCGAGCTTTGCCCGTCATCCAAATCAGGCGCTAAGCCGCGATCGTCTGCTCGATCTTGTCGGCCACCGCGATTGGGAACCGACGGATCGCAGCATCGACGTACTGGTCGGAAAGCTGCGTCAGAAGATCGAGCCCGACCCAAAAGCGCCGAAATACGTAAAGACCATTCGGGGCGTCGGCTACAAGTTCGCCGTCCGTGTAACGGCCGCCGATTCTTGAACCTTCCGCACCGACTGCATCGTGCGGTGCGTCCGTAGGGTCGATAGGTCTTCCAACTCCTCAGGATCCAACCGCACGGGTCGGATTCAACGCTACTCCGATGGCGCCGGAAAACTCGTCCATTTCGACGGGCTTGTTGAGCACCACGCGAATAGCCGGACTGATCCGGTCGGCCCGGGAAATGGTTTCCTTGGCGCCGGTCATCAGGATGATCGGCATCGCTGGATAAATCCTGTGGATTTCTTCGGACAGTTTCAGTCCGGTCAATTTCGGCATGGTGTAGTCGGTAATCACGATATCGAACGCGTCGGGCTCGGCGCGGAAAGTTTCTAGCGCCTTGCGCGAGTCCGTCGAAACGGTTACCCGAAAACCGAGTCTCTCGAGCATTTGACGGCTCATTTCGGTGATCTCGACTTCATCGTCCACATAGAGGACATGGTTGCCCTCGAAGGTCGATGCCGAGTCGGCTGCCGTCACTGGCTCCTCTCGCGTATTGGCTTCCGTCACCGGCAGGTAGACTCGAACGGCCGTTCCCCGACCGGGTGCGCTTTGAACGGTTATGGTGCCGTTGTGGCCGCCGATGATGCCGTGAGCCACCGACAAGCCGAGGCCCGTTCCATCGCCGACTTCCCGAGTTGTGTAGAACGGCTCGAACACCCGCTCCATCGTTTCCGCATCCATCCCGCGCCCGGAGTCGGATATGGTCAGCTCTACATACGTTCCCGCCCCAAGACTGATCGGGAGTTTCTCGCTCCCTGGTTCGACCGTATCGATACCAACACCCAAGATGCCGCCCTCGTCCCGCATCGCTTGGTAGGCATTTGTGCAGAGGTTCATGACGACTTGGTGTATCTGCGTCGGGTTCCCCATGATCCTGGGCAGATCGGGGCTGATATCGACGTCGATCTCGATGGTCGAGGGCAGGGAAGGTCGAAGCAGACCCAACGCCTCGGCAACGATGACCGCCACGTCGAGTGGTCGGAATTCCTGCTCCAACTTGCCGCCGAAGGTAAGGATTTGTCGGACCAGGTCCTTGGCCCGAAGGGCGGCGCGCAAGACCTGATTGAGATTGCGGTGGGTCTGCGTGCCTTCCGGTAGGTCGCACAGCGCCATTTCCACGAAACCCAGGATCGGCGCCAGGATATTGTTGAAGTCATGGGCGATGCCGTTGGTGAGGGTGCCCAGAGTTTCAAGTTTCTGAGCCTGACGCAGTTGTGCCTCCAGTTCCTCGCGCAAGGCCGCGGCGCCTTTCTGCTCGGTGACATCCAGAATATTGGCGATGAACACCGGCGGCGATTCGGTGGAGGACAATTGCAGATGAACTTCGATCGGGTATTCACTGCCGTCCTTCCGCCTGTGGACGGTTTCGAAGGTGACGATTTGCTGCTCGCCGTCGCGCAGCGGGCGGAGAAGAGCTTCAAACGATTGCCTCGTGTACTCGGGTTTCAGATCGAGCGGTGTCAAAACGCGCAGCTCGTCCATCCCATAGCCGAGATTGCGCCGCGCGCCCGCGTTGACATCGGTGAACAGGAGGGTCTCCGCATCGAATACGTAGACTTCGTTGAGCGAAGATTCGACGAGCCGGCCCAGCCGTTGGGCGGCTTCTTCGGCGCGGCGGCGCTCGGTAATGTCGCGCCCGACCGACTGGAACTCGACGAGATCGCCGTCGTCGTCGAAGACGCCGCGAACGGCCCAGTGAACCCAGCGGTATTCTCCGTCGTGGCGACGAACGCGGTTGTCAGCTTCGGCCCGGGGAGACCCCGGTGTCAGTGACGCCAAGCACTCTTCAAGCAGTTCGACATGGTCGGGATGGAGGACGTCTCGCACCTGGGACCCGATCAACTGGTCTTCGGTCTTGCCGAGAAACCGACAATAGGCGCCGTTGACGAAAATGCGAGTCCCGTCAGCCGTCGAACGGCCAATGAACTCGGTTTGATCCTCGACGATCGCCGCATAGCGCGCCTCGCTGTCCCGGAGCGCTTCTTCCGTCCGCTTGCGTTCGCTGATATCGGTGGCGAGCGACATGGTGCCGCCGTCTGGGAGGCGCTTTTCGCTGATAAGCAGATGCTTTCCGCCCAGCCGTGGCTGTTCGAACGGCCCTTCGGGGTTCCTGTGCCGCGCCACTCTCTCCGCCAGCCATTCCTCTTCGCGCCCCGCCGCTTCCGGTACCAGCCCGTTGGCCGCCAGCATTCGAACAAAATCCTCGAAGCCGAGGCCGGGCCTGATGTGCTCGGCCATCGGCGCGTTGTTCTCGATGAGTTTCTTGTTGGCGAAGACCAACCGGTCCTCGGCATCGTAAAGGGCGACCCCCTCGGACAGCGCGTCGATGGCGGCGGTCAGGCGCTCGGAGATCGATTCCAACCTCTTGCGCTCGGTTATATCGCGCCCGACGGCTTGGTATTCCCGCACCCGGCCTTTCGGATCGAAGACCGCCCGATAGACCCAATGAATGCAACGGTACTCCCCGTCGTGACGGCGGACGCGATTCTCGGTCTCGCTTCTGGACGATTCGGGCGTGAACGCGGCCAAGTACTTCCTTAGCTGCGGAACGTCGTCGGGATGAACAATCTCATATACCGGCGTGCCAAGCAATTCCGCCTCGGTCTTTCCCAGGAGCCGGCAGAACGACGAGTTCACGAATGTCCGCGTGCCGTCGCCCGCTATCCGGCTGATCAGGTCGGTCTGGTCCTCGACGATCCCGGCGTAACGCGCCTCGCTTTGCCTGAGCGCTTCCTCCGTGCGCTTGCGCTCCGAGATGTCGTTGAAGCCGAACACGATCGATTCCTCGCCGTCGTAAAGGATTTTCCTGATCGCCACCAGGATCGATACGACGGTCCCGTCGACGGCGCACAGTTCGAGCTCGATATCGCGGACGACGCGTTGGTTGGCGGCCGCCTCGAGCAGGCGTTCGTGGCGAGACGGCTCGACGTAGAAATCGGTCAACGTGCGGCCGAACAGGGCGGTGTCGTGCAACCCGAGAACGTGCGCCGCATGATGGTTCGAATAGACGATCCGGGCATCCGACATTCGGGCGACGATCATGGCGACCGGCGTGGTCTCGGCGATGACGCGGAACCGCTCCTCGCTATCGCGGAGTGCCTCCTCGAACCGTCGGCTGATTTCCAGCGTCTCGGCCAGGCGATCGCGGGCCGACCGGGTCTTCAGCGCGTAAAACAGGATGAACGCGATAACGGCGGCGAGCGCCGTCATCACAATGGCGCCGCCCGCAACGACAGCGATAGCATCGGTCGAATGGCCGTGAAACATCGATTCGCCGAACCACTTGTCGTAGATCTTCTTTAGTTCGCCGCTGGCTTTGACCTTGGCGATGCCTTCGTTCAACATCGCCATAACATCTCGGTTCCCTTTCTTCACGGCCATGTTCCAGGTGAGCGTGCGAACGGGTGGGCCGACCGCTTTGATTTCGCCGCGAAGACGCATGTTGTAGGCGTAGTAGAGGGCGATCTGACGTGGGTAGACGAAGGCGTCGACGTCGCCGTTGAGAACCGCCAGAATCCCGTCGACCGGCCGCTTGACGATCTCGCATTCGATCTCGGGAAACTTCACCAAAAAGAGATGGCTGGTGTGCTGGTTGATGCAGGCGATCGTCCTTCCATTCAGGTCCTCGAACCGGGCGATGTCGAAGCGTTCCGATCTGACGAAAATCCGCTCCGGCATCTCGAGTATGGGATCGCTGTAGTCCAGATAGGCCAACCGATCTTCGGTGAATCCCGTATCGTGAACGAAATCGGCCTCGCCGCTGTCCAACCATTTCAGCACTTCGGTCCAAATCGGGGAATACATGTGAGTCACCGTGCCCCCGGCCGCAGCGACGACGGCTTGCGCGAGCTCCCGGTCGAATCCCGTCGGTTCGCCATTTTTGTCCAATACATTGACGGAAGGGAAGTTGTTTGTCGAAGCGCCGACGAACACGCGCTCGTTGGCTCTGGCCTCTTGTAATGCCGCGGCCGCGGCCGCGAACACCGCCGCCGCCAGCGCCGCCACGCGGACGGTACGACCGACCTGATGACGAAGGCGCCGCGGCAATCCCCACGTGCGGCACCGGCCGTCACGGTCTTTGCTCCCGGTTCCGGACGTCATTCACCTATTCCATTGCTTCGCGAACGGCATCGCTGAGCTCGCGTAAGGCCACCGGCTTGGAGAGCACGACGCTGATCTCGGAGTTTTCCTCGATTGGGAATTCCGCCGCGTCCTTGGCGCCGGTCATGATGATGATCGGGAGGTCCGGGCGGATGGCCCTGAGTGCCTGAGCCAGCTCGGTGCCGGTCATTCGTGGCATCGCGTAATCCGTCAGTACGGCGTCAAAAGCCTTTGGCGACGAGCGAAAGATTTCAAAGGCGCTCTCGGAGTCGTTCTCCAGAATGACCTCATAGCCCAGCCGCTCGAGCATCTGGCGCCCCAAATCGGCGACATCCTTGTCGTCATCGACAAGAAGCAGACGTCCGCCAACGGCCGGGTCGGTTCGGACCTCCTCGACCACCGTTCTTTCGATCGTCGAGTCCGTGTCCAACGCCGGAAGACAGATATCGAAAACCGTGCCCCGGCCTGGTTCGCTGTCGACGGTGATTGAGCCGCTGTGACTGACGACGATACCGTGTACGACGGATAGGCCAAGTCCTGTTCCTTCGCCGACCTCCTTGGTCGTAAAAAACGGCTCGAAGATACGATCGATGATCGTCGGTTCCATGCCGGGGCCGGTATCCGTTATCCGCAGCCTGATACTCCGGTCTCCACCCTCGGACTTCTGCAACGTCGCCGTTGCCGCCGCGATCTCGTCGACTTCGACCGTTAATATTCCCCCTTCGTTCCGCATTGCCTGGTAGGCGTTGGTGCAAAGGTTCATGACGATCTGATGGATCTGCGTCGGATCGGCTCTCACCAGGGGCAATCCCGGGGAAGTCCGCGATTCGATCTCGATGGTCGAGGGGATGGAGGGGCGGAGGAGCTTCAGTGCCTCCTCGACCACGTCGGCCACGTTCAAATCCTGCGGCTCCTTCTCCATCGTGCCGCCGAAAAACAGGATTTGCTCTACCAGTTCCTTAGCGCGCTTGGCCGCCACAAGGACGTGCCAGAGGTTTGAGTATATGCGGCTTCCCTCCTCGAGATCACGCAGCGCCATGTCGACATATCCCATGATCGGCGACAGGATATTATTGAAGTCGTGCGCGATGCCGTTGGTCAGCGTGCCGAGGGTTTCCAGCTTCTGGGCCTGGCGCAACTGCGCCTCCAATTCCTCTCGGGCCCTCTCCGCCTTCACTCTCTCGGTGATATCGGTCGCTAGCGTTGCGATCCCGCCGTCGGGTAGGCGCTCTTCGGCGACCAACAGATGAACGCCGTTGCGGTGCTTGATCTCGAGGTTCCCCCTCGGATTGCGGTGCTGATCGATGCGTTCAGCCAGCCATTCTTCCTCGCGGCCGTCGGCTTCGGGAAACATGCCATTCTTGACGAGCTGGCGCATCAATGTCTCGTAAGGAGTGCCGGGCACCACATAGTCCTCGACAACCTTGTTGTACTTCCTGAACTGTTGGTTGCCGAAGACGAGGCGGTCCTCGGCATCGAAAATAGCGACGCTTTCCGACAGGGCTTCGACGGCCGCCGTGAGGCGGACGGAAACGGCTTCCATTCGCTTGCGGGTCTCGATCTCCGCTTGCAGATTCTCGTTGGCCGTTTGCAATTCCGCCGTTCTCTCGGCAACCATGTCTTCGAGACCGGCTGCCAATTCGCGGAGCTTTCGTTCCGCTTCCTTGGAACGAATTTGGTTGTCGATCCGCGCCAGCAGGACAGGGAGGTTGACGGGCTTGGTCACATAGTCGTTCGCTCCCTTGTCGAGCGCTTCGACGAGGGTTTCGCTCGTCGCATCCGCCGTTACCATGATGATCGGAAACGCGGTCGCAGAATGAAGCCTGCGTAACTCCTCGAGAACCTCGATGCCGGTCATGTCGGGCAACATTATGTCCAGAAGCAGCAAGTCGAATTCTTCGGGCCGCGCTCGCTCGAGCGTTTCCACGCCGTCTTTGGCCACATCAAGATGAAAACCGTGCCTAGTCAGACGGCGGACCAGCATATCGCGGTTGGCCGCGCTGTCGTCGGCCAGCAGAACGGAAACCGGTCTATCCTGGACGCCTATCCGGTTCATTCGAGAAACCGTCTGATCTTTGCTAGGAGCTCATGGAACCTGATGGGTTTTGTTTCGAAATCGTCGCCCCCGACCTCCAGGGCTTTTCTGTTGTGTTCGCCCATCGCATGGGCCGATACGACGATGATGGGAATCGAATTCGTCGCTTGCCGAGCCTTCAACGCGCTCATCGCCTGCCACCCGTCCATGATCGGCAAGTCCAAATCCATCAGAATGAGATCGGGCTGTTCCGTCACCGCCTTTTCAACGCCATCGCGGCCGTCGACCGCGAGGATGACGTCGAACCCTTGGCCGCCGAGCCGTCGCATCATGATATCGCGGCTCATTTCGTCGTCCTCGACCACCAGAATTCTGCGTTCGACCGCCACTTTCGTCATCTCTCCCCCTCCCTGCCCGTGGCGATCAGCCTGCCGGCAATCAAATCGATCTGCCGGGTTACGTCGGCCATGCTGACCAGGGATTTCAACATGACATTCTCCACGATTCCGTTGATCCGACGATGCTCTTCGGCGGTCAGGCTCTTGGCGGTCAACACGATAATCGCTATGTTCCGCCACGCGTCGTTCTCACGAAGGCGGTCGACGAACTCGAACCCGTCCATTCGGGGCAGCATTAAATCGAGGATAATGACGTCCGGGGCTTTGTTCTCGACGCTGTCCAGGGCGCTTAATCCGTCCTCCACCGCCCTCAATATCCAACCCATGTCGCGCAACGAAACCGTCAGGAAGTCACGCACGAATTTGTCGTCCTCGACAACCAGTATCTCGCCGCCTCTGTGGTGACCCAAACAGTTGTTCAGGACTTCGACCAGCTTGTTCCGGTCGATCGGCTTCTTCAGGAACTCCGCCGCTCCCAGTGCAAAGCCTTTCTTCCGGTCGTCGGATATGGTGATGAAAATGACCGGGATATCGACCGTTTCGGGGTTCTCCTTGAGTCGCTCCATGACCGTCCAGCCGTCGGTCCCGGGCATGTTGACGTCGAGCGTTATCACCGTCGGGCGATGGACCGCGGCAAGTTCGATCCCGCTGTCGCCGTCGCCGGTCGAGTGGACCGCATAGCCGCGCCGTTTCAAATGTCCGGCGACCAAGTTCCGTGCATCGTCATCGTCGTCGATGACCAGGGCCAGGGGTTCTCCGCTTTTCCGAGAAGCGACGAATTCTTCGGCCCACGCGTTTTGCTCGGAAACGGCGTTCGTCTCCGCGGCGCCCCCGGTCGGACGCTTTTCCGTCATCCTGGCCGGCAGCGTGACGGTGAACGTCGAGCCGACGCCGACCTCGCTCTCGATGCCGATTTCGCCTCCCATGAGTTGGCAGAACCTCTTACTGATGGCCAAACCGAGGCCGGTGCCGACATGCGCCCGGGTCGACGACGAATTCGCCTGAACGAAGTCGGCGAACAGAATCTCTCGCTGCTCGTCGGAGATGCCTATTCCTGTGTCCTTGACTTTGAATTCGATCCAGTCCCGGTCGGAATCTGTGAACCGGCGAACGATTAGCGAAATCGTTCCACCCTCGGTAAATTTCGTGGCGTTACCGAGCAGGTTCAGCAGTATTTGACGGGTCTTGGTCAGGTCGCTATGCATGTCCCCGATATCCGCCGGGCAATCCGTTTTCAACCGATTGTCCGTTGCTTCCGCCAAATGTTGCACCGTATCGACGGCCTCGCCGACCAGTCCGGCCACGGAGAACGGCTCGGCGAAGATTTCCATTCTGCCGGCTTCGATTTTCGATATGTCCAGAATATCGGCGATCAATTCGAGCAGGTGCCGGCCCGCGGTGTTGATCTTTCCGAGGTCCGGAAGATAGTTCTTGTCGCCCGCTTCCTCGGCGTCCTCGAGCAGCATCTCGCTGTATCCGATGATAGCGTTCAACGGGGTTCGCAACTCATGGCTCATGTTGGCCAGGAACCTCGATTTCGCTTCCGTCGCCTCTTCCGCCCGCAAGCGCTCCCGTTCGCTGGTGTGGGCCATTTCCTGCAACTGATCGGCCTGGACCTCCAGTTCGTCCCGGCTTTCCTTGAGTTGCGCCTCGGCCTGCTTGCGTTCGGTGATGTCGCGAACGACGCCGGTGAACTTGCGCCGACCGCCGACCGCCATCTCGCTGACGGCCAATTCGATCGGGAATTCCGAACCGTCCTTGCGGAGCGCGACCGCTTCACGGCCCAAACCGATCACGTTCGCCTTGCCCGTCTTCAGATAGTTCCGCACGTAGGAATCGTGATTGCGTCGATACGGTTCCGGCATCAACATCCCGACATTCCGGCCGATCACCTCGTCGGCGCCGTAACCGAACAGGCGTTCCGCTTCCGGGTTGAAGGATTCAATGGATCCCGAGGTATCGATGGTGACGATGCCGTCGATGACCGTCTCGACGATCGAGCGCACCCGCTCGTCACGGTCCCTGACGGCGATTTCGGAGGCCTTGGCGATGCTGACGATGATCGCCGTCAGCCAGATCACGAAAAGCGCGTAGGTGCGGTTGATCAGGACGACGACGGGGTCCCCCGCCACCGGCGAGAAGGCGTATCCGAGCCCGGTAAGGATGGAAGCGGCGGCCGCCAGAACGTATATGTCGGATCGCCGGGGCAACCACCAACCGGCCAGGATCAGGGCGACAAAGGGCACGCCGCCGGCGATGCCCAGCGGCGTCACCAGATCGAGGGCGAAGATGGTCAGCGCAAGCCCAATCAGGACGGCGAGATGACCGGCCGGAATGCCTTGCTCGCTTCCCGGCGGCCCGACGACGGGCGCGGCCGATACGCCGCCGGCCGCCCTCAGCACGGACTCGACGCCGATCCGGCGAAAGACGAGAACGCCCAAGGCGATGATCAGGATTCCGATGGCGCCCGCGACCGCCGCCGCCGTCAAGAAGGGAGCACGAATTTCCGTCATGTCCAGCTTGGCGACAATCCCCATTTTCAGCGACGGCAGGGGTTCGAAGGCGGCCAGCACCTCGACCCCCCGGTAGTCGAGCCCCCTGATGGTCCCGCCTTCTCCGGCCAAAGCCCGGCGCATCAGCTCGGCTTCCTCGGCGCCGATCGGCATCGGCACGATCGGGTGATCGAGATGGCGCGGCGTGGACAGGAACACGATCCGATCCCCTTCGCGTTGCGCAATAACGAACTCGCCGGTGGCACCGAACCCGCTGCCTTTGCTGAGTGAATCGAGTACCCGTTGGGTAGCGGGCGTATGCTCATGCGAAACCGGATCGCTGCCTTGCGACGTCGAACGTTCGTGCTCCGCCACGCCTTCG
Source organism: uncultured Thalassospiraceae bacterium (assembly GCA_964344215.1). GTDB lineage: Bacteria > Pseudomonadota > Alphaproteobacteria > Rhodospirillales > Casp-alpha2 > CAYFMP01. The sequence goes on along the minus strand of CAYFMP010000010.1, from coordinate 55,375 downwards.
ATGACGCGGGCGTGGCTCTTGACCATTTCCACGAGGTCGTGCTTTTTCGACTCGATCGAGGCCCGAAAGAGCACGAACATCGATATTCCCATCACGACGGCCGAAATCGCCACCAGGATACCGACGAGGTAGAGGAATCTCTCGCGCCGCCGCAATCCGAAGCCGATGTTCATGAACGTTCCCTCGTCGCTGGGATTTGCCGTTTTCCGGGCGCTTGACCTTCAGATTCGAGCGGCTTGGAAACCCTCGCAGCCATATGTTTCTACAGCCATTTTCAGCGCCCAATACCTTTGCCGCCGGCTGCTGGACCCAGAAGTCGCGACCATCATCGGATACGCCTGCACGGTATCACCTGTCCGGAATAACGGTAAACAGGTAGGACTGCATCTTTACAGTGCGCTTACAAAAATTTTCGGACCCCTTACAAATTCGGGCCCCACCGCCTTCGGAACTTTGTCATATTGAGGTAATTGGCCCCGAACAGACTCGACTGCTCGGAGCAAGGAGGCTCCGGAGGAGGCCGTGATCGAATTGTCGCTCCCACATCGGTTTTCGCTGCCACCGAGAGACCTCATCCTGAAGGCCGGCGTTGTTGTCTAGGATATCGGCATGCTGCATCCCGAGATCTACCTGATCCGCCATGGCGAAACCGAGTGGGATCGCAACGGGGTTTTCCAGGGCCAAATGGAGTCGGATTTGACCCCGGCCGGCGTCGCACAGGTCCAGGCGGCGGCGGCGCAGTTGGCCCCTGAGCTGGCCGGTCGCGACAACGTCGTCTTCCAGTCGAGCCCACTGCGATGCTGCAAGCAAACGACGGCGATCATCTGCAATCACCTGGGTTGGGATTTCCAGACCGTTCTCTTTGACGAACGTCTTATGGAACGCAGTTTCGGCCGCTGGGAGGGCAGAACCCGGGACGAGGTCGACGAGCGCTATCCCGACGACTGGGGGAACTGGGTCGTCAACCGCACGGTATACGTTCCCGTTGGCGGCGAGAGTTTCAAGAACGCGAAATCGCGCCTTCTTTCTTGGCTTGCGGTCCAGGACCGGAATGCCTGCTACGTCGTCGTCACCCACCGTGAAGCTGGCAAGGCGTTACGCGGGACGTGCCGCGGCCTCGATGATGAAAAGGCTCTCGACCTCGACGATTCCAAGGGCATCGTCGTCCACCTGAAAAGCGGCGAAGAGAGCCTCCATGGAGGGGTGAGCGCCGGTACTCCTCTCGATCGGAATGTCGGTTCCCAGTCGGTGGCGGACGTCTGAACGGCGGTGGTGTTCCCGCGAGCTAGCTGCCGGATTCTAGCTCCACCAAGCGCCTCGACGGAACCCGGATACATATCGAAACATCTGGAAATCTTGATGATCGCCGGCAACTGATAGATTCCGGAACAACGCAAAAAACCCGTTCAGGCAAGACGCTGATGGACGACAAATGGCCGTCGAGCCAAACCGGCTCGGCTACGACGGGCTGGAAGCGGTAGACAGCCCGTCGGCTCTGACGCTTCCCGAAGATTAGGACGGCCATGCCGATCTTGTGGTGAGTGATATGGTTTTGGTTCCAGGGATGAGTGGTCTGGATCTGGCCTGAGAATTGAAACGCCATTGTCAAGGCACAAAAGTGCTGGTGGCTTCGGAGCATTCGGAAGGTTTCCCAAGTGCAGAAGAGCCGGACGAGACCGAGGCAGTCCTACTTCGCAAACCCTTTGAGTTCATGGAATTGGCGGCTGCGATACGCGATGTCAGCCACACTCCGGCACATCGAGATGCCGGTGGCTGGAGCGGGCCACGGCATCAGGAGCAAACGTCGCTGGGCTAAGCACGAAAATCAATTCCCGTTTGACGCGGATCAATGCAGGAAATACACCTCTCTGATATTTTCGCATATTTTAACGCTCCCAGACCCGGTTGAACAACAATCGTTCTTCGCGTTATTGTAGAATGAAAAGGAGGCCGTTCGTGCGAGGCGTTCGCATTCTCTATGTCGAAGATGAAAAGCCGCTATGTGAGCTGTTCAAGACGGCAGTGGAAGCGTACGGCTATCTGATCGATGTCGCCTTTAGCGGCGAAGCCGGTCTAGCGATGCACGCCGATGCCCCGTATGACATCGTCGCAGTCGATTCTCAACTCCCCGACCGACCCGGGATTGAGATTGCACAGGAGCTTCTGGAGAAGGATGGCGACCTTCCCATAATCATGGTTGTGGGAAAAGGGAGCGAGCGGATTGCAGCCGAGGCTTTGGCGCTCGGTATCTCTAACTATGTAATCAAGGATAACGAGGGCATCTATCTCGAGTTGATTCCAAGTATCGTCCGAAACCTGCTGGATCAGGCAGATAGTCGCCGGCAAAGCCGGGCTAGGGAGAAGAAGCTTAAATTGAGAGAGGCCAAGCTTAGGTCCCTCATCGACAATTCGCCGGTCGAGATCGTGTTCAAGGATCTGGAAGGTCGTTACATCCTGGCGAACCGCGAATTCGAGGAGCGCTACGGCGTCACCCTTGGGGAGATTGAGGGAAAGACCGCTGCCGATATCCATAGCGACAAGGCCTTCGACTATATCGAGGACTTCGACCGCGAGGTCTTGGAAACCTGTTCCGCGATTCGTAAGGAGGTCGAAATTCCATATTGTCGCGACGGAGAATTCCATACGGACCTGGAGACCCGGTTCCCGATCCTTGATTCACGCGGCGACCCCATCGGCCTGGGTTCCATATCAATTGAAATCACCGAGCGCCACCGGATGGCGACCCTGTTTGAAGGCCGCAACAAGGTGTTGGAACGTTTAGCCACCGGAGGCTCACTGGAGGAAGTCTTATCGCTCCTGGTAACGACCGCCGAGGAAATCAACCCGGAAATGCTCGGCTCCGTATTGCTTCTCGACAATAAGGGCAGGCAGCTCCGTCATGGGGCAGCGCCAAGTCTGCCGGCCTTTTACAACGAAGCAATCGACGGACTGGAAATCGGCGAGGATGTGGGTTCGTGCGGCGCGGCCGCTTACACCGGCGAAGTGGTCATTGCTGAGGACGTCCTGACACACCCCTACTGGGTCGATTTCCGAGATCTTGCCGCCGCGGCGGACCTGAGAGCGTGTTGGTCGCAACCGATCATATCGAGCGCCGGTAACGTGCTGGGGACTTTCGCCATGTATTATCACCAGCCGCGCCAGCCTACCCGATTTGACCTGGATAGCATCGAGACCGCCGCCCAACTGGCCAGTATCGCCATCGAGCGGACGCAGGCGGAGGAGGCGTTGCGAGAAAACGAGGCTAGGTTGCGGGCAATTGTCGAGAATTCTCCCGATGCAATCTCTCTTAAGGATATCGAAGGACGCTACTTGTTGGTCAACAAGTACTTCGAGACGATTGCCGGCATGAGCACCGAGGCAATCATCGGCAGGACTCCGCGCGAGGTTTTCGACAGCGACTTCGCACGGTCGGGCATACATCATGATCGTGAAGTTATTGAGAGCAGACAGGTAATCTCACGCGACGAGAAGTTCCATCGCGGCGATTCCGTTACGGAATTCCTCACGACCAAGTTCCCGGTTTTTGGTTCTGATGGCGGTATAGTCGGGGTTGGGGCGGTGCATGTCGATCTCACAGAACACAACCGCACGGAGGAGCAACTCCGCCAGGCGCAAAAGATGGAGGCCGTCGGGCAATTGACGGGAGGCGTCGCCCACGACTTCAACAACATCCTGCACATTGTGGCCGGCAACCTTGAGTTGGCAATGGACAAGATGCAAATCGATACTCCCTTACGTAGCAATATCGAGGCGGCATTGAAGGCCGTCGACAAGGGGGCTGCCCTGACTCAGCAGCTGCTTGCCTTTTCGCGTCAACAAACGCTTTCTCCCAAGATCGTAGACGCCAATGAGCTGATTACGGACACGCTCAGATTATTGGAGCGAACGCTGGGCGAGGATATCAGGATCGACACGGAGTTCTTTGACGAAGAATTCCTTGTCGACGTTGACCCGGCCTTGTTCGGCAACGCCCTTCTCAACTTGGCTCTCAACGCACGCGACGCCATGCCGGATGGAGGCGTGCTGAACATAAGAACGTCTTCCGTCGATCTTGGAGGTGAACGGTTGGGACCGAGTAATGAAGAGGTCTACGGTCTCCATGCCCTGATCACCGTTACCGACACAGGCGTTGGAATTGACGAGGAGAACATTGATCGAGTGCTGGAGCCGTTCTTCACGACGAAGGGGATCGGAGAGGGCACCGGCCTGGGCCTAAGTATGGTCTACGGGTTCATTCACCAATCCAATGGCCATGTCGGTGTCGCCAGCAAGAAGGGAGAGGGAACGACAATTTCACTCTATCTTCCGATTGCAAAGAGAGGGAACAGGCAGCAAGGGGATGATACGCCGTTATCTGCCGCCGCACTCGAGGAGAAGACCGTCTTGGTGGTCGAGGACGACCCGCAGGTTCGAGCGACAACAGCCTGCACTTTGAGCAAGCTTGGTTGTCGGGTGATTGATGCAGAAGACGGACCGTCGGCACAGGAAATCCTGGATGCCAGAGGCGACACCATCGATTTGGTGCTCAGCGACGTCATCATGCCTGCAGGAATGAGCGGGTTCGACCTCGCCGAAGTCGTCGGGCGGAAGCATCCTCGAATCAAGATGCTGCTGACATCGGGATATCCCGACAAGGACATCAACCAATGCAGCCCCGACGATACCGCACACCGCAACGTGACCCTACTCCGCAAGCCCTACAAGAGGGCACAGTTGGTTGCGGCGATCAAGAAGGCAACCTTGGAAAATCCATTTCATTGAGTGTGGGTCGAGAAGTCCGCTTCTATAATCGGGCCCATGAGACAAGCTCGGTTGTTTGGGTCTTGGTGATGTCGTTCTAGAGCCTGTCATTGCGTGATTGAATCGACATGGGATCCCCATTTTGCTGAGAATGTGATTCAGGATGGATGCTCGAGGAGGAGGCCAGCCTCCATGGCACGGCCTTTTTCCAATGATCTTCGAGAACGGGTTGTTTCGGCGGTTGGGTCTGGGGAGAGCTGCCGGTCTGTTGGCGAGCGTTTTGGTGTTGCGGTTTCCTCTGTGGTGAAGTGGTCGCAACGCTATTGGGCGACGGGCAGCGTGGCGCCGGGCCAGATGGGCGGACATCGCCGTCTAGTCCTTGATCGACATCGGGACTTCATCGTTGAGCAAATCCGCCGAACACCGCACCTGACGCTGCACGGTTTGAAGGACATCCTGGCGGCGCTCCGCTGCGACCGGCTCTGCGCGCCTTGCGTCTTCGACGGGCCGAATTCGAGCGTGCCCGGACCTGGCTAATTTGACTGGACGGCTGGTAGAGGCGGCGGAAAACTCCGGTAATCGAGGGACCAGCAGACGAACGGTTTCGCGGCTTGGACGGCGGACGGATTTCCGTCATACTCGAAAAACCTGAACGATAGTATGGATATTACGAAATGCGACCTCCCGCTTTGACGAAGGCAGGGAGGCGAGTGGAGCCGGGAAGCCCCGGGGATTCCTTTCCGGTCCTGAAGGGAGGCGAGGCCGTGCTTTGTTCCATCGTTCGTCGGAAAACCATCGCCGCGCTCACCGCCGCCGCCTTCGCGGCGGCGACCGTGCTGCCGTCTCAAGTCGTCGCCCAGACCGGCGCGCCGGCGCCGGGCGAAGCCCGGCCCGACTTGACCTACGAGCAGGCGAAGGAGCGGCTGGACCGCATGTTCGCCGCCCTCGAATACCTGGAAGGGAAGATCGACAAGACCAGGTTCGACGTCGAAGCCAAGGCGGAGGCGCTGGGGCCGGACGTCGAGAAGATCTTCGCCTTCGTCCGCGACGAGGTGCGCTACGAGCCCTATTGGGGGGTGTTGCGCGGCGCCAAGGGGACGCTGATGGGACGGGCCGGCAACTCGCTCGATCAAAGCGTGCTGCTGGCGGAACTTCTGAAAAAGAATGGGTTCAAGACGCGGTTCGCCATGGGACGGCTCGGCGATGGCGATGCCAAGAGGTTGGTGGAAGAAGTATTCGAACCAAAAACAACACTTGGCGATAAAGCGGACATAATCACTCTGGAAGAAGTGAGCAAGCTTTTAGGTATGTTGGGTCTCGATAATTCTGCTCTACAGCGTGTTCACAGTGAGATTACCGATCGATCTGAGGATTTTGCGGAACATCTCTGGGAAGATGTGGAAGACGATTATGCGCTAATCAATCACACACTGTCCGAATACGGGGTCGCACTCGGAACCGATGATGACCGTGGCCGAACGTATAAAGAGATGGTGGCCGAAGCGCGTGAGCATTTCTGGGTGCAATTTCAAGACCGATCGGGAAATTGGATCAACGTCGACCCTTCGTTCGGCAACTCCAACGTTGGGGAAGTTCCAGCCGATCCATCGTATTTTTTAAATACCTTGCCCGATAGGCTTTTTCATGTCCTCGGCTTGAGTGTCATACTTCGCACGATTGACCATGCGGAAATGCAGAATGGCGGTGAAACCGTAGATCACGAGCTGCTCGCGGTGAAACTGCGCGTAGCAGAATTAGTCGGCCAGAGCGTTGTCCTGATCAATCTACCAAACATAAACCCCAACCAAAAACTAACGTCGAGGGAGAGGATTGCGGCTATCTCCGAATTCACGCCTATGCTGATTGTTGGAGATTACGACCCCGTAATCGGCCGCTCCTTCGACTTCCACGGCAGGGTTTACGACTATAAGAAAGGTTCGTTGGCAACGATGCTTGGAAACTTTGCCGCGCCCCAAAGGGAAACGTTAACGTCGATCATTGGACGATTGACGCCTCTGACACAACCAACAACCAGTAAGAATTCGACGACTCCGCCGCAATCGGATGGCAAGCGCATCGGAGGGCTTTGGGCGACCTACACTTTGGATTCGCCACGGGGTCTAGGAGCGGAGGTGAGTCGGTTCAGCGTTCGCCGTGACATCGCAAAATCAATCTCGATCGAAAAATGGTCGAAGAGTGGGAGGGAACATTGGTCCGCTCACCCCAGAGTGTACCGGGACATCGAAAAGCTGAAACTACAACTGTTTCGCTCCATGGAAATCATGACGCCAGTAGGACTACTTGATGAGGCCTATCTCACCTACAGTCATATTGCAACAATCACGGGAAACAGGAAGTACCTGAATTCACTGTTGAGCATAGCGTACAATCGTTCCGCCGAGGACACTTCTATTGCCAAGCAAAGAGTTCGGTTGTTTCCAAGTAGGTTGATGGAATTTGAGAGAAACTCGGCATCGGCTGCGGCATCCCTTGCAGAAATACGATTTCCCGACCTCCGATCCTTCGTCAACCGACCCGGATTGGTGATCTACGAGCGGCGTATGTCGGCCAAGGGCGCGAAACAAGCCACAATGACCGAAGGATTTGACATCGTTCGCACTCCCGTACGTGTGTTTTCCAGGCAAAATGAAGCAAACGATGCTGAAGGCCGGAGTGCCACAAAATACCGAATGTACAAGGGCATCATCGAGACGGCCGTTGAGAGGCACCTCGCCCAACTTTTCGTGAGGCCAGCGAACTCTTCACCAGGTTCCTGGCGGGTTTCGAACAATATAAAAGCCGTTTTCGACGCTGCCGCTAAGAATGACGTTCGGCTGGTTTTATTGCGCGGCGATGAAAAATCCTTGAGTGAATTGGAACAACTCGAAATTTCGGAGAATGCGAAAGCGGACATTGAAGGAGACCTGCGCAGAGGTGCCGTCGTCATTGTGCCGGAGAAGTTTTCTGAAACGACCTCTGGCCTCCTCGTGGGATGGTGGCGAATTGATCCGACCAACGGAGATCTGCTGGGCATAATGGAAGGGGGAAGAGGTCAGGACCTTACTGAGAGATTCATTATCCATGTGTTAGTCGGCATCATAAACGTCGGTCAGTGCATGATCAGCGCGAACGATTGGACCGATGTCGGGATCTGTGGATTCGCTGGTTTGGTTTCTGGATTCGGGGGAATTCTTTCATTGGGCCGGAAACGTTTTTACCAGGCAATCATTGTTCAGGTGGTTGGTGGGATTATTGGAACCGTTCCGAGTATGGGGAACCCTGGAAAGATCCTAGGTGGAAGACTGTAGATAGAGGAGCAGTGTAACCAGATTCTCTATCGAACGAGAAAACGAAATTGGTGAACATCGACGAAGAAAAAGGGATGTTTTGGCGGACACACGAACGGAGATATACATACGTTGACACGGTAACATGTCTTTCTCCAAACCCTGTCGCACGTCTCAGTGCCCGACTTGCGTTCTGCTGCGCTGCTGCAACTGTCGCCGGCCTTCTACTCAGTATTCCAACCGTGCTCCCGCTGGCGGCTGAAGCCGAGGTAGCAAAGCCAATTGCCGATCCCGAACTTTCGGCCTCTAGCAATCTGGCGCTTTCCGCGGCCGGCGGCCGGGTCGTCGGCGTGCCGTCCAACGATTTCGCCAAGGACCGTCTCATCGACGGCAAGCTGAAAAACGGCTGGCGGGCGGGCGAGGACCTGTCGCCGGTCGAGCCCACGGACATCGTCATCGAACTGGGCGGCGGGACGGCGACAATCGACCGGGTGGTGATCCGCTCCGGCCACTGGCAGCGCGGGCGGCTGCCCAAGGAGGTCGAGATCGCCGTTTCGGCGAGCGGACCGAAAACCGGCTTCGAGGCCGTCGGCGTCTATCTGCTGAAGGAACAAAAGAGCTTGCAGTCGCTGGCCTTCGCGCCGCGGCCGGCGCGCTTCGTCCGCGTCCGCATCCTGTCGATCTACGAAGGCAGGCCCGGCAAGCCGCGAAAAGCGGCGATCGGCGAGATCATGGTCCTGGAGGCGGCGGAACCGCCGGCCGGCGCCGTCGCCGCGCCGGCCACCGAAACGCCCGAGGCGCCACCGCCTTCGGCGGCATCGGCGACCGAAACGGCCGAGGCGCCGGTTGCGCCCGCAACCTCGAAGCCCGCCGCCGCGCCAGATGCCGCCGAACCGGCGTCCCCGCCGGCCGGATCGGCGGCGGAAGCGGAACCGACGCCGACGTTGCCGGTCCACCCGATCGAGGAAGCCGACGTCGGCCCGGCCGTCAACGTCGCCGCCTTCGCCAACGGTGGATGGGTCGCGTCCGTGCCGTCCTACAAGAGCGAAAGAATCAGGATGATCGACGGCGACTCGTACACCAACTGGCTCCCGCAACGGGCCGACCTGCCGCACGACCTGGTGTTCTCGTTCTTCGGCGACCGCGAGGCGCTGCTCGAAAAGGTCGTTGTGATGCCGGACAAGGGGCGGGGCTTTCCGAAAGAGATCGAGGTGGCCGTGTCCTCCAGCGCCGAGGGAGACGACTTCAGAACCGTCGGACGGGCTCAGATGCGGCCGGTGATGCGCTTCCAGGAGATCGCCTTCGCGCCGGTCCGGGCGCGGCGGCTCAAGCTCAGGGTGCTTTCCACCCACGCCGGCGGCCGCTACGGGATCGTCGAGTTGATGGCCCTGGAATCCCAGGGCCGCCCGTCGATACTCGAGGGCGTTCGGACGCGGCCGGTGGCCGAGGTCGCGAAGAGCGACCGCATGGCCAACCTGGCCGATCCCGCCCTCGGCGGCCGGGTGATCTGGGTGTCGTCGCGCGCCGCCGACAAGGACAAGCTGATCGGCCCCTCGGCGGGATCGTGGCTGACTGCGGGCGCCGCCGCCGGCCAGGGATTCGTCCTCGGCTTCCTGGACGGGCGTGAGGCGCGGCTCGACCGCCTTCTCCTGCGCCCCGTCGTCGGCGGGTATTCCAAGACCGCAGTGCCGAGAGAGGTGGAGGTGTCCTACTCGAACTCCGAACAGGCCGGCGATTTCACGCCGCTCGGCACCTATCTGCTGGACAACGTCGAGGCCTACCAGGAACTCTCGTTTCCGGCCGTCCGCGCCCGCCGCCTTCGCGTCGCCATACGGTCCGTTTATCGAGCCATCGGCGGAGAACCCTACACGCTGAGGGCGGCGATCGACGACGTGATCGTCCCCGAAACCCCGGCCGCCGGCGAGACCACCCTGTTGGCCGAAGCTTTCACGGAACCGCTGGCCGGGCAGACGGCGGGCCGCCTGAATATCGCCTGGAACGGCCTCGGCGGCCGTGTCGTCGCCGCCACTTCCGAATACGCCGGCTCCTATCCGTACAACGACAACGGTTGGTTCGCGAGATACCTGACGGACGGCAGCCACGCGGCGTCGCCGGGCTGGTCGGGGAATGACGGACCGGGCCAGACCCAACAACTGATCCTCGCTTTTCGAGACGGGCAAGTGGCCACGATCGACACCGTGGTACTGGATTCCCGCGTCGAAGCCGGAGGCAGGAAGCCCGCTCGCCACGTCCGTCTGTTCGAACTGCACGCCTCGACGGCGGAGAGTTTTCAGGACGAAGCCGGTTTTGCGAAGATCGGCACCTATATCCTGGATTCCGACTGGGGACCCCGGGTGGTGCGATTCGCGCCGACCGAGGCGCGTTTCCTGAAGTTGATCGTCCGCTCCACCTACGGCGGCAAGGCGCCGGTCCTGGGCGAGGTCAAGGTCTTCGAGGCGGCCGGCCGCGCTTCCGTCCTGGCCGACGCCGAGTTCGACATCGCCGACTCCCGCTTGGGCGGACACCTGGCGTTCTTCTCGACCCAGGAGCAGGAAAGAAACGCCAGCCTGCTGATCGACCATCGTGACGAAAAGCTGGAGAAGATGGCCTGGGCAACACCCGAGACGCGGGGCGAGGAGGACTTCCCCATTCGGTTGGTGATCGGCTTCCGCGACGGCCGCGAGGCGCTACTTCGCAAGATCGTTGTCGTCCCCTCGGCCACTGATCCGCCGGAGACGCGCATCAAGGACCTCCGGGTCCTGGTCTCGCGCCGAAGCCCGGTTGCCGATTTCCGGACGGCGGCTTTCGACCGACCGCAGCCGCTGGTCCTGTCGAAAGAAGGCGGCCCATGGGAGCTTGTCTTCAATGAACCGACACCGGCGCGCTATGTGGAGTTGCGCATCCTGTCGAATCACGGCGGTTCGCGCACGACCCTAGGGAAGGTCCGCGTGATCGAGGAGACCGCCGGCGGCCGCCACTCTATCCTCGTCGAGGCCCGACCCGGTAGCGAAGCCGTGGGGGCGCGGGCAACGACACCGGGCGGCGTCGAGCCGTTCGCCTGCGGCGGCGCCGACGTCGTTTGCGAGACCGAGGCCAACGATACGCCGGCCACGGCCAACCCGCTGCAAACGGGAAAAACCGTCGCCGGTCGAACCCGCTCCGGCGAGACCGATTTCTTCGCCTTGGCGCCGGAGGAACCTTTCAACACCATCAACGTGGAGATGGAGAGTCGGCCCTACATTCGAACCTCGGTCGGACTGGAGGACGAGACGGGAAACACGGTCAAGACCTTCAGCCCGGCGACGGCGACGACGCCCCGGTTCGACTGGTCGTGGAACGTGCCGGCCGGTCGTTACCGGTTCCGCGTCAGTCAGCCGAGGACCACGGTCGCTCTCGTCTTTGACACCAGCGGCAGCATGGAGGGCCGGACCGAGCACCTGCGCGAGGCGCTCGTTTCCTATATCCGCGGCGCCCCGGCCGACGAGGACATCCGTCTGATTCGGTTCGGGGCGGATGTCGAGGAAATCGATCCAGAGAAGGCACAGCAGCAGGTCAAGGACGCCTGCCCCGAGAGCGGATCGGCCCGGCAGCATTGCCTGCTGATCGGGATTCTGGAAAACACCGGAAAGGATCGTGTGATCTATGCCAAGGGGGGGACCTCGTTCTTCGACGCCATCGTCGCCGCCAAGGAAGCGGTCGGCAAGGTCGGGAACAGGGCCATCATCGCCATGACCGACGGCAAGGATTCCACGTCCAAGGGCGCGTCCTACCGGAAGTTCTGGGAGACCGTCGAGACCGATTCCGTCCGCATTTACACCATCGGGCTCGGCGAGCCGTTGAGTTATTTTTGGGACGTCTTCTCCAAGGACTACGCCAGCACCGGCGCCGACACGCTGCGCGCCATGGCGGAAGCGACCGGCGGGCGGTTCCTGTTCACGCCCGCCTCCGAAAGACTTGTCGATCTCTATGGCGCCGTTCGCGAGGAAATCTCGAGCGATACCTTTTACCGCCTCAAAGCCGACGTATCCCGGGGCATGGGAACCCTGCGAATAGAAGAGATCGGCGAGCGGGTCGTCGCCCCGAACGCCGCCGCCATCGACCTCGTGGTCGATCTCTCCGGCAGCATGGGATGGTGCCTGAACCGCGACGTCCGCTGCCCGAAAGAGAAGAACAGGCTGACGGCGGCGAAGAAAGCGCTTATCGGCATGATCGAGGACATCCCCGACGGGGTTCTTCTGGGACTGCGGGCTTTCGGGTTTCCGCCGAGCAATCCCAACGCCAGCAAGCGCGATCGCTGTCTCTCGACGACGGGGCAGGTGGCGAAGATCGTGCCGATGAACGCGGATTACCGGGGCAAGCTCATCGAATGGATCGGCCAGCGCGTCCACGGCGGGCGCAAGAGCCAGACGGCCATGGGCTACAGCCTGAGCCAGATCCCCGGCGACTTTCCGTCCGACGCCGAGGACAGAAAGGTGATCCTGGTCACCGACGGCGTCGACGATTGCCATGGACCGGGAAGTCCATACTTTCCGCCGGAAGTTATCCGCGACTTGCGGGAGTCCGGTTTCAAGGTTCGAATGGACATCGTCGGATTCGCCGTCGGCCGCAAGAACATCGCCGACAGTCTTCGCGACCTGGCGGAAGTGGCTGGCGGTACGTTCTACGAAGCCGGCAACGCAGAAAAGCTTCGCGCCGCCCTCCGCCAAACCTTCAACGCGCCGTTCGAGGTGCGCGACCTGGGCGGAGAGACGATCGCGGACGGACGGGTCGGCGGCCCGGCCGTGGAGGTTCCGGCCGGCGTTTACGGCGTGGTGATCCGCGCCGCCGGCAAGGATGTCCGCATCGACGGCGTCGAGATCGCCGATCGCAAGACGACCCTGATTCAAGTGGACAAGGAAGGACGCACCGTGGCGGCACGACAACCGCGACTGGTCGCCTACGAGCGGCCGGGCCAAACACCGCCGCAAAAGGAGCTTTCCGAGGATCTCGAAAAGGAATCGGCGGCGGTTACGGCCTCGCTGGCGCCGCCGCCCCCATCCGACCGGCTCCGCCAACTCCTCGATACGGCCGCCGGGCAGCTGGCCGCGGATCGCCTGACCGCGCCGCCCGGCGACAACGCCTACGAGACGCTCCGGAGCGTCCTCGAAATCGATCCGGACAGCCGAGAAGCAAAGGAAGGAATGGTCCGCATCGCCGAGCGTTATCTGGCACTGTCGAGGAACGCCCTCATAATGGAGGAATTCGAGAAGGCCGGGTCCTTCGCCGCCAAGGGGCTCGACGTATCCCCCGGGCACGAGGGCCTGATGGCGCAGCGGGCCACGGTTCTCGAAGCGCGCGCGCAGCAGGCGCTGGCCGAGCAGCAGCGGTTGCTCGAGATCAAGGAGCAGGAAGCCAAGAAGCAGGCAATGCAGCAGGCGAAGCTCGCGTTCCTGAAGCGCATCGACACGACGTTGCTCGGCCCCGGCGTCAGCGATTCCGTGAAGACGCGGCTGACGAAGGCCGACCGCGATGTCATTCACGAAACCTACCTGGCGGCTTTTCAGATCGCCCGCGACGGAGAGGCTTTTCGCTGGGAGAACAACGGAATCGGACATGCCGGCCTGATCGTCCTGAGCGGCCGCTTCGCGGGTCAGAACGGCGAGCCCTGCCGCGTCTATCGGCAGATATTCATCCTCAAGGGACGCGAGGAACGCACCGGACAATCCGTCGCCTGCCGGCAGGCCGACGGGTCGTGGAGCCAGTAAACCATGAGAAAACGCCGTTCTACTCCTCAATATCTGCCCAACAGGACCGCCCACATCCCTTCCGTGACCGATGGAGTGGGCCGGAAGACCGATTCCAAGTCCGCGTCCGTCCGTTCATGGGTCGCGGCGGCGCTGGCGTCGATAATCCTCTGGTCGCTGCTGGTCGCCTTGCCGGTGGACGGTTCGCTGGCGGCCGAGCCGACCTCCGAATTGCCGGTCGTCGAAGCCCTGCGGGAGGGAAACGTCGATGAAGCGCAGGAGCTTCTTTCCGCCGCCGTCGCGGCCGGTGTCGAGCCCATCGATCCCCTGACGCTGGCCGGCGGTTTCAGCCGCTTCAATCCGCGCTACCGGGGTCGGGAGCCGTGGCGCAAGACCCTCTATCGCGCGGTCGAGATGATGGATCGTGGCGACTTCCGGGAGGCCGCTTCGCTTCTGGAGAAAATGGCGGGGACGATCGAGAAGTCGGCGTTCAAGGAGCTTCCCAAGTATCGGGCCTGGGCGCTCCTGGCTCTCGGCGAAAACGTCGAGGCCGAACGACTGCTTGTCGAAAGCAACGGCGGCCATGGGTACTGTTGGTGGGACTGCGAACTCGCTCACGCCGTCGCCCTCGAGCGTCTGGGGCGATTGAACGAGTCGGCGGCACGCTTGCATCAGGCCCGCCTCAATGCGCCGAACTCGCCTCTGATCAAGTACTACCTGGTCAGGGTGGACCTGCGACTCGGTCACACCAGATACGTTCGCAACCTCCTGGAGTTCGTCACCGCCTGGTTATCCTGGCGCCCCTCGGAGGCCGAGGTGGCGGCAAGGAGCCGGCCGTTGAAGCCGGGACCGATTCCCGGCGAGGTTCTGCTCGCCCTGACCCCGGAGACGGCTCGCAAGGTGCTCAAGCGGTTCGGAGGCCACCACCGGGACACCGCCGGCAACGTGGTCTTCCCTCACCACCTGGAGCACCCGACGGGGATCGAGGAGTTGGACCGGATCGGCGAGAAGTACCTGCGGGTGGTCGCCTCGCCGCTCTATCCGCCCCATCGACACATGGAGCTCACCTACGGCTGGCCGTGGCAGATCGACGAGTATGGCCCGAGCCTGCGGGCATTCGTGCGGTTCGGCGCCGAGGACGAGGCCATCGCCGCCTACGGCGACCTCGCCGGCATCGTCAGGTGGGCGCACCGAAACCACGTCGTCAAAGTGTTTCCGGATATCCGCATTCCACCGCTCAAAATCAAACCGGTGGAGGGAACCCCGCCCCTTTCCGGGCCGGCAGCCGACGAAGACGAGCCCGCTTCGAACGTCGAGCCGAGCAACTAACCGGCGGCTTCTGGATCTGTGTCGCCAAGGGTTGTCACAATTGAAGCCGACTACGAGGGCGTCGCCGATCCCCCGTCGTCGGGTCGCGCGCGAGGGCGGCGTTGCCGTTCCCTTGCCTCCCGTTCGAGACGTGGCGGTCGCACTCGTGTATCGTCGTCCGTGATCCGAACTGGAAGTATGGTCCGAAATTGGAACACCTGAGGAAGCCATGGTCGGTCGGCGCCGTGATCGGCATGGCGATTGCCGTCCTATTGCTGGCCATCGGGTTGAGCGGCGCGGCGCAGGGGATTTCCGCCCTGAAACCGTTGGAATATCTGATGGCGATTCCACCGCTTCTTGTTCCGCCGGTCCGCCGCCTTTCGACTCCGGGGTTGGTGATCGTCTACATGATCTGGTGGCCGGCGATCTGCGCGGTGTTGGGTATAGGTTGGGGAAGAGGCAGGATCGGTCGCGCCGTCGTAGCGATCGCCGTCGCGGTTCTGGTGTTCGCCCACGTTCGGGCCCTGAAAGCCGTCTATCGGGACCTCGACGGCATGGCGGAAACTATCGGTCGGCTGTTGACCGAGATTTTCTCGCTCGCCAGGTAGATACGGCTCGAACGCGACCGGGCTCTATTGCCGGCAGATCACCCGGGCCACCGTCAAGCCTCTTATGACGGCACGGCCGAACTTGGCGTAATCGTCTGCCGTAAGTCTTTGCCGGTAAGAAAAGGCGGTATCCGGCGCCGTGATGTCGGCTCCGGCCAGATCGAGTGTCTGGCCGACCGTCGCGGGCGTCGCCGAGTAGGTCCGTCCGCGGCGTGCCGATTCCGCCAATATCACGCCGATGACCCGACCCGCATCGTCGACGACCGGGCCACCGCTTATCCCACCCAGCGATTCGAAAACATTCGGCACGCGCGATTCCTCGGTCCAGACGAAAACAGGCTCCGAGGAGTCGACCCGGCTTGGAAACATGATACGGCCTTGACCCAGATACGTGGTGTGAAGCGCGCCCGGAATGGCGCGTGGAAAACCGAAGTGAAATCCGTTCTCGGGGTCCCCAGCCTCCTTCGCGACGGCCAGCGGCGGGAACCCCCGGTCGGTCTCCAGCAGACTGACATCGGCTTTCGGGTGAGAGACAATTTTTCGTACTCTGATACCCGTATCCGAGGCGACCTGGATCAGCACCTTCCCGCAGTTGTCGACGACATGACGGGCGGTCAGCCAGTATCCCGATCTTGTCACGGAGAACGCCGTCCCGACGACGGGGCCACCTTCCTCGAGTTCCTCGATAACCATCTCTTTCAACACGGGTGCCTGCCTCGGAACTTCGTTCTCGCTCGGGGCAACATCCCAGTGCTGCCAATCCTCGGTGGCGAACTCCCAAAGCGGTCCTTCGAAGATCCGAGGATCCGGCCGGCGCGAAAAGCTATCCTGCCACCACGCCTCGACCTCTTCCAGGATGAGTCCGCCGACCCCGATGCCGGCCCACAGGAGAAACAGGAAGGTCGTGATGCGCATGTCGGGGTTTCCTCAATCCGCGTCGGCCGCCCGGCCCTAACCGACGACGGCGGCGGCATTGATCGCGGCCACCGCGAGCTTGATCGAGACCAGAAAGACGGCGGCGCCGATTTCTCCATTTTCGATACGCTGTGGCAGGTCGCTGAGAATGAAGTCGGCGATTTTGTAAGCGATCAACTGCAGAACCACGACGACGACACCCCAAACCAGGATATCGAGTCCGCTGACGCTGCTCGCCAAACAGAACGCCAAAGGGATCGCCAGACCCAGGATCGCACCGCCTAGTGTCACCGCGACAGCCGTATTTCCTTCCTTGACGAGCTTGACGTCGCTGTAGGGCGTGATCCTGACATGGACCAGGACGCCGCAAATCAGGATGGCAAACGTCAGCGCCGAATGCAGCATCAGGATCGGAAACCCGGCCAGCAAGCTCTTGAAAACCGCTTCCATTGATATCTCCCCGTTCAGCCATGGATTGTGAAACCATGGAGACGGGATTTCAACAAGTGGGATAGTATGGGCGCGCGGGGAGGAGAAAGACGGGTGCGTATTCTGGTTACGGGGGCCAACGGGTTCATCGGCAGTCACGTGGCGGCGGCGTTGGAATCCGGCGGTCACACGGTCCTACGCGGGGTCCGCGCCGGGACCGGCGTATCGCCGCCGGGCCGCATCGCCTGCGACTTCGCCCGCGACCTTGAACCCGGCGACTGGCTGCCGCGGCTCGACGGCGTCGAGGCCGTGGTCAATTGCGCGGGCATCCTGCGCGAGACCGGCCAAGCGACCTTCGATCGGGTTCACCGCGTCGCACCGGTGGCCCTGTTCGCGGCCTGTGAACAGGTTGGCGTCGACAAGGTCGTCCAGATATCGGCCATTGGTGACGCCGCCGACACGGCCTTCGTCGCCTCCAAGCACGAAGGCGACAAGGCATTGATGGCGACCTCCCTCGACTGGACCGTTGTCCGCCCGTCGCTGGTCTGGTCACCGGCGGGCAGCTACGGCGGCACCTCGCTGCTGCGTGCCATGGCGGCGCTGCCATGGGTGCTGTTCGTCCCGGGTACGGGTTCACGGAACTCCCTACAGATGGCGCCGATCACGGCGGAGGACCTGGCGGCTGCTGTCGTCGGCATCATCGACCGGACCAAGCCGATCAGGAGGGTCGTCGAGGCCGTCGGGCCAGAGCACATGGATCTCGCCACGTTTCTGGTCAACCTGCGGCAATGGCTGAAGTTGCGGCCCGTCCGCATCGCCAAGCTACCGGGCGCTGCCGTCCGATTCGGCGCCGCGCTGGGCCAGATCTTCGGCTCCGGACCTCTGGGCCGGGCAATGTACAAGATGTTGATGCGGGGCAATGTCGGCGCCGACGACGCCTTCGAGACCCTGGAAGCATTGAGCGGCCATAGGCCGATCAGCGTTAGCGAGGCGCTTGCTCGTCATCCCAGCCACGTCCAGGACCGCTGGCATGCACGCCTCTATTTCCTCGGCCCGGTTCTGCGGTTGTGCCTTGCGGCCGTGTGGATCGTCTCCGGGATCGCCGGCTTCGCAATGATTTCGTCGGCGTTCCTGAGCGAGGTACCGACCCTCGGTATGGATTCGGAAACCCATCGCTTGGCGATCTGGTCGACCTCGATCCTCGACATCCTGGTCGGGGCCGCAGCGTTGTTCGCCCGTTTCGTCCGCCCGGCCGGTCTGGCCATGCTGGTGATGGTTCTTGGATATACGTTCGTCGTCGGGCTGGAGGCGCCGGAGTTGTGGCTGGCACCCCTGGGCGGGCTGGTCAAGAACCTTGCGCTGATCCCGGCGATCCTCGTCATGATGGTGCTGGCGGAGCGGCGATGATGGATCTTTTCAGCGCCGTGAAGCTGCTCCACATCCTGTCGGCGACGGTACTGGTCGGCACCGGAGTGGGCACCGCGTTCTTCATGTACGCGACCCATCTGCGAGGCGAAGTCCGGGCCATCGCTTCGGTCAGCCGCACCGTCGTCCTGGCCGACTGGATATTCACCACGCCGACGGTATTCCTGCAGCCGTTGACCGGGGCCTGGCTCGTTCACCTCGCCGGCTATACCTGGTCGGAAACCTGGATCGTCGCCAGCCTCGGCCTTTACGTCCTGGCCGCCGGCTGCTGGTTGCCGGTCGTCCGACTGCAAATCCGCATGCGCGACCTGGCCACCCGCGGCGCCGAGAACGAGCCGCTACCAGCCGACTATCACCGCTGTATGCGGCTATGGTTCGTCCTGGGCTGGCCGGCGCTCATCGCCATGACGGCGATATTGGCGCTGATGGTGTTCCGGCCCGGGTTTTCCTAACGTCTGAAAAAGCTCTCATTTGAGGGTCGCCAGGAGTTCGCCCAAACCTCGATTTTTCCGAACGGATTTTTCCGCGCATGGCTTGCCGAAGCCTGCTTGAGGCTGCCAGCAAACTTCCGGGCGCGCTGCGATCCATGTCCGCATTCGACCGAAAAGCCTACGAGGAGACGACACGGACCTCTCCCCAAACAGGGGAAACCGACCCAGCGCGGGAAACCAGCCCCGAACCGGATTAGGTGGCCAAGGGTACCGTGGATATCCTCGTTTTAAGACACCACGGCGCGTCCAACCCACTTGATGACGGCCGTTCTCCGTTTCACCGGGTCAACCCTGAACCTGATACCGCAGAGGCCCGGCGGCGCCGGTTTTGTTCGGCGCCACGTTGGCGTGGCGGGGAAAGTCGGCGTTTCCGGCACCCCGTTTACAGGCGGCGAAAAAGCCGTAAACTATCGCCCGACTGTCGAGCTACCACCTGAGGGGGAAACCAAGAGATGAAACCCACCATCCTGTCCGCCGCCGCGGCGGCGCTTTTCCTTACCGCGTTCGCCACCGCCACCCCGGCCCGTGCCGACTGCGCCTCCAGGGTCGCCGCCATGCAGGACGCGCTGTCCGCCGGCAACGCCAAGAACTCGAACGTTCAAGCGGCCAAGAATCTTCTCGAAAAAGCGGCCGCCGCCGCCGCCAAGGGCAAGAAAAAGAAGTGCCAAAAGTTGGCCGATAAGGCGGCCGCGAAGAGGCCGCAGCTTCTGCAGAACATCAATTAGGGCTTCGCCAGGTCAAGAGGGCGGCGCCGGGTCGATGGGACCCGTGCCACCCTTTCTTTCCGCGCCCGATCGCGCGCGCGGTGAACGTCCACCCCCGACCGCCGCTTATCGCCGACCTGCTGTCGTCTTCCTCGGCGACGCCCGAATTCGCCGGCGGTCGCCGACAAACTCGATCCGACTCCGATTGGCGTTTCAAATTCGACGAAACGCGCTCTATGGTAGGGGCGGCGGGCCCGTACCATGTTCCATTCGATTTCCCCTCGAGACATCGTTCCGGTTCTGCTGATCGCCGTTCTTTCGGCCAGCGTCGGCCTCGGCCTGCCACGCCTGCTGCCGATCGTCCAGGTGACGGAGAACTGGCTGGCCGATTTCCGGTTCGGCGCCCTGGCCTCGCCCGAACCGCAGAACGCGGACGTCGTCGTCCTCACCATCACCGAGGACACCCTGGCGGCGCTTCCCTACCGCTCGCCGGTCGACCGCGGTTTCCTGGCGGCGCTCTTGAGGAAACTCGACGAAGCCAGGCCGGCCGCCATCGGTATCGACATCCTGTTCGACCAGCCGACCGAGCCGGCCAAGGACAACCTGCTCCGCAAAACCCTGCTTGAGTTGTCGACGCCGGTCGTGGTCGCTTCGGCCGGCAAGGGGTTCGGACTGACCAAGAAGCAAGCAGCCTATCTCGGCGCCTTCACCTCCGGCATCCGCAGCGGCCCGGCCAACCTGGCCAAGGACGGCGCCGACGGCACCGTGCGCTGGATCTATGCCGGCGAGACCATCGACGGCAAGTGGCGGCCCGGCTTCATGAGCGTCATCGCCGACCTTCTCGGTCGCTCGACGCCGAAAGACGACCTCGACCTCGCCTACCGGCCGCCGCCCGACTCCAAAACTCCCGCCTTCAAGAGGTTCCCGGCCCATACCGCGGCGTTCCTGCCGAAGCCGTGGCTGGCCGGCAAGGTCTTCCTGATCGGTGCAGACCTGCCGATGATCGACCGCCACCGCACCCCGTTCGCCGCCGCCCGCGGCGCCCGTGCCGGCTCGCTGCCCGGCGTCGTCGTCCATGCCCACGCCCTGGCCCAACTGCTCGACGGCCGCAACAAGCCGGCGCTCGGCACCGGCGGCACGGCGGCGCTGGTCCTGGCGGTCGCCGTTCTCGGGTTGGCGGTGGCGGCGCTCGACGCCGTCACCGCCGTCAAGGGCCTACTGGTCGCCGTCATCGTCGCCGCCGTCTGGATCGGCGGCTTCGCCGCCTATGGCCAAACCGGCCTGATGCTACCGCTGCTGCCTCCCTCGATCGCCTTTCTGATCGGCAGCGGCGGCGGCGTCGCTTATCTCGGGCGCCGCGACCGCGAGCAGAAACGCTACATCCGCGAGGCCTTTTCGCACTTCGTGTCGCGCTCCGTCGTCGACCAATTGATCGCCGACCCCGACCAGCTCAAGGTCGGCGGCGACCGCCGCGAACTGACCTTCCTGTTCACCGACATGGCTAGCTTCACGTCGTTGACCGAGCGCACCGAGCCGGAAGCGCTGGTCAAATTGCTGTGGGAGTACATGGGCGGAATGCTGGACATCGCGCTCAAGCACGATGCGACTCTGGACAAGCTGATCGGCGATGCCGTTGTCGCCTTTTTCAATGCGCCGGTCGAGCAGCCCGACCACCGGGCCCGCGCCGTCGCCTGCGCCCTCGAGATGGACGCCTTCGGCCAGCGTTTCGTCGAGGACCAGGCGGCGCGCGGCGTCGAAGTCGGCATCACCCGTATCGGCGTCCATACCGGGATCGCCACCGTCGGCAACTTCGGCAGCGAGCAGTTCTTCGACTACACCGGCCTCGGCGACACCGTCAACACGGCGGCCCGCCTGGAAAGCGTCAACAAGCACCTCGGCACCCGGGTCTGCATCAGCGAAACCACCGCCCGCCAATGTCCCGACCTCGAATTCCGGCAAGTCGGCGCCCTCGTGCTGAAGGGCAAGGAGGAAGCGATCGAGGTATTCGAACCGGTTTCCGATGACAGCAAGACTATGCGCGCCGTCACAGCCTATGCCGAGGCTTTCCGGTATATGGAGGAGGATAACCCCGAGGCTGTTACGGCTTTTCGGAATGTTTTAGAATTGAATCCAGAGGATGGGTTGGCCGCCTTTCACCTGAAAAGGCTGGAAAGCGGCGAATCCGGTACTCGTATCGTCATGGGAGAGAAGTGATGGTATCCCGCGGATTGGTCTTTCTCCTCTTCATCGTCTTCATTGGCTTCGCCGGCGCGGCGCTGGCCGGCGACATGGTCGTCATCGCCAGTACGGCGCCCGACATCAAAGCCGGCCAGGTATTCAAATCCGGTGCCGCGCTCGATGTGCCGGCCGGCGCCGAAGTGACGCTGATTACCGAAGCCGGCACGCCGATGACTCTCGCCGGACCACGGTCGGGCCCGGTCGAGGCCGGCGGCGGCGGCGCCGACGGCGGCAACCTGGTGGCGTCTCTTTCCGGTTTGCTGACCGGGGCGGGCAAGGAAACCGGGGAGCTCGGCACCATGCGCGCCGCCAAGCCGCCGGAAGCTCCGGACGACCCGTGGGTGGTCGATATCACCCGCTCCGGCAATCACTGCGTGAACGCCGGCAGACCGGTCAAGCTGTGGCGCTCGAAGGCCGGTAGGAAGACCAAGCTGTCGCTGCGCAACCTCACCGACCGCAGCAAATCGTCGGTGTCCTGGCCGGCCGGCGCCGCCACCGTCGATTGGCCGGAGAAAGTCACTCTCGAGGACGGCGCCAAGTTCATGGCCCGGCTCAAAGGCTCGGTCACGGCCAGCCGCCTGACGATCTTCGTGGCTCCCGGCAATCTGCAGTCCGACGCTTACAGGGTGGTATGGATGGCGAAATTCGGATGCGTGCAGCAGGCCAAGCAGCTTCTCGCCAAGATCCGCTGAGAGCTTTCGACGCCTGAACGCGGTCTCGAGCCGTATCCGAACGAACCGAACCACCCGGGTTCAAGTTCGTCGGATGTCCTTGCTCGGATTTTCGATGTGCTGGAGAGGTGCGATCCGATCGGTCGGAACCGGCCGCCGATGCCAACCGATCGGAAGCATCTCTTAAGCGCTGATCGCCTGCGGCGCGTCGACGATGTGGTCCTGATAGGCGATGCAGGACTCACACGCGGTGCCGGCGACGTCCTTTTCCAAATTGGCCCGCCGCAGCTTCTGAAAGGCGACGCTGTTCCAGGCCTCCAGGAACGACTGCTCGTTGAGGTCGCCCATGTTGAAACGGCCGTCGTGGTCGAAGCAGCAGGCCGACAGGTGGCCGTCAAACGTGATGTGGCCCTCCGTGAACACAGCCCAGCACGGCAGCGGGTCGCGCATGTTGCCGGCGCGGCCGACGTTGCCGGCGACCGGCCTGGTGCCGCGGGCGCCGGCGGTCAGACCGGCCTGGCCGTAGAGCGGCAGCCAGTAGTGCTCGTCGACGTAAGGTTCGATCATGGCGACGGCCCGTTCCATGCGCTGCTGCTGCTCGCCGTCGTAGTGGATCGAAGACGCGTAGAGGCCGCAGCGGTGTCCGGTCGCCGCCTCGACCTCGTCGCGCACCCGACGCGCTTCCTGGATGTTGTGGACCACCGTGTCGAAGGCGTCGACACGGGTGATCTCCAGGCATTGCTCAGGGTCGGCCCAGTTGAACGAGAACTTGAGGCTGTCCAGTCCGGCCTCCATGCACGCGCGGACCCGCTCGGCCACCGTCATCCGCCCGTTGGTGGTCAGGAACACGTACGGGAAACCGACCTCCTTCTTGGCATAGCGGATGGCCTCGGGCAGCCTCTTGTAGAGGAACGATTCGCCGAGATAGAAGACGCCCAGCTCCTCGACCCCGGCGTCGCGCATCTCGCGGACGATCCGCCGATAGAAATCCCAATCGATGTCGCTTTTCTGGCGCAGCTTGTAGCCGGTGGCGCAGAAGAAACATTGATAGTCGCAGCGCGCCGTCAGCTCTATCTTGACGCTTTTCGGCGGCGGCGGCAGGGCCGAGCGGTACTCGGCCGGTATGCGCGTGATGTTGTCTATGCGTTCGGTGATCGACATGGTTCGACTCCCACCTGTCCTCGAGAGCGCCATCCGGTCGAATGGTCCGATCGGCCGGATCGCGCTCCAACCCATTTCCCACACTCCGGGTAAGGGTATCGCCGCGACCCTAACAGAGAGTTAAGGGAGGCCCGGTTCCGGCTTGACCGGGATCAAGCGGCGGCCGCCATCCTCAAGGCGTAGCCGCGACGCCGAGCAGCGGCTCGTGAACGGCGAACAGCAGGCCGTAGAGGGCGGCCGAGCCGAGCCATTGCTTCCATCCGATCTGGGCCAGCGCCGTCGCCCTCGCCGTCCGCCGCGCCGCCGCCGCTTTCCGTTCCCATTCTTCCGCTCCCATCTTGGCGCGCCGCTTGTGGTCGAGGCTGGCGATGCCGGCCAGGCTCAACGCCGTCAACAGGCCGAACAGGACGAGGCTGGCTTGATCGCCGTTCGGCACGATATGGGCCGCCGCCCACAGGACAAAGGCCCAGACCGCCGGATGACGGGTCACGGCGACGATGCCGGGCCGGGCAAGGTCGAGGTCGCCGGCGGCCAAACTGAGAGAAAACGGATTCGGCGAACTCAGGCCGGCCACCCATAGCCAGCAGGCGACCGGCATGACGAGGGCCGGCACCCAGCGGCCAGGTGCCGTCTGCGGCCACACCTCCAGATACGGCGCATCGGCGTACGCCCAGCCCAGCCAGACGATGGCGGCGAGGCTGAGCAGCGAGTACAGCGTCATATAGAGTCGAAAGCCCAAGCCGTTGACGAGGGCGGCGCGCAACGGCCCGACCGCCGGCAGCAGGTGGGTGATGACGAAGACGGTGGCGGCCAAAACGAGCGTGGTCATGGGTGGTGCGAATGCCGGTTCCGAGACCTCCAGTAAACGAATGCCGGCAGCGGCGCACAAGGGTTTTTCAAAGCATGACGAATTTTGTTGCAGCGGAAAAAAACTTCGGTTCAAATCCGATTCAGAACAACGGCTTGGAGCCGGCCATGGCCCCGGATCAAGCGACAACCAAGCGGCGCGGTGGACGCAGCGCCCGCCACGAGTTGAGAGCGGCTCCGCCGACGGCCGAGTTGCGCGCCGTCCGTCCGGGCCTCGAAGGCGGCCTCTATAAGCCGCTGACCGACGCCGAAGTCCAGCGCATCCATCACGCCGCCCTCGATGTCCTCGAACAGGTCGGCTTCGACCGCGCCATCCCGAGCTGCATCGAACTGGTCACCGGCGCCGGCGGCAGCCTGACCGAGGACGGGCGCCTGCTGTTCCCGCGCGGCCTGGTCGAGGACATGCTGGCCGTGGCGGGGCGCAACTTCACCCTGCACGGCCGCGACCCGGCCCACGACATGGAGCCTTCGGGCAAACGGGTCTATTTCGGCACCGGCGGCGCCGCCGTCCATATGGTCGACGCGCTCAGCGGCGAGTACCGGGAATCGACCCTGGCCGACCTCTACGATGTCGGTCGCATCGTCGATTGCATGGACAACATCCACTTCTTCCAGCGCTCGGTCGTCGCCCGCGACATGACCGACAACCGCGACCTCGACATCAACACCTGCTACGCGGCGATCGCCGCCACCCAGAAACACATCGGCACCTCGTGGGTCAGCCCCGATCACGTCGACGAGACCCTGGCCATGCTGCACATGGTGGCCGGCGGCGAGGCGGAGTGGCGGGCGCGTCCGTTCGTCAGCATGTCGAGTTGTTACGTGGTGCCGCCGCTGAAGTTCGCCGAGGAAACCTGCGAATGCATGGAGGCGGCCGTGCGCGGCGGCATGCCGGTACTGCTGCTGTCGGCCGGACAGGCCGGGGCGACGGCGCCGGCGCCGCTGGCCGGCGCCGTCGTTCAGTGCGTGGCCGAGGTGCTGGCCGCCGTCGTTTACGTCAACCTGCTGTCGCCCGGCCATCCTTGCATGATGGGCGCCTGGCCTTTCGTCTCCGATCTGCGCACCGGCATGCTGAGCGCCGGCAGCGGCGAGCAATCCTTGCTCAGTTCGGCCTGCGCCCAGATGCTGAACTTCTACGACCTGACCGGCAGCGTCGCCGCCGGCATGACGGACTCCAAGGTTCCCGACGCGCAATCGGGCTACGAGAAGGGCTATACCGCTTCCCTGGTCGGCAATTCCGGCGCCAACCTGATCTACGAATCGGCCGGCATGCACGCCAGCCTGTTGGGTTTTTGTCCGGAAAGCCTGGTCATCGACAACGACATGCTCGGCGGCGTGCTGCGCTCGGTGCGCGGCATCGAGGTCACCGACGACAGCCTGTCGGTCGAAACCATCCGCCAGGTCTGCCTCGACGGCCCCGGCCATTTTCTGAGCCACGATCAGACCATGCAGCGCATGCAGTCGGATTTCGAGTACCCAACGGTCGGCGATCGCACCAGTCCGAAGGAATGGGTCGAGATCGGCTCGACCGACGTCGTCCAGAAGGCGCGCGACCGGGTAGCCGAGATCCTCTCCACCCACTATCCGGAACACATCGCTCCCGAGCTCGACGCCGAGATCCGCGAGCGTTTCGACATCAAGCTGCCGCGCGAGCGGATGCGGCCTTGAGGAACATCCGCATCGACGGGGACCGGCTGTGGCGCAGCCTGATGGAGATGGCCGAGGTTGGCGCCACCGACAAGGGCGGCAATTGCCGGCTCGCCTTGAGCGATCTCGACAAGCAGGGCCGCGATCTCTTCGTCGAGTGGTGCAACGAGGCCGGCTGCACGGTCGAGGTCGACGCCGTCGGCAACATCTTCGCCCGCCGCGAGGGCGCCGATGCGACACTGCCGCCGGTCATGGCCGGCAGTCACCTCGACACCCAGCCGACCGGCGGCCGCTTCGACGGCGTCCTCGGCGTGCTGGCCGGGCTCGAGGCGATCCGCACCCTGAACGACCACGCCGTCAAAACCGCCGCCCCCATCGAGGTCGTGTGCTGGACCAACGAGGAAGGCTCGCGGTTCTCGCCGGCGATGATGGGGTCCGGCGTCTACGCCGGCGTCTTCGACTTGGGCGACATCAAGGCGGCCCGTGACGTCGACGGTCTGGTGCTGGGCTCGGAACTGGCCCGCATCGGCTACGACGGCGACCGCCCAGCCACCGGCCACGAGGCCGGCGCCTATTTCGAGCTGCACATCGAACAAGGGCCGATCCTAGAGGCGGAGGAGAAGACCATCGGTGTCGTCACCGCCGCTCAGGGACAGCGCTGGTACGAGGTCACGGTGACGGGTCGCGAGTCGCACGCCGGCCCGACGCCGATGCCGGTCCGCCGCGATGCGCTGCTCGGGGCGTCGAGAGTGGTCGGCGAGGTCAACCGCATCGGTCACGCCCATGCGCCCAACGCCTGCGCCACGGTCGGCCACATGCGGGTCAGCCCCAATTCGCGCAACGTCATTCCGGGCAGCGTCTTCCTGACCGTCGACTTCCGTCACCCGGAGGAAGCGACGTTGCTCAAGATGGACGCCGAGCTGAAGGCGTTCGCGACGGCCGCCGCCGATGAAACCCGGGTCGAGATCGACGTCGTCGATTTCTGGGATTTCCCGCCAACGCCGTTCGACCCGGCCTGCGTCGCCGCCGTCGCCGAGGGCGCCGAGGCGCATGGCCTTGATCACATGGAGATCGTGTCGGGCGCCGGCCACGACGCCGTCTTCATGGCCGGCATCGCGCCGACCGGCATGATCTTCGTGCCGTGCGAGGACGGCATCAGCCACAACGAGATCGAGAACGCCACGCCCGAGGATTGCGAAGCGGGGTGCAACGTGCTGTTGCACGCGCTGTTGACCCGGGCCGAACGGCAGCCCTCGGACTGACCGGCCGGCCGGCGGCGGCGGCTCGGATGCTGCCCTTGCGCGGATTGAAGACGCGCGGCGGCAGTAGCGGTTTTTTCTGCGGCGGCAGCGGCGGCGGCACGATTTCGACGTTGAGGTCGCCCCATTCCTCGAAGCTGCGCCGATAGAAGGGGTCCTTGAGAATGATCGTCGAGTTCTTGCGGACGGCGTCGTCGACGGCGTCCTCCAGCTTCTCGGCCAGCCTCAGGTTCCACGGAATGACGTAGGACCTGGGCTCGATGGAACCGGCCAGCGCGATAACCCGAACCCGGGTCGGCCTGGGCGCCCAGATGGCGATGGCGGTGCTGACCCGGCTGCTGTTCGGGTTCATCAGCATCGAACACGGCCTGGACGTCCGCATCCTCATCGTCACCGGCGGAATCCTGCTGCTGGCGATCGCCGTCCTGGTCGTCCGCTTCGGCTCCAACCGTTATCCGGCCGAAGAGGTTGCATCCGGCAACGCCATAGGAAAGCCGCAGACGGCCGAGACCTGAATCGTTCGGAACACCCTTAGCCGACCCGCTCGAGCGTCGCCAGCACCGGCGCCAACGTCCTGCTGAACGCGGTCCTGAGCCGCACCAAGAAGGCCGGAACGGAAGAATCCATCGGAGCGGGATCAGAATTCGGCCAGGATGCCGTGGGTAAGCCTCGTCACCTCCTCGAAGTTCTCTGCAACATGGTGCGCGCCGGAGGCGGAAAGGCGTTCGCCATGCCCGTCCCGAATATGCGACGCGGCCAGAACTCCGATCACGGTCATGCCGGCGGCAATCCCGGCCTCGACTCCCAAGACACTGTCTTCGATGACCACCGCGCGGGCCGGCTCGACCCCGACCTGCGCCGCCGCGTGGAGGAAAATATCGGGATGGGGTTTGCCGCGAGGCACCAACGAGGCGCTGTAAACGTGCGGCCCGAATGTCTCGCTCAACCCGAGGACATCGAGGCTGACGGCGAGACGATCCGGTGAAGAGGAGGAAGCGATGCATTTCGGAACATGCGAGAAAGTTTCGATATAGATCTCGGCGCCTTCTACCGTCTTCAGATCGCTTCGAAATCTGTCCAGCATCCTAGCCTGGAAATCGTCGGCGAAAGTCGCGGGCAGCGTTCTGCCGGTGACAACCTCGATTTCAGAAATCACCTCGGCAAACCGTTTTCCCATATAGCGGTCGTAGGCATCCTCCAGCGTCGTCGGCATGCCGAGTTCCGAGACCACCTCGGCCAGCACGGTGTTGGCCAACGCTTCGCTGTCGGCGACGACTCCGTCGAAGTCGAAAATCAACAGAGAGTCCATGCTGCGGTGGGGTTCTTTCCGCCCTTAGCCGACCCGCTCGAGGGTGGCCGGCGCCGGTGCCGCGTACGGGCGGTCGTGCTTGAGGGCCGGGATCATGGCGCGGGCCTCGGCGACCAGAGCCGGGTCGATATCGGCGACGACGAAGCCGCCATCGGTGCCGGCGTCGGCCAGTACCCGCCCCCATGGATCGATGATCAGCGAATGACCGTAGGTCTCGCCGTCGCCGTGCCTGCCCCATTGGCACGGTGCGAACACGAAGGAGCCGGTCTCGATGGCCCGCGCCCTCAACAGCGTGTGCCAGTGAGCCTCGCCGGTCGTCTTGGTAAACGCCGCCGGCACCGTCAGGAACAGCGCCCCGGCCTGGGCCAACGCCCGATACAGGTGCGCGAAGCGCAGGTCGTAGCAGATGGTCAAGCCCATCAGCCCCCACGGCGTCGGCGCCAGCACCGCCTCGTCGCCGGCTTCGACGGTGTCCGACTCGCGGTAACTCTCGCCGCCAGCCAGGTCGACATCGAACAGGTGGATCTTGTCGTAGCGGGCGACGACGGCACCTGAACCGTCGAGCAGAATGGAGCGGTTGAGGATTTTGCCCTCGGCCGTGGTCACGGCGAGCGAACCGAGCAGCACCCAGACGCCGCGGTCGCGCGCGAACCCGGAAAATCGCTGCAGCGCCGGATGGCCGGCTTCCTCGGTGGCGCCGACTTCGAAGCGGTCGGCCCCGACGTCGAGGCACGAGAAGAACTCGGGCAACAGGATGATCTCGGCGCCGTCGGCGGCGGCGCGGCCCGAAAGGTCCTCGGCCTCGTCCAGGCTCGCCGCCATGTCCGCCTGGCCCCGGTTCTGTACGCAGGCGATTCGGAATGTCTCGCTCATCGTTCGGTCCTCCGTTCGCTCCGGCCGTCCATTCAGCATATCCCAACCGGCCGGCGCATTCACGAATTCCCTTCCCACTTGCCCTGGGCCAACGCCGTCGACACCAGTTCCTGGGCGCGCGCCATGGTGAACAGGGCATCGTCCAGATTGCCGTCGGCGCGGTTGCGGCGCGTGGCGTGGACGCAGAACAGGACGTGGACGGCGAACCATTCGGGCGAGTGGCGTTCAAAGGTGTCGAGCTGTTCGGCCGCGGCCAGGGCGTCGGCCGGGGCGTCGGCCAAGACGGCGCCGGCCTGCCGCTCCCAACCGTCCAGTAACTCGATCGGCGAGCCTGCCATTGTTTCCGGTGTCTCTGTCTTCATCGCCGCTCCTTTCGTTGCCGCCTGCGCTTTGCGGACTATCGCCCGCCCGACCCGCGCTTGTACAGCCCGCTTCGAGCGTAATCCTGCCGGATAGCGCTCTGGCCGGGCCAAACGGCGGATTCCTAACCGCTTGTTAACCTTTTCGGCCGACTGTTGAAAAAAACCGGAGTTTCGATGATGCCAGAACAGCACCATCGGCAAATGTGCTCACGGGGGATCCCCGCCCTAATCGGCGCCGTTATCATTTGCCTGATCGCGTCCAGCGCCGCCATCGTCGGCGCCGCCGGCGCCGCCACGCGCGGCGAACCGGGCGCCCAACTGGCCGCCCTTGGCGACGCCAAGCGCGCCGGCCACGACGTTCTGGTACGCCGCGTCCAGCGCGGCCTCGCCGAGCTCGGCATCTATGGCGGCGACGTCAATGGCCGTCTCGACCGGGCCACCGTCGGCGCCGTTCGCACCTTCCAGCGGCGCAGCGGCCTACCGGCCGACGGCCGTGTCACCCGCGGCCTGGCCGAGGCCATCGACAAACGCCTGCGCTCGGCCGCCCTCTTGAAGCGTCTCGACCGGGTCCGCGCCGAGAGCAAGGAAGCCGCCCGCCAGGCCCTGCTCAGCCGCCCCGAAACCCGATCACTTGTCAACGGTAAGCGGATCGGGCCAGCCGATCCGACCCGCGACGTATCGGGCTGCCTGGCGCGGCCGACCGAATCCTGCCTGCTGGCCGAAGCCGCCGAAAGCGCCAAAGCCATATCTAAGGATAACATGCGCGATTGGGCGCTGGGCGAAATCCTGGTCGCCCAGGCGAAGGCCGGCCTGAAGGCCGAATCGCTGCGCACTGCGAGCCGGATCGCCGACCCGCGTCTCATCATCAACGCCCTGAAGGACGCCGCCACCGCCCATGCCCAGGCCGGTCGCCCGAACGAGGCGTTGGCCGCCGCCGATTCCGTGCCCGACGCCGATCAGCGGCTGGAAGCGTTGGCGGCGATCGCCGTCATCCAATCGAAGGCGGAAGATCAAGCCAACGCCGCCCGCACTGCCCGCCGTCTTAACGCCGTCCTCGACTCCGCCGTCGACGCCGCCCGCGAGGTCGACCTTAGGACCCGCCTCGCCCTGGTTCTCTACCGGATCGGCCTCAGGGAATCGGCCGCCGACAACCTGAAGAAAGCGCTCGGCCGGGCCGAAAGAATCAAGCCGCGCCGCGACCGCGCCATCGCCTTCGGCAACGTCGCCGCCGCTCTGGCCGAGATGGGCGAACCGGTGCGCGCGCTGGATATGTTGAAGGCGGTTCGCACGGCGACGCTCAGGATGCCGGTGCTGATCTCGGCCGCAACGGCGCTGGCCGAAGCCGGCGACGAAACGGATGCCCTGGCCGCCGCCGCCGAGGTCCGCGCCGCGCGCTATCGGGCGCAGGTGTTGAGCCGGATCGCCGTTGTCCAGGCCAAGCGCGGCAATCTCGCCGACGCCGAGCGAACCATCGCCAAGGCGCTGGCCACGGCCGCCAAGGTCCGCCTCAACTACGCCCGCAACCACGCCGCCAGCCGCATCGCCCTCGACCTTCTGAAGATCTCCATCACCCACCGTCCGGCCGAGGCACGCCGCTTCCTGGTTTTGGCCGAAGAGACCCTGGAGAAGATCACGGAAGACGAATTCCGGGCCGAGATCTTCTGGGTCATGGCGGCCGAAAAGAAACGCCTGTTCGGCGCCGCCGCCGGCGCCGCCACCGAAGCCCGCGCCCGCGCCGCGACGGCGGCCATCAAGAGTCCGCTGCGCCGGGTCTGGCTGCTCGGCGACCTGGCCACGGCGCGAGCCGCCGACAGCACCCCTGCCGCAGCGTGGGCGGCGTTTCGCGAGGCGCTTAGGATCGCAGGCGACATCGACAACACCTGGAGCCGGGCCCGCGCCTTTGCCAAGCTCTCGGTCACGCTTGCCGCCTTGCCCGGCTCCTGAGGCCTGGCCGCCGCCCGGCCGCGAATGGCCGGCCCGCGAAAAAAATGTGATAGGTTGCGCTTCGCGCAAAGTCGAGCGGAGCGGTCCGATTCACATGATTCTTTCGGTGGTCATCCCCTGTTTCAACGAGGAGGAAACCTTGGCCGAGATCGTCGGGCGCGTGCTCGCCGCCGATACGCTCGGACTCGATCGGGAAATCGTCATCGTCGACGACAAGTCGACGGACGGATCGCTGGCGATCGCCCGCGATTTGGCCGAACGCCACACCGAAGTGCGGGTTCTCGAACATGCCGTCAACCGAGGCAAGTCAGCCGCCTTGCGAACCGCTTTCGCGGTACTGCGGGGCGATCTGGTTGTCGTTCAAGATGCCGACCTCGAGTACAGCCCGGCCGACTACGCCAAACTTCTCGCTCCCCTTGTCGAGGATCGCGCCGACGTCGTCTACGGCTCGCGGTTCCTGGAACCGGAGAAGACGGCGTTCCTGCACCTCTGGCACAGGTTGGCAAACAGGGTGCTGACGCTGGCCTCCAATCTGTTCACTGGGCTCCGGCTGACCGATATGTGCACGTGCTACAAGATGTTTCGGAAAAATCTGCTGGATTCGGTCGAAATCAGGGAGGAGCGGTTCGGTTTCTGTCCGGAGTTCACCGCCAAGGTATCGCGGTTGAAGCCGCCGCCCCGATTTCACGAGGTCGCTATCGGCTATACCTGCCGGTCCTACGAGAACGGCAAGAAGATCACCTGGCGCGATGCGGCGCGGGCGATCTATTGCATCGTTCGCTATAACGTCCTCGGGTAGACCTCGATCCGGGCGTATCGCATGTTGATCGGAAAACCTGCATCATCCGGCCTGTCTCAGCGCCAAGTCGTTCTTCTTGTTGCCGTCCTCGTCGTGGTTTCCGGCGTCGTGCGGGTAATGGCGGCGCGGGGCGATCTGTGGCTCGACGAAATATGGTCGCTGGAGAACCTGGCCCGCTTCATGGCCCATGCCACCTTCTTCGAGCGGTTCGGCGTCGTGTTGCACGATAATACCCACCCGCTCAATACCCTGTGGGCCGTTGTCGTCGGGCCGCGGGCCGAGCCGATCGCCTATCGGGCGCTGGCCATCGTTTCCGGGATGATCGCGGTGGCGGCGGCGGCGGCGATCGGTGCTAGGCGGAGTGTCCTGGAGGGCGCCGCGGCGGCGGCCATGGTCGCCTTCAGCTATCCGATGGTGCACTACGCCAGCGAGGCTCGCGGTTATGCGCCGGCGGTGGCCGCCGCCCTGGTCGCGGCCTACCTTCTGGATAGCGGTTTCGAGCGCCCGTCGCCGGGCCGGATCGCCGCCTTCGTTGTCGTCTGCCTGCTCGGCCTCGCGTCGCACTTGAGTTTTCTCGCCGTCCTCGTCGGGCTCGGGGTGTGGGCGGTGGTGGAATTCTGGCAACGCAGCCGGTCGGTTGGATTCGCCCTCAGCAGGACGGCGGCGCTGTTCGGCGTGCAACTCGCCGTCGTCGTCGCGGTGGCGATCGTTGCCTGGAACAGGGCCACCATCGGCGGCGCCGCCACCGCGGTTGCCGCCGGCGATTCCTACGACCGGCTGATGCGGCTGATGTTCGGGCTCGATATCTACGGGGAGGGCAGCGCGACGCGCGGGGTCGGCCTGGTCCTGGCGATCGCCTCGCTCGGCCCGATCTGGCATCTATACCGCCGCCGGGACGGGTTCTGGATCTTCCTGCTGATGGCGGTCGTGGTGCTGCCGTTCGGGATCGTTCTGGCCGACCAGGTCGTCCCGGCGCTGGGCACGACGGCGGCCGTTTGGCCGCGCTATTTCCTGGTGCTGGCCGTGTTCATCGCGTTTCCGGCGGCTCGCTGTCTGGTCCTGTTGACGGAGCACGGACGCCGCGGGCGGATTGCGGCGACGGCGGCGATGGCGTTGTTCCTGTACGGCCAATTCGTGCTGATCGATACGTTTCTCGGCGACCAGCGGGGGCGCTACGCCGATGCGCTCGCCCATATCGCCAGCGCCGCCGCCGGTCCGGTCCGGGTATCGGGGGAGCCGGAATTCGCGGTCGGCATCGTCGTCAAGCATTATGCGGCGAGAATGGGTTTAAGCGATCGCATCGAGTTCGTCGTTTCCGGTCGTGGCGGGGCGAGGCCGGCCGAGTGGCATATCGTCAACCTGTTCGACGGCAACCCGGCGCCGACGGCGGTCTTGAGCCGAACCGGCGCCGACAGCGATGCAGCCTACCGCCTTTCCGCCATCTACCGGAAATGGGGCCTGTCCGGCGCCGATTGGGCGGTGTATCGCCTGAAAAACTGAGGGCTGCGGCCGGCGGGCCGGCGATTCGAGCCCCGATTGCACCGTAATGCCCTGAAATGATTGCTACATCGCCGGCGGACAGTTAATTCCCAATTCTCCGCCCAAGGAATGCCGGGCCGCCGCGGAACGACTGCAACTCGTTGGAATATAATTACAAATTCGACCATCTTGATTTGCGAATTATTTCTCTTTATTGGATGTTAACTACGAACCGCTAGTTTTAGCCGCAAGAGGACAGTTCTGGGGTCGAACCGCATAGTTGTCCGAACAAACAATTTCCATGGGAGGTCGTCCGAGAGGGGACGGCCTTTGTTTTTTTGGAAAGAAGGAGCGTAA
Source organism: uncultured Thalassospiraceae bacterium (assembly GCA_964344215.1). Lineage (GTDB taxonomy): Bacteria > Pseudomonadota > Alphaproteobacteria > Rhodospirillales > Casp-alpha2 > CAYFMP01. Next base: position 20,758 of record CAYFMP010000010.1, on the reverse strand, counting down.
CGAGATGCGTAAGTTGTTCACCATCCTGGGCGCTCTGTTGATTGCTTTAAGCATCTTCCCGGCGTCCGCCACTGCCCAGATGCTCTGTGGGGAAAGACTCAAGGTCATCGCGGCCTTGAAGGAAAAATACCAGGAAGTCCCGAACTCCGTAGGACTGTCCAACAACGGCACGATGATCGAGGTCTTCGTCTCCGACACCGGTAGCTTCACGATCATCAACACCCGGCCCGACGGATTGAGTTGTCTGATCTCGGCGGGCGAAAACTGGCAAAAAGCGAAAGCCCAGGAGGCCGGCGCCAAGATCTAGAGCCACGGCCGGCTCGAGAAGAAGTGCGAACACCTGCCGGCGCGCCAGTTGCGATGCTGCGGTTGTTGATGCAATCAGTGGTTTCCCCGGAGCCCCGGGTCGGTTATGCAAGGGTTCGGTCTTTCCTTGCGTTTACAGGCCCTCGATGTCTTCACCGCTGCCGTCCGCCCGCTTGTCTCTCTTCCATAACCCGGCCGCCGCTGGCAGCCGATCGTACGGGCCGGTCGAGGAGGCGGTACTCGACGAGGCCGGTTTCACGACCGCCAAACGCGATATCTCGTCGTGGCCCGGCTACGCCCCCTCCCCCCTCACCCGGTTGCCGGGACTGGCCGCCGCCGCCGGACTCGAGGCCATATTCTACAAGGACGAAAGCGGCCGTTTCGGCCTCGGCAGCTTCAAGGCCTTGGGCGGCGCCTATGCAGTCTCGCGGCTGTTAATTGGCGAGATCGAGGCGGCCACCGGCGAGACCGTAACCACCACCGACCTGCTGGCCGGCACCCACCGTGAGATCACCTCGAAGATCACCGTGACCTCGGCGACCGACGGTAATCATGGCCGCTCCGTCGCCTGGGGAGCGCGGATGTTCGGGTGTGCCTGCGTCATCTACATTCACGCCACCGTCAGCGAGGGCCGAAAAAGGGCCATCGAGCGGTTCGGCGCCAGCGTCGTCCGGGTTCCGGGAAACTACGACGATTCGGTGCGCCAAGCGGCGGCCGACGCCGAAACGGAAGGCCGTTTCGTGGTTTCCGATACCTCCTACGACGGCTACACCGATCTTCCCCGGGACGTTATGCAGGGCTACGCGGTGATGGCCGGCGAAATCGTCGCCCAACTGGCCGACGACGAGCATCCGACCCACGTCTTCGTGCAGGGCGGCGTCGGCGGCCTGGCGGCTGCCGTCTGCGCCGTTCTGTGGCGGACCTGGGGAAGCGAACGGCCACGTTTCATCGTCGTCGAGCCGGAAAACGCCGCCTGTCTGTTCGAGACCGCCCGCAACGGCCAGCCGACGACCATCGAGGGCGATCTCGACACGGTGATGGCCGGGCTAGCCGCCGGCGAAGTGTCGCTGATCGCCTGGCAGGTGCTGCGGGGCGGCGCCGACGATTTCGTCACCCTGTCCGACCGTGCGGCCGAGGATACCATGCGGTTGCTGGCCGATGGAGTCGACGACGACCCGCCGGTGGTGGCCGGCGAATCGGCGGTCGCCGGTCTCGCCGCCGCTCTCGCCGCCCGCCGTGACCCGGTCCAGGCCGAGGCCCTCGGCCTGGCGGCGGACAGCCGTATCCTGGTCATCGGCAGCGAGGGCGACACCGATGCGGAAGTCTACGAACGCATCGTCGGACGGTCGGCGGCCGAGGTGCGGAGCGGCTGAAGACACCGGCCGGGTGGCCTCGCGCCCGGTTCCAGTGCATAATCGGCCGTTCCCCCGGACCGAAGGCCAACGAAAGATCCGCGGAGGCTATCATGGAACAGGCATTTGCCGACTTCGACGACATCGTCGCAGCGCTCAACGACTACTTCGACGGCATCTACGAAGGTGATACTGACAAGCTGCGGCGCGCGTTCCATGAACGGGCGCACTTGTATTCGGCGACCGACGGCGAAATGTCCGATATGAGCTTGAAGGAGTATCTGGAACTGGTCGACGGCCGCCCATCCCCGGCCAGCCAGGAAGCGCCCCGGCTCGACCGCATCATTTCCATCGACATGGCCGGCCCCGAGGCGGCCGCCGTCAAGGCCGAACTGGCGGTGCCGCCGAAATACTTCACAGACCTTCTAACTCTGCTGAAGGTCGACGGCGAATGGCGGATCATCTCGAAGATCTACCATTTCGTCGTTCACGAATAGCCGGCGTTCGGCCGAATTCCCTAATGCACGCGGCCCTCGGCCATCCAGCCGCGGATAATCTCCAACGTCCGCTCCGGATAGTCCTCGACCAGTTTGCGAACTTTCCTGACCAAGGAGGCCTTGACCTTCTGCTCGATCCGGTCGGCGTCGAAAACGCTCGGCGCGAACTGCCCGTTCGGTTCGGGCGGCGGCGCGGAAACAACCGGGCCGGCCGCTGTTCCACCTTCCACCATTGTACTCAACCTCGACAGTGCGGGATTGTCCCGTCTTAACCATAAGGATAGCACGGTGGCGGCGATCGCGGAGTCATAAAAAACGCCGGGCGTTGGGCCCGGCGAAGGAGAGAGATCGTGAATATCGACGATGACTATAGGGAACCCGCGCTGGCCTGGCAGTGATCTGGATCACACCCCCCAAAAAGGAATTATCGCTGTGGCGATAGACCGGCCCGCGACCTAGTATAGGCTGGAGACGTCGCCGCCGGCGGCGCGGACGGGAGGACCGCCGATGGCACCGAAGGACAACAAACGGACGGGCGCGCAGTTGCTGGTCGACGCCTTACGCACCAACGGCGTCGGGCGGGCTTTCTGCGTGCCTGGCGAAAGCTACCTTTCGGTGTTGGACGCGCTGGTCGATGCGCCCGAAATCGACCTCATGGCCTGCCGCCAGGAGGGCGGGGCGGCGATGATGGCCGCCGCCCACGGCAAACTGACGGGCGGGCCCGGCATCTGTTTCGTGACCCGCGCGCCCGGTGCGACCAACGCATCCGGCGGCGTGCACGTTGCCTTTCAGGATTCGATCCCGATGATCCTGTTCATCGGCCAGATCGCGCGTTCCATGGTCGACCGCGAGGCTTTCCAGGAAATCGACTATCGCCGCATGTTTGGCGAGATGAGCAAGTGGACAGCGCAAATCGACGATTCGGCGCGCGTTCCCGAATACCTGAGCCACGCCTTCCACCTGGCCACTTCGGGACGGCCCGGTCCGGTCGTTCTCGCCCTGCCCGAGGACATGCTCCAAGAGCGGGCGCCGGCCGGCGACATCGCCGCGGCGGCGCGCATCCAGGCCCATCCGGCGGCGGCCGACATGCAACGTCTGGCCGGCTTTCTCGGCGACGCCAATCGGCCGTTGGTCATGCTCGGTGGCGGCGGCTGGAGTGCGGAAGCCTGCGCCGACATCCGGAAGTTCGCCGAAGCCTTCGACCTGCCGGTAACCTGCTCGTTCCGCTGTCAGGACCTGTTCGACAACGAACACGCCAACTACGCCGGCGACGTCGCCATCGGCGTCAACCCGAAACTGGCAGCCCGGCTCGACGAGAGCGACCTGCTAATCGCCGTCGGTCCGCGCTTGGGCGAGATGACGACCAGCGGCTACACCCTGCTCGGCATCCCGACCCCGAAACAGACCCTGGTCCATGTCCATCCCGGGGCCGACGAGTTGGGCCGCGTCTATCAGCCGGCGCTGGCCATCAATGCCGGCATGGCACCGTTCGCCGCCGCCGCCGCCGCGCTTGAGCCGGCCGGGGCATCGCCGTGGGGCGACTGGACCCGACAGGCCCGCGACGACTACCTGGCCTGGAACGCGCCGACCGCCATCCCCGGCGATCTGCAATTGGGCGACATCGTCAAATGGCTCAGCGACAGCCTGCCGCCGGAGACCATCGTCTCCAACGGCGCCGGTAACTATTCGACCTGGGTTCACCGGTTCTACCGCTATCGCGGGTTCGGCACCCAGTTGGGGCCGACCAGCGGTTCCATGGGATACGGGGTGCCGGCGGCGATCGCCGCCAAACGGCTCTATCCGGAGCGCCCGGTGGTGGCGTTCGCCGGCGACGGCTGTTTCTTGATGACCGGCCAGGAATTGGCCACCGCCGTCCAGTACGGCATCAACATCGTCATCATCGTCGTCAACAACAGCATGTACGGGACCATCCGCATGCACCAGGAACGCCGCTATCCCGACCGGGTCTCGGGCACCGACCTCGTCAACCCGGACTTCGCCGCCCTGGCCCGGGCCTACGGGGCGCATGGCGAGAAGGTCGAGCGCACCGAGGACTTCGCCGCCGCCTTCGAACGTGCCGCCGAGGCCGGCACCCCCGCCATCATCGAACTGACCCTCGACCCGGACGCCATTACGCCGACCGCCACCCTGTCGGGCATACGCGATGCGGCGAGGAAGAGCTCCAGCGAAGCCTAGTCAAGAACTTCGCGCAACCTCGCGACGGTTTCGGCCAACTCGGCCGCGCCATAGGCCGTCGGCGGTTGCGCGCCCCACACCGGCCCCGGCCAGGCCGGGTCGGAGCGAAATCGGGCAATGACGTGGATGTGCAACTGATCGACGACGTTGCCGAGCGCCGCCACGTTGATCTTGTCGGGCCGGTAGAGGGTTTGCAGGGCTTCTGAGGCGCGGGCGATCTCGTTCATCGCCGTTTGGCGATCGGCCGCCGAGAGGTCGTGCAGATGGCGGAGCCGCGGGCGCGCCGGCACCAGGATCAGCCACGGATAGGCGGCGTCGCGCATCAGCAAAACGCTCGACAGCGACCACTCGGCCAGCAACTCGGTATCGGACTCAAGGCGCTCGTGCAGTTCGAACATCCCTTTGCTCCGCCAAATCACGATCGGGTAAGGTTAGGGGCTCGGGCTCGACGAGGAAAGGACGGCGGCGTGGCGGAAGCGGCTCTCAAGGCAGGCGTGTGGATCAAGGCGCAGATCAGGATGTGCGACGTCAACCTGATGCCGGCCATCGTCGTCAGGCGCGGCGACCCGGACGCCGGCGTCGTGCTGATCAAGCTCAACCGCCTGGGTGACGGCGTCGAGGTTCTGTCGCAGGTCCGCACGGCGGACGGCGCGCGGGCCTGGATGCGCGGCACCGGCGAAGCGCCGGTCGGGGAGACCGAAGCCGATGCCTACATCGAACGCCAGGTGAAGTTCGACCCTGATCTCTGGGTTCTGGAGATCGAGGACCCGCAGCGGCGTTACCGGCCCGATGGCGAGATCGTCTGAGAAGGCGGTCTCTACGCGGTGCGCAGGATCAGGTGATAACCGAAATCGGTCTCGACGGCGTCGCTGACCTCGTCGACTTCGAGGCTGAACGCCGCTTCCTCGAATTCCGGTACCATGGCGCCGCGGCCGAATTCGCCGAGGTCGCCGCCGCGCCGCCCGGACGGGCAGTCGGAATGCTCGCGGGCAAGGTCGGCGAAATCCGAGCCTTGCTCGATCTCTGCCTTGATATCGTTGATTTCCTTGAGCGCGTCCTCCTTCGAGCGTCCGTTGGTCGAACGCAGGATATGGGAAGCGCGGACTTCGTCGGGCATGTCGTGTCTCCTTGTCGAGATTGGCGGGCGGCAGGCCGAAGGGGTGTTAAAGCACCGTCGGTTGGCCGGAACAAGCAGATAGGAACTTCCCTCACAATTGCAATTCAAACCGGGGGCGCGCCGGGTATAATGCCCGGAGCCACTTAGGCTGGCGGTCCCCGGCGACGGCGGACTGCCCTCGAAATTCGGTCACTTGGGGGACATCCGCGGTTGAAGCGAATACCGAAAATCATCGCCGGGATCGTCGTTCTTGTGGCTTTGGCTCTGGGTGGCGCCGTTCTCGCCATTCCCGACTCGACCCTTTCATCGTCCCTCGGCAGCCTGCCCGTCGTCGGCGCCTACACGGACGACATCATTTCCCTCAAACACAAAGTCCTGGAGGACGTCGCCTACGAGATCGACGACGCCTTCTACGCGGTCAAATCGACTTATCGCGATATCGTCGGTCTGGGCTCGATGAGCGGCGTGCCCAGGGTCGTCATCGAACTCGAGCCGGTGCGCCGCAAACCCGCCGCCATGCCCGCAACCGATGAGGCGGCGGCGGCGCAACCCGAGCCGATGTCGGCACAGCCCGAGCCCATCCCCATGACCGCCGCGCAGCCCGAGCCGATGCCAGCGGCCGAGCCGATGGCGGCGGCCGAACAGGTGGCGACCGCAGAGCCGGAACCGGTGCCGGAGTCCGCGCCTGCAGCACAACCCGAGCCGATGCCGACGGCCGAGCCGCAGCCCGAACCGATGCCGACAGTCGAGCCGCAACCCGAACCGATGCCGGCCGAACAGCCGGCGCCGCAGCAACAGGCCGCCTTGCCGGCGACGCCGACGCCCGAGCCGGCATCGCCGGCTCAGCCGGAACTCCAGCAGATGGACGCCGACGCCGACCACAAGCGCGGACTGCTCTACTACAAGGGGATCAGCGTGCCGAAGGACTACGCGGTCGCCGCCAACTGGTTCGAGCGCGCCGCCGAAAAGGGCCACGCCGGCGCCCAGTACAACCTCGGCATCATGAACTACCTGGGCCAGGGCATGGAACAGGATTTCGCCAAAGCGGCCGAATGGTTCCGCAAGGCCGGCGAGCAGGACCACGCCGCCGCCCAATACAACCTGGGTTTCCTCTATTACGAGGGGAAAGGCGTCGACAAGGACGACCTGCAGGCGTTCATGTGGATCGACCGCGCCGCCAACCTCGGCGACGAGAAGGCGGCCAAGGCCCGCGACACGCTGGCCAAGATACTGCCCGAGGACATCTTCAAGCAGCAGTGAGCGCGCGGACGGGTCGGAGCGCCTCAGGGCGCGACCGGGGTGGCCGGCGGGACAGGCATACCCCGGTCCACCATGACCTCGCGCAGGATGTCCGGGTAATCGGTAATGATACCGTCAACGCCCATGTCGATGAGTGTTTCCATGCGGTCACGCTCATTGACCGTCCACACCTTGACCAATAGGCCGAGTTCGTGCGCTCTCTCGATATTGTCGGCCGTGACTTCACGGTGATAGGAGGACCAGATATCGCCACCGGCCGCCTTCACCGCGGCCGGCGCGCTGCCATCGAACGCATCGATATCGTAACCGCCAAGCCAGGGAGACGGACCCGGTTCGCCGGGGCGTAGATTGTTGGCCCACGATTGCGCGGCCGTCAGGTAAGACGTCCGAACCTTGGGAGCCAGATGCTGCACGGCTTTCAAGGTCTGCCAATCGAACGACTGTATGCTCACCCTGTTCTCGAAGCCGTATTCGCGCACGACCTTCAGGATCGCCTCGACGAACGTCTCCGGCGATGGCGCGTTTTGCGGTTTCAGCGGGTTGAGCTTGGTTTCTATATTGAAACGAACTTCATGGTTTCCCGACCTCTTCACCAACTCGAAGGTTTCGGCCAAAGTCGGCACCCGCGCGCCGTCGACCGGAACCTGGTCGGGAAACCGGCTGGCATAGCGGCGGGCGGGGTTAAGGCGACCAACGTCATAGGTCTTGATCTTTTCGACCTCGAGGGTGTGGATCGGCGGACTGCTTTCGTCCAGCCAGCGACCCATTGCGTCCCGTGCGATATCCGGCTCGAGCCGTGGATTGTGAATAACGACCACGACGCCATCGGCGCTTACGCCGGTGTCCAGTTCTAGCGTACCGACGCCTATACCGAGGGCCCGAGCGAACCCCGACAGCGTGTTCTCCGGCGCCAACCCCCGCGCGCCGCGATGGCCCTGGAGATCGAAGTCAGCGGCGGCCGCTGCAGCGCTCATTGTCATCATCGCAATTAGTCCGGCGGTTATCTGTGCTCGCATACGCGGTGTTCCGAGGATCGCATTCAACCAAGCCGTTTTTCAGTCTGCCGATCGAACAGATGAAGGTGACGCGGCTCGACGCGAAGCGGCAGAATCTCGCCCGCCGACAGCGCCCGCGTGCCGCCTATTCGAATGGTCAGATCGGTTTGGTCGCTGCCGAAATGCCCATGGATCAACGTATCGGCCCCCAGTTGCTCGACCAGGCTAACCGTCAGATGAGCGGTCCCTTCGCCGTCCTCGGCCAATTCCAGATGCTCCGGCCGTATGCCAAGGACAACGTCGCGGCCGGCTTCGGCGGCAAGGGCGCCGTCGAGATTCAAACGATCGCCGCCGGACACCTCAACCGCCGATCCGTCGTTCGTGATCCGGGCTTTCGCGAAGTTCATTGCAGGAGAGCCGATGAAACCGGCGACGAACATCGACGCCGGTCTTTCATAAAGCTCGATGGGCGTTCCCAGTTGCTCGACGATACCCGCGTTGAGGACCATCAGGCGGTGGCCGAGGGTCATCGCCTCGACCTGGTCGTGGGTGACGTAGATACTGGTGATTCCCAACCGTTCCTGAAGTTTCTTGATTTCGATGCGCATCTGCACCCGAAGCTTGGCATCCAGATTCGATAGCGGCTCATCGAACAGAAACACGCTTGGTTCGCGGACGATGGCGCGGCCCATGGCCACGCGCTGGCGCTGTCCGCCGCTCAGTTGGCGGGGCTTGCGTTCCAGTTGTTCGTCCGTCAACTCCAGAATCCCGGCCGCCTTCTTGACCCTCGCGTCGATCTCGTTCTTCGGGAGTCCCCTGATCTTCAACCCATAGGCCATGTTCGCGTAGACGTTCATATGCGGATAGAGGGCGTAGTTCTGGAAGACCATGGCGATGTCGCGATCAGCCGGCTCCAGGTCGTTGACCTGGCGATCGCCGATCGTAATGGTGCCCTCGGTAACGGTTTCCAGACCGGCAACCATGCGAAGCAAAGTGGATTTGCCGCAGCCCGATGGGCCGACCAACACGATGAACTCGCCCTCCGCCACGTCGACGTCGACGCCGTGAATCGCCTTGAAGCCGTTGGGGTAGGTTTTCTTGACGTTTTCCAGGTTGACGCGGGCCATGGACGGCTCCCTATTTCTCCGTTTCGGTCAGACCTTTGACGAACAGCCTCTGCATGATCAGCACCACCAATACCGGTGGCAACATGGCCAGCAGCGAAGTCATCATGATCAAATGCCAGTCGGGGGACTGTTCGGCGGCTTCCAGCATCTGCTTGATGCCCATGACCACGGTGTACATGCTCTGATCCGTGGTCACCAGGAGCGGCCACAGATACTGGTTCCAACCATAGATGAAAAGGATGACGAACAGGGCCGCGATATTGGTGCGCGACAAGGGAACCAGGATGTCCACGAAGAACCTCATCGGACCGGCGCCGTCGATGCGGGCCGCTTCCAACAGTTCATCGGGTATGGTGAGGAACACCTGACGGAACATGAAGGTCGCCGTCGCCGAGGCGATCAACGGAATGCTCAATCCCCAATAGGTATTGAGCATGCCGAGGTTGGCGACCACCTCGAAGGTCGGCAGGATGCGGACCTCGACCGGCAGCATCAGGGTGATGAAAATCATCCAGAAGAACCCCATCCGGAAGGGGAACCGGAAGTAGACGATGGCGAACGCCGACAACAGAGAGATGGCGATCTTTCCGGTGGCGATCATCAGGGCCATGATCAGGCTGTTGATCATCATGAATCCGACCGGCGGCGCGCCGGCGCCCTCGAGGCCTTTGGTCAAGGTGTCCCGCAAGTTGATGAAAAACTGATCACCCGGGAGGAGCGGCAACGGAATCTGCACCATTCGAACGGAATCGTGGGTCGACGCGACGAAGGTAATCCAGATCGGAAAAGCGATGATCATCACGCCGAAGATCAGGACGACATGGGAGATGAAGGTGACGACGGGCCGGTGCTCGATCATCAGTACTCGACCTTCTTCTCGACGTAGCGGAACTGGATGACGGTCAGCGAAATGACGATCAGCATGAGGACGACCGACTGCGCTGCCGAACCGCCGAGATCAAGTCCGATGAAACCGTCGTTGAAGACCTTGTAGACCAGTATCTCGGTTGCCTTGGCGGGGCCGCCCTGGGTGACGGCGTGGACGATTCCGAAGGTCTCGAAAAACGCGTAGACGACGTTCATCACCAACAGGAAGAACGTGGTCGGCGAGATCAGCGGGAAGATGATGGTGAAGAACCGCCGCGCCGGGCCGGCGCCGTCTATCGCCGCGGCTTCGATCAGGGATTTCGGAATCGCCTGCATGCCGGCCAGGAAGAACAGGAAATTGTAGGCGACCTGCTTCCAGGCCGAAGCGATAATCACCAGAATCATCGCTTCGGTACCGTTGAGCTTGTGGTTCCATTCGTAGCCCATGGCGCCCAGCGAATAGGTGATGATGCCAAGCGTCGGATCGTACATGAACACCCAGAGCGCCCCGGAGATGACCGGGGCCACCGCATAGGGCCAAATCAGCAGTGTCCGGTAGGTGGTCGCTCCCTTGATCACGCGGTCGGCCATCGCCGCCAGCGTCAATGCAAACGCCATCGACAGGAAGGCGACGGAGAACGAGAACAGGACCGTGCGCTGGAAGGAACCCAGGTAATGCTCGTCCTGAACCAACTCGCTGAAATTGTCGAACCAGACGAACTCCGTGCTCAGTCCGAAGGCGTCTTCGACCAGCAGCGACTGATAGAGCGCTTGGCTCGCCGGCCACAGGAAGAACACCACCGTGATGACGATCTGCGGGGCGACGAGAGCGAACGGCAACACGGATGGTCCGAAATGGACGCGTTTTAGCATGTCGGAAAGCCCGTATGTCGATAAGCCGCGTGTCGGTTAACGTATTCCCTGTCCCCGGCCGAAGCAAAGGCCGGGGACAGGGAACGTCAACCTAGGGAGGTTCTTAATCGTGGGCTTTTTCGAACTTTCTGAGCAGCTTGTTACCACGCGCCGCGGCATCGTCGAGCGCCTTGACCGCCGTCTTCGAGCCGTTCCAGATCGCTTCCATCTCTTCGTTGAGGATGTCCCTGATCTGCACGAAGCTTCCGTAACGCAAGCCACGCGAGTTCGGGGTCGGAGCGTTCAGGCTGAGCTGTTTGATGGCCGTGTCGGTGCCCGGGTTCTTGTCGTAGAACCCCTGTTTCTTGGATAGCTCGTAAGCCGGGGTGGTGATCGGCACGTATCCCGTTTCCTGATGCCACCAGGCCTGGACCTCGGGCGACGACATGTAGGTCATGAACTTGGCGACCCCCTTGTAGTCGCCCTTGTCGTGCCCTCTAAGCACCCACAAGGTGGCGCCGCCGATGATTGAATTCTGCGGTTTGCCGGCGACATCCGTGTCCAGAGGAAGCATGGTCTGGGCGAAGTCGAATTTGGCCTGCTTCTTGATGCTGCCGTAATAGGCCGACGAGTTCATCCACATGCCGCATTCGGCATTGGTGTACATGGAAAGGCTGTCGCCGCGTCGCCCGCCGTAGGTGAACAGCTTGTTCTTGGACCAATCGGCAATGCTGGCAAGACGTTTCTTAACGGCGCCGTTGTTGAAGGTGAACTCGGTATCCAAACCGGCAAAACCGTTTTCCTTGGTTCCGGTCGGAAGATTGTGCCAGGCGCTGTAATTCTCGATCATCACCCAGGACTGCCATCCGAACGAGAAACCGCATTTATAGCCGGCGGCGACCAGTTTCTCGGACGCGCTCTTCATGTCGTCCCAGGTTTTCGGCGGCGATGAAATGCCGGCCTTCTTGAAGGCATCCCTGTTGTACCAAAGCACCGGCGTCGAACTGTTGAACGGCATCGAAAGAAGCTCGCCTTTCGAGGTCTGGTAATAGCTGATCACGGCCGGAAGATAGACGGACTTGTCGAAAGGCTCTCCGGCATCCTTCATGACCTGTTCGACCGGATAGACGGCGCCCTTGGCGGCCATCATCGTCGCCGTGCCGACCTCGAACACCTGCACGATGTGGGGCTGTTGCTTGGCCCGGAAGGCAGCGACCGCGGCGGTCATCGTCTCGGTATAGTTGCCCTTGTAGACGGGCACGACCTTGAAATCGGATTGCGTCGCATTGAAATCGTTGGCGATCTTGTTGACGCGATCGCCGTTGACCCCGCCCATGGCATGCCACCACTGGATCTCCGTGGCGGCCAAGGCCGATGCGGAAAGTCCACCGACCATGACGGCCGTAAGAACGCCGAGAATTGTCCTCGTGTGATTCATCTGTTTCCTCCCTAGCTGATCGAGGGTCGCTCTGAACGTTTCTGACCCTCTCCACTAAGTTATTGATTTATAACGTGGATATCAGGTGCCCTTCGTCAAGAACCGATGGAAACCCCTGACCTGCGAGCACAGAATCCAGACCAGTCAATTCGAACACCAACAAACTTAGGGGAAATCGGGGCATAATGCAAAGTAAATTAATATGACAAAATTATAATAGAGCATTATTATCAGGTATTGCCGCCCTTACGCTCGGACAATTGGACATGCCTCTTCCGCTCCGTCAGCTCGAAGCTTTTCACGCCGTCGTCGTCAACGGCAACATGACGAAGGCCGCCAAGTTCCTGAAGATCTCGCAGCCGGCCGTCAGCCGTCTGGTCGCCAGCTTGGAGGAAAGCGTTGGCTTTTCCCTGTTCCAACGTCTTTCGGGGCGTTTACGCACGACGCCGGAAGCCAGGGTTCTCTTCGACGAGGTCGAGAAGGCGCTGGCCAATCTCAACCACATTTCCCGACTGACAGAGGATATCCAGGACAGAAAGGCCGGTCACTTGCGCGTCGCCTGTTTGCCGGGTTTCGCGACCTCGCTGCTTCCAAGAGTGTTGGCGAGGTTCTTGAACGAACGGCCTGGACTGACCTTGACCTTGGAACCGCGGGCGCCCGAGAGAATTCAGGAATGGATATCGGCTCAACAGTTCGATGTCGGCCTTTCGGAGAAGTTCGAGGAAAACCCGGCCATTGAATCGGAGGACATCCTCATTCGCACCGTTTGCGTCGCCCCCAAAGGACACCCGCTGGGAAAAAAGAAGGTTGTGACGCCGAAAGACCTGAACGGCCTGCCCTTGATCCACAACAACCGCGACCATGTCATCTACGGCGCCCTGCAACAGGCCTTCAATTCCGTTGGAGCGGAATTCAAGGGACTTGTCGAAACGCGGCAGTTCGCGCCGGCATGCATCATGGTCAGCGAGGGTTATGGCGTGTCCGTGGTCAGCGAAATCGATGCCCGCGAATACGAAAGCGAGGGCCTGGTCATTAGACCTTTCAAGCCCTCTATCCCCTTTCAGATCAATATCCTTTATCCGGCCTACATGCCCCGTTCGATCGCGACCCTCGAATTTGTCGAGGCTTTCAAGCAGAGCCTCAAGCCGTTTCGCTTGTAACTCGCGATCGACGTAGACCTACGCCGCTTCGGGACCGCCCGGCAACGATCTCTCATTGCGTCGTCGGGCAATCGGGAAGATCGCCGAGTTTCGGAGGACCGATGGCTGGCCTGACGGAGCGGTTTCGGGCTACGGGATTTCCAGGGTACGCGTTCATACATTATCTTGCGTGTGAATCGCCGATCAAATACAATATGTTCCTGAAATAACCACGTATCCCCAGGGAGATAAGGGCCATCACAAGGTCCGGGCGATTGGGGAAAACGATGGGCGTCAAGTATATGGCCGCCTGGGCGGTGTCTGGGAGCGTGCTCTTGAGTGCGGGTACCGTCTTCGCCGGCGCCGAGGAAGGCGACAAGGCGACGGAACAGCAACTCAAGCAGTCGGGGACCGAAATGGTCCCTTCCGAGCAACTCCGCAAACCCAAACCGAAACCGCCACCGGTCAAGTCGACCGAAGAGGCGCCGCCCCCGCCGCCGGCCGAACCGATGCCGCCGCAACCGAAACAGGCAGCGCCGATTATGCCGGCGCCGGAACCGGAACCGGCGGTCGCCGGCCTGCTCGCCGCGCCGTATCTCAGGGCCGACATCGGATTCGGCTTCTCGAACGACCCCGACGGCAGCCAATCGACCGGCGCCATGACGGCCGAGGATTCGGGAAATTTCGGCATGTTCAGCGGCGGCGGCGGCATTCGCTTCAACCGCCACTTCCGTTCCGACGTAACCTTCGCCTACCGGCCCGATACCGATATCGAAAGCACCAGCGCCGCCGGCAACACCAACAACACTGAAGTCGACAGCATCAGCGTCATGCTCAACGCCTACATGGACCTCGGGTCGTACGAGAAGGTCGTGCCTTACGTCGGCGCCGGCATCGGTTATTCGCGGCTCAGCACCGGGACGCTGACGACGACCGGCGGCAATGCTTCGGAAACCGGCGAGTCGGCGGATAACTTCGCCTATGCACTGATGGCCGGCGCCGCCGTCGAAATCGCCGACGGCACTTCGCTCGACCTCGGCTACCGCTTCATCAATCTCGGCGGCATCGAGCAGAGCGGCGAGTTCTCCAACGGCACCACCGCGCAGGCGACCGAGTTCGACGACCTTATCGTCCACGAGGTCAAGGCCGGCCTCCGGGTCACCTTCTGAAACGGAACCGGCCGCCCGCTCAGTTGGTCGGCACGAAGCGGGTCTCAATCAGCTTCTTCAACTCGTCGTATTCCCGGCAGCCGAAGATGCAGGCCGCATCGAGGCGCGCCAACACTTTGCGAGCGTCATCGGGACGGCCCGTTTCCAGGTACAGTTCGCCGAGATATTCCAACGCCCCTCGGTGCTCGGAATCGACGCTCAACGCCTGCTCGTAAAAGGCCTGGGCGCGATCGTACTCCTTGAGCTTGCGGTAGCTGTATCCGAGCAGGTTGAAGGCGTCGGCCTTGTCCGCCGGCTCGGCCGAGGCTTTCTCCAGCAACGGAATGGCCTCCCAGTACTTATGCTGGTCGATCAGGGCCTTGGCCTGGCCGATCGGCGTTTCCGCATCCGACGAACCCGAGCCGAAGGCCCAGGCCGGTCCCGACAAGAGCACGGCGATCACTGCGACAACGGTTCCTTTGATCATCATTCGCTCCTTTCCCGCGGCGTTGACGGCGCCATCGATCTCCTGGCCAGCGTTCAGTCGACGCCGTTTTGCGCCGCCGGTCAACCCGAACCGGGCCCGGCGCCCAACACAATCGCTTGATCAGGCGCTTGATCGGTCCTCAAAGCGTCTCTTTGAGACTGGCCTCGCGGCGCAGGATATAAAGACCGCTGCCGATGACGAAAACGGCGCCGGCCAGTACCGGGATTTCGGGGAACTCGCCCCACACCAGGAAGCCGAGGAGGACGGCCCAGATCATGTTCGAGTACTTGAACGGGGCGACCAGGGCCGCCTCGGCGTAACGGAACGTCTCGATCAATAGGAAATGGGCGCCGCCGAGCAGCAATCCGCACAGAACGAATAGCGGAATATCGCCCGGCGCCACCGGCGACCAGCCGAACGGCACGCTGGCCAAGCCGGCCAGGACGACGGCCAAGGTCGTGTAGAACAGGATCGCCTCCGATCTTTCGCGGGCTGCCATGCGGCGCGTCAGTAGGTCGCGCAACGCCCCGGTCAGGCTAGCCGCCAACGGCAGCAGTGCCGCCCACTGGACGGCCGCCCCGGTCGGTCGAACCATGATCAGGACGCCGACGAAGCCGACCAGCACGGCGCTCCAGCGCCGCCAGCCGACATGTTCGCCGAGCAGCGGCGGCGCCAGCGCGGTAATGAACAGCGGCCCGGCGAAGGTGATGGCGATGGCGTCGGCCAACGGCAGGAAGCTCAAGCCGCTGACGAAGAGAAAGGTGCCGGCCACCACCAGGACGGCTCGGGCCAGATGGCCGCGGCGTTGGGAGACCCGTAGCACCGGCCTTCCGCCGGCCCGCCAGACCAGGAAAAACACCGGCAAAAAAACGAAGATGCCACGCAGAAACATGACTTGGCCGACCGGGTAGTCCGCCGTCAGCCATTTGAGGACGGCGTCGTTGCCGGTCAGCAAGGCGCTGCCGGCGAGCATGCATAGGATGCCCTTGAGCGATGTCGAAAAACCGACCGTATCGGTTTGCGGCAGGGACAAGCGTGTCGTTTCCCGTCCGTTCAGCTTTTCGGCCAGACCACGGGAAACCAGTCGGTACGCATTCGATCACCGGGCTTGAGTCCGATATCCGGGTAGGGCGGCGAAGTGGTGCCCGGGCGCTCGGCGAACTTCACGTCGTCGCCGAGCCAACGGGTGGCGAAGCCGCGCCGACGGCCGGAAGTCCGGTTCGGCGGCGCGTCGTGTAGGGTCAGGAAATTGAAGGCCAAGGCGTCACCCGACTCCATCTCCCAAGACAGGATACGGTATTGGTCGAGCGCCGCGTCGATATCCGGAACCGGCTCGAAGCCTTCGCCCGCATAGTCGTAATCGCTGAAATCCTTGAACAGGCGCGGATAGAACCGCTTGCCCCAGAGGTGCGACCCGGCCACGAACCGCGGGCAGACCGAACGCGGCACCGGATCGACCGGCAGCCAGATGCTGAGCGTCTGCTCGCCATCGACGTTGTAGTAGGTCTGATCGTGGTGCCACGGCGTCGCCTCGCCGGTGCCTGGTTCCTTGACCAGGACGTGCTCGTGATAGAACTGAACGGTCTCCGATTCCATCAATTCGGCGACGATGGCCGAAGCCGGCGAGTTCAGTACGAAATCCTCGAATTCGGGTATGCGCTTCCAGTTGCAATAGTCGCCGAAAAACCGGCCCGTCTTCGCTCTCCCCCTTTCGTCCTTTTCGTCCGTGTAATCGTGCGCCATCGGACCCGGCTCCGCCAGGTTGCGCTCGATGCCGGCGGCCAGGCTGTTGATCCACGCTGTGAACGCGCCCTTCAGACAGATGGCGCCGTCCTCGCGGTAACGCTGGATGTCCTCGTCGGCGAGGGTATAGATACCGCCGTCGTCCATGACCGATACGCTCCCCGAGATAAGGTGGTTCGATTATCGCCGTGCCTCGCCCTCCCCGCAACCGGGATGACCCGCCGCCATGCAAATCCTACAGCGCCAGCATCCGGTCCGGGAAATCCGAAATCACCGCATCGGCCCCCCAACCGAATAGTTTTCTGGCCGTTCGCCGGTTGTTGACGGTGAACATTCTGAGCGTGAACCCGGCCGCCTTGACGGCCCGCGCCTGCGGCTCGGTCAGGTATTCGCGGCTGCAATGCAGGGTCCGGCATTGCAGGGCCTCAGCTTGGTCCCGCCAATCTTTCGGCAGGCCGAGATACAAGACGGCGCGTTCGATCCCGGGCGCCGCCTCGCGGGCGGCGGCCAGCGACCGGACACTGAAACTCGAAATGACCGGCGGCGGCAGCGAGGCCGGCCACGACTCGGCGAGCATGCGGGCGACGGCGCCGCCGGTCTCGGCCTCGCGGCCCGGACTCGGCTTGATCTCGACGTTGGCGCCGAGGCCGTAGGCCTCGAGGACGCCCAACATTTCGTTCAGTGTCGGGATCGGCTCGCCGGCGAAACGGCGGCGGAACCAGCCTCCGGCGTCGAGCCCCTCGAGATCGGCCATGTCGACTTCGGCGATGGGGCCGGTTCCGTTGGTGGTCCGCTCGAGGTCGTCGTCGTGAAACACGACGACGCACCCGTCGCGGCTCAGTTTGGCGTCGAACTCGACCCACTGGGCGCCGAGGCGCGCTGCCGTCACCACCGAAACCACCGTGTTCTCCGGTGCGTGGCCGGCGGCGCCGCGGTGTCCGATGACACGGGGGACAGCGTGCGAGGGAGTTGCGTTCATCGGAGGTCCAACGTGAGAAGTTCCGGGAAAACAGGTTGCCCGCCGACCGTTTAGCGATCAACCTGTGCGTTGCGAACAACTCTCATAAGAGACTCCTGCGCCCACTACAATGGCGTTCATGGTCGAGGGGAAGGATACATGCCGGACGAACCGCTGAAGGAGATGGCGCTCGACTACCACCGCTATCCGACGCCGGGCAAACTTTCCGTCACCGCCAGCAAACCGCTGGCCAACCAGCGCGACTTGGCGCTCGCCTATTCGCCGGGCGTCGCCGCCGCCTGCGAGGCCATCGTCGACGACCCGGGCGAGGCCGCCGCCCTGACGGCACGCCAGAACCTGGTCGCGGTCGTCACCAACGGCACCGCCGTCCTCGGCCTCGGCACCATCGGGCCGCTTGCCTCGAAACCGGTCATGGAAGGCAAAGCGGTGCTGTTCAAGAAGTTCGCCGGAATCAACGTTTTCGACATGGAGATCGACGAGACCGACCCCGACAAGCTGGTCGACATAATTTGCAGCCTGGAGCCGACCTTCGGCGCCATCAATCTCGAAGACATCAAGGCGCCTGAATGCTTCATGGTCGAGGAGAAGTGCCGGCAGCGTATGAATATCCCGGTTTTCCACGACGACCAGCACGGCACCGCCATCGTTGCCGGCGCCGCCATCCTCAACGGCCTGCGTCTTCTCGGCAAGAACCCCGAAGACGTCAAACTGGTCTCGACCGGCGGCGGCGCCGCCGGCATCGCCTGCTTGAACCTACTGGTCGGCATCGGCATCAGGCGCGAGAACATTACCCTCGTCGACCATGTCGGGGTCGTCTACGCGGGCCGCGGCGAGGACATGAACTCCCACAAAGAGGCCTACGCCGTCGATACCGATGCGCGCACCCTGGACGATGCGATCGACGGCGCCGACGTGTTTCTCGGTCTGTCGGCGCCGGGCATCCTGACCGCCGACATGGTCAAGCGGATGGCCAGGCAGCCGTTGATTCTGGCGCTCGCCAACCCGGTTCCGGAGATCGATCCCGACGAGGCCCGCAAGGCCGTTGCCGACGCCATCATCGCCACCGGGCGCTCCGATTTCCCGAACCAGGTCAACAACGTGCTGTGCTTCCCGTTCATCTTCCGCGGTGCCCTCGACGTCGGCGCCACTACCATCAACGAGGAGATGAAGCTGGCCACCGTCAAAGCCATCGCCGACTTGGCCATGGCCGAAAGCTCGGAGATCGTCGCCAACGCCTACAAGGGCGAGGATCTCAAGTTCGGACCGGACTACCTTATCCCGAAGCCTTTCGATCTGCGCTTGATCGTCGAAATCGCCCCGGCCGTCGCCAAGGCCGCCATGGACAGCGGCGTCGCCACCCGTCCGATCGACGATTTCGACGCCTACCGTGAACGCCTCGGCCGCTTCGTCTTCCGCTCCGGCATGCTGATGAAACCGGTCATCGACCGCGCCCGCAGCGATCCCAAGCGCATCGCATTCGCCGAGGGCGAGGACGAACGCGTCCTGCGCGCCGCCCAGGTGCTGGTCGACGACGGCATCGCCAAGCCGGTTCTGGTCGGCCGCCCCGAGGTGGTGGCCAGCCGGATCGACAGGCTCGGCCTACGGCTCACCTGGGGATCCGACTTCGAGCTGGTCAACCCCAACGATGACCCGCGCTACGACGACTACTGGCGCGGTTACCACGAGATCATGCAACGCCGCGGCGTATCCCCCGACCTCGCCCGCACCATCATCCGCACCAACACGACGGTGATCGCCGCCATGCTGGTCAAGCGCGGCGACGCCGACGCCATGATCTGCGGCACCTACGGCAACTACGACTGGCACCTGCGCCATGTCTCCGACGTCATCGGTAAAGCGGACGGCGTCAAGGATCTGTCGGCCTTGAGCACCATTATCCTGCCGAAGGGAACGTTCTTCCTGTGCGATACCCACGTCACCCTGGATCCAACCATGGAGGAAATCGTCGAGATGACGCTACTCGGCGCCGAGACCGTGCGGCGGTTCGGCGAGACGCCGAAGGTCGCCCTCATCTCGCACTCCAATTTCGGCACCGCCGACAGCGCCTCCGCGCTCAAGATGCGCAAGGCCGTCGAGGTTCTGAAGGCGACCGCCCCCGACCTCGAGGTCGAGGGTGAAATGCCGGCCGACGTCGCCCTCAAGGCCGACATCCGCCGCCGGGTGTTCCCCGATTCCCGGCTCGAGGGCCAGGCCAACCTGTTGGTCTTTCCCAACCTGGAGAGCGCCAACAGCGCCTTCAGCCTGCTGATCTCGATTGCCGATGGATTACCGGTCGGGCCTATCCTGGTCGGCGGCGCAGCCACCGCCCATATCCTGACGCCGTCGGTGACGGCGCGCGGCATCGTCAACATGAGCGCGCTTTCGGTCGTCGATGCCCAGGCGCGGGCCGAAAAAAACGGCTGATGCGTTCCAAAGTCGGGGCCGGGAAAGACCTTCCCGGTTGCCGGAACAATCTGCCGGGGATCAGGATATTATATTGATCTCAATCGGTTGAAGAACTTCGACCGGGCCGGGAAGGGATTTCGGCCGGGCGGCTTTTGGCCCGGCCCAACGCATAGAGCGCCACCCCCGGCGGCGCCGACGAACCGGGGCTAAGGAAAAGCCGCGCTTAGGCCGATGGCACCTGGCGGGACATGTGCATGATTTGCCGCAGCACGCCTTCCCACTGATTCTGGCGCGCGCAATCGATGGCGCCTTGCAGGCCGACGCTGCGGACCAGGCTCAATGCCATCTCTTTCTGATAGTCCTGCTGCGGCCGTACGCTATCGTCGGGGGCGTCGTAACGTATTGCAAAAACGTTGTTTTTCATCGGACTTCGATTCGATCACTCGAAATCCAGAACCATCATGTCGAGCGCCAGATCCTCGGAAATCACAGCCACCAGCTTGTAGCCGGCGTCGCAATCGTCCTCGCCGGGCAGCGGCTTCGGCAACCTCGGCAGCGATTCGAATTCCGAGCTCAACAGCGCCTCGAAGTTCTCGGCTTTGTCGAAAGTTACATGCATCGAATGTCTCCCGTCATAAGCGTTCCGGAGCCACCACGGTCCGAAACGACCGTTCGAGCCGATCGATGCAATCGGTGTGCCAACCATCGGGACAGACCTCTGCCTTCGTTCACGTTTTTCTTGGGGATTGCGGGGAAAACTTGCGTCGGAACGAAACTTCCGCGATAAATCGGCGCTAGCCCGGATATTTCATGAAAGCCCGCGGTTTGACGGGATTTCGTTTATGCGGC
>CAYFMP010000009.1:75103-84135 GCA_964344215.1 uncultured Thalassospiraceae bacterium | reverse complement strand
GCGCGAGCCGCTCCTTGCCAGGAGACCGGAGAGCGCGTCTCAGCGATTCCATATCGACGTGAACCGCTCTAGCCATTTTCCTGCCCCTCGAACAGGGAATCCAGCACCAGCGCCACGGCGCCGACGGTGATTGCCGAATCGGCGAAGTTGAAAGCCGGCCAGTGCAGGTCGGCCCAATGGAAATCGAGAAAATCGACGACGGCGCCGATCGTCACGCGGTCGATAACGTTGCCGATGGCGCCGCCGATGATCAACCCCAGGGCCGCCGCCGCCGGGCGCCTGTCGGTGCGCCATAGCCAGACCGCCAGGGCCGCCGCGATGGCCAGCGCCAGGGCCGCCAACACCCACTGTCCGTAGGTCGACGGGTTGTCGAACAGGCCGAAGCTGACCCCCCGATTGTGACCGAGCACGA
Organism: uncultured Thalassospiraceae bacterium; assembly: GCA_964344215.1. Classification (GTDB taxonomy): domain Bacteria; phylum Pseudomonadota; class Alphaproteobacteria; order Rhodospirillales; family Casp-alpha2; genus CAYFMP01. Next base: position 83,723 of record CAYFMP010000009.1, on the reverse strand, counting down.
TATTGAATACCGGCAGGATTTCGATGGTGCGCGGCGGTTGCATGACAACTTCGGTAATCCACCACTTCGAAAGCTGGTCGGCAACGACGACCGTCGCCGCCAGGGCGACGCCGATACGCTGATTGGCCGTCAACGGCACCGGTGCCTCAACCGCCCGGGGCATGACGAACGGCGTCGGCGCAGCGGTTGCAGATGCCGCTCAGTTCCGAATCGGTGCCGACTTCGTCAAGCACCTTCCAGCACCGTTCGCACTTGTCGCCGTCGGCCATGCCGATCTCGACGCAGATGTCGTCGATATCCGGCGCCCGGAAGCCGCCGGCCGGCCCCTCGCCGTCGCCGAAGGAGGCGGCCGAGGTGATCAACAGGTCGGCCAGGTCGAGGCCGTCGACGGCGTCGCGGTATTCGGAGTTGGCATAGATCACCGGATGGGCTTGCAGGCTGGAGCCGATTTCCTTGGCGGCACGCTTTTCCTCTATGGCCGAGGTGACGGCGCGGCGCAGGCGGCGCACCTTGCGCCACTTCGCGGCCAGGGCGTCGTCGCGCCAGGCCTCGGGGAGGTCCGGGAAAGTCCTCAAGTGGACGCTGTCGCCGGAAGCCTCGCCGCCGGTCCGGGCCAGCCACGCCTCTTCCGCCGTGAAACAGATGAACGGCGCCAGCCACGCCGTCAGGCAGTTGAACAGCTCGTCGAGGACGGTGCGTGCGGCGCGCCGCGTCGGCCCGTCGGCGCGGTCGCAATAGAGACTGTCCTTGCGGATGTCGAAATAGAAAGCCGACAGGTCGACGGCGCAGAAGTTATGCAACTCGGTGAACAGGGTATGGAACTGGAAATCGTCGCAGGCCCGACGCAGGTCCTTGTCGACCTCCCACAGGCGATGCAACACCCAGCGCTCCAGTTCCGGCATCGCCGCAGCGTCCAGACGTTCGCTGTCTTCGAAGCCGTTGAGGTTGCCGAGCATGAAGCGCAGCGTGTTGCGGAGCCGCCGGTAGACGTCGGCGTGCTGCTTGAGGATCTCCGGTCCGAACCGGATGTCCTCGGAATAATCGGAGCCGACCACCCACAGCCTGAGGATATCGGCGCCGCTCTGCGAGGTCACGTCCTGCGGCGATAAAACGTTGCCGGCCGACTTCGACATCTTCTCGCGGTCCTCGTCGAGGATGAAGCCGTGGGTCAGCACGATCTCGTAGGGCGCCCGGCCGCGGGTGCCGCAGGCCTCCAACAGCGATGAGTGGAACCAGCCGCGGTGCTGGTCGGAGCCTTCCAGGTACATCGACGCCGGCCAGCCCAGTTGCCAGTGACCGTCGAGCACGAAGCTGTGGGTCGAGCCCGAATCGAACCAGACATCGAGGATGTCCATGACCATCTCGTAGTCGTCGGCGTCGTGGTCGGGGCCGAGGAAGCGCGACGGCTCGGAAGTGAACCAGGCATCCGCCCCTTCCGCCTCGACCGCCTCGACGACGCGGTCGAGCACCGCCTGGTCGCGCAGCGGCTGACCGGTTTCCTTATCGACGAAGACGGTGATCGGCACGCCCCAGGCGCGCTGGCGCGAAACGCACCAGTCGGGCCTCTCCTCGATCATGCCGCGCAACCGGTTCTTGCCCGACGCCGGCACGAACCGGGTCTGCTCGATGGCGGCCAGCGCCTTGTCGCGCAGCCCCGTCGTCTCCATCGAGATGAACCACTGCGCCGTGTTGCGGAAGATCAACGGCTGCTTGGAGCGCCACGAGTGCGGATAGCGGTGCGTGAGCGAGCCGCGCCCGAGCAGGCCGCCGGCCGCCTGCAGGGCGTCGGCGACGGCGTCGTTGCACTTGTAGACGTGCTGGCCGGCGAACAACGGCACGTGGTCGTAATAACAGCCGTCCTCGCCGACCGTCTGCGGCACCTCGAGGCCGTTGGCGGTGCCGAGCACCCAGTCGTCGGCGCCGTGGCCGGGGGCGATATGGACGATGCCGGTGCCTTCCTCGGTGGTCGCGAAATCGGCGGCCAACGCCGGCACCTCGAAATCGTAGCCCTGGCCCCGCAACGGGTGCGCGGTGAGCGTGCCGGCCAGGGCCGAACCCTTGAGCCGGTCGACGACGCGATGGCCGGCAATACCGCAGTCCTCGGCGAAGGCGGCGAGTCTGGCGGCGGCGACGATCAGCCGATCGCCGGCCCGGGCCAGCGCGCCTTCGGCCGTCTCCGTCACCTCGATCAGCGCGTACTCGATATGCGGGCCGTAGGCGACGGCGCGGTTGCCGGCCATGGTCCACGGCGTCGTCGTCCAGATGACGATGGACGAGCCCTCGATCTCGGGGATCGAGGCTTGGATGACGGGAAAGCGTACGTAGATGGTCGTCGACGTGTGGTCGAAATACTCGATCTCGGCCTCGGCCAATGCCGTTTTCTCGACCGGCGACCACATCACCGGCTTGGCGCCCTTGTAGAGCGAACCGTCCATCAGGAACTTGCCGAGCTCGCGGACGATCTGCGCTTCGGCGGCAAAGCTCATGGTGGTGTAGGGGTCGTCCCAGTTGCCGACGCATCCCAACCGCTTGAACTCCTCGCGCTGGACGTCGATCCAGTGCTCGGCGAACTCGCGGCACTCGTGGCGGAACTCGACGATCGGCACCTCGTCCTTGTCCTTTTTCTTCTTGCGGTACTGCTCCTCGATCTTCCATTCGATGGGCAGGCCGTGGCAGTCCCAACCCGGTACGTAGTCGGCGTCCTTACCGAGCATCTGCTGGGAGCGCACGATGACGTCCTTGAGAATCTTGTTCAGGGCGTGACCGATGTGAAGGTGCCCGTTGGCATACGGCGGCCCGTCGTGCAGGGTGAATTTCTCGCGGCCGTTCGCGGCCTTGCGGTGTTGACCGTAGACGTCGATCTTCTCCCAGTAGGCCAGCGTCTCGGGCTCGCGCTGAGGCAAGCCCGCCTTCATGGGGAAGTCGGTCTTGGGCAGGAAAATCGTCGATTTGTAGTCAGCGCTCATAAAGCAGTCTCGTCGAATCGGTCGAGAATCTCGCGGGTTTGTTCCACGTCCCGGGCGATTTGTGCCTTCAAATCGCCGATCTCGTCAAACTTCTTTTCGGGCCGCAGGTAATCGACGAGAGCGACGCTCAGCCGGCGGCCGTAGAGATCGCCGTCGAAATCGAGCAGGTAGGGCTCCAGGATAACGCCGTCACCGTCGAAGGTCGGACGCACGCCCAGGCTGACGGCGGCCGGATGCCACTCGATGTTGTCGAGGCCGATGATGCCGGCATAAGCCGCGTAGATGCCGAGCGCCGGGCATAGGGTCTGGCGCAGGTGGATGTTGGCGGTCGGAAAACCGAGGTCGCGGCCGCGCGACGCGCCGCGCCCGACCCAGCCCTCGATCTCGAACGGCCGCCCGAGAATGGCGGCGGCGCCCCTGGGGTCGGCGTCGCGCAGGCATTGCCGCACCCGGGTCGAGGAATAGACCTCGCCGCCGGCATCCTCCTCGGCGCTGACGGCGGTGAACCCGAAGCCGCGCTCCTGGCCCATCTTCAAGAGCAGGTCGCAATGGCCCCGGCGGTCGTGGCCGAACACGAAATCATAGCCCGCCACCACGTGGGCGGCGCCGAAGCCTTCGACCAGGACGTCGTCGATGAAGGCCTCGGCCTCGCGTTCCGAGAACGCCCGGTTGAAGCGCTGCACGATCATGGCGTCGACGCCGAGTTTCTCCAGTTGCCTAGCCTTCGAGCGGAAAGGAGTCAGCCGGAACGGCTCGGACTCCGGCCGGAAAATGGTTCTGGGGTGCGGCTCGAAGGTCAGCACCGCCCACGGCAGCCCGGCCGCCTTGGCGATGCGCCCGGCCTCACCGATGACGGCCTGGTGGCCCAAATGGACGCCGTCGAAGTTGCCGACGGCGATGGCGGCGCCGCGGGCCTCCTCGGGCAGGGTTTCGTAATGGCGATAGATTCGCATGGCGGCAGAAAGTGTCAGCGGCCCCGGTCACGGTCAAGGACAAACGCCGCGGCGCCTGCGGGGCGGGGCGCCGGCCCCGCCGGGGTATGGTCTATTACGACCGGCTCGGCACCAGTATGAGGGCGTCGCCTTCGACGACGGTCTTGCCGCCGACCGAACAGATGGTCTCCATCTCGATGAACTTCTTCTCGGGGATCAGCTTCTTCACCGTGCAGGTCGCCGTCACCGTGTCGCCGGACTTGACCGGCGACTTGAAGCGCAGGTTCTGCGAGACGTAGATGCAGCCGGGCCCCGGCATCTTGGTGCCGATGACCGTCGAGATGAAGCTGGCCGTCAGCATGCCGTGGGCGACGCGGCCTTCGAACATGGTCTGGCTGGCGAACTCGTGGTTGAGGTGGACGGGGTTGGTGTCGCCGGAGATGCCGGCGAAGGTGATGATGTCGGCGTCGGTGATCGTCTTCGCGAAGATGTCTTCCATGCCCTCTTCCAGGTCTTCGAAGTAGTACCCGTGAAGCCTGTCCATGGGATTGGTCATCTTGTCCATAACTGGGCTCCTTCACCGACCATGGGGGCACATTTTGTGGTTATTGCGCCGCAAAACAGTTTATTGCAATGCAATATTAGACCGCCGGTTGGGCGCGGGCAAGGGAAGCTTTGATGGAGCTCGGTGTTTTTGTTTGGACGTGGAATTGCTATGTCAGGGGGATGACGGACCTCACGCCGATCCGGTTTCGGGTGTTGCTGTCGGTTCTGGCCTGGCTGGCGGCGCCCGCCGCGGCGGCCACCGAACCGCCGGTGTTGGGTCTGCCCATCGCCTGTACGCCGGGCACCGACTGCTGGGTGGTCAACCTGGTCGACCTCGACCCCGGCCCCGGGGTCAGGGATTACGCCTGCACCAAACACAGCTACGACGGCCACAAGGGCACCGACATCGCCATCCGCGACCTCGCCGTCATGCGCCGCGGCGTGCCGGTGATCGCGTCCGCGCCCGGCGTCGTCACCGGGGTGCGCGACGGCATGAAGGACGTCGACGTTTCCATCGCCGGCCGCCAATCGGTAAAGGGCCGCGACTGCGGCAACGGCGTCCTCGTCAGGCTGGCCGGCGGCTGGGAGACCCAGTACTGCCACCTGCGGCGCGGTTCGGTCGCCGTCAGGAAGGGCGATCGGGTGGCGGCCGGCCAAAAACTGGGCCTGGTCGGCCTATCCGGGATGACGGAGTATCCCCACGTTCACTTGTCTGTGCGTTACCAAGGCCGCGTTGTCGATCCTTTCGTCGGGCCGTCACCGACCAACTCATGCGGCATTGGGCCCGGCTCGCTGTGGGCAAAACCTCTGCGCGGCAAGCTCGATACCGGCCAAACCGCACTCTACAACGTCGGCTTCGCGCCCGGTCCGCCGAAGGCGAAAACGGTGCGGGCCGGCCGCTACGACGGCAAGGCGCTGTCGAGAAGCTCGCCGGCGCTGGTCCTGTGGGCCGACATCTATTGGGTCCACGTCGGCGACAGGATCACATTCCGGGTGCGCGGGCCGGACGGCCGCGTCGTCGTCGAGCGCACGGCGGCCGTGCCGAAGACGCTAGCGCGGCGCCTGTTCTTCGCCGGCAAGAAAAGAAAGCAGCTCTATTGGCCCACGGGCACTTACCGGGGAGAGGCCGTCCTGGTCCGCGCCGACGGCACGGCCGGGCCGAAAACGCTGCGCGCTACCCGTACCATCGACATCCGCTAAACGAAGGACCGCCCTCATGACCGCGCTCGACGCCGACTTCGAAGCCCAACTCGCGGCTTTAAGGGCGAAGTTTGCCGGCAATCTGACGGCGCGAATCGACGAAATGGCGGCGGCCGCGGATGCGATCGCCGCGAGCCGAGAGGTTTCGGGCCGCCGGGCGCTCGAGCGGGTTCTGCACCTCGCCCACAAGCTGGCCGGCAGCGCCGCAACCTTCGGCTTCAAGACGGTCAGCGACGAGGCCTACGTTCTCGAACAGCTCTGCGCCGCCCGCCTCGAAGCGAACGAGCCGGCGGAGGCGGACGCCGCCGCCATCTCGGGCGCGATTTCGGCCATTCGCGAGGCCGCCGGCAGAGGTCCGGACGGCTGACCGGCAGGCCGCCGGGTTGCGGCCGTCGCCGCCATTCCCTCAGACCTTCAGTTTGCGCTTCGATACCAGCCTCGGCGTCGCGTTCAGCGGCCGCCGCCCGCGTTTGGCCGTCTTCGGCCGTTTTCGCTGGGCGCCGCCGTTGCCGGCCGGCGGCGGCTCGGCCGGGTCGCCGAACAGGTCGGCGTCGTCGAACAGACCGGCGTCGGTCTCCTTCTTGCGGGACCTGGCCTCGATCAGATGAAGGGTGCGGTTGACGGTCGGGTGGCGGTCCGGACGCCGGCGCGACTTGGCGGCGTGGATGCGGCCGATGTCGCGGATCAGCTTGACGATGGTGCGCGGCCGATGGCGCGGCTCCAACCACCGCGCGTAAGCGGCCAGGGTCCACGGATGAGCCGGCACCGCCTTCAGACCGCGGCCCTCGCACCAGGCGACGAAATCCCTCCAGGCCTTATTGTCGAGGCGCGCCATCGCCGATCCCCGTTTTCGCCAAACCGGCAGGTTAGCAAATCGCTCGGTCAGGCTCAAAATCCTTGCATACGGCCCGTCCATGCCCCAAATAACGGCGGTCGCAAGAATGAGCGGAGGTACGCGGTGGATTCGGCAACGGCGTCGGCAACAGTGAAACCCTGGGACGGGCTCAGGACCTTCCGGGTCGAGCGCAAGGAGCCCGAGAGCGAGACGGTGACGTCGTTCTATCTGGCCGCCGCCGACGGCGAACCGGTGGCGCCCCACAGGCCCGGCCAGTTTCTCGGTTTCGAACTCGACGTGACGGGCCACGAGGGGCCGGTCAGCCGCACCTACACCATCTCCGAGGCGCCCGGCCTGATCGACGGCTACCGGGTCAGCATCAAGCGCGAACCGGCGGCCGGCCCCGGCCTCGCTCCGGGCGTCGCGTCGAACTATTTCCACGATCACGTCGAGGTCGGTTCCGAACTCCGGGTGCGGGCGCCGGCCGGCGTCTTCTTCCTCGATACGGCGAAACGGACGCCGGTGGTCCTGCTCAGCGGCGGCGTCGGCCTGACGCCGATGATCGCCATGCTCGACTCGATCGCCCAGAGTGGCGGCGACCGCCCGGTCTGGTTCATCCACGCCGTGCGCAACCGCCGTGAACACGCCTTCGGGCAGCACGTGCGGCTGTTGGCGGCCCAGCACGCCAACGTCAAGGTGCACATCCACTACGACGAGATCGGCGCCGACGACCTCTGCGGACGCGATCACGACGGCGAAGGCTTTCTCAGCGCCGAGTTGATCTCCGAGCTGACCGGCGGCGTCGTCGCCAACGGGGCCGACGTCTACCTGTGCGGGCCGCCGCCGTTCATGAAGGCGCTCTATACGGGGCTGCGCGGCCTCGGCGTCGGCCAGGACCGCATCTACTACGAGTTCTTCGGCGAGGCGCAGTCGTTGGAGGAAGACGCCGCCGCATCGCCGCCGGCGACCGAATCCCCCCAGGTCACCTTCAAGCGGGCCGGCGTCACCGTGACCTGGGACCCAGCCAAGGCCAATCTCCTCGAGCTGGCCGAAGCCAACGGTATCGAGCCCGATTTCAGTTGCCGCTCGGGGCTCTGCCGCACCTGCCTGACGCCGCTGCTCGAAGGCAAGGTCGAATACGCCGACGACTCCGTGCTGATCCCCGACGACGACGGCGAGGTGCTGATCTGCAGCTCGCGTCCGGTTTCCGACGTCGTCCTCGACATCTGATCGGCTCCGGCAACGGCGGTCGCGGCGGATCGCGATATAGCGGGAATGTGATTTCCCCGTCGCTCCGTTAGCCGCTACACCGGGCCGGATGAGGCGGGGACCGGCATGAACGGCAGCACCCGGAGGGGTTCGCACAGATCAACGGCGTCGCGGCTGGAAGCGCTGGCCCGGGCCGCCGAGACCGGATGGTCGGCGGAGGCCGACATCGACTGGTCGGCCGACGTCGTCCGGCCCGCCTGGCTGACCCGGAAATCGTACGCCGCCCTCGTCTCCCAGCTTTACCACGGCGAACGGGCGACCGGCCGCGCCTGCCGGCGGCTGATGGCCGAGGTGCCCGATCGCCGCCTGCAAAGGTGCCTCGATTTACAGGCACTCGACGAACGACGCCACGCCCGCGTGTTCGAGCGCTACCTGGCGCGAATCGGCGACCTGGCGCCGCCCGACGAGGCCTTCGAAGCGGCCGTCGAACAGGCCCTGGCCTGGACCGGATCGCATCACGGGCTGATGGTCGCCGTTCACGTGGTGCTGGAGGGAGAGGCCTTGCGCGCCTTGCAGGAGCTGGCCGGACGCCTGCCCTGCCTGCTGTTTCGCCGAATCAACCGATTGGTCGCCGGCGACGAGGCCCGCCATGTCGCGTTGGGCCGGATCGGCCTGGACGGCGTGCTGTCGGAGCTGCCGCAAGAGGAGCGCTTCGATATCTATCGCCGGGTGCGGGCGCTCTGGCAAACCGGCATGCGCGATGTCATGCGGGGCTTCCCGATCCTCGATTTCGGCAGCCGGCGGTTCCGCCGTACCTTCGCCGAGACCGGCTGGCGCCCCCCGACCAGGTGAGCGGCACCGGCCCACACCCACCACCCGGGCCACCACCAACCGGCGATGGCCAACGACACCGTGGTGGCCCACCCGACCCG
>CAYFMP010000009.1:0-75093 GCA_964344215.1 uncultured Thalassospiraceae bacterium | reverse complement strand
ACCTTCGCCGAGACCGGCTGGCGCCCCCACGCCGAGACCCTGATCGGCCTCGGCCTGATCGGCGCCGAAGCGGCCAAGCGACTGGACGGACGGGGAGGGCGCGGCCGGTGATTTCGGTGATCGTTCCGACCCTCGACGAGGCCGCCAATTTGCCCCGCCTGCTGCGAATTTTGGCCGGCGAGGCGGCGGCGCACGAGGTCATCGTCGTTGACGGCGGTAGCACAGACGGAACCGTCGAGATGGCGCGGGCGGCCGGCGTTCGGGTATCGGTATGCGGCGGCGGCCGCGGCCGCCAGCTTCGCGAAGGCGCCGGCTTGGCTGACGGCCAGGTGCTGTTGTTCCTGCACGCCGATTCGCGGTTCCCGGCGGGCGGATTGGCGCGAATCTCGAAAACGCTGGACGAGCGGCCCGATATCGTCGGCGGCAATTTCCGGTTGTTGTTCGACGGCGACGACGGGTTCAGCCGCTGGCTCGACGGGTTTTACGCCTGGATACGGGCGCGCGGCGTCTATTACGGCGATTCGGCGGTGTTCGTCCGCCGCCGTACCTACCAGGCGCTCGGCGGCATTCGGCCGATCGCCTTGATGGAGGATTACGATTTCGTGCGCCGCATGGAGGCGTCGGGACCGACCTGCATGATCGAGGACCCGCCGCTCGTCACTTCGTCGAGACGGTTCGAAGGCCGCCGTCCGGCCGCCATCGTCTGTGGGTGGCTGAAGATCCACCTGCTTTACTACCTGGGTGTTTCGCCCGAGCGGTTGGCCCGAATGTACGATTCCGAGCGCCGCCGCGCCGCCGGACCCGTGAGGGCGATCGTTTCGGACAACAATGATTTGGAACGTGAATCGCCCTCCGTTTCTTAAGATAGGGGCTTATTGACGTCGAAGGATCGAACCGATCCCCAGACGATAGGACCCTTGGAGCGGCTTCCGATCGGTTGGAATCGGCGGACGGTTCCACCCGATCGGTTTACACCGCTCTAATTCATTGAGAAATAGAGCAAGTCAATCCGACTGAATCGAACCCGAACGGTTCGGTTCAATCGGATATTGCTCTACGGCCGGGCCAGGTTCAGGCGCCAATCGTATTCGTAGCCGACGATCGCCGGGTTTGCGGCGAGGCGGGCGGCGAGGGCGGGCTCGGCATAGGACCGGAGGTGTACGATGACGCCGGCCTCGTCGCCGCCGAAATCCTCGTCGAACCAGCCGTAGATCTTGGAAACGATCATCCCGCCGCTCTCGAACCGGACGCCGCGCCGCGAATTGACGTAGGCCCTGGCGCCGGCTTCGAGCAGCTCTTCCGCGTTGGCGCCCGTGTAGGCCCGCCGCGCCAAGTTGGGGCAGCCGACGGAGGCGCAGTTGACCGCGTAGTGCAAGCGCGGGTCCTTCCAGATCGGCCTGAGGATTCGATGTTCGATGTCGTTGAGGCTGATCGGCTCGCCGTCGATATCGATCAGCTTGCGCGTGAAGACGTCGCCCTCGAACAGCTCGATTTTGTCGACGATGTCGCGGATGCTGTCGACCGGGTAGAAATCGACCACCAACTTGACGGTCAGGGCGTTGTAGAGATTGATCCAGTAGGCGAGCTGTTCGGATCGCCCGAAGCGGTCGATCTGCGTCAGCCTCAGGCTTTCGATGTAGGCGGCGAGCGCCTGCTTGTCGGGATCGGCGATGTCGGCATAGGCGACCCTGTTGAGGCCGCTTTCGTCGGTGCCGACGTAGATGTCGAGAAACCGTTGCCACGGCGCGTGATCGACGACCGCCGGCGAGGCAGGATCGTGGGCCTGCCAGCGCGGCCACAACTCGGCGTCCGGGGCCAGCGCCGCTTCCAGAAACATGAAGCCGGGAAGCACCGCCAGGCCACCGGCGGCGATCACGGAACGGCCGAAAAAACGGCGGGAAAGGCGCCGGGAACAGCTCATGCCGGATAGCCTCGTTGTTTCGGAGAGATGTCTTAGCAGGTCTCGGCGACCGGCCAAGGACGGGCATCGGTTTTCGCCGTCACATTTTGGTGATGGATTGGCCGATCTTCGTTCGCGCGCCGGCAACTCCGCCCGTGTCCGACGACTCAAAGACCGACCTCGGCTCTTCATCGTACCTGATCGTCGAGGATGACGAATTCGCCTCCAACCTGATCCGGAGGGTGCTCGAAAAGATCGGCGCCACCGACATCGCCAGCGCCGCCAACGGCGTCGAGGCGCTCGAGTTTCTCGCCGCCGCCACGCCGCCCTGGCCGAAAGACTGTCTGCGGCGCCTTGAGGCTTAAGGTTTTCTTCAGATTCCTGGGCTATTCACCGGGGCTGGGGAACGGCCCCCGCATGGCTCGAACACGAGGAGGCCCGCCATGGCGCGCGTTCTGGTCATCGACGACGCCCCCATCATGCGCAAGACCTTGCGCTCGGTGCTCGAATCGTCCGGCCATAGAGTGGTCGAGGCGGCCGACGGCGTCGAGGGTTCGGTCCGCCAGGCCGAATATCCGTTCGACCTGGTGATCACCGACATCGTCATGCCCAACAAGGGCGGCATCCATACCATCCAGGACCTCAGGCGCGACTATCCGGACCTCAAGATCATCGCCATCTCGGCCGACGGGTACGAGAGGGGGGCGCGGACCCTGAGCCGGGCTCAGGCGCTCGGCGCCGACCAGGTCCTCGCCAAACCGTTCACGGCGCTCGACATCCTCAGCGTCGTCGATTCCTGTCTGCACGAAAAGGCGGCTTGAGGTCCGCCCGAAAGCGGGGCTTCGAGAGGCTCTATTCCCGCCAGTCGGAAGACGTCAGCATGCCGTCGAGGTCGGCCAAACGGTTCTGCCAGACCTCCAGGTCTTCTGGGTCGGCGTCCTCGTCGCCGTCGTCGATCAGTTTCCGGTGCAGGGCGACCTGCGATTTGACGACGCCGATCAGTTCCTTCAGATGCGCCTCGCTGATGGCGTTGATCGAGACCTTGCCGTCGAACAGCATGTCGGCGCGCTGCATGGGCGGCAGCTTCTCGAGCCGTTCGTCGAGGACTTTCCACTGGCGGTACCATTCGTGGTAGATCGACGTGTCCTCGGTCTGCGGCTTGCCGGCCATGCGCTCATCCAGGTTGCCCATGATCGCCATGAATTCGTGAACGGTGAGCTCGAGTTTCGGCAACATGACCGCCTCTTCCCCAATTGTCGAAATCGGTTTTGTCGCACCATAGGCCAGCGCCCGCGACTCGGCAACCGGGCACCGCGCTTACGGCGGCGCCCGGCTCTGGCTCCGGACCGGCCCCGGTGCTAGAGTGCGATCGTTTCAGATCCAAAAAATTTGAAACGTGAATCGCCCTCTCATTATTTACATGGGGTCTTATCGTCCGTGGATCGTTTCGATCCACGGACGATAAGACCCTGGCGCCACCAGGCACGGGACGGGGAGAACCGGGTGCAAGCCAACGAACAGGGGATCGCGGCGCTGCGGCGGGGCGAGTTTGCCGCCGCCGCCGGCCACTTCCGGCGCGCCGTCGAGGACAGTCCGGACCACGCCGGGGTGCGCGTCAATCTGGCCAACGCGCTCGACAAGGCCGGCCAAGCGGACGAGGCGGTCCGCCGCCTGACCGAGGCGCTGGCCCTCGATCCCGGCCTGCGCCCGGCGGCCAGGCGCCTGTCCAACCTACTCAGGCGATCGCCTTCGATCGATGCGGCCGGCCTCGATCCGGCCGGACTGCTGGCCGCGCTCGGCTACGTCGACACCGAACGCGGACGCGTCGCCGGCGTGGCGCTGGCCTATCTCAAGCAGACGCCGCCGTTGGCCGATATTCTCGCAACGGGGCGCGAGGCGGGGTGGGCGGCGGCCGCCGATCAGGCGTTGTCGGCCAAGGCCAAGGCGCTCACAGGCGATCCGCTGTGGCACTCCGCGCTGGCGGCCGAGCCCTGCACCGACCTCGACATCGAGGCGCTATTGACGGCGGTCCGCCGCGGCCTGCTGTTGGGTGCCGACGCCGACGGGCTGCTCGGCAAGGCGCGCATCGGGTTCGTCTCGGCGCTGATCGCCCAGTGCGCCCTCAACGAATTCATCTTCTCCGTCGAAGCCGACGAACGCGCCGCCCTCGACGCGATTCGTGTCGACGGGCGGGCGCTCGCCAAGGGGACGAAGCGGGCGCGGGCCGATCTCTGCCGGCTGGCCCTCTACAGGCCGCTGCCGGACCTGTTGGAGGGGTTCGGCGTCGAGCCGACCCGCCTGCAGCCGGCGGCGCTGCGCGCCCTTGCCGAGGCGGCCGTCGCCGAGCACTCGGACGAGGTCGACGCCGCCCGGACCATCGCCGGCCTGGAGAAGACCGACGACGCGGTGTCGGGCCGGGTGGCGGCGTTCTACGAGGAAAACCCCTATCCGCGCTGGCGTAGCCTGCACACGCCTCCGATCGGCGGCCGGCGCAAGCAGATGGCGCCGTTCTTCGAAGACGCCGAGCTGGCCTTCTTCGATTCCCCCTTCGAGGTGCTGGTGGCCGGCTGCGGCACCGGCCAGGCGGCCGTCGAGTGCGCCATCGGCTACGGCGAAAACGCGCAAGTTCTGGCCCTCGATCTGAGCCTGGCCAGCCTCGCCTACGCCAAGCGCATGGCCGGCCTGTTCGGGGTCGCCGAGGTCGGGCGCGGCATCGACTTCATGCAGGCCGACCTGCTCGGGTTGGAGGCGCTGGAGCGCCGCTTCCGGGTCGCAGAAAGCGTCGGCGTGCTGCACCACATGGCCGACCCGTTCGAAGGCTGGCGGGCCCTGGCCGGACGCCTGGAGGCGGGCGGAATATTGCGGGTCGGCGTCTACAGCGCGATTGCCCGGCGCCACATCACCGAATTGCGGGCCGCCATCGAAGCCGACCTGCTCGGCGCCGACGCCGACGCCGTTCGCGCCTACCGCCGCGAGCTGATCGAGGCCGGCGACAGCGGTCCCATCGGGGGCGCCGCCGCCGGGCTCCTGCGATCAGCCGATTTCCACGCCTACAGCAACTTCCGCGATCTGTTGTTTCATGTCAGCGAACGGCCGGTGACGATCCCCGAAATGGCCGCGTTCCTGGCCGAGTCACCGCTCCGGTTCCGAGGCTTCGAGGTGCCGCCGGACTTAGCCCTGCGCTACGTGGACGAACTGCCGATGGGCGATGCGGCGCTCGACCTTGCCGCCTGGGACGCTTTCGAGAACGCCCACCCGGACGCCTTCCAGGGGCTCTACGTGGTGTGGTGCGGCAAGCCGGAGTGAGGCGCCGTTCGCCCATCGTCAATCCCCGTTCGCCGAGGCGACGGGGGCAACGAATTGGGGAAGGCTGAAGAAATGGTGCCCCCGGGGAGAATCGAACTCCCACTCCGTTACCGGAACTGGATTTTGAAACCGGTGTTCAACGATCCAACGACCGCCGTTCAGAGCGGTTTCTTGAATTCCTCGACGCCGAGCCCGGCGTCGGTGACGATCCCGCCCATGGTATAGGCGTTGATGGGATCGTTGCGGGGAATGGTAAGAAACTTGTTCCCGTCCGACAGCACCATGTGTCAGCGGCCCTCGCGGGCGATATGGAAGCCCGCTCTCGAGGGCGCGAATGGCACGTCGGTGGTTGACGCCCGGAATCTTGGGCTTCGCTAATCGGCCACTTCGATTTCCCGAACGTCCTTGCCGGCGAGCGTCGCGGCGACCGCGGCCTGGTATTCCTGGATGGCGTCGCGGATGTTGTCGATGGCCTCGGCCTCGGTCGCGCCCTGGGACCAACACCCAGGCAGACCCGGACAACTGACGCTATAACCCTCGTCGGTTTGCTTGAGGACCACCCTGTATTTCATGGTCTTCGAACCCTTCATTGGCCGGCTCAGTCTCGACCCGGACCACTATACACGCTTACCCCAGGCAATCCCACAGTCAAACAAAGCAGGTGAGAATTCAGACAATGTAGAGTGGTGCCCCCGGGGAGAATCGAACTCCCACTCCGTTACCGGAACTGGATTTTGAATCCAGCGCGTCTACCAATTCCGCCACAGGGGCTCCGCGCGGTATCGCCGCCATCATAATTGCCGTTGCGGCGCGGTCAACACGGCCGTCGGCCGGCCGGCCGCGATTGGCTGATTGCCGGGCCCGACCGGGCCTGCTACAAGCGCTCCCGTCATCGCTACCATTCGAGGGGACTCCAAGCCCGTGCTGAGGCGGCTCTACGACTGGACCATGGACCTGGCCGGCCACCGTCACGCGCTGATGGCGCTGGCCGCCGTCTCCTTCATCGAGAGCTCGGTGTTTCCGATCCCGCCCGACGTTTTGCTGATCCCGATGGTGCTGGCCGCGCCCAGAGAGGCCTGGAAGATCGCCTTGGTCTGCACGGCGGCCTCGGTGCTGGGCGGCATCGCCGGCTACGGCATCGGCCTCTTCCTGTTCGAGGAACTGGGCTGGCCGCTCCTCGAGTTCTACGGCTACGACGCCAAGTTCGCCGAGTTCAGCGACACCTACAACAAATGGGGGGCGTGGGCCGTCTTCATCGCCGGCACGACGCCGTTCCCCTACAAGGTCATCACCATCCTGAGCGGCCTCACGGCGTTGAGCCTGCCGGTCTTCGTGATCGCCTCGGTGCTGGCCCGGGGCCTGCGCTTCTTCATCGTCGCCGGGCTGCTGTGGCGGTTCGGCGAGCCGATGCGGGCCTTCATCGAGGCCCGGCTGGGGCTGCTGTTCACCGTCTTCTCGGTGCTGCTGGTCGGCGGCTTCGTGCTCCTCAAGTACGTCTTCTGAGTGCTGCCGCGGCTGGCATCGGAGCGTCCGAGCCGCTATATCGTCCGTATGAACGATTGGTTGGCCGCCGTCGATTGGAACCGCTGGGCGCCGATGGCGATCCTGGCCGCCTGCGTCGGCGCCCTCGGCACCGCCTATGTCGCCCAGTACGGACTCGGGCTCGAGCCGTGCCGGCTTTGCCTCTATCAGCGCATCCCCTATGCCGGCGCCGGCCTGCTCGTCTTCTTGGGCCTGATGCTGCCACGCGGGCCGAAACGGGCAGGCGCCGTAGCCGCCGCCGGCTTGGTGTTCCTGATCGGCGCCTCGATTGCCGTCCATCACGTCGGCGTCGAGCAGCACTGGTGGGCGTCGGCCGCCGCGTGCGGCGGCGCCGCGCCCGAACAGTTGACCATCGAGCAACTGCGCCAGCAGCTCGGCGCCAAACCGCCGAAGCCCTGTGACGAGATCGACTGGACCCTGTTCGGCGTTTCGATGGCGACCTATAATGTCTTCGTATCGCTGTCCCTCGCCGTCGCCAGCCTGGCCGCCGCCTGGGAGTTGAGGAGGCGGGCATGACGCAGCGCCGCAAACCGACCCTGAACAAGCGCTTGCCCGGCGATCCGACGCCCGAGCAGGCGATGGAGCGCATGATCCGGGTCGATCACGCCGGCGAGTACGGGGCGGTGCGCATCTACCAAGGCCAACTGGCGGTGCTCGGTCGGCGCGCCTCGGCGCCGGCCATCGAACACATGCTGGCCCAGGAGGAGCACCACCTGGAGACCTTTTCCGACATGGTCGCCGATCGCCGGGTGCGGCCGACGGCGCTGATGCCGCTGTGGCATCTGGCCGGATTTGCTTTGGGCGCCGGCACCGCGCTCATGGGCGAGAAGGCGGCGATGGCCTGCACGGTGGCCGTCGAGGAGGCCATCGACGAGCACTACCGGGATCAGATCGACGCCCTCGAGGGCTACGACGAGGAAGCCGATCTGCGCGACACCTGCGTCCGCTTCCGCGACGACGAGCTCGAGCACATGGAGACCGGCCTCGAAATGGGCGCCGAGCAGGCGCCCGGCTACGAGGTACTGACCGCCGCCATCAAGGCCGGCTCCAGATTGGCCATTTGGCTGTCGACGCGGATCTGAGGGTGGAAACCGGGCCGGTCACGCTTGAGGGCTCGACCGTGCGCTTGGAGCCGTTGAACCTCGAGCACGTCGCGGCCCTGTGGCGGGTGGCCGCGCCCGGCGACATCTTTCGATGGTACACGGCGCCGATCCGCTGCGAGGCCGACCTCAGGGGCTGGGTCGCCGCCGCCCTCAAGCTGGCCGCAGCCGGCAGCGCCGTGCCGTTCGCCACCCTCGACGCCGCCACCGGCGAGCCGATCGGCTCGACCCGGTTCGGCGCCATCGACACGGCGCATCGCCGCGTCGAGATCGGCTGGACCTGGCTGGCGCCGGCCCGCCAGCGCACGGCCGCTAACACCGAGGCCAAGCTTCTGATGCTGGCGCACGCCTTCGAGACCTGGGGCTGCATCCGCGTCGAGTTGAAGACCGACAGCCTGAACGAGGCCTCGCGGGCCGCCATCCTGCGCTTGGGCGCCGTCGAGGAGGGGACGCTCCGCCATCACATGGTGTGCGCCGACGGGCGGCGGCGCGACACCGTCATGTACTCGATCCTGGCCGACGAATGGCCGGCCGTCAGGGCGCGGCTGGAGGAACGGCTGGCGGCCGGTTAGGCGTCGCCGTCGCGGCGCCCGGCCAGCGACTTGACGACACCCCTCAGCGTCCTCACCTCCTGTTCGGTGAGGCCGGCCCGCTGCAAGAGGTTGCGCAGGTTGCGGACCATCACCGGGCGTTTCTCCTCGACGCGGAAGAAGCCGCCGGCGTCGAGCTCGCGTTCCAGGTGCTCGAACAGGCCTGTCAGCTCGCCCTTGTCGGCCGGCCGCGTTTCCTTCGGGATCGAGACCTCGGCGTCGGGCGTGTCGTCGCCGAGCAGCCACCAGGCATGGGCGCAGGCGAACACCGCCTGGGCCAGGTTGAGCGACGGGAATTCCGGGTTGACCGGGATCGACAGCACGGCGTCGGTCAGCGCCACGTCGTCGTTGCCGAGACCGACCGCTTCGGGGCCGAACAGCAGGCCGCCGCCGTTGCCGGTAGCGCGGAGCCGCCTGGCCGCCGCCTCCGGCGTCACCGTTTCCTTGGTCATGTCGCGGGCCCTGGCCGTCGCCGCGAACACAAGCCCGAGGTCGGCGACGGCTTCGGTCGTGGTTTCGAAGACGCGAGCGGCGGCGATCACCGAGACGGCGCCGGCGGCCGCCGCCGCAGCGCTGTCGCTGGGCCAGCCGTCGCGCGGCCTGACCAGGCGCAAATCGGCGAGTCCGCAATTCAGCATGGCGCGGGCCGCCATGCCAATGTTCTCGCCGAGTTGCGGATCGACCAGGACGACCGCGGGGCCGGGCGCCGGGCCGGGCGGCGGCTCGCTCATCGCCGCTCAGTCGCCGCCGTCGGTGGCGCCGTCGCGGTAGAGCTTGTAGACGATGCTGTCGCGAAGAGCGGCGTACGAAGCGTCGATGATGTTGGCCGACACCCCGACCGTCGACCAGTGCTCGCCGTCGCCGTCGGCCGATTCGATCATCACCCGAGTGACGGCGCGGGTGCCGGCGCTTGGGGTCAGGATGCGGACCTTGTAGTCGACCAGGTGGAGGTCTTCGAGGTGCGGGTATCTCGGCGTCAGTACCTTCCTGAGCGCGGCGTCGAGGGCGTTGACCGGGCCGTTGCCCTCGGCCACCGCCATCGCCATCTCGTCGCCGACGCTGAGCTTGACGGTGGCCTCCGAGATGGTGATGAGCTCGCCACGGGCGTTCCAGCGCCGCTCGTCGATGACCCGGAAGCTGCGGCAGTGGAAGTAGTCCGGCACCGAGCCGAGCTCGCGCCGGGCCAGCAGCTCGAAGCTGGCCTCGGCGCCGTCGTAGGCATAGCCGTCGAATTCCTGTTCCTTGACCATCTCGACGAGCCGGGAAACCTTCTTGTCCTTGGGGTCGATGTCGAGGCCGATCTCGCGGAAGCGGGCGATGATGTTGGACCGGCCCGACTGGTCGGAAACCACCACGTGGCGGCGGTTGCCGACGGTTTCGGGGTCGATGTGCTCGTAGGTCTGCGGGTCCTTCTCGACGGCAGACACGTGCAGGCCGCCCTTGTGGGCGAACGCCGATTCGCCGACGTAGGGAGCGCTGCGGTCGGGCGCCCGGTTGAGGCGTTCGTCGAGCAACCGCGACAGGTGGGTGAGCTTGCCGAGGTCGTCTTTGCCGACGCTGGTCTCGTAGCCCATTTTCAGGACCAGCGACGGGATGATGGTGATCAGGTTGGCGTTGCCGCAACGCTCGCCCAGTCCGTTCAAGGTGCCCTGGACATGGCGGACGCCGGCCCGCACCGCGGCCAGCGTATTGGCGACCGCGTTGCCGGTGTCGTCGTGGGTGTGGATGCCGAGATGCGAGCCGGGTACCCGCTCGCTCGCCGCAGCGACGATGTCTGCGATTTCGTGAGGCAGGGCGCCGCCGTTGGTGTCGCACAGCACAACCCAACGCGCGCCGGCCCTGTGGGCCGCCTCGATGCACTGGATCGCATAGTCCGGGTTGGCCTTGTAGCCGTTGAAGAAGTGCTCGGCGTCGAAAATCACTTCCTTGCCTCTGTCGGCCGTCGTCCTGACGCTGTCGGCGATCATGTCTACGTTCTCCTCGAGGCCGATCTCGAGTGCTTTCTCGACGTGGAAGTCCCAGGCCTTGCCGACCATGCAGACGACGTCGGCCTTGGCCGATAGCAGCGCCGCCACGCCGGGGTCGTTGTCGGTGCTGCGGCCGGCCCGCCGCGTCATGCCGAACGCCGTCAGCCGCGCGCGCTCCAACTTAGGCGGGCTCTCGAAGAAGGCGTCGTCGGTCGGGTTGGCGCCGGGCCAGCCGCCCTCGATGTAGTCGATGCCGAGATTGTCGAGTTCGCGGGCGATCAGTTCCTTGTCGGCCGGATTGAAGTCGACGCCCTGCGTCTGCGCGCCGTCGCGCAGCGTGGTATCGAACAGATAGACGCGCATGTCGGTCATCGGCCGTGCTTCCGTCCCAGGTCTTCCGGCAGGTGGCCGGGAGCCGGGAGAATGCCGAATTTGACCGTCCGGCTCAAGACATACCGTGCCTGGAGCGCGATCGTTTCAGGCCGGTTTGATTTGAAATGAGGATCGACCTCTATTTCATTCGCAGGCGCTTATTCGCGTCCAAGGTTCATTTCGATCCTTGGACGATAAGACCTCGGCGGTGGCGGCGGCGCTATTGGGAAGCGGCCAACGAGGCGTCGGGATTCGAGTGCAACAGCCGGTTGGATCGCAGGAGCTCGATAAACTCGTCATTGGGCAGCGGTTTCGAGAACAGATAGCCCTGGCCGACGTGACAGCCCAGGGCGTGCAGGAAGCCGACCTGGTTCTCGGTTTCGACCCCCTCGGCGACGATGTGCAATTCCAGGTTCTTGGCCATGCTGACGATGGCCCGGGCGATGGCGACGGCGTCGCGGTCGTCGGGCAGGTTGGTGACGAAGGCGCGGTCGACCTTGAGGCTGTCCAGCGGGAAACGGGTCAGGTAGCTGAGCGACGAATAGCCGGTACCGAAGTCGTCCATCGAGACGGTGACGCCGCAGCTCTTGAGGACCTGCAGGGTGCGGATGGTTTGATCGGGGTTCTCGACCAGCATGCTCTCGGTCAGCTCCAGGTCAAGGCGCTCGGGGTCGAGTCCGGTGGAATCGAGGCTGTGTAACACCCATTCGGTGAGATCGCCCTGCAGGAACTGCCTGGCCGACAGGTTGACGCCGACCTGAATGGGATCGGCGCCGGCTTCGGTCCAGGCCTGGGCCTGCCGGCAGGCCGTATACAATACCCATTCGCCGATCGGCACGATGAGGCCGGCGTCCTCGGCGACCGGCACGAACTCGTCCGGCGGCACCATGCCGAGTTCCGGGCTTTCCCACCGCAGCAGGGCCTCGGCGCCGGTGATGCGGCGGGAATCCAGGTCGACCTTGGCCTGGTAATGGAGCTGGAACTCGTCGCTTCCGAGCGCCCGGCGCAGGCTGCTCTCGATCTCGACGCGGCGCTGCACGGCGGTGCTCAGCCGGTCGGTGTAGAACTGGAAGTTGTCGCGGCCCTCGGCCTTGGCGTGGTGGGCGGCGGTGTCGACGTTCCTGATCAACTCGGACCGGGTGTTGGCATGATCCGGGTAGATGGCGACGCCGAGACTGCCTGACGTGTAGAGGTCGCGGCCTTCGGCCTGGAACGGCTGCGACAGCGCGCCGAGCATCTTGCCGGCGATAACCCGGGCCTCGGCCTCGCCCCCTATGTCGTCGAGGATGACGGTGAACTCGTCGCCACCAATATGGGCCACGGTGTCGCCCGCGCCGGCCACGCAGGCCTGCAGGCGTTGTCCGGCGGCCCGGATGACGCGGTCTCCGGTCAGGTGTCCCATGGCGTCGTTGATGTTCTTGAAGTTGTCGAGGTCGATGAAGATGACGGCAACTTTGGAGCCGTTTTCCGACGCCGTCTCGATGGCCTTATCCAGGCGTTCGTTGAACAGGGTGCGGTTCGGCATCTTGGTCAGCGGGTCCGTCGTCGCCAGCGTCCGCAGACGGTTTTCGTTTTCCTTGCGCTCGGCGATGTCGCGCACGGCGCCGATGTAGACCGTCCGCTGGCCGATCCTGAGGACGCTGACCGCCAGTTCGATGGGGACCGCCGTGCCGTCCTTGCGCCGCCCCGTCTGCTCGATGGTGGAGCCGATGATGCGCGCCTCGCCGGTCTCCGTGTACTGCGTCAGAAAACCGTCGTGTTGGCCGGCGATTTCGTCCGGCATCAGGGCGGAGACGTTGCGCCCCACCAGTTCGCTGGACTCGTAGCCGAATATCTTCTCGGCGGCCGGGTTGAGGGTCTCGATGGTGCCGCTTTGGTCGATGGTAATGATGCCATCGGCCACCGTGTCCATGATCTTGCGGATGTGTTCCTCGCGTGCCGCCAGGGTACGGAGCGCCCGGTTGCGTTCGCTGACGTCGCGGGCCATCAGCATGATGGCGGGCTCGCCGCTTTCCGGTTTGGCGTCGTCTTCCTCATAGGGCAGGGCGGCGATCTCGACGTCGAGCTCGACGCCGTCGCCGCGCCGGAACTTGATCGGCACCCGGAGCTGCTCGGCGATCAGGCTCTCGAGGCCGTCGCCGAGCAGGTCGAGAAACTCGGGATGCACGAAATCGGCGAAGTGGCGGCCGATCAGGGTGTCGACCGGCCATAGGCCGAGCATGTTGGCGCCGGCCGGGTTTATCATGACGATCTTGCCGCCGCGGCACACGCAGATCAGGTCGGGCGCCAACTGGATGATGTGGCGGAAGTCCTTTTCGGATTTCTCGATCTGCTCGAAGCGTCTGAGATCGAGCACATCGTTGAGGATGTCGAGCATGCTGCGGCCCGACTTGCGGATGTCCTCGGCATAGGCCCGATACTGCGGCACCTGGATCGGCCCCAGCATCTCCTGCTCGATCATGTCGGCGAAGCCGATGATGGTGTTCAAAGGCGTGCGCAGGTCGTGGCTCAACGTCTCCAGCAGGACCTGGTTGGCGTTGTTGGCCGCCTCCAGCTGCTCCTGAGATTCGCGAAGGATCTCCTCGACGTCTCGTTTCTCCGGCGCGCCCTTACCCATCTCGCATCGAGCCTATCTTTGGCCCGATAACGGTTCAACCGGTAGGGCGGCCCGGAAACAAGATGAAACATTCCGACACACTCGATACATACACCGCCCGCCGCCCTGCGACTTCAATCTCTAAATCTGAGGCAATTCCCAGATCGGCCGCGGCCGTTCAGGCCGGAACGTCGGGCCGATCTTCCCTGAGATCGACGAAACGCTCGATTCGCAAGAGCCGCCCGCTCGCCTCGGGGTCGCGCTTCAGGGCCCCGTTGAGCACCTCGACGGCTTCGGTTACCGGGTCCGGCATCGCCACCTCCTCGTTGTCTGCGCCTTCAGTCCGGGAACCGGCGGGAACTGCGATCATGGCCCGTCTGGCACGGTCCGGTCCTGGCATGCTAGCCTACGCGCCATGCCCAGCGAGATTGTCCTGCTGACCAGCCAGGCGGAAGCGCCGCACCTGGCCGACATGCTGTATCGCCATGCGCCGGAACTGACGGTGGTCCACGCCGAAACCGCCGATCAGGTGGAACAGGCGTGCCTGGCGCCAGGCCGCGACGGGCGCCGCCTGATCGCCTATTGCACGTCGGTGATCGTGCCGGCGGCGGCGATCGACGCCCTGCCCGGCCCGGCCTACAATTTCCATCCCGGGCCGCCGACCTACCCCGGCGCCCACGCCGCCAGCTTCGCCGTCTACGAAGCCGCCGAGCGGTTCGGAGCGACCATTCACGTAATGCTCGAAAAGGTCGACGCCGGCGCCATCGTCGGCGTCGAGTGGTTCGAGGTGCCGCCCGGCATCAAGTACATGGACCTGGAGCTGATGGCCTACAAGGCGATGATCGTTCTGTTCGACCGCTTGTCTCGGCATCTGGCGACCGACGATTCGCCACTGCCCGAGCTCGACGTGACGTGGTCGGGGCGCAAGACGACGAACCGGGAATTCGAAAAGATGCGCGAACTCGAGGCCGATATGGACGAGGACGAAATCCGGCTCCGCTACCGCGCCTTCGGATAGGCGCCCGGCCTCGCCCTTCGACGTTGCTCAGAGCGAGGCCAAAGTATCTCCTCAACTTGAGCAGCCGCGCCAGCGGCGTATCGAAGGATGCGGCGGCCGGCCAATCACCGCCGCCGTGCCGCCGAGCCTCAGTCGGCGACGCCGACCAGGTAGCTGTCCATGATCCGGGCCAGGCGCATGGCGCGGGCCTTCAGCGGCTTCAGCCTGATGCGGCCGGTCGTGTGCAGGTAGCGGCGGCACGACCTCTCCAGGGCTTCGACGGCGAATTTCAGATCGATCGTCATGTCGAGAAACTCGTCGCTGGCGGCCTGTGCCTCTGAGGTGGCTCGGTCCCAGTCGTCGACGGCCTTTTTCAGTCTGGCATAGGAGGCGGCGTCGGGGCGGGGGCCGGGTTCGGGTTTGGCGTCGCTCATGGGGTGCTCCCGTGTTGGATTGCCCTGTCCTTCCGTTGACGGCGCTCGCGGCGCCGGTCGTTTCCCCCGGGGGCGCTGGCGGGCTTCGTGCCCGATTGTCGTATATCGTACCCGGAGCATACCCAATCCGTCATTGACGGTAATCACAGGCATTGGTCATAGGACCCCCCTCGACGAAGGTCATAACTGCCCGAAGCGCCGGAAAGCCGCGGGATTCCTAGCCGCGGCGCCAGGTCGTGCCGTCGGCGCCGTCTTCCAGAATGACGCCCTGTTCGGCCAGATGGTCGCGGATTTCATCGGCGCGGGCAAAATTCCTCGATTTTCGCGCCTCGATTCGCGCGGCGACGAGGGCGTCGATTTCGCCGTCGTCGACGGCCGCTGCCCCCTTCGGCGCCCACCTGAACCAGTCTTCCGGGTCCTGCTCGAGGAGGCCGAGAAGACTCGCAGCCAAAAGAACATTGCCCTTGGTCTTTGCTAGATCGTCCCGTGAAGAACTAGGAAGAATGTTCAATCGATGCGTGTCATGGCGCAGTCTTGTCAAAGCCTCTGGCGTGTTCAAATCTTCTTTCAGAGCGGTAGCGACTGTCGATTTATTTGTGTCGACCTCGACAGCGTCTATATCCGAAACGTCTAGTAACGCCCTATACATATAATCCAACTCACGTTTCGCCGTACTCAGTCCCTCTTTCGTGAAGTCGAGCGGCTGGCGGTAGTGGGTCTTCAGCAGCAACAGCCGGATGGCCTCGCCGGGGAACTCGTCCAAAAGCTCGTGGACGGTATAGAAGTTGCCCAAGGACTTCGACATCTTCTCGCCCTCGGCCATCAGGTAGCCGTTGTGCATCCAGTACTTGGCGAACGAGCCCGGCCCGAGCGCGCAGGTGCTCTGGGCGATCTCGTTCTCGTGGTGCGGAAAGATCAGGTCCTGGCCGCCGCCGTGGATATCGAAAGCGTCGCCCAGGAGTTCGCGGCTCATGACCGAGCACTCGATGTGCCAGCCCGGGCGGCCGCGTCCCGTCGGATTTTCGGGGGTGCGCCCCCACGGACTGTCCCAGCCGGGCAAATCGGGGGTCGATGGTTTCCACAAAACGAAGTCGGACGGGTCCTTCTTGTAGGGCGCCACGTCGACGCGGGCGCCGGCGACGATCTCGCGCTGGTCGAGCTTGGACAAGCACCCATAGTCGGGCATCGAGGGGACGTCGAACAGCACATGCCCTTCCGCCTCGTAGGCGTGGCCCTTGGCGATGAGGTCGGCGATCATGGCGATCATCTGGTCGATGTGGCCGGTCGCACGCGGTTCGGCGTCCGGCTCCAGCGCGCCCAAGGCCGCCATGTCGGCGTGGAAGGCGGCCGTCGTTCGCTCGGTGATGGCGCCGATGTCCTCGCCGGTATCCTTGGCCGCGGCGTTGATCTTGTCGTCGACGTCGGTGATGTTGCGGACGTAGGTGACTTTGCAATCCGGGGGCGGGTAAAGCCGCCTGAGCAGCCGCACCAGGACGTCGAAGACGACGACAGGCCGGGCGTTGCCGATATGGGCGAAGTCGTACACCGTCGGTCCGCACACGTAGAGTCGGACGTGGCTGTCGTCCAAGGGAACGAAATCGACCTTCCGGCGGGTCAGGGTGTCGTGGATCTTCAGGGTCATACGGTGTCCGTGAAGCCGTTGGTGATGGGATAGCGGCGGTCGCGGCCGAACGCGCGGCGCGTGATCTTGACCCCCGGCGGCGCCTGGCGACGCTTGTATTCGGCGTGGTCCAGCATGCGCCAGACGCGGCGCACCTCGGCCCCGTCAAAGCCGCGCCGGACGGTGTCCTCGAGCGACATCTCCTCCTCGATCAGGCATTTGAGGATGCCATCGAGGACGTCGTAGGGCGGCAGCGTATCCTGGTCGGTCTGATTCGGCCTCAACTCGGCGCTCGGCGGCTTGGTGATGACGCGCTCCGGGACGACCCGGCCTTCGGGGCCGCGGGCGCCCTCGGGACGGTGCTGGTTGCGCCAGCGCGACAGCGCGAAGACGGCCGTCTTGTAGACGTCCTTCAGTACCGAATAGCCGCCGCACATGTCGCCGTAGAGCGTCGCGTAGCCGACCGACATCTCGGACTTGTTGCCGGTGGTCAGGACCATGTGGCCGAACTTGTTGGACATCGCCATCAACAGATTGCCGCGCAGGCGCGACTGGATGTTCTCCTCGGTGACGTCGGCGTCGCGGCCGTCGAACAGCGGAGCCAGCATGGCGTCGAACGATTGGATGCCGGGCTCGATCGAGATTTGGTCGAGGCGGACGCCGAGAAGCGCCGCGCATTCGGCGGCGTCGGCCAGACTTTCGGCGGTCGTATAGGGGGACGGCATCATCACCGCATGCACGTCGTCGGCGCCCAGCGCGTCGACGGCTACGGCGGCCGACAGCGCGCTGTCGATGCCGCCCGACAGGCCGACCAGGACACCCGCGAAGCCGTTCTTGCCGACGTAGTCGCGAAGCCCCAGCACCATGGCCCGGTAAATCGCTTCCGAATCGACCGGCCATTCGGCGATTTCGGCGCTTTCGCAGGCCCAGCCTTCGGCCTGGCGCGACCACCGGGTCGCCACAACGGTTTCGAGGCAGAACGGCGCCTTGGCGCGCAATTCGCCGCTTGCGTCGAGAACGAACGAATCGCCGTCCAGCACCAGTTCGTCCTGGCCGCCGACCAGGTTGACATAGACCAGCGGCAGGCCGGATTCGGTGACGCGGTCGCCTCCGATCTTGAGGCGTTCGTCGGTCTTGCCGGTCTCGAACGGAGAGCCGTTGAGCGCAAACAGGATCTCGGCCCCCGCTTTCTCGAGGTTGGAGGCGACATCGGGAGTCCATGCGTCCTCGCAAACCATGACGCCGAGCGACACCCCGCGGAATATCATCGGGGCCGGCAACGGGCCGGCCGCGAACACCCGTTTCTCGTCGAAGACGCTGTAGTTGGGCAGGTCGTACTTGTAGCGGACGGCGCCGATGGCGCCCGCCTCCAGCAACAGCGCCGCGTTGTGGAGGCCACCCTCGTCGCGCCACGGCGCGCCGATCAGCAAGGCCGGGCCGCCGTCGGCGGTGTCGGCGGCCAGCTTCGCGACGGCGTCCTCGACGGCATTGAGAAAGGCCTGCTTGAGCACCAGATCCTCGGGCGGATAGCCGCAGACGGTCAGCTCGCCGAACACCACCAGGTCGGCGCCGCCGTCGGCGGCGACACTGCGAGCCCGGCCAATCCGCTCCAGATTTCCGCCGATATCGCCGACCGTCGGGTTGACCTGGGCCAGCGCGATGGAGAGGGTCTCGGTCATCGGCAACGGTACTAGACTCCGGCCTTCGGGCTGTCAACGCCACCCGCCGTGCAAGCGGCTGGAATTCGCCAGGTGAAAACCATATGTTTAAGCCTCAATGGTAAGACGAACGAAACCCAAGGAAGTGATCCTGGCCGGCGAGGCGGCCGATACGACGGCCCGCCTGAAGCCGACGGCGCCCGAACCGGGCGGCGGCAAGGCGACGATATTCGAGCCGACCAAGTCCGGCGGCTACGGAGACGCCAAGGCCGGCGGCGCCATCGACCCGGACGCGGCGGCCGAACCCGATCCCGCCAAGGCCGGGCCGCGCACTCTTGCCGAGTTGGAAGCCGAGCTGAAGATGCCGGTGACCTCCAAGGCCAAAGCGCCGCCGCCGGCGACCGCCGCGCCGACGCCGCCACCCGCTGCGGCCGAGGCGCCGCTTTCGGCGCCGCCATCGCAACCGACCTCAACTGCGCCGGCTCCCACACGGGCCCCGGTCCCGCCGTCGCCGGCGAAGGCCCCACCGCCGGCGCCCGGCAAAGCGGCGCCGAAGACAGCCAAGGCGCCGCTCCGCTCGCCGAAAGAGCAAAGCCAGGCGATGGCCGAAACGGTGGTGGCCGGGTTCGTCGACCGCCTGAAGACCGAGGCCGACGCCAAGGGCGGCTACCTTTCGGCCGCCGACCTCGACACCATGCAGTCGGAATTTTCGGCCCAGACCAAGGCGTTGACGGAGGTATTCGAGCAGTCCTTCGACGCCTTCTCGGACGCTCAACGGAAGGCCGAATGGGACAAGAAGCGCGAGCTTCCCTTCAACCGGATCGTCGTCAAGAAGGTCTCTCACCTGTTCGGCGAAACCGAACGCCAGGGTTTCGATACCATCAGGCGGCGCATGCTGCCGGGGTTCTTCGCGGCGCTCGGCATGATGCTGGGGCCGGATGCCATCGAGGAGTTCCAGGAAAGCTGCCGCCTGATCGTCGGCCGCATCCGCGAGGAGAGAGGGCCGACCTTCGATTGGGACGACGTCTACACGTCGCCCGAAGCCAACGCCATCGTGCTCGACGTGCAGGTGGCGGTGGCCGCCCACTTCGAGGACCTGGAGCGGCGCTCGGACTGGTTCATCGAGCTGGTCAACGGATCGTTGGCCCCGATCACCGACGTCAACCGCGACGAGGCCGGCTGGGAGCTGACGCCGGCCGGCTTCAGGCGCTTCCTGACCGCCTTCCTGGCCGATCTGAAGGAACTCCTGGAGACCGATCTCGGCAAGCTGCAAATCACCAAACGCCACGGCGCCGATACCTGCGACGCCGTCTTCCGCATCCTCAAGAAGCTCGACGGCTGAGGCGCCGGGCGGCCGAGGCGCCGGACGGCCCCCGCTATGCCGTCCGCCCTCGGGGATGCCGTCCACCCCCGCAACGCCGCCTGTCCACCCCCGCAACGCCATCTATTTGCGCTTGAGCAGGAACTCGCGCCCCAACTTGACCGAGGGCTCGCCGTCGTAGGCGACGATATCGGCGGTGGCGTAGGTCTCGGGCCAGTTCTCGGGCAGGAACGAGCCGGTGCCGACGAGGTCGATGGGCGCCTTGACGTCGGCCATGACCTTGCATTTGGCGACCCCGAAGCCGCTCGAGGCGACGATCCTGACGCGATCGAAGCCGGCCTCGTCGAGGCTGTCGCGCAAGTGGAAGATGGCCGCCGCCGACACCCCGGTGCCGGTCAGGTAGCGCAACTCGGTCTCGTTGCGGTAGCGGCGAATGGCCAGCGGCACGTGGCGCTCGAGCACGGCGTAGGAGGCCTGCGGATCGAGACCCTCGACGAAGCGCCCGCCGTGGGTGTCGAGGCGGACGCTCAAGGCCCCCTCGGACGCCATCTGTGGGAAGCGGCGGCACACGGTGAGCGTATCGGTGATCTCGCGGCCGTAGTAGTCCGGCAGGATGGTCAGCGGCTGGCCGGGAAAGGTTTCGACGAACATCTCGGCCGCCCGCAACGTCGAGCCCGCGTAGCCGATCAGCGCGTGCGGCGTCGTGCCCATGCCGTCGGCGTTGCCGAAGTAGCCGGCCGTCGCCCGCGTCGCGTTGCCGATGAAGCCCTTGGCGCCGACCTGGTCGCGCGCCGCCTTGGAGCCGACGGCGGCGGCATAGGCCATCAATTCGGCCATTTCGGTGCCGGTGCAATGGCGGGCGTCCATCGCCAGGAAACCGACGTCGGGCAGCTCGACGCACATGGTGAACGCGTTGTTGGCGGCGACGCAGGCAGCACCGAGCTTTTGCAGATAAAGGGTTTCCAGGTCGACCAGATGGAAGAACGAGCCGGTGATGTAGAGCAACGGCTCGCCGGCCCCGACCCATTGCCCCTCGGCGTAATTGAGATCGACCTTGAACGTGGTGCCGCGCTGGCGCTGGCGCGCCTCCAACCAGTCGATCATCAGCTTCGGCGCGAAGATGACGGGGCGGCGCATGAAGACGGCGTAGGTGACTTCGCGATCGCCGAAACGCTCGACCGTCCGCTTGGTCTTGAGAAAGTAATGGTCGGTCCAGCGCGCGATGTCATCGTCCGCCAGGACGTGGGATGCATCGTCCGCCAGGACGTGGGATGCATCGTCCGCCAGGACGTGGGATGTATCGTCCGCCGGGACGCGGGACTTGTCGTCCGCCGGGACGCGGGGCTCATCGTCCGCCGGGGCGCGGGACTTGTCGTCCGCGAGGACGCCGGAATCGTCTTCCGGGAGGGCGCGCGGCTGGTCGTCCGGCTGGACGCCGGCCACCTCGGGGCGGGTCTTCGGCTCGTCGCTCATGGCGTTCCTCATGCGCGTTCCTTATGAGTCCACCTCGGGCGGACACCGGCCGCGGTCCGGCCTCCTTCTCTAAGAGCGGACCGCGGTTTTCCGGCTCGGCTCCCGGAGGCGCTGCTCCTTCAACGTCTCGGCCAGCAGAAACGCCAGTTCCAGCGACTGCTGGGCGTTCAGCCTGGGGTCGCAGTGGGTGTGGTAGCGGTCGCTCAAATTGGCGTCGGTAATGGCCTGGGCGCCGCCGGTGCATTCGGTGACGTCCTGGCCGGTCATTTCGAAATGAACGCCGCCGGCGTGCGTGCCCTCGGCCCGGTGCACGGCGAAGAAGCCCCTGACCTCGGCCAGGATGCGGTCGAACGGGCGCGTCTTGAAGCCGTTCGAGCTCTTGATGGTGTTGGCGTGCATGGGATCGCAGATCCAGGCGACGCGGCTGCCTTCGCGTTCGACGGCGCGAATCAGCGCAGGCAGGGACTGCTCGATGCCGTCGGCGCCCATCCGGGTGATGACCGTCAGGCGGCCGGGCTCGTTCGACGGGTTGAGGGCGTCGATCAGCCGCAACAATTCGTCCGGATCGAGGCCGGGTCCGGCCTTGACGGCGATCGGGTTGGCGATGCCGCGCATGAACTCGACGTGCGCGCCGTCGAGTTGGCGGGTGCGGTCGCCGATCCACAGCAGATGGGCCGAGGTGTCGTACCAGTCGCCGGACGTCGAATCGACCCGGGTCATCGGCTCCTCGTATTCGAGGAGCAGCGCCTCGTGCGAGGTGTAGAAGTCGGTCTCGCGGATCTGCGGCGTCGTCGCCGAGGTCAGCCCGCAGGCGGCCATGAAGGCCAGCGTCTCGTCGAGGCGGTCGGCCAGGTCGCGGTAGCGCTCGCCCAACGGGCTGTCGGCGACGAAGCCGAGGTTCCACTGGTGCACCTTGTTGAGGTCGGCATAGCCGCCCTGGGCGAAGGCGCGCAGCAGATTGAGGCTGGCCGCCGACTGGTTGTAGGCGCGCATCAGGCGTTCCGGGTCCGGCGTGCGGGCCTCGGCGGTGAACGCCATGCCGTTGACCATGTCGCCGCGGTACGCATCCAGCGTCACGTCGCCCTGGGTCTCGGTCGGGGCCGAGCGCGGCTTGGCGAACTGGCCGGCGAGGCGGCCGATCTTGACGACCGGGCAGGCCGCCCCGAAGGTCAGGACGACGGCCATCTGCAATAGCACCCGGAAGGTGTCGCGGATGTTGTCGGGGTGGAACTCGGCGAAGCTCTCGGCGCAGTCGCCGCCCTGCAGGGCGAACGCCTCGCCGTCGCAGACCTGGGCCAGGGCGCGTTTGAGGCTGCGCGCCTCGCCGGCGAACACCAGCGGCGGCGACGTTTTGAGGCGCGCCGCCACACGGGCCAGCGCGCCGGCGTCCGGATACTCCGGCACCTGCGTGATCGGTTTGCCGCGCCAGCTCGACGGCGCCCATTTCTTGGTCATGGCGGTCTCTTGTTCCAGTATTCCCAGGCTTCGTGCGTGCCCTGCATATACGCCGGTTGTCAGGCGTTTTCCAGAAAAACCACACAACCTCTATATCTCGTCTCCGTGTCGCCCGCCTGTCGTCCTTACGTCGTCTCGGTGTCGTCCGAATGTCGTCATCGTGTCGTCGCCAAGAGGCGGGGAGGGCCGCAGGCCCGACAGGGAAACAAAATCGTCATCGCGTCGTCGTCGCCTGCCCGCCCGCCCGCCGCTAGTGCGTCGATCGCGAACGATAGCGCTCGGCGAACGGGTTCGGCGGGTCGTCGTTTGTCGTCATCTCTTGTTGTTGTGTCCCGGTCGGACCTGCTGTCCTCCGCGCCTCTTGTTGTCGTGTCCCAGTCGGACCTGCGGTCCTCCGCGCCTCCTGGTGTTGTGTCCCTGTCGGACCTTCGGTCCTCCGCGCCTCTTGCGCCGGCGCCAGGCGGAAGCGCCCCGCCACGTGGCCGGCCATGCGCGCCTGCAACTCGACGGCGCGCGCCGCGGCGTGGAAGTCGTGGTCCTCGACGGCGCGCTGGTAGAGGGCTTCGAGCTTGCCGACCAGCACCTCGGCGTCGAGGCCGTAGGCGCGGGCCAGGCCGCGCCGGAGCTGGGCGATGCGGGCGCGGACGCGCGGTCGGCGCGCGAGCCGGTAGCCCTGGTTGCGGGCCGAAGAGGCGGCGTAGCCGGCCTCGCGCGCCGCCACCGAGGCGTTGCCCCACAGCACGAAGTAGTGGCAGAACGCCTCCTGGCGCGGGGTGAGGGGGGAGGGCGGGTCATCTTGGTTCCCTGTCGGACCTTCGGTCCTCCGCGCCTCTTGTCGTTTCCCTGTCGGGCCTGCGGCCCTCCTCGCCTCTTGGGGATCAGAATCAGAGGTAGCAGGGGAGTCGGGACGAGAAGGGGCGTCGGAGTCGGGCGGCGCGGGCGGAGGCATGATCGGAAATTCCCATTTCAAAATGAAAAAGGAAAAATATCATAGTATATTTAGTTTTTCAAGAACAAAATACGTATATTTGGGGGTTGTGTTTCCGATTGGACAGGCGAGTCCGCTCCGCCCCATAGAGCGGACTGTTTTTGAGGTTGGTGGTTTAGACAGATCTTGGCCCTAGCGGATTTCGTGGTTCGCTTTCGATAACCTCAACAGTTAGTCGAACTGGCCCGACCATTCGGCGCTTCTATTTTTCCCGATTAAGATACTTGCGTAATCGTCCCCAAGACTCTTCCGGCAACTGCTGAACCACTTTGATGAGCATATCATCGCCACTGGACAAGACGTCTGACAAGAACTCCTTACCCAATTCTTCACCTTCTCTTACCTCGTTTTCGTCAATATCCATGCCTCGGATAATTGCACCCATGCGTAATGCGTCATTTAACGAGATTTCAAATTCATGCATAAATGAATGCCCACAATTTTGACAAATCTCCACACCCATCGGGTTCAACGTTTCACAATTCTGGCACGTTTTGAACTTTGTTGGCGGCGGCGGAAATTCGTATTCACATTCTGAACAAAATTTTGCGTCCCTTGGGTTTTCCGCTTCGCATATCGGGCACACTTTAGTCGTGCGGCGATCTGTATCTTTTCTTGCAGCGGGGCTCATTTCCTGTTCAACCCTGCGTGCATATTCTTCAAAAATCTGGTGGGTCGGCATCACCACATACGCTCTTGAGTAGTCGTCTTCACCTAACGTTCTTACAACACGACCCATAGCTTGCCTAAATGCCAATTCAGTCTGAGCGTTTGGTAAATAGACAAGCACCCGAAGCCTCTGAATATCGACGCCTTCCGAAATCATTGCGACCGAAACCAACCACTTTTTGTCAGTGTTTTTGAAGGCGGCGATACGCCCCTCGGCATTAGCCATCTGGCTATGTACCAAAGTTGGTTTTTCGCCTTCCATCAGTTCCAGTAGGTCGGCCATATATTGGGCAACCCCAATACTCGGGGCGATGACCAAGCCGCCAGCTCTTGGAATGGTCTCCCTAAGATCATTCAGTTTTACAATTCCCCATTCGAGCATCGAAGCTTGGTAGGAGTTAATGTCTGGGGTCTTGTTGTCAGCGAGGTACTTCGGGGTACAGGCAAGTTTGTAAAAATCCAATGCCTGCTGTAGGCCCCTAATTCGCTTCAATTCTTTTGACAGTTCACCCTGATTCTCGCCAGATACCGCAATGTCGTCCCCATCGGGCAACTTTACGGAGAAGTGCCCTTCATGCCTGTGGAAAGTGATTGGCCGGCAGTAATTCAAATCTACTGCTTCACCATAAGTAAGAGTGTAGGTTCCTTCTTGAGGGTGATTGATTTGGCCTAAATCATCATAGGCAAACCAAACGGGCTCCATACCATCTGAACGGATCGGGGTGCCGCTGAGTATCAAAGCAAATTTGGCGTCAGCAAATGCACCGTCGGCACCGGTGCCCCACGCTGCCTCGACCGCAGCATGATGATGCTCGTCGCAAATAATAAGTGTTTTTTCTCTTTTGCAAACGGTTTGAAAACCGTCCAACAGGCCCTGAATTGCGGCCCAAGTGGCACACAAATCCACACCATAGCCATCAATATCAGTATCAGCTCCCGTCACCTTTGTCATATGACGCCCTGTGACAAACTTAAATTCGTTCTCCCATTGACGCACCACTTCGGTTCTTGGGGCTATTACGATTACCCGGTCAATTTCCTCCAATTCAAGTAGCCGCTTTGCAATCACTGAAGCACAAATAGTCTTTCCTGATCCTGGAGAAGCGTTGATCAGGAAATGCCGATCCTGCTTTTCTTCAACGAGCCACGTCAGAGCCTTGTTTATTGCTTCCGATTGCCAATTCCGCAAATTTATTTCAGGCATTTTTTGCGCCCTTCTTTAGATTGCATTGAGCACATAGAGCTTGGGCATTCTTAAGAATTGTTTGGCCATCTTTCGAAAAGGGCTCAACGTGATCTGCATGAAATGATTCATCGAGAGTTGCACCGCAGTTCACGCATTTGTTGCCCGAAAGTAAGCGCAACGTCTTTCTCTGTCGTTCCGAGAACAATCTTCTCATCGGCTAATCCAATACTCGGTCATGTGAATTTCCCGATAAGGTAGATTTTCTGGCACCTTGCAGATGGTGTATTCGTTAATCCGGCGGACGATTTTTGCCATCGGCACCTTCTGGGACTTAATTAGAAAACCGTCTTTCTTTATTCGGGCTAATTCAGCATTTGGATTTTGTACGCCAAATAGTAGCATGGCTTCCAATAGCGATACATGGTGGCCCTCTAACATATGCTCACGAAAAGCCATTGCTGGTTTGTAGTTCGCATTGGTCATTCTAAAAATCCAATTCGCTATCATCGATGCTAAGATTAATTAATCTATATCTTGCAAGAGCCTCAGACGAAATGTCAGGGTCTTCAAATGCTCCCATGGTCTTCAACTCCTCTTCAACTACTTTCCATGGACGCTTGAAAAATGCCGAGTCAACACTATAGGAATAGTAGTTTGGTCTCGCTGCAGGCTCTCTTGCAACTTTGTCAACGTACTCATCTCTTGAAATCTTGATGAGTTCGTTTGCCACTTGTAACAGTTGAACAGATGAAAACTCTTCTCCGACGGCCTTCGATATTTCGTCGTAGATAACCGCAAAGAGAGCAACCCCCCTGAGTTTCTTCTCAGGGATATCCGTTTTACCTCTATTGCGATTTCTGTTTTCTGAGGAAGAGCTCTCAGATCGCTTGCCCATACGTTTCTCCAAACAACCGAGTAAGCCTCCGCCGAATTTGTAGCGGATAGAAAAATGAATAGTCGTAGTTATTGCGGCCTTTCTGAGTACTCCGGTGATCATGCGTATCTAGAGAGACGTGTTCCATTAGGGTGGGGCCCAGCCTTCCGACCTTGGTAATCGTCGATACGGCGATACAGTCTAAGAAGATTCCTTTGGCTACATTGCCCATGCACGCTGCAATCAAACGGCGCCAACCGTTTAAGATAGAACAATTTCTTCGAGTAAATCGAATTAAAATTAAATCGAACTGGAGAGAGGGGGCTGAACACACCGTATCGAAGGAAAAATTGACAGATTTCGTAGGTAAGCTTTCGGCCACTCTCGGTTCTGTTTCACCAAGGCGCGTGACAGCTGCCTATGTAGCCGGTCGAGCGAGGACTTGATCCGCCGGACGACCGTCGCGGCAACGGCCGGGTTGTCGATTGCGATGTAGTCGTGGATGTCCCGGAGGTCGGCCCCGAAAACCTGTCGGGCCGCCTCCTGGAAGACCAGCTTCATGCGCCGGCTTGGCGGAAGAAGGCGGCGACCTCCTCGTCCGAGGCGTAGCGCCGATCACGGAGCCGGCGGCGCACTTCCGCCGCCTGTTCGTCGCTTAGCTTCGGCGCGCCGGCGGCGCTCTGCGCGACGACGGCCAACAGGGCCTCGGCGGCGACGTCCTGACGGTCGGCCGGCAGGAGGCGGGCCTTTTCGATGGCCTTTTCAAGCAGCTTGGTCATCGGCGGATTATAGCGCCGGGCCGTCGAACGGCCAAATCGCATGGCGGCGAACTCCCCCGCAGCCGCCTCACTCCGCCCCGTAACAGGCGTACGCCGGGTCGAGCTGCTCCGCGATCAGGCGGTCGCAGTAGTCGATGTCGGCGGCCGACATGTAATCGACGTAGCCGCCGGCCTTGCCGCGCCGCACCTTGCGGCTTTCCGGGTCGTCGGAATCGGTGGTGCGCAGGCGGAAGTCGTCGTAGGCGTCGGTCTCCTCGGCCTTCTGCATGTTCTCGAAGCGGCCGAGCTCGACCGCCGCTTGCAGGACGCCTGCTCCGAGTTCCGGGAACTTCAGGAACTCGACGAGGCCGGCGAAGGCGCGTCGCCGCTCGCCGGCCGACCATATTGATTGCCCTTTTTCGGACAGGCGCATGGTAGTGTGGCTCGCGATCCAAGGAACGAGCGGGAACCAACGCCAAGCCATGCCGTCGGGAGAACTATGACGTGTCCCTGGGGAAGACCCTGAAAATCGTCAACCGAATGGTCGAAGACGAGGTAATCGAAAACTACGCCATCGGAGGAGCGGTCGCGGCGCTTTTCTACGCCGAGCCGACGTTGACGGAAGATCTCGATATTCTGGTTTCCTTCGAGGACGATCCGAAATCCGAACTCGTCACGCTCGGCCCCATCGTCTCCTACCTGGAGAACGAGGGATATTCGGAGTGGAGGCACGAAGGACTTGTCGTCGAGGGGTGGCCGGTGCAATTCCTTCCGGTTTCGGACGCCCTCGATCTGGAAGCGCTGGAGCAGGCAAGAACCGTCGACGACGACGACCTCGGGGTCGTCACGCGCGTCCTGACCGCCGAACATTTGGCCGCCATCGCACTTCGAACGGGCCGCTTGAAGGACTTGGCCCGAATCGAAACGCTTCTCGACCAGGATGCCGTCGATCTGGCGCGGCTGGGACGCATCGTGAAGGAACACGACCTTTCGGTGAAATGGGCCGAGTTCTGCGACAAAGCTGGAATTTCCGACCCGCTTGCCGGAGAATAGGATGCCATGAAGCGGATCGCCGACCTCACGCTGGAAGACGTCATCGCCCGCAAGACCAAGGCGCGGCGCGAGTTGGCTCGGTTGCCGTTCGGAAAGAAGGTGCGGATCGTCGAGGCAATGCGGGAGCGCCTGGCCCCCGTCAACGCGGTTCGCGTTCGACATAAGCGGTCGAAAGCGAAAACCGCCTAATCGGAAAACCGGTTCCCGGCGGTCGAGGCTCGGCGAAAGGAACGAGGCTCCGCCGAACCGCCCGCGCCTCAAAACTCCGGCTGCTTCTGGCGCATGGTGACGAACTCCTCGGCCGCCGTCGGGTGGATGCCGACGGTCGAGTCGAACTGCGCCTTGGTGGCGCCGCAGCGGAGCGCGATGCCGATGCCCTGGATGATCTCCGGCGCGTCGGCGCCGACCATGTGGCAGCCGAGCACGCGGTCGGTGGCGCGATCGACGACGACCTTCATCATCGACCCTTCGTCGCGGCCCGACAACGTGTGCTTCATCGGCCTGAAATCGGCCACGTAGACGTCGATCTCGCCGCGCTCGCGGGCCTGCTCCTCGGTCAGGCCCACGGTGCCGACCGGCGGCTGGCTGAACACGGCGGAGGGCACGTTCTCATAGTCCATGGCGCTCGGCGCGTCGCCGTAGAGCGTCCTGGTCAGCGCCATCGCCTCGGCGATGGCGACCGGGGTCAGGTTCATGCGGTCGGTGACGTCGCCGATGGCGTAGATGGACTCAACGGCGGTCCTCGAGTATTCGTCGACGACGACGGCGCCACGGGCGTCGATCTCGACGCCGACCTCCTCGAGGCCGATGCCGCGCGCGTTCGGCGTCCGTCCGGTGGCGTACATGACCAGATCGGTGTCCATCGCCTCGCCGGTATCGAGGGACAGCCGATAGCCGCCGGCGGTCCTGTCGATGGCGGTGACCCGGGTCTCGGCATGGACGGCGATGCGCTTGGCCGCCATCTCTTCGCGCAGCGTGTCGCGGACGTCCTCGTCGAAGCCTCTGAGGATGTTGTCGGCGCGGATGATCTCGTGGACCTCGACGCCCAAGGCGTTGAAGATGCCGGCGAACTCGACGGCGATGTAGCCGCCGCCGACGATGACGATGCGATCGGGCAGTCGCTCCAGGTCGAGCGCCTCGTTCGAGGTGATGGCGTGCTCGATGCCGGGGATGTCGGGCAGGCTCGGCCAGCCGCCGGTGGCGACGAGGATGGTCTCGGCGGTGTAGGGCGTGCCGTCGACCTCGACCGTGTGGGGGTCGGTGACGCGGCCGGTGCCGGCGATCTCGTCGACGCCGGCTTTCTGGAGGACGTTGTGATAGGCGCCCTCGAGGCGGTCGAGCTCGCGGTTCTTGTTGGCGATCAGGGTCGGCCAGTCGAACTCGGTCTCGCCGACGCCCCAGCCGTAGCCGCGGGCGTCCTCGAAGTCGTGGGCGAAGTGGGCGCCGTAGACCAGGAGCTTCTTCGGCACGCAGCCGCGCATGACGCAGGTGCCGCCGGTCCGCAGGTTCTCGACGACCGCCGTCCGCCTGCCGTACTCGGCCGCCGCCACCCGGGACGCGCGGACCCCCCCGGAGCCGGCGCCGATGGTGATCAGGTCGTAATCGTAACTCGGCATGGCCGGCTCCCGATCGAGGTCGGTGGCCGGAGTTAATCACGGCCTTGGCGCTGAATCGAGTCAAAGGTGGGCGACGGCACGCGGCCCCGCAAGGGGTGTCACGGTGGTCGCGGCGGGGCGCGCTTTCGCAAAGGGGGGCCGTCCCGTCGCCTGTGGCTTCCGCCGGGCGGCTCGGCTACACTCGCCGCCACCGGCGACCGGCAACCAACATCGGCGGCGAAACGGATGACGATTTCGGCCGAATACCTCGAACAGCAGAAACGGCTCCACGAGAACCCGAACTACGGGGTGGCGTCGCTGCACTACGCGCCGCTGGTCGCGGACCTGCTCGACCAGACCGGGGCCGAGAGCATCTCGGACTACGGCGCCGGCAAGTGCAATCTCCGAAAGAAGCTGAACGAACTGGGCCGGTCCGGGTTCCGCTACTATCCCTACGATCCGGCTTTCCCGGAATACGGCGAAGCGCGCGCGGCCGACCTCGTCTGCTGCATCGACGTTCTCGAACACGTCGAGCCGCTCTACCTGGACGCCGTGCTCGGCGAATTGGAGAGGATCACCACGAAAGTCGGTTTCTTCACCATCCATACCGGCCCGGCCGTCAAGACGCTACCCGACGGCCGCAACGCGCATCTGATCCAGAAGCCGGCGTCGTGGTGGCTGCCCAGGATCTGCGAACGTTTCGAGCTCGCCCATATGCAGCGCTCGCCGGGCGGCTTCTGGCTGGTCGTCGAGCCGAGGGCGTCTTCCTAAGCCGCTGCCCGGTTGCCGGGCGGCGTCACGACGCGGCGGCGAGGCGGCGAAGCTCGTCGGCGACCACCGCCATCACGTCGCCCCATTCGCCCGCCTCCGCCTGCCGGAACAGCCGCGCCGAGGGATACCACAACGAGCGGTCGCGCTTAGTATGCCAGGCCCAGTAAGGTGCGTGCGGCAGCAGCGTCCACACCGGCTTGCCGAGAATGCCGGCCAGGTGGGCCGACGTGTTCGACGTCTGGATGACGAGGTCGAGGCAGGCGATCTCGGCCGCCTGGCTTTCGAGGTCGGCCAGCGGGTCGGCGTCCGGCCAATCGTGAGCGGCGATCCCCGCGACGTTTTGGAGCGCGGCGAGGTCGTCCGCGCACTCGCCGTATTGCAGGTTGACGAAATGGACGCCCTCGGTGCGCAGCACGCCCAACCAGTCGCCGGCCGGGATGGTCCGCCTGCGGCGGCGAAACCCGGTCGATCCGCCGCGCCAGGCGATGCCCACCTTCAGCCCCGGACCGAGGCCGTCTATACGCTCGCGCCACAGGTCGACCTTGTCGGGCGCCGCGGCCAGCAGCCGGTGCGGGCGCTCGAAATCAGCCTCGCCGCGGCGATAGAGACGCGGCAGGCTGCCGATCGCGATCTGCACGTCGTGGCGCGGGCGTTCGGGCGGCGAGCCGTCGGCAGCGACGGGCTCGGCCGCCACCACCTCGAACTCCGGGTAGGCGCGCCCGAACATGCCGACCAGGCGGCGATCGCATTCCAAGACCACGTGACCGGGCTCGGCGTCGTCGAGCAGGCTCTGGAAACAGGTCGAATACATCATCTCTTCGCCAGGCGCGTCCTCGCTCAGGATCAGCAGCGTCTTGCCGGCGAGTCCCGAGCCGTCCCACGGCGGCGCCCCGGAGAAACGTTTCGGGCGGTGGAAGTCGGCGCTTTCCCAGCGCCACTCGAATTCGTCCCAGCCGCGTTCGAAATCGCCTTTCAACAGCAGCGAAACGGCAAGCGAGAAATGGGCGGCGGCATCGTCCGGAGCCGCAGCCAAGGCCCGTTCGGCGGCGGCGGCGGCTTCGTCGACGAGGCCCTCCTCACGCTTCATCATCGCCAGATTAAAGAGAACCGAGGGGTCGTCGGGCGCCAGTTCGACGGCACGGCGGCTGATCTCGTCGGCTCGTCCGGTTTCGCCGGCGTCGTGGCAGGCCAGGGCCAGGCCGTTTAGAGCGTTTACATGCGCAGGCTCCAGGTCGAGGGCTTTCTCGAAGGCGGTGACGGCTTCCGCGGCCAGCCCTTTGGTCCGCAGGATCCAACCCATGTTGCTCCAAGCGATGACCAACTCCGGCTTGAGTTCGACGGCGGTCCGGTAGGACGCAAGCGCGCCGTCGAAATCGCCGAGGTCGTAGAGCACCTTGCCGAGATCGTTATTGAGACTTCCGTTTTCAGGGGCCAAGGCGACTGCCTTGCGCAGTTTATCGGCGGCATCGTGCAGTTGACCAAGCCCGTGCAATGCGACCGCCAGGTTACCCAAAATACTTGCGTTGCGCGGCATCATCCGATGGGCTTTCCGCAAGCGGCCGGCGGCCCGTTTCATGTCCCCTGCAGCCAACTCGACGAGGCCCATTAGGTTGAGAGCGTTGGCATCGTCCGGAACCTTCTTGAGATAGCGGTTGAAGGTCTTCCCGGCGGCGGCCAGGTCGCCTCTCTTGTATTGCTCGAGGCCGGTGAACAGGAGCTTGCCGTGGTCCGTGGGGCGGTTGGTCTGGCGCCGGCGCATCATCGACTAGCCTTCGGTCATGTAATCCGCGGCGCGGTACGGTTCGTTGACTTCCCCGAGATGCGACATAGCAATTGGGCCGGGATCTAGGAAGTAATCGTAACTCGGCATGGCCGGCTCCCGATCGAGGTCGGTGGCCGGAGTTAATCACGGCCGTGGCGCTCAATCGAGTCAAAGGTGGGCGACGGTATGCGGCCCCGCAAGGGGTGTGGTAATTATGTTACACGCCCAACGGGTCGGATATAAACCATTGAAAAATATCCGTAATTCCTTCTTGCGGACGATCCCTCCGGCGGCCCGCGGGAAGCGGCTGGCGTCGAAATCGTCGCCGTCGCCGGAAAAAGACAGCGGTGGAGCCGGTTTCGGCGTGTTGCAGAAAGGTCACAATGTGTCGAAAGTTTGTCGCCGTTCCGCTGTTTGGCCTTCCAGGCCGCTTCGAAAGCCTTAGAATGCCGATGGTTGGAGAGCGGGACTTGCATGAGCTGGCTCAAGGTTCGAACCGCGGGACCGGGCTCCGATCACGTTAAGGGGTTACCCCAAGCAATTTGGTGAAGGAGAGACCAAAGTGAATATCAAAACGACACTGAAAACTTCGGTTGCCGCCGCGGCGCTTTTCGCCGTAGCTGCGCCGGTCGCCGTGTCGACCCCGGCCGAGGCCGGCTCGGTCAGCAACGGCAACAAGAATTCCGTGACCCTGTCGGGTCAGGTCAACCGCGCCGTCATGTACGCGGACGACGACGACGCTTCGGAAGTCTTCCAGGTTGACAACGGCGCCAGCGGATCGCGTTTCCGCATCGTCTTCAAGGGCTCGGTCAACGAGTCGGTCAGCGCCGGTGGTAAGATCGAAGCCGCCGCGTTCACCTCGAACGACGGTTCCTCGGTCCAGATTCAGGACTCGGTCGGCCTCTCGGGCAACACCGGCGACCGCGGTCTCGGTGACGGTGCGTTCGACGAGCGCGTCGTCGAGTTGTATTTCGACCACAAGCAGTTCGGCCGTCTGACCCTGGGTCAGGGCTCGGTCGCCACCGACGGCATGTTCTACCAGGACCAGAGCGCTTCCTGGATCGTCGCCGAGGCCGGCACCGACTACGGCGGAGCCATCAACTACACCGTGGCCAACGTTCCGAACTCGCGGACCGCTTCGCTGCCGATCATCGACGGCGGCCGTGACGACCGTATCCGTTACGACTCGCCTTCGTTCGGCGGCTTCAAGCTGGCCGTTTCCGGTAGCTCGGGCGGCGGTTTCGACATCGCCGGCAAGTACGGCGGCAGCTTCGGCGGCATCAACGTCGGCGCCACCGTCGGTTACACCAACGACGAGTCGATCGGCGGCAACGAGGAATGGGCCGCTTCGGTCTCGCTGGGTCACAGCAGCGGCATCAACGGCGCGTTCGCCTACGGCCACCGGGACATCGTCGGTGCGTCGGACGCCGACACCTGGAACGTCAAGCTGGCCTACGACGCCAAGC
Source organism: uncultured Thalassospiraceae bacterium (assembly GCA_964344215.1). Lineage (GTDB taxonomy): Bacteria > Pseudomonadota > Alphaproteobacteria > Rhodospirillales > Casp-alpha2 > CAYFMP01. Next base: position 41,639 of record CAYFMP010000009.1, on the reverse strand, counting down.
TGAACAGCATGGGCACGACCGCCTTTGGCATCAGCTACGGTGAGTCCGACGACTTCACCACCGGCGACGAAGAGACCCAACTGCGTTTCGGCGTCGTGCAGAACGTCGACTCGGCGGGAACCAACCTCTACCTCGGTTTCTCGCGCCACGAGATCGACAACGCGACCACGAACTTCGACGACATCTGGATCGCCATCGCCGGCGCCCGCGTCAAGTTCTAAGGAACGCGGACCCAAGACTTTTGGCGGGAGCTTACGTTCCCGCCGGAATCCCGAACCGGGGCTCTTCGGAGCCCCGGTTTTCTTTTAGGCGGCCGGCAAGTAAGGTTACATGGGCCGCCGCCGTCCGATAGGAACCGGGACCGGCGGCACGGCGTGCCCCGATCGGATCGGCGTGATTTCTTCAGATGACCGACATTAACCGCCTGCATCAAATCCATGCACGCTCGATCGAAGCCCTCGAGAGAGGCGATTTCGGGCTCGCCGAATCGCTGCTGCGCCAACTCCTGCCGCACGCGCCGGAGGATGCCGGTCTTCTTTCCAACCTCGGAATGGCCTTGCGGCGGCAGCGGAAGTTTCACGCGGCCGTTCCCGTTTATCGCGCGCTCCGCAAGATCGAGCCCCGCCAGCACGATCACCTCTACCATCTCGGCCTGAGCCTGCTGAACGCCGGCGACGCGAAAGGCGCGACCGACGCCTTCGCTCATCTGTCCCGCTCGATGCCGGATGACGACGATATACGGATCAAATACGCCCGCGCTCTGAAAGCCAGTGCCCGGGACCGGGAAGCCGAGCGCCTGTTGCGTTCCCTGCTCGACTCGCCGCCCCGAGATCCGGCGGTGCGCCGCAACCTGGCCTTCGGGTTGAGCGAGGTCGGCGACCTCGATGGCGCCCGCGACCTGCTCTCGGACCTCGTCGACGAGCCGTCGGTCGGCGGCGAGGTTCTTCACAAACTGACCGAGCTCGACGTTCCCCTCGACGGTCGTTTCATCGACCGCGCCGGGCGGGCGCTGGCGGAAGGGGGCGATTGGGAACAACGGGCCCATGCCGGCTACGCGCTCGCCAAGGCGCTCGAAAAAGGCGGCGACGACGATGGCGCCTTCGAGGCGCTGGTCCGCGCTAACGCCTGCGTTCGCGAATGCGTCGAGGCGCCGACGGACGACTACGACAAGGTCGTCGATCGTATCGTGGCCCTGTTCGACGGGGCGTTCCTCGAGAACCATGCGGAAGCGCCATCGACGCCGGACGGGGCGATTTTCGTGACCGGGCTGCCGCGGTCGAGTACGTCCCTCGTCGCCCGCATTCTCGACGTCCACCCCCTCGTCACCGACCTCGGCGAACTCAACGCCCTGTGGAATGGCCTGGCGGCGGTGTCGGGAGAGACGGCGTTCGAGGCCGGTCTGTGGTCGCGCCTCGACCCCGCCGCATTGGACTGGACGGCGGTGCGGAAGTCCTATCTGGGAGCGATTCCGCCGAGCCCGACCGAGCGTTTCGTCGACAAGGCCCTGAACGCCGCCGAGATGACCGGCGTCATGGCGGCGGCATTGCCGGGCGCCGTGATGGTCGAGTGCCACCGTCATCCGCTGGATACGGCGATCGGTTGTTATCGCCAGTACTTCGGCGCCCAGCATGAGTATACCTACGACCTCGAGAGCCTGGGCCGATACATGCTGGCCCACCACCGGCTGGTCGAGGCCTGGACCGAACGGCTACCCGGCAGGTTCCGAAATCTCTTCCACGAGCGCCTGGTCGCCAACCCGGAAGGCGATATCCCGCGCCTGCTGGAATCGTGTGGATTGCCGCCGTCGGAGCGCTGTCTGAGCCACCATACCTTCAAGGGCGGGGTCTCGACATTGAGCGGCGTCCAGGTCCAGAAACCCGTCAACCGCGAGGGCGTCGAGCGCTGGAAGCGCTACGCGCACCGGCCCGAGGTTAAGGCCCTGGCCGATAGACTGGGACCCGTCATCGAGTGGTACGAGGCCGCCGTCGAAGACGGTTAGGTCGGTTCGGCCAGGTCGTCGTCCGACCGTCGTCCACCGTTCACTCCTTCTGGTCGCAGCGCAGCGTGGCCGCGCGTTCGGCCAGCCATTCCTCGGCGTAATCGGTGTCGCGGTAGTCCTCGAAGTAAGGGCCGCCGATCGTATAGTGCAGGTTGGAGACATCGGCGGCCGGCATCGTCTCGTCGTAGCCGACCAGGTGATTCCAGGCGTGGGGGATGTCGCCGATCAGGCCGTCGTTCTCAAGCCACTGAAAGCGGTGCAACTCGAGCCCGCTCGCCGTGTTGACATAGTCCGGCGTCAACGCCCGGCATTCGGCGTTGTTGAACAGCATCACGCTCGACCAGTTCTTTTTCTCGTATTTGGTCTGCGGCTGGTCGAGGAACTTGGTGGTTTCCTCCGGTCGGTGGTCGTGCTTGACGACCTGCACGGCGAACGCCTCGTCCCTGAGCGCCCACAGGTTGGCGATGTCGTCGAGAACCAGCATGTCGCAGTCCATGAACAGCGCCCAGCCTTCGAACCCGCAGAGATGGGGCACCAGGAAGCGCGAAAACGAAAAATCGGTCGATTGCAGCGGATTGCGTTCCCGCCACATCAATTCGCCCAGTTGCGACAACATCAGCGGCGTGATCGCCACCGGCTCGGAGGCGCGGGCGTGAATGCTTTGCGACAAGACGTGAAAGGCGACGGTCTCGCGTGGATCGAAGCCTATGAAGACGCGAATCATGACGAAGTGGGCTCCTTGGGGGCGGAGTGGCGGATGGTAGCGGCAGGTCGCAAGGATGTCCATTGCCGACATGGACTGCCACCCACCCGGTTCGCGCTCACGGCCTCCCAGGTTCGGTCTGCCTCATGATCCTTTGTCGGCTAGATCGATCTTGCTCAGTTAGATTGCAGTTAACGTAGTCGAGTAAACTATGTTAGGTTGCATATTGTGGTTTGGGCGAAAGCGTGAAACAAGCCCCTTGACACGAGGCTATGTCGATCAATAACTATTTAAAGCCTATCTTGAGAATGTGCGACTCCAGGAGCGCGGTATGCCCTTCAAGCTAGAGATTCTAATCTTTGTAGTCGCAGTCCTAGTCATTCTTGTGCGGCCCGTTTGGCGCGCCATCATCTTTGACGCATTCAAGCACCCTAGCAAGAAATCTCAGGTTACAAGAGACCGAAACGGGCACGTACAGACCACGCCGGTTCAATAATGTCCGAGCCCGTTCATGCTGCGATCGATCCGCAGTTCAAGTGGGTATTGATTGCTGTGGTCGGCCTAACCGTCCTGTCCTTGCTGGCTGCAATCTTTCTCGCGTTGGTGCCTGACAATCCCGGCAGCGATCAGGTTGCCGCCGTCATCAAGACGTGCACAACCGTTTTCAACGCTGGGGTAGGGGCAGTCATTGGCTTGCTTGGCGGAAAGGCGCTCTAAGATTTCGCCGTAGAGCCGGTTTCCAATAGCCGCCGGCAACAACTCGGAGTCCATCAATTCGCTGCCTTCGCACTGCCGTCAAATGCAGCCGCAATTGACCGCTTGGCATAACGCGACACCGACGGTCGCATTCGTGGTTCAGGAACGCTCTTCTGAGTCTATTCGTTATATCGCTCAGCGGCGCGGTGGTCACCGCCCAGTCCCGGCGCTCGCTCGGGGATGTTCTCAACACGCCGGAGCGCGATGCTCCTGGCGTCCGGCTTGTCGGAACGAGGGCAGGCAAACGGCCTAGATACTGTTGTCCTTGGTTTTCTTCTGAGGATCGGGCTGGGCGCCGCCGTTCGGGGGCTTGAGCAGTTCGTCGAAGAACTTGCGCGTCCGTTCGGCCTGCTCGTCGAGCCAGGGCTTGGCCTTGTCGTATGCGATGCCGGCGTCGCAGGCCAGGAACTCGCCGGAGCACCGCATGATGCAAGGCGCCCGGGTCAGGGCGTCGTCGGCGAACTCCGTGTTGCAGCGCGCCTCGCAGCTATCGAAGGTAGCCTTGCATTGGGCGCGGTCCGGTGTGTCCTGGGCGGGGGCGTCGGCAACGGCGCTTGCAACACCGAAAGCCAGGACGGTCCCGAGCACGGAGAAACGCAAGGCAATCCGATTCCATGCGATTGGCCGTCGCGGCCGACGATCGGGGATCGGCGCGGCCGGTGTCATCAGTCTTCCCCGCCGGGTCCGGCCGACGACAGCGGCGCCACTTCGAGAGCCCGGCGCAAAGGCTCCAACCGGGTTTCGTAGCGCCGCCACAACTCGACCGAATCCGTGTAGATGGGTTTGCGCACCTGGGCGGCGCTCGCCGTCCTGACGGCGCGGTCGGTCTCGTGAAAGGCCATGCAGGCATCCTCCCAGTCGAGGCCGCAAAAAGCCAGCAGCTCCTTGGTCCGTCTTTCGGGCTGGGCGACCAGGTCTTCGTAATCGATGTCGTGGACGAAGCCGGGCAGGCGCAAGCGCCAATGCGCCATCAACTCCTCGTAAAGGGCGTGGTAATGGCCGAGTTCCTCGAGGTCGTAGGCGAACCGGTAGGTCCGAACGAAATGGCGTTTGAAGATCGACCAGCACGTATCCATCGGGTGGCGCCGGCAATGGACGACCTTGGCCCGCGGAAGTATGAGCTTGATGGCGCCGACGTATCGAAAGTTGAACGGCATCTTGTCGGTCACGAAGGCGGCGCCGTCGGAAACTTCCTCGAGGCGGGCCACGTAATCGGCGCCGAGCGCCTCGAGGGCGCTCGCGTCGAGACCGCCGAGGCGGTCGATGGCGGCGATCCCGTTTTCCGAGCCGAGAGCCCGGTCGAGCACCCGATCGAGGTCGTCGAGCTCGCCTGCGCCGAACACTTGGGAATGGCTGGCCAGGATCTGTTCGACGAGCGACGTCCCGGAACGCGGCATGCCGACAATGAAGATCGGCGTTTCGTCGTCGCAGCCGGTCTCTTTCCCTTCGTCGAAGAAACCGTCGCCGGCGGTTTCGATCAGACGGCGAAAGGTCCCGGCGTTGTCGGACGGGTCGTAGGAGAACGTCGAACGCTTCAGCCGGTTCGCCTCTTCGATCAGCTCGAAGCTCCGCTCGAACCGGCCGAGGTCCTCGCAGGCCTTGCCGAGGCCGAACGCCAGTTGCAGGCGTTGTTCGTCGCTCAGACCTTCGCCGTCCTCCCACAAGGCAGTCATTCGGTTGAAGGCGTCGTCCGGTTCGGTGAAGGTCCGCGCCTGGGTCAGGTTGCGGAAGGCCTCGACATAATCGGACTTGTGAACCAACGCCTCCAGGTAACAGGCGACGGCGTCGTCGATCCGCCCCAGCTCCTGCAAGGCGTTGCCCTTGTTGTTGTGGGCTTCGGCGTATTCGGGATCGGCGTCCAGGGCCCGGTCGTAACAGGCCAGTGCGTCCGCCGGACGGTTCTGTTCCCGATACGAGATGCCCTTGTTGTTGAGAGCGACGGCGTTGTCGGGCTCAAGAGCGAGGGCGGCGTCGAAACAGGCCATGGCCGCCGCCGGATCGCCCGATTCGTGAGCCGCGATACCCTTGTTGAGGTGAGCTTCGGCGTAATCGGGCCGCAGGGCCAGCGCCCGATCGTGGCTGTCGACCGCTTCCCGGCAACGCCCAAGCCCTCGCAGCGCCTTGCCCTTGTTGAGGTGAAGCACGGGAACCTCCGAATTGAGGGCCAGCGCTTGTTCGAAACACATCAGCGCGGCCGCCGGATCGTCGAGACCCATGAGCGCGTCGCCCTTGTTGTTGTGGGCTTCGACGAAGTCGGGCCTGACGGCGAGCGCCGCATCGTAGCTCGCCACCGCTTCCTCGAAGCGCTCCAGCGCCGCCAGGGCGACGCCCTTGTTGTAATGGGTGTCGGCCGATTTGGGGTCGATGGCGAGTGCCGCGTCGAAGCTCGCCACTGATTCCTCGCCGCGGCCCTCCGCCCTCAGCGCGGTTCCGGCGATGTTGTGGGCCTCCAGGATGGCCGGATCGATGGCCAGCGCCCGGCGGCAGTCCTCTATGGCCTCGGCCGTGCGTCCCAGGCCGAGGTGGATGGTGGCCAGGTTGACGTGAAAATCGGACCTCTTCGGTTCGGCGTCGATGGCCCTCGTGATCCTCTCGATGGCCGCCTCGGAGTTGCCCGATTGGTGGGCCAAAAGGCCGGACAGGAAGTTGGCGTCGGCGTGGTCGGGTTGCGCCTGCAGGATGGTCCGGTAGGCGCGCTCGGCGTCGCCCAGACGGCCCGCCTGGTGGTGGCCGAATCCGTCTCGCAACGTCTCCAGAAGTTCGTCGTCGGTGCGGGTCATCGATGTGTCCGCGCTCTTTGCCGGCTCACCCGGTCTCCTCAGGCTACTCCACGGTGACGCTTTTCGCCAGATTGCGGGGCTGGTCGACGTCGGTGCCCTTGAGGACGGCGACGTGATAGGCCAGCAACTGCACGGGGATCGCATACAATAGAGGCGAAACGAAGTCGTCGACCCGGGGCAAGGCGACGCTCAGCGATTGGTCGTGGCCGAGCTTGGCGACACCGGCCGCGTCCGACATGAAAACGACGCGGCCGCCGCGGGCGATGACCTCCTGGACGTTCGATGCGGTTTTTTCGAACAGGCCGTCGGTCGGTGCGATGACGATCACCGGCACGCCCTCGTCGATCAGGGCGATCGGGCCGTGCTTCATCTCGCCGGCGGCGTAGCCTTCGGCGTGGATGTAGGAAATCTCCTTCAGCTTCAACGCCCCTTCCAGCGCCAGCGCGTAAGAGGTGCCGCGCCCCAGATAAAGAACGTCGCGGGCTTCCGCGATGTCGCCGGCGATGGCGGCCAAGTGTTCGTCGTGGTTGAGTATCTCGGCGGCTCGCGCCGGCACTTCGGTGAGGGCGCCGACCAGATGCGCTTCGTCTTCGGCGCCGATGGCGCCGCGTGCCTTGGCGATGGCGATGACCAGGCAGGCCAGCACGGTGAGTTGCGTGGTGAAGGCCTTGGTCGAGGCGACGCCGACCTCGGGCCCGGCGTTGGTGTGCAGCACCGCGTCCGATTCGCGGGCGATGGTGCTTTCCGGCACGTTGACGACCGACAGGATCTTCTGGCCCTGTTCGCGCGCATAGCGCAGCGCCGCCAGGGTGTCGATGGTCTCGCCCGATTGCGAGATGAACAGCGCCACCCCGTCGTCCGGCATGTCGGCCTCGCGGTAACGGAACTCGGATGCGATATCGACCTCGACCGGCACCCGGGCGATGCGCTCCAGCCAGTACTTGGCGACCATGCAGGCGTAATAGGACGTGCCGCAGGCGATCAGGGTCAGTTTCGAGATGGCCGCCGCGTCGAGGTCGATATCGGGCAACGTCACCGTCCGGCTCGCCGGGTTGACGAACGAGTGCAGGGTGTCGCCGATGACCTGCGGCTGTTCGTAGATTTCCTTCAGCATGAAATGCGCGTAGCCGCCCTTGCCGACGGCGTCGCCGGAAACCTCCGTCAGCCTCACCTCGCGCTCGACCTTGGCTCCGTCGCCGTCGAAAACCTCGGCGCCGCGGCTGGTGACCACCGCCCAGTCGCCGTCTTCCAGGTACATGATCTGTTGGGTCCAGGGCGCCAGCGCGATGGCGTCGGAGCCCAGGAACATCTCGCCGTCGCCGAAGCCGATGGCCAGCGGGCTGCCCTGGCGGGCGGCGATCATCAAGTCCGCGTGCCCGGTGAAGACGATGCCCAAGGCGAACGCACCGTCGAGCCGCTTGAGGACGGCGCTGGTGGCGGCGGCCGGATCGAGACCGTCGGCCAGCCCCTGGGTGATCAGGTGGACGACGACCTCGGTGTCGGTATCGGAAGCCAGGTTGTGGCCATTGGCGGTGACTTCGGCGCGCAGCTCCTGGAAGTTCTCGATGATGCCGTTGTGGACGATGGCGACCCGGTCGGTGGCGTGCGGGTGCGCGTTCTCCTCGTTGGGAACGCCGTGGGTGGCCCAACGGGTATGACCGATGCCGGTGGTGCCGGTGATCGGCTCGGCGGCGACCCGGTCCTCCAGATTGACAAGCTTGCCCTCGGCCCGGCGCCGATCGATGGAGCCGTTGACGATGGTGGCGATGCCGGCCGAATCGTAGCCACGGTATTCGAGCCGCTTGAGGCCGTCGATCAGAAGCGGCGCCACGTCGCGCTTGCCGATGATGCCGATGATGCCGCACATCGCTCCTAGTCCTCCCCGGCCTCGGTTTCGTCTTCGGCCTTTTCGGCGGCGCGGCGTTTGCGGAACTTGCCGGCCCAGCCGCCGATCTCTTTCTGCGGCGCGCGCTCGACGGCCAGCGCGTCGGCGGCAACGTCGCGGGTAATGACGCTGCCGGCTCCGATGATGGCGCCGTCGCCGACCCGGACCGGCGCCACCAGGGCGGTGTTGGAGCCGATGAAGGCGCCGGCGCCGATCTCGGTCAGCGACTTGAAATAGCCGTCGTAATTGCAGGTGATGGCGCCGGCCCCGATGTTGGCGCCGGCGCCGACCGTCGAATCGCCGACGTAAGCGAGGTGGTTGGCCTTGGCGCCGGGGCCCAAGGTCGCGTTCTTGACCTCGACGAAGTTGCCGATGTGGACGCTGTCGCCCAGATCGGCGCCCGGCCTCAACCTGGCGAACGGGCCGACCACGGCGCCCTTGCCGATGGCCGCTCCTTCGATGTGGCAGAACCCTTTGATGACGGCGCCGTCGGCGACCCGAACGCCGGGGCCGAAGACGACGTGGGGGCCGATGGTGACGTCGCGGCCGAGCTCGGTATCGGCGCTGAAATAAACGGTGGTCGGGTCGCTCAACGTGACGCCGGCGGCCATGGCGGCGGCGCGCAGGCGGGTCTGCAGGACGGCCTCGGCGACGGCCAGGTCGGCGCGGCTATCGACGCCGACGTGCTCTTCCGCCGCGCCCTCGACCCAGGCGCAGGCCCAGCCTCGCGCCCGTGCAATGGCGATGGAGTCGGTCAGGTAGTATTCGCGCTTGGCGTTGTCGTTGCCGATGGCCGAGATCAGGTCGGCCAGACGCTTGCCGTCGAAGGCCATGACGCCGGAGTTGCACAAGCCGACGGCGAGCTGTTCGGGCGTTGCGTCCTTCGCTTCGACGACGGCTTCCAGCGCGCCGTCGGCGGCGGTGATCAGGCGGCCGTAAGCGCCGGGCTCTTCGACCCGGAAGCCGAGCACGGCGACGGCCGGGTCGGTCTCGGCGCGCCTTGCCGCGAGCAGGCGCTCGAGCGTCGGCGCCGTGACCAGCGGGTCGGCGCCATAGAGCACCAGCACGTCGCCGTCGAAGCCCTCGAGCTGGCCGAGCGCGGCGCCGAGCGCATGGCCGGTGCCGAGTTGCTCCGATTGCACGGCGGTTGGGTGCGGGGCGACCGTCTCGGCCACCTCGTCCATGCCTTCGCCGACGACGACGACGATCTCGTCCGGGTCCAGACTCCGTGCCGTCTCCAGGAGATGCAGGATCATCGGCCGTCCGGCCAGCCGGTGCATGACCTTCGGCAGCGACGATTTCATGCGCGTGCCCAGGCCGGCGGCGAGAACGACGAAGGCGAGCGGGTATTCGGATTTGTGCTTGGTCATCGGTGGTCGGTTGTCTATGTAATGCCCCTGGAAAAACCCCCAAGGCGGGGCGCTCGGACATTGCCATAGGCCCGGAATCCCGCCAAGTCAAAGATTGTTACGGTTTCTTGCACATGCCATCAGCGTTCCCGGACCGCCTCGAGGCGGTGGTTTTCGACCTCGACGGCACCTTGATCGACAGCGCGCCGGACCTGCGCGCCGCCTTGAACCGCCTGCTGGCCGAGGAGGGGCGGCGGCCGCTGGCTCTGGACGAGGTCACGCAGATGATCGGCGACGGGGTGCCGAAGCTGGTCGAGCGCGGTTTCCGGGCGACCGGGGAGACGCCCGAGGGCGCCGCCTTCGAGGCCGTGGTCAGGCGTTTCCACGGCCACTACGAGGGCCACGCGGCCGATGCGACCCGGCCCTACGACGGCGCCATCGAGGTCCTCGACGAATTGCGGGCGGCCGGGCGCAAGCTCGGCATCTGCACCAACAAGCCCGAACGCGCCACCCGCGAGATCCTGGATAGCCTCGGCATGGCGCGCTTCTTCCGCGCGGTGGCCGGCGGCGACACCATAGAGGGCGTGCGCAAGCCCGACCCGCGCCACCTGCTGGCCGTGCTCGACGCGCTCGGCGCCGAGCCGGGCGGTGCCGTCTTCGTCGGCGACAACGCCAACGACGTCGGCGCCGCCAGGAACGCCGGGCTGCCGGTGATCGTCATGTCGTTCGGCTACAGCCGCGGCCCGGCCGCCGACCTCGGCGCCGACGCGCTGGTCGACAGCTTCGAGGACCTGCCGGCGGCGCTGGCCGCCCTGGCCGCCCGCGCGCTCGCTTGACAGCCGCGTTCGGCGGCCCTTATATGGCGGCTTCTTATCAAGGACCGCCGGTCCGTAAGGGCGCGTAGCTCAGCGGGAGAGCACTGTCTTCACACCACTCCGGTTGTGCTACGGCCAGTAACGATTTCGAGGGTTTTGATTGTTCAATTGAACAAGGGCGCGTAACTCAGTGGGAGAGTGCTATCTTCACACGGTAGAAGTCGCTGGTTCGAATCCAGCCGCGCCCACCATCAAAACCTTCCGGTGGAAGGTTTTGATCCCCCGGAGGGCATCTTCACGAAAAGCCGGCGCGGGCGGTATTGATCGCCTTTTTTTCGCGCTCGGGAGCGCGGGGCCCTTGACCGAGAACAGGGTTCTCGGGGAGGTTCCGAGCGCCCGCTCGCCTCAGTTGCCGCCGTCGTCGTCGAGAAGCTGTCGAAGGTATCTTTCGGGATTGCCGAGGAAAGCCTTGGTGACCCGAACGTGTTCGATCTCCTCGTAGGCGATGGGTGCGACGCTCTCGCCGTCGAAGTGAAGGATTTCGGCGCCCGGATAGCTGAGCAGTATGGGCGAATGGGTGGCGACGATCATCTGGGCGTTGCCCGAGGCCTCCCAATCGCGGAGAAGGCGCAGGAAACTCAGTTGTCGCATGGGGGAGAGCGCGTTTTCCGGCTCGTCCATGAGATACATGCACCGTTCGTTTGTGCCGAAGCGATCGCCGAAAACGGCCAGAAAGGACTCGCCGTGGCTTCTCTCCAGCAAGCGCCGCCCGCCGTGAATCTCCAAGTCGCCTTCGTCGTCGAGGTATCTGGCGACATCGGCGAAGGTGTCCGAGCGGAAGAAGAATCCCTTGGAAACCTTGGGCAGCCATGACGCTCGCAGCGCCGCCGCCAATCTCGAACGGTCGCCGTCCGAGGTCCGGTGCAGTTGGTGCCCTTCGCCGCCGCCTCCCGCGTGAAAGCCGCACAGCGCGGCGATGGCCTCGAGGAGCGTCGATTTGCCGGTCCCATTTTCGCCGACGAAAAACGTTACCGGCGTTTCGAAATCCATGCGGAAGCGATCAGCAAAGAGTTTCGGGAAACGGCTGAACGGGAACGCTTCGGGAGCAGCTTCCTCCGGGATCATGGTCACGGATTTCAGGAATGGGGAACGTAAGGTTCCTTTGCCCATGCCTAGGGTTCTCCCTTCTGATTGGATGTCCTCGCTCAGCCGCCAGATATTGATTTCAATCCAATACCCACCAGGGAAAAAACCCCCACGATCAAAGCGACCCAGATCGGGATGAGATAGGTCCAACGTTCGCTTCGCCGAACTTGACGGTCATGCAGTTCAACCGCGGAGTTCAATAACTGTCCGACGAACTCCGGGGAAAGGCGCCGTTTGTTTTCTTCGTTTTTTGGCAAGACCCTGCGGGCGATCAAGGACATCTCAAACGTTTCCCCCGAGCGTGTCCGAAAAAACTCGGGATGCTCCTCTGCGACGGAGGCCCACTTAGAATCCGGCCCGCCTGAACTCGGGGTCATATGGAGTTCATCCCGAATTCCCTTCTCGCTACGTTCCACAAACTTATCGAGCGCCAACACTTGGATTAGAGCCATAACGTCGGCCAGACGGCCATCCTTGAGGTACGGGCCCGTAGTCTTCGATATCCAAATAAACATTCAACAACCTCTTCTGAGAGATGCATACGTGCGTCTGGATTCTAAACAACGTGGAGCTGAAGACGGTAGCTTCTATCCCGCGCGCATGGAGCCAAAGTGTTCGAAAGGAAGGTCAAATCAATTTTCGCTGATCAACAAGGTATCACAATCCGATTCCGATTTCTCGTTATAGAGGTATTCTCAGCCGTGCCGCTCAAGGGAGTTCCCCACATCGCCCCCTCGGGGATTGAAACGCCGACCCTTTCTTGGCGTCCTGGGCGGCAATTGGATCAACGAATCCGCTGAGCCGTCGTCATACGGTTTGGGCCGGAGGCCCTGGGAACCGGCATCAATAAACATCGTTGGGGCGTTATCGCGTTCCGCCGCCCGAGATGGCGACGATCTTGAGGCCTGGGTAGTCGCGTTTCAATTCGATGATGGTCTCGACGTCTTCCTGTTCGGGCATGATGATGTCGGTGACGACGAGGTCGATGGAGTGCGCCCGTTGCTGTTCGAGTGCCGCTTTGCCGTCGCCCGCCTCCACCACCTCGTGGCCGGCCTCTCCCAGGATTTCGCGCAAGGTGAAGCGGGCCGGTTCCTTATCGTCAACGACCAGAATTAGCGCCATCCATAATCCCCCGTGCGAGGAGCCGCTCCGGGGTTCCGTTGCGGCAGACCGCCGCGAGCGCTCGTTGTCGATGGCCGTACGGGCTTGCGCGCTATGGGAGGTCGTCTCGGCCATGTAAAGCCGCCACAAAGTGTTCTTGCCCAATCATCAGCCTATCGATGTCCGTTGTTGGATCGGCGTCGCTGGAAAGAAAATCGCGTATCGCCGCAGCGCTCGCCTTGTGGCACAGAAGCTCAATGTCGGCGCCACTCCAGCCGGCGCTTTTTTCGCCGGCAAGGTCGTCGAGGTCGACGTCGCCGGCGAGCGGCTTTCCACGGACGTGCACCTCGAAAATCTTTTTGCGCGGACGCGCCGAGGGAAGCGGCAAGTCGACGACAATGTCAAAGCGTCCGGCCCGGAGCAGCGCCGGGTCCATCAAGTCCTTGCGGTTGGTCGCGGCCAGCACAATGACCCCCTTCAGTTCCTCGATGCCGTCCATTTCGGTCAGCAATTGCGCGATCGCCCTGTCGGTGACGGCATCGCCGCCGCCGCCGCGGCGCGGTGCGATACTGTCGATCTCGTCAAGAAATATGATGCACGGCGAAGCGAGCTTCGCCTTGTGAAACACTTCGCGCACCGCCCGTTCCGTCTCGCCCACCCATTTGCTCATCAGCGCCGGGCCCTTGACGGAAATGAAGTTGACCCCGCTTTCCGTGGCCAGGGCTTTCGCCACCAAGGTCTTGCCGACGCCGGGCGGACCGTTGAGCAATATGCCTCGCGGCGCACCGACGCCGGCCTTCATGAACAGCTCGGCATGACGAATCGGCCACAGTATCGATTCCTCGAGCATCTGCTTGATCTCTTCGAGGCCGCCGACGTCATCCCATTTCACATCGGGGATTTCGGTGAATACCTCGCGAATCGCCGACGGCTCGACCGCCGCAAACGCCTGTTGGAAGTCGTCCATGCCGACCGTCAGCCCATCGAGAACCTCGTCGGGAATGTAATCCATCTCGAAATCGAGGTCGGGAAATATCCGTCGCTGCCGCGCCATCGCCGCCTCGCGAGCCAGAGAGTGCAGGTCGGCGCCGACGAAACCATGCGTCACCTGGGCCACGCGTTGGAGATCGACATCTTCGGCCAGCGGCATGCCGCGTGTGTGGATCTGCAGGATTTCCTCGCGCGCCGGCCGGTCCGGCACACCGATGACGATCTCTCGATCAAATCGCCCGGGCCGGCGCAATGCCGGATCGAGTGAGTCCGGCAGGTTGGTCGCGCCGATGACAACGACCTGACCGCGCGCGTCGAGACCGTCCATCAATGTCAGCAGCTGCGAGACCACCCGACGTTCGACCTGCTGTTCACCGCCGAGGGCGACGCGCTTCGGCGCGATCGCATCGATTTCGTCAAGAAAGATGATGCTTGGCGCCTTCGATGCCTCTTCGAACACCTGGCGCAGGTGCGCTTCGCTCTCGCCGTAATACTTGTGCATGATTTCGGGACCGGAGAGCGTGAAAAACTTGCTGTCCGCCTCGTTCGCCACGGCCCGCGCGATCAGCGTCTTGCCACAGCCTGGCGGACCATGCATCAGAACACCCTTGGGCGCGTCGATGCCGAGTTGCTCGAAAATCTCCGGATAGCGCAACGGCAACTCGATCATTTCTCGGATCGAACCGAGTTCGCGTTTCAGGCCGCCAACATCCTCGTAGGCGATGCGTTGGCCGGGCCCGCTTTCGCCGGTTGGTCGTTTGAGCTCGATGGTCGTGGACGAGCCGATCACCACCGTCCCCTTGGGGACAGTTCGCAACACGGAAAAGTCCTGGCTGCGCGAACCGATCAGGGTCGCCCGCACCCGATCTCCCTCGGTCAGAACGAGACCTTCGAGAAGATGGCCGATGAACCGGCCGCGACGCTCGCTCCGGCCCGGCCCTCTGCCCCCCAACGGAGCCAATTGCAGCCGAATGGCGGGCTTCCATGCCGTTGGTCGCAGCTTCAGTTTCTCGCCGAGCGCGACACTGGCATTATCGCGGGTCAAGCCGTCGATTTGGACGATTGCCTTGCCGCGCTCCTCGGGAAAGGTCGCCATGACCTTGGCGGCGCTTTCCTTGGCGCCGACAATCCGCAACACGTCCCCGGGCTTGGCGTTGATGCGCTCCATATCGGCGGGATCGATGCGAGCCAGCCCCCTGCCGATATCCTTCTGCATGGCCTCGGCAACCCGCAACTCGAGCGCGTCGGCCGGTTCGGACAGCGCCGTCACTTCCCGATCGCGCTTGCCATCAGCCATCTCAGCATTACTCCTCGAGCACGTCGATCAGGTCCTGTACCGTTCCGAGACGAAGCGCCAGATCTTCCTCCTCTATGGCGAAATGCGCCTTCAGTTCGGCCATGCGCTCCTCGAGCCTGAGCAAGGTGAGACCGAGCCGCTCGATTTCGTCATCGGACAACACCCCGTTTTCCATGCGGCGGATCGCTTGGCGCTCCAGCAGTTGACGCACCGTATCAACCAGCGCCAGGACAAGTTTCACCAGATCGTCGGCCGCGTTCTCGGCATCGGTCGCCAGCGACGGTTCTTGTGGGAGCGTGGTCGCGTGGCGGAAACCGATGTCTGGTTCGATGCCGACCTCGTCGCCAAGCAGCACCTTTTCCGTTGCTCCGCCATCAATGCCCGTCACCGCCATCAGGGTTCCCCATCAGCACCAACGCTCTCGCCGACAAACGAATATGGCGCCCACGGGCCGGTACAACTGATGACCAAATCCGGATAACGCGCAGCCAGCGCCTTGGCCTCGGCTATGAAATCGCCGAGGCCGCATTTGGCAATCAAGAACGATGCCTTGAGCGGCAGCGCCGGTTCGTCGGCCGCCTCCCAGAGCGTCTCCACCGATAGCCCCGTGAGCCCGTGGCGAACCTCCTCCACGTCCGCGATTGCAACGCCTTGCCGAAGGTCCCTTCGCGCCCGCAGGTAAGCGGTGCCCGGCATGTCGACGTCGCGGACCACCGGCGTCTCGCATGAAACCGCGCTCGTTCCAACGGGGTTGGCCGATATCCGAAGCGCAATCTCGACCGTGCCGCGAACCCGGCAAAGGTCCTCCAGCAACGGCTGTTGACGTCGCCGGAGAAGAGAGATGAGCTTATCGCCATCGCAGATCGTGCCGAAGCGCATCGGCAATACTGCGTGCCGCTCCATGAGTGCGCCGAGAACCTTCTCGTGGCGCCATACGTTTTCCGCCGAGGGCGTGATCGCCGGGCGCCCGACTTCGCTCACGGCGGCGGCAAGCCCGCCTTCGGGAAACACCGTTACCGTCGCTTCGTCGTGCCCGGCAGGAACGGCACCACAACGATCGGTCGCGTCGATGATGCCGTAGAGGTAAAGCATTGTCACGCCCGCTCGTTCAACCGTGCCTGCCTGGCGCCAGCATCGACCGGACGCATCCGCTCGGCGGCGTCCACCGAAGCGACCAAGACCTTGAGCCCGACATAGATAAGATCGACCCCGGCCAACGAGATTGTCGCCTCGCCCCAGATCACCACCCCCTTGTTCAGGGCCCGATCCAATAGATCGGCGATCGCCAAGTCCTGCGCGCGCCCGGCTTCAAGCGGCATGGTCGTCACTCTCCAGTCGACAATCGGCGAAGCTGTAGGGCGGCCAGGGACCACTGGTCTCGTAGTCGAATCCGAACCCCGCGTAGGCGCCGTGCAACTCGTCGACGCGTTCGAAAAAAACCTGCTCCGCGCCGCGGCTTACCAGATAGGCGCCGTTGAACACCATGGCGCCTTCGCGCCCGTGCACCTCGGCGGACTGAATCCCGCTTGGCGTAAAATCACGCACGACACCGCGCAACCGCTCGATCGAATAGTTTGTGCACCGCGCGACCGCTTGGTCGGTCTCCTCCTCGATGACACGCTCGAGCCGCCGGCGCAGGAAGAACGCCTTGCCCTCGGTGGTGGCGGCGATCTGCTTTTTGAGATTGACGATCGCCGGAATTTCCTTGGCCAGCCCGGCGGCCAGCCGGTGCCGGTCACGATAGATCTTGAACCCCCATTCGAGCGCGTCGTGGATACGCTCAAGGGCCGCGAGGAGTTCGTCGCGGTTCCGTTCCAACGCCCCGGATACCCGGTCGTCATCGGTGAACATGGCGCCAAAGCGGAGCGGCAGCACCGTGTGCTCGCCGGCGACCGCCTCAAGTACCCGGTGATGCTCAAGAACCATTTTCCGGGCCTGTCGGTCATCGCGCAGGAGTTGATCGAGCGACACGCCTTCGGGCATCACGAGATCGCCGACGATCGCCGTGAGGTCACCGCAAGGCAACAGCCGCGGCCGTCCGAACTCGGCCGTGCCATCGCGCTCCGGCCCTTCGGCGAAACGCGGCTTTGAACCGGTTCGAACGATGCCATACACGTAGGTCGGCGGCGCCGACATCGACATGACGAACTCCCTATACCGGTCCACCGGCAAATGCCGCTTCCTGCCGGCACACCGAGACAACCACCGGCCCTCCGGCTTCGGCATAGGCGGAGAGGGTCTTGTAGGCATCATGCAACTCCATCATGCCTTGGCCATCGGCATGAGCCGCATCGAGGTCGGGGTGCGTCCGTTTGGCAAGCCGCCGAAAGGCGGTGCGCACGGTCTCGGCATCCTGAGCCGTTGAAAATCCCAACTTTTCACAGGCTCGGGCGATCTCGCCGTGATCAAGAAAGGTAACCTCGACGGTGGCAAAACTATGCGGCGGCAACGGCCCGATGCAGCGGAACGTCAGCTCGCCGTCATGGGCGGCGTCGAGCGCCTCGAGGCTGCGATCGAGCGCATCGGCACCTTTGGTGTCGACCAGCAGCGCTAGGTTCAAAACCATGTGATCGTCCATCAGAGGATTGCCGATACTGTCGAGCGCCGCATCCCGCAACACCCTGGAAAGATGCTCGGCGAGTTCGCTGCGGCGCCGTTCGAGAGCCCTCTGGACGAGCTTGCCGAGCCGCACGGCGGCCTCGGCGTCGGGATTTTCGACCGCCGCCAATTCCGCCTTCGCCCGCGCCACCTCGGGGGCCTCGGCAATCTCGGCGAACACGGCCTCGAGGTTCCAGGTCACGAGGACCTCGAACTGGGTTTTCCCCTGCAGGCGCTCCAAGGCGGCGGCGAAGTCCTCGGCGCCGTTCTGCAAACACTGCTCAACGCTTTCGCGATCAGGCGCCACCGTGCCGAACTTCACGGGAAGGACGGGTCCGGCCGCCATCATGCGTTCGATTACCTGTTGGTGGACCATCAACCGACGGGCCAGTTGCACGCGGTCATGCCCCATCAGCGGTTCCCCGGTTTCAGGCCCCACCACCGCGGCGAAGGGGCCGCGTTGGATTAGCTCCAAATCGTCCGGCATCGGCCCGGCGCCAACACCGGACCCCTGTTCGAGCACCACGATGGCGTAGATATGAAGCGCCGCGCCGCCTGTTCGTATCGGTGCCTGCATCATTCTTTCTCCTGTCCCGCGGTCTGTGCCAAGAGGCCCTCCAGCCGCTCGACCCGCTCCATGAGGAGTGCGCCCTGCGCTTCCGATTGGCGCGCCCCCACCGACAGATAGGGGTCGTTTTCCCACCAGTTGATGCCCATCTCCATGGCCTTTTCGACCGAGGCGATGAGCATGCGCAGGCGGATATTGAGCAGTTCGACCCCGACCAGCGACACCGCCACGTCGCCGGCGATGACCACGCCCTTGTCGAGCACCCGGTCGAGAACGTCCGCGAGGCCGACGGTTTCTATCGGGTGTTGCATCCGTCCATCGTTCATCGCTCTTCTCCCGTCAGCGGTCTAAGCCACGGTTACCGGGCCAGCCTCGTCGCCTGCTCGACCAAGGCCGCCGTTTTGTCGCGGAGCTCTGAGAACTCGCGACACAGGCGGCAGTTCATGTTGTCCTCGTCATAGGCCTCGCAGTCGAGCAACGTCGACACCTGGGCGCGCAGTTCGCTCGCCGGGCCCGCCTTCTCGGCCGCCGTCGACGCCCGGTTGATCGCCGTGGTAAGGTCCTCGATCTTGCGCTCGACCGACGGGAACAGATCGATCGGACAGTCGATGCCGTGTCCCTGCGGGGTCATCGGGCTCATTCGGGTTCTCCGACCTCATCGCGGTAATAACGCCGGCCGCGGCGGTAGTCGACAATGTCGCCCGTCTCGTTCAGGCCGACGACAAATTCCGCCAGCACGTCCGTCGCCGGCGGAATCCGCTCCAGTTCGACGACGGCGACAGTAAGCTCCCAACCGCCGTCGGTCTCGTGGAAGCCGACGGCGCTATCGACCGGAAAGCCGGTCAGTTCCGTCAATTGCCGTTTGGCCTCCCCGATCAGGTCGACCGGCCGCCGCCGCTTTGCCCGTGCACTCGGCAATTCGGCCTTGGGGGCTGCGGCCGGCGGGGTTTCGGTTGCCGCGCTCGCCCGTTCCTTCGGCTCGGCGGCGTGTAGTGATTTTGGTGCTATGCCAGATTTCGCCATTTTTCTTCATCTCCCGAATTTCTTTTAACCGTCGGAGGAGCACTTCCTCCTGTAGCTCGTAGTCGTTAAGCTCGATCTCACCGAGATCGAGTTTGATCTCCAATTCGGTCAGCGCGGCGCGGATCTTGTCCTCGTCATGGATTTCCCCTTTGACTTGATCGTCGATCGCCCGCGCCAGCCACAACACGCCCCTGATCGGACCGGCGACCGGTGCGGTGAGGATGTGCCCGAGGATGCTCATGCCGCCCCCTTCGCTTCCCAGTCGACGACGATGTTGACGAAGTTGTAGGGCGCCACCGGGCCGACATATTTGAACATCAGCTGGTTACTGAACTCCTCATCCAATTGCTGTACCACCGCGTCGACGGCCGGCTCTTCCGAGCCGTCAACGAGGAACGCGGCATTCAACACCATGCGCTCGCTGATGATCTTGTTGGTCCGGGTCTTGTGCACGTGCGGCCGGATCCGCGACAGGATCATTTCCTCGTCGCGGGCGCGCTTGTCGGCCAAGGCCCTTTCGACCGCCTCGCCGAGCTGGATGCGCTCGTAATAGGTTTCTTCCGGCGACCGGCCCTCGAGCTCATCGCGCAACTTGCGGATCGCGGCGTTCTCGCGCACCATCTCCTCGAACACCGCGCCTTCATACCAGAACGCCTTCAGACCAAGCTCGACGCGGCCTGCCATCTGCCCAAGCAGGTGGGAAAATTCGTCATAGCGTTGCGGCAATAAGCGCTCGCCCACCGCCGCCGCCTCCGGTGCGATGGTCCCGAAGCGGACCGGCAATAGCTCGAATCCCTCCATCACCTCCTCCAGCACCAGGGTGTGCGCCATCATGTTGCGCCGGGTGCAATCGTATTCGATCACTGGGGAGTCGCTGACCACGGCGGCCAGCCGCTTGTAGTTGATGGTGTAGACAAAATCTCCCCGCTCGCCGATCCCGCGCACTTTGAACTCGCGGGGCTCCGGGCAAGCGATAATGGCGTAGAGGTATTTGCCGCCTTCACCTTCGGTCGTTTCCATTTCTTCCTCTCCTTACCCGGCTCCGGTTGTTTGCGCCGCACCGGCCGGCAGACTTGCACCCAACCGTTGGCGATCAACTCTGTTTGTCGATCCGGATTTCGAGGACGCCATTGTTGTAGGACAGTCGCTGGGTCTCGGGAGCGACCGGCGCCGGCAACAGCACCTCCTTGGCATAGCGGCGCTCACCAAGGGTTTCGATGGTCACCACGTCGCCCTCGAAACGGAGCGCGATTTCCTTCTCTTGCACGCCCGGAAGCTCGGCCGTGACGACGATTTTCTTCCCCTCGTCGAACAGGTCGACCAAGGGTTCGCGGACATCGTCAACGACCAGCCCTTCCTGGTCGGCATGAACGTTGCCGAACGGTTCGACACGTGGCTCGGCGTCGCCAATACCGCTGCGAATGCTGAAGCCGTAGACGCCGCGCGCCTGGTCGCCGAGGCCCTTGACCCGGAACTCGCCGTGGCGCTCGACCTGCTGCTCGCCCGCCTCGGCCAGCTTGCCGACCAGGTCGACGACATCGCCCAAGCCACGGAACAGCCCGCCGAAGTCGAGCTCGACGCCGCCCTCGATGCCGCCTGAGGTCTTCTTGCTATCCTTCGAATTCGTGGTATTTCGTTTCTTGCCCATGGTCTCCATCCAATCCTTTAGAATGCTTTGGCGACGATCGGAACCTCATCGCGGCGCGCTTGTTAGTACTCCAGAGACATCGTGCGGTTCGGCGCCGCCGTCGACCCGGCAACCTCGGTCGAGGCGCGGGGACGGTGACGCTTGCCGGTTGTCGCCGTGTGCCCGGTAGCTTGTTGCCGATGCCCGCTCTCCAGCAACGCCGATCTGACATTTCCTAGCATTGCCTTGATCTTGTTGTACTGGTCCTCGGTTGCTTGCCTGCGGGTGGTCCACATCTCGAGTTCGCGCTCCAACCGCGCGTACTCGTTCTCCAACCGGGCAAACCGGGTTACCAGGTGATGGCGATTGCGAGGTTCGTCGGCGTGCACCAGCGTCTGCAGGGTGGCGACTTCACGCAGCCCCTTGACACGGTTCCTCTTGTTGGCGCTCATGATTGTTCTCCGGTTGCCAAGTCGGCCACGTTGCCGCGGTCCCCGATCTCGGCGCGCTTGGCCGGTCTCGGCGTTGCTTGCGTTGGCCGGACAGCGGCCGGACAATGATGCTCGATCAGGCTCAACAACATTTTCTGCTGCTGCGAGCGTTCACCATCCAACCTGCCGGCGAACATCGACTTGGAGCCGAGCACGTCGAGGCAGACCTGGACGAAATAGGGGTCTTCGATGCTCGGTTTGATTTTTTCCTGCGCCGCCACCCGGCAAATCATGACGCTGGTTCGGAGCGTCGGCGTCTGGTCGTACTCGCCGGTGTCGCGAAACTCGCGCACCAAATCGACGATCGGCGCCGCCTTGGCCTTGCCAAGGCCGGAGCGCGCGGCAACGACGGCAATTTCAAGTTCACGGTCGGCATAGTCTAAGTCGATGGTGGCGATGCGATCGCCGAGCGCGTCCTGCGTATCGTGCACGCCGGCATATTCCTGCGGGTTGCTGGTGAAGATCACCCGGAAATCCGGATGCACTTTAATGTAAGGCTCGTTCTGGTGCTGCGCCGGCAACACCAGCAGGCCTTCCTCGAGCACGCTCAACAGGATGTTGTTGGCCTCGGCCCGCGAGCGGGTGAACTCGTCATAGATCAGCGTATGGCCTTCCCGGCATGCGGTGGTCAGCCGGTGGTCGGCCCAGCGCTTGTCGGTGCTCTCCTCGATCTTGGTCACGGTGTGGATGAACCTGTCGACCACCCGGCGATAGTTGTAACCATGCTCCGCGCCGACCAGGTTCGAGGTCATCATTTCCTCGTCGCCGGTGACGATCACCGTCGGCCGGCCGAGCTGCGCCGCCGCATGCATCGCCAGCGTCGTCTTGCCGGTCCCGGCCGGCCCCCGGAAATGCACGGAATAGCCGGCGTTGAGATAGGCCAGGGCGCGTTTCGTCACCGCCCTGATGCCCCGGGTTTGCACAAAATCCCGTCGCGCCCGCGGCGTCAACGTCGTGACGCCGGCAAAATCTTCCTCATAATTCGTTGTCAACATGTTGATCACTCCTCCTCACGAGAATCCCTGCCAATTCCTTGTCGAACTTACGCGCCGACCGATTGCAATCGGGTCTCGACGCGCCGCGCGCGGTACCAATGCTCCCGCTCCTTTTGCAACCCCGCATCATCCTCGTCCCAATGGGCCAACCGGTCGTAGAGCCGCGCCAATCGGGGCCGGGCCGCGACCCAACAGGCCTCGGCCAACGGATCGCCGTTACACCAGCCGACCTCGCTTGATGACTCGGCCAGCGAACTGCGCGCGAAGGCGTCGATCATCGCCACCGGCGCGCCCGTGGCGGTGAAGGCGATCTGATTGCCGAACAAGGTGGCCATGGCGATCGACAGGCCAAGACGCCCCCCGGCCGCCGTCGCCATGGCCTCGATGAGGCGGGCATAAGCCTCCAACGACCGTATCCAGCCGTCGCCACCGTTTGCTCCATCGGGTCTCGGTTGACGCTGCACGAGCAGGCCGTCGGCGTAGGCAAGAGCGGGCCGGTCGCCAAGGCCGGTCTCGGGAAACAGTCCCACGACGTAATCGGCCTCGGAAAAGCCGCCGATCTCGTCGACGGTTTCCAAACCGATGGCCAGGCGGGCCCACACGGCATCAAGAACCGGCAGGAGAAACCCCAAGTCCGGCCGGAGTACGATTTCTGGAACCAAACCATCGCGCAGCTCGACGTGACAGGTCACGCCCTCCAACACGCCGAGATCGACGGGCAGGGTGATCTCGACGCTGCCACTGCCGCGTCCCGCGGAACGGATATTGCGTTCACCGATGTGTTTCGATCGTCTCATTCCTGTCCCGCTCCACTTGTCCCGTTCGCCTCCGTGCTGGTGGGTATTGGCCCGGAAGATCGGCGCCCAATTCGTCTAGCAGATCGTCCGGCCCGGTACCGCGCTTGCGGATACGACGGGCCCGGTGCCAGTATTCTCCCGGCGCCGGACCCCATCCGGTTAACTCTCCGCCGCCGCCGTCTTTGACGACGTCTTCGACGTTGCCTTTTTCTTTGACGTCGATGCGGACTTCGCAGACGCAGGCGCAGGTGCAGGCGCAGGCTTGGGCGATGGCCGCGCGGCCTCAAGGCGCTGTTTGGCCATGGTGCGCGCGTGTTGCCGCCAGACCCGGCCGGCCCGCAGGCGATCCTTGCTCAGACCGTTCATATAATGCCTGGCGTCGTCGAGAATCGCCTCGACTCCCGCCCGGAGGTCATTCAGGTAGGCCAACCGTTCACCGCGTTCACGTGCCGCCATCTTCTCCAGTTCGGCGACATATCCCGCCAACTCGGCCCTCAGCGCGTTTGCCCTGTCCTCGCGTTGATCGGTAAGATCATCGATGAAATCCTCGGCCGCGCCGCGAATGAACGCCGCCTCGCTGAAGATCCCTTTCAGATCCCTTTCGATCGATGCCGTCAGCTCGGCCATGGTTCGGCTCAAGGAATTTCGAACAGTGGGCGCTATTGCGGCGACCGCCGTCAGCCGCGCCGCCTGCGCCGCTTCGAGTTCGGCGGCCAATTCGGTCATTTCGCTCGCTAGGGTCATCTCGATACCTCGTGTTTCAATTGATCGGCGCCGACCCGGTCGCGGGGGCCGCGCCCGACCGGGCCCGACCCCGCACCGAGGCCCCTCAAGCGGCTTGTGCGCCCGCCGTCAGACCAACCGCTTCGGCGTACTTGAGGTAGGTGTCGACGCCGGCGACGACGACGCGAGCCTCGATCGCCAGCAGTTCGATGCCGACCAGCGACACACGCACCCAGGCGTCGACGACGACGCCCTTGTCGAGGATGCGATCGACGACTTCGGCGAGGCTGCTCGATGAGTTCATTTTTTCTATGGCCATTGGGTTTCTCCTTGGGTGTCAATTGATGCTCTCTTGCTGCAAGAGCCGGAGCATTGTGACAGTTGAAAAGCCCCCCGGCACCTCAGGAGATTCCGCAGTTCACAAGGAAAATCGGACGGCTTGCGAGGGGGATTCCGTCCGGGCCGAGGGGTTTCCCCAAACGCCCGGGGGTAACTTCTCGCGGGCCTTGCTCGGAACCGGGCAGGCGCGCGCGGGCTGCTATCGAGGCATCACCCGAGGGAAGGGAAACTTTTGCGGGACAGGGTTGGCCCGGGCCGGCGCTGGAGCACTATCCGGCTGATTGGAACCATTCGACCGGGGCCAATTTGCATCATCGTCAGGCGCGGTTGGCCTGGCGATGCGGCCCATCTCCAAACAAGCGCACCGTGCGGGGGCAGACCCCCAGGGCCATGGCCACGCCCCCGGGGGGTTGCCGCTCAACCAAAATCCGGCGTACCAGTTCTTCTCGACCACGTGGCGTCAAAGGGGCATTCCTGTGCATGTCCATTCGGTCCTTCCTTGAAAGGAAAGGGTTCAATGACATCGGCTCCCTCGGTTCGGACCGAGTGGACAACCTCCTGAGACATCACAGCTAAATCACGCCGAGGAAGGAAAAGGGGCAGGGTAAGGAAGTACAGGTGAGCGGCGAAGCCGACGTCATTGGGCAGTGCGCCACCTTGAGCAGCACCTCGTTGGCGTTCCGACAGCCGAGTTTGGCAACGATGTTTTGGCGATTGCGTTCGACCGCCTTGACGCTTTTGTCAAGCGTATTGGCCATGACCTTGTTCGCCTGGCCCTGGAGCATCAGCTCGAGCACCTGCTTCTCGGGTTCCGACAGACTGGCGATTTGCGCTTGCGTGGCGCGGCAAGCCTCGTGTTTATGCATGCGCTCCCGGTCCTCGAAACAAATGAACTCGATGAAGCCCAAAAACTCATTGTCGTCCAGAGGCTTTTCGAAGACGCAAGCGGCGCCGGACTGCATGGCGGCGACCGTCAGGCGGACGTCGGCATAGGCGCTGATCATGACCACCGGCAGCGACGAACGGGCGCGGATCGACTTCAGCACTTCGAGACCGGACAGTGTCGGCAGCCGGTAATCGATTACCGCGCAACCCGGTCGCGTAAACTCATCGAGGTTTATGAACTCCTCCGGCGAGTCCCAATCGTCATAGCTGAGGCCGATGGACTCGAGCATCTGCGCCAAGGAGCGGCGGAAGCCGACGTCATTGTCGATCAGGTAAACGTGATCAGCCATCGCTTGAGTCCTTTGGCAGGGAGATGCGGAAACAGGCGCCGCATTGCTCCACCCCATCCTCGTATGACAATTTGCCGCGGTGCCACTCCACCGCGTCGCGACAGATCGCCAGCCCGAGCCCCGAGCCGCCGGGCTTGTCCGAGACCAACGGCTCGAACATCCGCTCCCTGATGGCTTGGCTTGCCCCGGGGCCGTTATCGATGACGTCGATGATCACACGAGCGTCGTCGTCGCTATAATTCGCCCGCAATCGCAAGCACGGTTGTTCGACAGCCGCGGCCTGCAGCGCCTCGACGCCGTTGATGAGCAGGTTGTGGAGCGCGATGTGCAGCAAGTCGGGGACACCTTGCAGGCTCAGCGTGTGGTTCCGGCATTCTACGCGAACGTTTACCGATTCTTTCGAATAGCGACGCCGCAAGCGGCTCGCCGCCTCGCGCAGCAGGGCATGGACATAGACGGTTTCGCGCGGCCCATGCAGACCTCCGGCCAGAACCCGCAGGTTCTTGCTGACGTCTGCGGCGCGTTTGGTTTCAACCTTGATGGCGTCGATATGCGAGACCAACTCGCTCGGCCGTATGACCCGATCACTGACCCGCCGGCTGAGCAGCGCCGCCAGATTGGCGATCGTGCCGAGCGGATGATTGACCTCATGCGCAACATAGGCGGCGACGCTGCGCAAAGCCAATTGGCGGGCCAGGCGACCTTCGCCCTCCTTAGCCCAGCCAGATTTTACCTTAGCCCAGCCAGATTTTAAGAATTTCAAGTCCTACCTCCCACTTGGCGCCGCCAGACTCAAGATTTTCATGAAACTGTGGCCCATCTCGGGGATGGCATTGTAACATTTTTAGAGTTATTATTCCATTTATATTATTGCGTTAGTTGCATTCTGAAACATCCAACCATGACGGGAAAGAACAATCCCGTAGGCGAGTGCCGTTGCGGCGGCACAACGGGAAGGCGCGTCAGACCTCGATCAATTGTCGAACCGCGATGCTTTCGGGAAGCACCTCCCGAACCTGGTGGAGTGTCCCCATGAACAGCATCCCGGTCTCCCCCGACCGAAGGGTGGCGTCGATTCGCGCCGCGATGAAGCGGTCCCTTTGTTCGAGCAGGCGCCGGGCCTTGTCGCCGGCCTCCGCTTCGGTCGAAGCGGCCGCCTTGATCAACGCGTACTCCTTGAGCAGCAACGCCGGATCCTCGGTCCCTTCGAGGACCGCACCCTTCCCCATCAGGTCCAACAGGATCCGGTAGTTGTTGCTACCTTGCGCGGCGACGTCGCGGACGATGTCCGCTTCACGGCCGCACAGCGGCAGGCCATCCTGGTAGAGCCTGACCTTGCGATAGTCGAGGTGAAGTTCGTCGATCTCCTTCTCGACCCGCTCCCAGAACGCGGCAACGGCCTTGCGGCTTTCCGTCCAGGCCTGCTCGCCATAACGTTCGACATAGACCTGACGCAGGCGTTCCGCCTGCGAGCCCATATCCGCCGTTTCGTGGACGATGGGAATGTAGATCAGTTGCCTCGGCTCCGTTCCCGGTGCCGGCGCCGGGCGGCCCGTAGCGTTCATCTTCGACGTTACGGTTTCGCTCAAGATGCTACTCCGCCTCCCGCGTTTCACCGAACGCGATGTCGAAATGCTCGGATGCAATCTCGAAATCGTCGTCGTTTCCCGCGGCGCGGCGCTTGCCGGCGATGTACTCGCGCATGGCTGCCGTTGCCGCCTTCTTGCACGCCGCCTCGATGTCCGCGCCGGTCAGGCCTTGGCTTGGCTTGCCGCCGAGGCGCTCGAGATCGACATCGGCGGAAAGCGGCATGTCGCGGCAGTGGATCTCGAAAATCGCCCGGCGCGTCCGCGCGTCCGGCATCGGCAGTTCGATCAGGAAGTCGAAGCGCCCCGATCTCAGCAACGCCGGATCGACGAGATCCTTGCGGTTCGTCGCCGCCAACACGGTCACGCCCTTGAGCTCCTCCACCCCGTCCATCTCGGTCAACAACTGGGCGATGATCCGGTCGGTCACGGCACTGGCCTCGCTGCCGCCGCGCCGCGGCGCCAGGCTGTCGACCTCGTCGAGAAAGACGATACACGGCGACGCCTGCTTGGCCTTGTGGAACACCTCACGCACGGCGCGTTCGCTCTCGCCCACCCATTTGCTCAGCAACGCTGGTCCTTTGACCGAGATGAAATTGACCCCGCTTTCGGTGGCGACGGCCTTGGCCAACAGCGTTTTTCCCAACCCCGGCGCGCCGTGGAGAAGGATGCCTTTGGGTGGCACGATGCCCGCCTTGTCGTACAGGCCGGCATGATTGATCGGCCATTCGACGGATTCCCGGAGCACGCGCTTAGCTTCATCGAGCCCCCCCACGTCGTCCCACTTGACATCGGGGACTTCAGTGAAAACCTCTCGAATGGCCGATGGGTCGACCACGGCCAAGCCGTTGAAGAAATCATCCATCCCCACGGACAGGGTCTCCAAGGTCTCGTAGGGGATCTGTTCCAGATCGAAGTCGATATCGGGAAAGATCTTGCGCAGCGTCGCCATCGCCGCTTCGCGACACAGGGCTTCCAGGTCGGCGCCGACGAACCCGTGGGTGATCTGGGCCAGCTTCTCCAGGTCGACGTCGTCGGCCAGCGGCATGCCCCGCGTGTAGATCTCCAGGATTTCCTCGCGGCCGATCTTGTCGGGAACACCGATGCTGATCTCGCGGTCGAAGCGGCCGGGACGGCGTAGCGCCGAATCGACCGAGTTCGGCAGGTTGGTCGCCGCAATGACGATGACCTGGCCTCGCGATTCGAGCCCATCCATCAGCGTCAGAAGCTGGGAGACGACCCGGCGTTCGACCTGCTTCTCGCCGCCCAGTTCGGCCCGCTTTGGTGCGATCGCGTCAATTTCGTCGAGGAAGATGATGCTCGGGCCGGGTGACGCCGCCTCGAAAATCCCTCTCAGGTGCGCCTCACTTTCCCCGTAGAACTTGTGCATGATCTCGGGACCGCTCAGGGTGAAGAACTGCGCGTCGGTCTCGTTCGCCACGGCGCGGGCGATGAGGGTCTTGCCGCAACCGGGCGGCCCATGGAGGAAAACCCCCTTCGGCGCATCGATGCCGAGTTGCTCGAACACCTCCGGATATTTCAGCGGCAACTCGATCATCTCGCGGATCTTTTGCGTTTCGCGGTGCAGGCCGCCGATATCCTCGTAGGTGATCCGTTCGCGGCGCGCGCCGCCCCCGCCCTCCTCGACGATCTCGATCGCGGTCAAGGGATGGATCATCACGGCGCCGGCGGGGGCGCAGCCGACCACCGTGAAGTCGTGGCCGCGGTTGCTGAACATGGTAGCCCGAATGCGGTCGCCGCGGGTCAGGACCAGGCCCTCCAGGACCCGCCCGACAAAGCGGCCTTCCTGTCGCCGGTGGCCGGCGCGCAGGGCCGTGACCGGGGCGAGTTGGACCTTTTTGGCCGGCTTGAAATCGATTTTCTCAAGCGAGACCTTGCCGTCGAGCCCGACGCCGGCATTGCCGCGAATCAGCCCGTCGATCTGCACGACCCGTTTGCCACGATCCTCGGGAAAGGCGGGCATCGCCTTGGCGACGGTATCGTCCTTGCCCCTGATCCGCAGAATGTTGCCCGTTTCCAGGCCGTACCTCTCCATGTCGGCCGGGTCGAGCTGGGCGATTCCACGGCCGACATCCTTGGTGCGGGCCTCGGCGACCTTAAACTCTGGTTCAAGGCCATCGTCGTTCGGATCTCGCTGTGGTACTGCCATTTCCTTGTCCTCAAAAGCTAGAGTTGTTCATCCACGACCAAAATGATTTCGGCAAACACCTAGCCATGCCGCGGCCGGTGTGCCCCGGGGCCGACGGCCGAAACCGGCCCCGCCTCGACAGCCCCTTCGGATCGGGCACAAGGGCTCGCCACGGGTTGTCGGGCGTCGCCTCACCCAAATTCGGTGTTCGACGGTAGCGCGCACGCGTTTGGCCTGCCGTTTTCGGTCACTGCCGGAGAACCGTCCGATGGCCGCCACGACCACTCAACCGCCACCCGCGGCGGCGCGCTTGGCGTAACGCACCTCCAAGACGCCGTTGCGCTCGATGCGTTTGGGGCCGCCCGACACCTCGCAGGGCAATTCCGCCTTCGCCTTGCGCCCGTCAACCAGGGTGAAGGTCACCGTCGCCCCGTGCCTGGCGATCCGGACGTCGCTGTTCGGAATCTCAACCAACAGCACGACTTGGTTCGCCTCCTCCATCACGTCGATGTGAAAACCATTTTGTCCCACTTCGAGCCAAGCGGCGCGGCGTTGCGCCCGTTTCGGGGGCTTTGCCGCGCGGCGCGCAACACCGGTCCGTTCGGATTTGCGGTGAGCGGCACCGAGATGTCGCTTGTTGATGCCGAAGGCGGCCACTGGCCCGCCATCGCCGCGAGGCCGTCTCGCTTCGTCGAGGTCGTCGCCAGGCCTATCCATTTCCGCAGCAACCTTGAGGAGGCGATCGAGGGAATCCGCCAAGTCGTTTATCGGCGGCGCCGCCTTCGCGCCCTTACCGCCCGTCTCCGGGGGGGCGCGGAACACGTGACGGTCGATATCGCCGTCCCAACCTCCGCTTTCGCTCTCAGGGTCGGAGCGCCTTCCGCCACGAACCTTCCTTCGACGAATTGGGGGTATCTTAGGGATCGACCCACGGGGGGGAATGCTGCGAATCCTCACGGCACCTTCTCAACAACGTGAGCACAGCCGACGGCCCAACGGTCGGCACCTTCGCCCTTCGGCGGCAATCGATATTTCGTCCCTCACACTCTCAATACTACTACACCTAGCGAATTGATGGAAATATGTCAATCTCACCCAGCGGTCACGCTCGGCGCCCTTGGCCGACGAGCCGGTCACTGCCGGGATCGTGGTGCGCGACTGTCTGCGTTCCTTGCCGACGCGCCGCTCAAAGCCTCACCGTAACCCCTGGCGCAACTGCTCAAGGCTTATCTCGAGAGCGAACACAAGCAGCTCCGGGCGGAGTCGGATTCGTTGGATGGCTAGCTCCGGCACCGCCGGGCCAAACTCAGCACCGTCTCGGCCGGCATCGGGCGCCTCGGAAGCGGTCCGAATCATAGGCTTTGTCGGCCGCCAGGTAGGCGCCGGAAAAGCCGTCGATCAGGTGCTCGGCCTCGACGCTGTCATGGACCTGGCCCCGGGTAAGGATCGGGCGAAGGGGATTGCCGAGGCCGTCGACGGCGATGTGGACCTTGCTGCTCGGGCCGCCGCGTGAGCGTCCGATCGCCTGATTTTGACTCCCTCCTTGCGCCGGCGGCATGTTGATGCGCCCGCACGATGGTCGAATCGATGATCGGGTATTCGAAGTCCGGATCATCGGCCCAAGGCCTTGACAAGACTCTCCCATATGCCGTTGCGCGACCACCGCCAGAACCGCGAATAGACCGCGTACCAGGACCCGAAAGCGTCCGGCAGATCGCGCCGCGGCGAGCCCGTCCGCGCCACCCAAAAAACCGCGTCCACGAAAAGCCGCGTGTCGACGCCCGCGCCCCTCCGGTCCGTTTACTTGCCCGCAACCCTTGATCCTTTGCGCGTTGTGCCGCTTCGCGCCGCGTTGGGTATTCGTAATCCAATTGACTGCCCACTCGGAAAATTGCCTCCGCTCTTAGAAACCCTTGGCTGATCTTTGGAAGGGTTCGTAGGGGGAGCAATTGGTCAATTCTCAGCGGAATTGGCTTTGACGGATAACCGCCAAACGGATTCTTTCGCCCTGGGTCCCTTGACTAAGAAATTGAAAACAAAGAGAGATCAATCGCGAATCCTGGCAATTCGCAGGCAACAGAGATTGTCAACCAGTGTCAACCGTACCTTTCTCGGGATTTGATTGGAAAAGCTGTCACGAAACTCTGACGCCATTTCAGGCGACTTAAGGCGTCGCGATGCCGATCGGTAACTTGGTTGCAGTCATAATCAATCCAGTCCTTCGAAAAACGTGGGGACGGAAGCCGTCGCTCCATCTCGACGCGTTGCTTTTCATAATGATGGACGGAATTAAGCTGATCGAATTGCCCGAAGAGAAAGCCATCCAAACGTTCGTTAATGAAATACCGAATTTGGCTTTCAATATCGACCGGGAATTCCGACTTGCGTAGCCGGTTACCGACAAACCGCGTAAAAGGTCCGTTCCCCGAGCCCCCGCCTCGGGGATTGAATAGCAACCCCTTTCTTGGCATCCTGGGCGGCAATTGGATCAACGAATCCGCTGAGCCGTCGTCATACGGTTTGGGCCGGAGGCCCTGGGAACCGGCATCAATAAACATCGTTGGGGCGTTATCGCGTTCCGCCGCCCGTCGGCGGCGGTGCGCGGGCGGTGTGCGGATCAGTGAGGGGATACTCAATCGTGGCAAAACATATTCTTTTGAAATGGTCGATCATCGGCCTGACGATTCTGGCCTGGGCCGAGCCGGCCATGGCCCAGGAAACGGGCCTGAGCGGCTCCAACACCGCCTGGATCCTGACTTCGACGGCGCTGGTTCTGTTTATGACCCTGCCCGGTCTGGCGCTGTTCTACGCCGGCCTCGTGCAGTCGAAGAACGTGCTTTCGGTGATGATGCATTGCTTCTCCATCGCGTGTCTGGCCTCGGTGTTGTGGCTGTTCGGCGTCTACAGCCTGGCCTTCGGCGACGGCGGCGCCGCCAATGCCGTGATCGGCGGCATGGGCAAGGCGTTCCTGGCCGGCGTCGGCAGCGACACCCTTTCCGGCGACATTCCGGAAACCGTGTTCTTCATGTTCCAGATGACGTTTGCCATCATCACGCCGGCCCTGATCGTCGGCGCCTATCCCGAACGCATCAAGTTCGGCGCCGTCCTCGTCGTCAGCGGGGTGTGGCTGATCGTTGTCTACGCGCCGGTGGCGCACTGGGTATGGGGCGGCGGCTGGCTGGCCGAACAGGGCATCATGGACTTCGCCGGCGGCCTGGTCGTGCACACCACGGCCGGCGCCTCTGCTCTGGTGCTGGCCGCCGTGCTCGGCACCCGCAAGGGCTTCCCGCGCGAACTTCGCCCGCCGCACAATCCGGGCCTGACCATGATGGGGGCGGCGATGTTGTGGGTCGGCTGGTTCGGCTTCAACGCCGGCAGCGCGCTGGCCGCCGACGGCAGCGCCGGCATGGCCATGACCGTCACCCACATCTCGGCCGCCACCGCGTCGCTGGTATGGATGGTCATCGAGTGGGTCAGGTTCGGCAAGCCGAGCCTGGTCGGCATCGTTACCGGCATGGTCGCCGGGCTGGCGACGATCACGCCGGCGTCCGGTTTCGTCGGTCCCTTGGGCGGCTTCGTCATCGGCCTGACCGGCGGCCTGCTGTGCTTCTGGGGCGTCACCTTCGTCAAGGGGCGGCTAGGGGTCGACGATTCGCTGGACGTCTTCGCCGTCCACGGCATCGGCGGCATGCTCGGAACAATGATGACTGCCGTCTTCGCCACCACGGCCCTGGGCGGCGGCGGTCTCGCCGACGGCGTCACCATGGGTGGGCAGCTCGGCGTTCAGGCCGTCGGCGTCATCGCCGTGTTCCTGTGGTCGGCCATCGCCACCTTCGTCATCGTCAAGGTGACGGCACCGATCACCGGCCTCAGGGTCAGCGACGAGGAAATCACCGACGGCCTCGACGTCACGGCGCATGGCGAACGCGGCTACAGCCTGTGACCTCATTCAAGAAATAAGGATCGACCGCCATGAAACTGATAATGGCCATCATCAAACCGTCCAGGCTCGACGACGTGCGCGAAGCCCTGACCGAACAGAACATCCAGGGACTGACCGTATCCGAGGTCCAGGGGTTCGGTCGTCAGAAGGGACAGACCGAGATTTACCGCGGCGCCGAATACGCCATCGAATTCGTGCCCAAGGTGCGGATCGATATCGTCCTCGACGACGACCAGGTCGGGCCGGTAATGGAGGCGATACGCACCGCCGCCAGCACCGAGAAGATCGGCGACGGCAAGATCTTCGTGCTCGACGTCGGCCAGGCAATGCGGATCAGGACCGGAGAAACCGGCACCGACGCGCTGTAAGGCGAATCCCGGATCACTTTCGCGTGAGCCGGATCGGGATCGGGCCGTATCGAGGACCGTCTCCGGGCGCGTCCGCCAGCAACCTGTTGCGCAGGTGACGGCGGACGGCCAGAATACGGCCTGGGACGTGGGGTATACCTGTTCGGTTCATTCATATGTCGGTGCGTGAGGATCAGACTGCCGATGGGGCCGGGGCTCCGGAAAGCGGCGATTACGAAATTCGGTTCGTACCGAGCGACAAACGGATTCGGGTCGAGTTCAACGGCACCTGGGTAGCCGATTCATCGAACGCGATGGTCGTCTACGAAACCCGGGTGCCGCCCATGTACTATTTCCCGATCGACGACGTCCGCATGGACTTCCTCGAGAGAACGGACCACCGGACCCATTGTCCGTTCAAGGGCAACGCCAGCTACTGGTCGCTGAAGGTCGGCGGCGAGGAAGTCGAGAACGCCGTTTGGGCCTACGAGGAACCCTATTCCGACGCCGAGCAACTGGCCGGGTACGTCTCCTTCTATCAAAGCAAGGTCAGCGCCATCTACGAGGGCGACGAAGAAGCGCCGTTCGTCGACGACAACGTCGAGAGCATACACGCCAACGCGCTTGCCGGGTGGCTGTTGAGCGAGGCCTGGAAGGCGCCGTCGGCCGAGCGACTGGCCGGCGAGTTCTGCGGGTTTCTCCGCGCCAACGGATACCCGGTGGCGCGGATGACGGTGATCATCCCGACCCTGCATCCGCAGGTCTTCGCCACCGTCCTGGTGTGGCGCGAGGACGAACCCGAGGTCAGGGTCATCCAGGAGCCGCACGATATCCTGCACCAGCCGAAGTTCGCCGACAGCCCGTTCGCGCCGATCATCAAGGGGGCGGGCGGCGTCCGCCGCCGCCTCGAGGGCGACGACCCGAAGCTCGATTTCCCGGTCGTCCGCGACCTGCACGAAGAAGGAGCGACCGACTACGCCGCCATGCCGTTCCGGTTCTCCGACGGCCAGATCAACGTGCTGTCGATGACCTCTTTCGCCGAGGGCGGGTTCAGCACCGCCCACCTGGGCCAGGTCTACGAGGTGCTGCCGATGCTGGGCCGGTTGTTCGAGGTCCACGCCCAGCGGCGCACCGCGGTCACCCTGCTGGAGACCTACCTCGGCCGCCACACCGGCAAACGCGTCCTCGACGGCCAGGTCAAGCATGGCGACGGCGAACGCATCCACGCCGTCATCTGGTTCTGCGATTTCCGCGATTCGACGGCGCTGTCGGAAAGCATGGACCAGGAAACCTACCTGCTGCATCTCAACCGTTTCTTCCACAGCATGGCCGGCGCCGTTCTGGAGAACGGCGGCGAGGTTCTCAGGTTCATCGGCGATGCGGTGCTGGCGATCTTTCCTATCGCCGAATCGACGGAGCAGTCCTGGGAATCCGCGACCGGCACGCCGGAAGCCTGCCGCCGCGCCATCAAGGCGACGCACATGGTGGCCGACCGGGTGGCGGCGACCAACGAAAACCACCCCGACCTGCCGGCCCAGAAGTACGGCATCGGCCTTCATCTGGGCGACGTCACCTACGGCAACATCGGCATCCCGGAACGGCTCGAGTTCACGGTCATCGGGTCGGCCGCCAACGAGGCGGCCCGCATCGAATCGATGACCAAGGAGCTCGGCGAGACGGTGCTGATCTCATCGGCTTTCGCCGACAGCTATCCGGGCAAGGTGGTATCCAAGGGGCTGCATCCCCTGAAGGGCCTGGACGGCGAGCACGAACTGTTCACGCTGCCCGACGACTAGAGCGGGTCACGTTGATATGGAACCGCTCTAACCCCGCCACCGCTCAGAAGTTGCGGATGGTGCCGCCGTCGAGGTCGACGGGCGGCGGATTGGCGAGGCGGTCGGCGACGTCGTAACCGAGCGCCAGGACGGCCAGCGCCGTCATCACGGCGACCAGACGGACAGGGCCCGAGCGCCTCGGGAAGACCGGGTCCGGCTGGGCGTCGGTGAAGAGCTCCTGGGCCGGGGGGAAGTGCTTGCGCCGGGTCTGTTCCAGCCTCGTCGATTCGATCTCCCGGAAGCTGTCGTCCAGCGACAGATAGGTGGCAAAGAACGGCACGGAGAGCCCGGCCAGGAACAGCAGCGTCGCCGCCATCCCGCCCCACGGCAAGCCGCCGGCGGTGGCCGCGAACCCGACGTAGGCGGCGGCGGCGATGGCGCCGAGCGCGTTGATGAGGATCAGCCAGCGCATGCGTCTCAGCGCTCCAGGACGACGGTCAACCAGCCGTCGACGACGATACGGTCGAGCGGCTTGAGGCGGTGCGCCCGGTGCGCCGCGATGACCCGGTTGCCGTCGCGCTCCAGCAGCCCCGACAGGACGGCGACGCCGCTATTCCGTCCCTCCGGCGCCAGGTGCCGGACCAGGTCGCCGGCCATCGCGATCAGCGGCCGCGCCAGGATGTTGGAAACGATCAGGTCGTAAGGGCGGTTGGCGGCGATCGCCGGGTTGGCGTAGCCGTTGGCGGCGATCGCCCGAAACCTGGGGCCGACGCCGTTGCGACGCGCGTTGAGGCGGGCGACGCGGACCGCCTCGGCGTCGACGTCGCAAGCCGTCACGTCTGCCTTCCAGGTCTTGGCGGCGGCCAGCCCGAGGATGCCCGACCCGCACCCCATATCGAGGACGCGCCCAAACCGCCGCGAACGGGCCAGTCGATCGAAAGCGATCAGGCAGCCCGCCGTCGAGGCGTGCTCGCCGGAGCCAAACGCGGTGCCGGCATCGAGTTTCATGGCGACGGCGCCGGCCGGCACCGGTCCTCCGTGATGCGAGCCGTGGATGAAATAGCGGCCGATCTCGAGCGGCGGAAACTCGGCCAGGTTTTCGGCCACCCAGTCCTTCGGCGGCACCAGCTCGATGCGTGGGGTCGGCCGGTCGATGCCGAGCTCGCGGGCGGCCCGGGCAAGGTCGGCGGCCAGCGCCTCGGCGTCCGGCTCGGCGCCGGCAAGCCCCTCGATTCGCCACTCGCCGAGGCCGCCGTTGGCGAACGCCGACACCGCCATCGAGCGCCGCTCCAATACCTCGCCGACGACGTCGCGGGCCCTTTCGGGGACGCGGACCTCGATCCGCCAAAGAAAGGTACTGCCCACGGCCGGCGGCTCACACCGCCTCGACGAAGCTCGACATCACCTTCTTGGCGCCGGCTTTCTCGAAGTCGATCTCCAGCTTGTCGCCGTCGACGCCGACAATGCGCCCGTAACCGAACTTGATGTGGAACACCCGCTCACCGGCGGCGAAAGCGCGGCCGGCGGCGCCCGCCTCGATCACCGGCCAGCCGCCGTCCTCGATCTGCCGCCCCGAACGCCGCCGCGAGCGCCGGAAGCGTCCTGATTCGAAACCGGCCGCCGCGTCGCCGAGGCCGCCCGCCTGTCCGTCGCCCATGCCGCCGTAGACGCCGGGCGCGGACAAGCGCTCGACGTGATCGTCCGGCAACTCGTCGATGAACCTGGACGGCAGCGTCGTCTGCCACTGGCCGTAGATGCGGCGGTTGGCGGCGAACAGCACGACGGCGCGTCGTCTGGCCCGGGTCAGGCCGACGTAGGCGAGCCTGCGTTCCTCCTCGAGTCCGCCGGTGCCGCCCTCGTCCATGGCGCGTTGGTGCGGGAACAGCCCTTCCTCCCAGCCGGGCAGGAAGACGGTGTCGAACTCGAGACCCTTGGCCGAATGCAAGGTCATCAGCGTAACCCGGTCGCCGGCCGACGATTCCTCGTTCTCCATGACCAGGCTGACGTGTTCGAGGAAAGCGCTCAAGCCCTCGAAGTCCTCCAAGGCGACGATCAGCTCCTTGAGGTTGTCGAGGCGCCCCGGTGCGTCCGGCGACTTGTCCAGGCGCCACATCGCCGTGTAGCCCGATTCGTCGAGGATCAGCCCGGCCAGTTCGTCGTGCGGCATGACCGCGACCAGCGAGCGCCAGCGCTCGAAATCGGCCATCAACTGGCGCAGCGTGGCGCGCGCCTTCGGCTTCAGCTCGTCGGTCTCGACCAGCCGCGATACCGCCGCCGTCAGCGAGATGTTGTCGGCCCTGGCCACATGGTGGACGACCTGCAGCGTGGCCGGGCCGATGCCGCGCTTCGGCAAATTCACGATGCGCTCGAAGGCGAGGTCGTCGTCGGCCTGCGCCACCACCCGCAAGTAAGCGACGGCGTCGCGGATCTCCTGGCGTTCGTAGAACCGCGGTCCGCCGATCACCCGGTACGGCACGCCCAGGGTAATCAGCCGCTCCTCGAACTCGCGGGTCTGAAAGCCGGCCCGGACCAGCACCGCCATCTCGTTCAGCGGGTGTTTGTCGGCGTGCAGCGCCTCGACCTCGTCGCCGACCGATCTGGCTTCCTCCTCGCCGTCCCACAGACCGCGGATCCGGACCCGCTCGCCGCCGTTGATGTCGGTCCACAGCGTCTTGCCGAGCCGCCCTTCGTTGTGGGCGATCAGCCCGGAGGCGGCTGCCAGGATGTGCGGGGTCGAGCGGTAGTTGCGCTCCAGCCTGACGACCTCGGCGCCGGGGAAATCGTTCTCGAACTTGAGGATGTTGCCGACCTCGGCGCCGCGCCACGAATAGATCGACTGGTCGTCGTCGCCGACGCAGCAGATGTTCTTGTGCTTGCCGGCCAGCAGCCTGAGCCACAGGTATTGGGCGACGTTGGTGTCCTGGTACTCGTCGACCAGGATGTAGCGGAACCGGTCCTGATAGCGGGCCAGCACGTCCGGCTCGTTCTGGAACAGCGTCAGGCAGTGCAAAAGGAGATCGCCGAAATCGGCCGCGTTGAGGACCTTCAAGCGCTCCTGGTAATCGGCATAGAGCCCGACCAGCTTGCCGTCGGCGGCGTCGGCCCCCTCGGCGCCGGACACCCGGTCCGGCGTCAGGCCGCGGTCCTTCCAGCGCTGCACGATGCCGGCGACGACGCGCGGCGGCGTTTTCTTGTCGTCGATGCCGTGCGGCTCGACCAGTTGCTTGATCAGGCGGACCTGGTCGTCGGTATCGAGGATCGTGAAGTTGGGGCGCAAGCCGACCGCCTCGGCGTGGATGCGGAGCAGCCGCGCGCCGGTGGCGTGGAAGGTGCCGACCCACCAGCCCTCGACCGGCCGGTTCAAGAGCGCCGCGACCCGCTCCTTCATCTCGCGCGCCGCCTTGTTGGTGAAGGTGACGGCCAGCACCTGTCCCGGCCCGGCCCGGCCCTGCATCAGGATATGGGCCAAGCGCGTGGTCAGCACCCGGGTCTTGCCGGTGCCGGCGCCGGCCAACACCAGCAGCGGCCCATCGACGGTCTCGACCGCCTGGCTCTGGGTGTCGTTGAGAGCCTCCAGATAGGCGGCCGCGTGCGTCTCGGGCGCGGGCTCGGGCAAGGGCGGGAGATCGGCGAGATCGAACGAATCGGACATGGCTTTCTATATAGCACGCCCAAGCGGACGTTTTAGCCCTTGGCATCCCGAAGCCGGCGCGAAATCCGTTTTTTTTCCGGCCGCCGGGCGCCGACATGGTATCCTTGCCGCCTCGGACGGAGACGACGCCATGACCGCACCCTTGAACCGAGTTGCCCGTCGTCGGTCGTTGCCGCTGGTCGCCCTCGCCCTGGCGACGGTGGTGGCGGCGCTCGTCGCCGGCGGACCGGCCCGCGCCGAGACCACCGGCGCCCTTTCCTTCGACGACGTCATCCGCTCGGTGGTACCGATCCAGGCCCAAATCCCCGAAGACGCCCGCACCGCCGGCCACCTCGGCACGATGCGCGAGGGCAACGGCATCGTCATCGGCGACGACGGCTTGGTCCTGACCATCGGCTACCTGATCCTGGAGGCAGCCACGGTCTCCATCGGCACCGAGGCCGGCACGGTGCCGGCCCGGGCCATCGCCTACGACCAGGCGACCGGATTCGGGCTGATCCGCGCCGAGCGCCCGCTCGCCGCCAAACCGCTGGCGCTCGGCTCTTCGGCCGCCCTGGAGGAGGGCGCGCCGGTGGTCGCCGTCTCGGTCGGCGGCGCCCGGCCGGTGACGCCGGTCCTGGTGGTGTCGAGACGCGAGTTCGCCGGCTACTGGGAGTACCTGCTGGACGACGCCATCTTCACGCGGCCGCCGCACCACAACTACGGCGGCGCCGCGCTGATCGACCGGAGCGGCCGCCTGGTCGGGGTCGGCTCCTTGCTGGTCGGCGACGCCGAGGAGCCCGAAACGCTCGGTCCCGGCAACATGTTCGTGCCGATCGACGCCTTGAAACCGATCCTCGAAGACATGATCGCCACCGGCCGCTCGAAGACCCCGGTCAAGCCGTGGCTCGGCCTCTATACCGACCAGGCCAAGGGCCGCGTCTTCATCACCGGCGTCGCCGCCGACGGTCCGGCCTCGATGGCCGGCCTCAAGCCCGGCGACATCATCGTCGGCGTCGACGGCCGGCGGGTCGGCTCGATGGCCGAATTCTTCCGCCGGGTGTGGGCTCTCGGCGGCCCCGGCTCCGAGATTCCGCTCGACGTGCTGCCGGTGGGCTCGACCGACATGACCATCGAGCGGGTGCCGGTCAGGTCCAGGGCGCGGCGCCACTGGCTCAAACCGCGGGGCGGTTGAGCGGCCAATACGGAGGACGCCGCCGACGCGCGGTTTGCGCCGGTGTCGGCCTTGCCGCTCTGAAAGCGGATGCCGAGGACGGCATCGGGTGCGTCTGCTATTGACCGATATTGTTGATAAACTATTTTCCCGTCGATTCGGCGAAAGGTCGAATCGCGTCAACGCCTTTCGACGCAGGAATGATTCACCGAAGCCACTACGGCGATTCCATCGTTTCGCCGGCACTCTCGCAGACCGCCGTTATCAACGGTATCGGTCCAAAGCATTCGTGATAATGTCGTTATCGTTGCGGCATCGGGATCGGAAATTGTGGAAGCTCGAGATATGGGACCGAGAGCACGAGCGTGGCGACTTTTCGTCTGCTTTTTCGCGGCACTCACAATTTGCCTTCAACCCGCACGTCCGCTCGCGGAAACAGACCGTGTGGCGCTCCCCAAACTGGGGAACGATGTCATTGCGCCACGGGTCGTCTACATCGAGAACCCACGGTTTCCAGGCGTCACGGACGCGGAACTGAGGAAGATTCTTGACCGGGCGGTTCTCTTGGTCGAGGAGCATTTCGGCATCACCGCGCACATGCCGGATGACATCGAAACGATCCCTATCGACACCATTTTCTCGCGCCTGGTCGCCGACAAGCCCGGTTTCCTCGATGGCCTGATCGGGGATTTCCGGGCCGGTACCGTCGATTGGGGACGGGTAAGAAAGTCCCTGGTCGAGCAAATCAAGAAGCAGAAGAACCCGCTGAGCCGGCAGATCGCATTCGCGCGACCCTACCTTACGACGCCCCTGGCAAGCGAGGATCTCGACTCGTTTGCCGATGCCGTCATAGCGACATTCAAGGATCGCCTGACCTATTGGACCCTTGCCAAGCTGGAAGACGGACACCCGGTCATCGGCCG
Source organism: uncultured Thalassospiraceae bacterium (assembly GCA_964344215.1). GTDB lineage: Bacteria > Pseudomonadota > Alphaproteobacteria > Rhodospirillales > Casp-alpha2 > CAYFMP01. The sequence goes on along the minus strand of CAYFMP010000009.1, from coordinate 894 downwards.
GGTTCCCGGGCGCGATGATCTGCCGCTCAACGAATACGTCTATTGGACATTGATGGCGAAGCTCGGTTTCGACGCGGAAATCGTTCTGACCAATCAACTGGTCGCAAGCGTCGAGTATTTCAACATCCCGATCCATACCTCGATTCGGGGCGGTATCACCGGCGGCTCGACCGAATACAATCCGTCCTCTCAATTCGGTTCTTCCGTTTGGATTTCCCTGTTCCCCTACCTGACCAATGACAACCGTATCGCCGAACTCCGAAACGGCGACACCTATGCCCGCGAGGATGCCCTGAAATACGCGGGCGCCATGCTGGCTCATGAGCTAGGCCATCAACTGCTCCAATTGGGTCATCCCTGGTCAAACCACTCTTGCGTCATGCGTCCGGCCGAAGTTCTCGACTTCGCGTCCTGGGTAGAGAAATTCGATGCTGGAAATTGCCGGGTCGGGTCCAGTCCGGCAATGACGCCGGGTGCCTTGAAAATTCCCGTCTGGTAGCGCCCAACTCTTCGAAGATGAAGCCCGAACTTGGTTGAGAGCGGACACCCTTGAGCGCCACCGCCCACGTCCGCCTTCCTCCCGACAGCACCCCCTCCCCCCGCTCCTCGTGGTGGGATTGGATCAGCGCCCGGTTGTAGGCGGCCATCACCTCGCGGTGATGGACGCAGCCCAGGAACTTCATGGAATCGGTGTCCTCGACCACGGCGACGTGCTCCTCGCCGGTCTCCGACATCAACGACAGCGCCGATTCGAGGTCGTCGTCGACGGCCGGCGGGTCGGCTCGATGGCCGACTTCTTCCGCCGGGTGTGGGCTCTCGGCGGCCCCGGCTCCGAGATCCCGCTCGACGTGCTGCCGGTGGGCTCGACCGACATGACCATCGAGCGGGTGCCGG
>CAYFMP010000008.1:0-84887 GCA_964344215.1 uncultured Thalassospiraceae bacterium | reverse complement strand
TAACGGATTATAAGGTCTTGGCGGTACCCCTTCGTGAATCTTTCGGGCTAGGCCGAAACCACGTTCAAGGGGTTTTTCTCTTCAAGGCGGCCTCGACGGTGGCAGCAATTTCTTTAGGTTGAAGGTTGGCCACTTCCAGCAGATGGTCCTGGCTCCCATAGTCGTGGGGAAACGCGTCGCCAAGCCCCATTCGCAACACCGGAACTGTCAATCCTTGATCTCCGACGACCTCTTCAAGCACGGCGCTGCCCAATCCGCCAATGCGGGCGTGTTCTTCGATGGTGACGATCAGGTCGACGTCCCTGGCGGCCCCTACGATCGCATCTGAATCCAGCGGCTTGACGGTATGCGCATGCAAAATGCCCATGCCGATACCGGCATCTTCGAGCAACGTGGACACGGCCAGGGCCCGGGTGGTCATGACACCGGTGGTGACGGCCAGAACCTGACGGGGCGGGCGCATGGAGATGGCCCGGCCAATCTCGAACCCGGCCTCGCCGTCAGAAACAACCGGATCGCCACCCTTGGCCAGGCGGATATACAGGGGATGCGGCCAATCCAGACTGGCCACCATCAAGCGGCGCATTTCCTCGGCGTCGCAAACGGCGCAGATCGTCATATTCGGCAGCGGCCGCAGGATGGCCAGATCCTCGGTTGCCAGATGGGTCGGACCCAACGGCGCGTAGACGAGCCCCCCTCCGTTGGCGATCAGCTTGACGGGCAGGTCGTGGAGGCATAGGTCGACCGCCAATTGCTCAAAACAGCGGCGCGTCAGAAAGGTGGCGATGGTGTTAACGTATGGGATCAGCCCTTCCATGGCCATTCCGGCGGCAATGGAAACCAGGGCCTGTTCGGAAACGCCTTCCATGAAAAAACGTTCCGGCATCGTTTGCTTCATATCGGGCAAAACGTTAGGGCCCAGGTCGGAGCCCACAAAGACCACTCGCGGGTCGTCCTGCGCCAACTCAAAGACCATGTTGAGTGCCGTTTTGCGCATGGTTGCATTCCCGGTCCTAGACGAGAGCCGCTCGCATGGCGGCGATTTCTTCGTTTGAAAATCTTGCCCGGTGGTGCCATTCCGGATTGAATTCGGCCTCAGGAATGCCCTTGCCTTTGATGGTGTGAGCGATGATGCAGTTCGGCCTGGCGTCGTCGAAGGGCAGGGTCGAAAGTACGTCGCCCAACGCGCTAACGTCGTGGCCGTCGACTTCGGCCACGGAAAACCCGAACGCCCGCCACTTGTCGGCAAAGGGCTCAAGATCGAGCACCTCGCTGACAAAGCCGTAGGACTGCAGCTTGTTGTAATCGACGATCACCGTCAGGTTCGAAAGCCGGTGTTTGGCGGCATGCATGGCTCCTTCCCAGATCGAGCCTTCGTCGGATTCGCCGTCGCCGATAACGGTCACGACGCGGGCCGGGTTCTTGTTGATCCTAAGCGCCATGGACATGCCGACAGCAATCGGCATGCCGTGGCCAAGCGCACCGGTCGAGGCCTCGACGCCGGGAATATCGATCTCCGGATGGCCGCCTAATAGAGCGCCGGCCCCGCATTGGCGCAACAGTTCGCCGCTCGGGAAAAAACCCTTGTCCGCCAGCAGCACATAAAGCGCCAGGCATCCGTGTCCCTTGCTGAGGACGAACCGGTCGCGGCCGTCCCATTTTGGGTCGTCGGCGCGGTATTCTAGAAAGCCGTCGTAGAGAGCCCGCAGGATTTCGACCAGTGAGAACGAGGCGCCGGTATGCCCCCGGTCGCCGCCTTCCAGCGCATCGACGATCATCGATCTCAGCTGGCGTGAGCGTTCGTCCAGGGGAGGTGAATTCAGCCGGTACGCTTCTTCGGGAGGAGACTTGGAGGTGTCGGCCATGCTTTCGGTCAGTTCTATGCTGTAGGCGCCCATGAAAAATCATGATGTTCAATTCGGTGCAAGAGGATTTTCGCCTTGTCGAGTTGCCGTTTTTTTACGGCCTCCCACGAGTTGGTTTCTCCCGCCGCTTGCCGCCGTCGCCAGCGGCCCGGCAGAAAGTCCGCCAAAACGATGAAAATCCATCGCAACCCGTAAAGCGGCAGGAAGACCCGAAGTCTGGTGTTGAAGTGCGGGTCGGAATCGAACAATGGCATGCCGGCGGCAAGGAAATCATTACTCAGGGTTTCCGGCAGGTTCATCCCGGGATGCCACCAGGTATCGGCCAGAAGCTTGACCGGGTCGTCCCAGCCGAAGTATTCGAAATCGACGAAAACGATGCCTCCCGTTGGCTTTCGGATGGCATTATGCAGGCCGAAATCCGAAGGGGAGAGAACCTGGTGCTCCCGCCGCAGGCCGGTATCCCAGCCCGCCCCCATGGCCGCCTTGGCGTCGGCAAGGCGCCGATCCATTACCGGCGCCAATTGGCTTTCGATAAAATCGGCCGGCGCGTCGGGAACCTCCCGATCCATCAACGCGGATTTGCGGAAATTCAACTGGCGATCGATTTCGGCACCGGACAGGCATGCCTCGACGGCGTTTCCGATGCTGCCGGACTCGGGTCGGGCCGACAACGTCTTCAATGTTTCGACGAACCCGGCCATGGCGCGAACGGTCTCCTCGGTGGCGTCGGCGGGTGTGTCCCCGTCGATCCACTCAAGCAGCGCGGCTTTCGCATCTTCGTCGGCGGCTGCCAACCTGGGCACGTTACCGATGCCGCTGTCGGCGAAAAACCGAAGCGCGGAAACCTCGTTGAAAAACCGATTGCGATCGTCTTCGGGCGTATCGAGGTAGAGTTTCAGTGCATAGCGCCCGTTTTCCGCCTCGACCCGGAATATGCTATTGTTAGCACCGCCGCTGAGGGCTAAGACTTCCAGCACATTCGAGGGCGTTAAAAGACGCGCTAGTTCGTTTACTTCCTCAAAACTCAATCTAGAAGCAGGCATAATTGCTCGAATGGTCTGAAAGTTTTCTTTTTCGAAGCGAATTTAGAATCGTAGCATGGCGCTTGATAAGATTAAACGAACCGTCCGCCAACCCCAAAATACACGCGAAGAAAGCCCGGAGGTTTACTACCGTACCGGGGACGTGCGGATGATTAGTCAAGAGGACATCGATTTCGTCAAATCGGCGGCCGATTCGAACCCGCGCAGGCGAGCGCGGTTATGCCTCCACCATGACACCGATGCCGCGGTCCATGAAATGCTGATTGCCCACCACGCGTCCGTTTACGTTCGCCCCCATGCCCATGGAAACGGCGACGAATCGTTTCAAGTGTTGGAGGGCCGGGTTCGAGCCCTGATTTTCGACCCCGACGGAAACGTCGAGCAGGTGATTCCTCTGACATCGCCGGGCCAACCCGGCACCACAAGTCCGTATTACTACCGCCTGCCCCGGATGACCTATCATTCCTTGCTGATCGACAGCGAATGGCTGTTGTTCCATGAAGTCGCCGCGGGTCCATTTAACCCTGAAACAACGGTCTTTCCGAACTGGGCGCCGGATGGCGCGGATGACCTCTCGGCCCTCGCCTGGTTGAAGGAGCGTGCCGGCGAGGTGCTTTCATGACGTCGGATTCCAGTTGCCGTCTATGCGATTCAGCCGACTTGGAACCCCTGGTCGATTTCGGACATCAACCCGTGGCCCATCGATTGCTCAAAGATCCCCGGCAAAAGACCGAAACGTTTCCCTTGGCGCTTCATTTGTGCAGAACCTGCGGTCTCGTTCAGGTGATAAACCCGATTGATCCTGAGTTTCTATACAAGAGCTATAACTTCAACTTTTCTTCCTGGAAGGCCGAACCGCACCTTTCAGCGGAAATCGACTTGATTTACTCAGATGGGATTCCGTCCAGCGCCTGTGAGATCGGCGCCAACGACGGACGCTTTCTCAACCTGCTTGTTGAAAACGGGCTCGAACGCTGCGTCGGGGTCGAGCCCAACCCCGTGTCCGGGGGCCGGGCCCGCGACAGTGGTATCCCAATCTATGAAGCCTTCCTGAACGAGGCCCTGGCTGAAACTATCATCGCCGAGCACGGTACGTTTGATTTAGTCGTGTTCCGACAGGTTTTGGAACATGTCCACGATCCGCGAGCGTTTCTAAACGCGGTCGACCGCTTGCTGTCGCCGGGCGGGCGGATATTCGTCGATGTCCCCGATTTCGGCCCCTCGCAAGATCTCGGCGATTGCACGACGCTATGGGAGGAGCACGTTTCCTATTTTACTGATAAGACGCTTCGCCGTCTTATGGAAGGTGCAGGATTCGCACCGATAGATACAGCGTGGTACGACTTTTCAGGTGGCTGCCTGGCGGTGCGGGCCGAGCGAAAAGACTCCGCCATCGAACCTTTTGGCATTGACCCCGATGAATTGGCAGCCGCCGATGGGTATGCCAATCAACTGGAAGAATATAAGGAGCGTATGCACACGACTCTGACGGCATATCGATCCGGGGGTTGGCGGGTTGCCATCTATGGGGCCGGAGTAAGAGCGGTGGCGGCTTGCAATTTCCTGGGATTGGGATCCTTGATCGATGTGGCGATCGATGACCAAGCGGAACGGCACGGTCTTTTTATTCCAGGCTGCAATATTCCGATAAAAGGGCCTGATCAGCTTTCGGATGGGAAAACGATTTGTCTCTTGGCGGTCAATAACGAGAACGAGAAAAATGTATCTCGGCACTTTCGCCCCAACCATCCGGACGTCCGCGTGATCTCGGTTTGTGGGCCGGCCGACATTTGGAAGGGCTTGGCGGCATTGGAGAAACCAACGTAATTCCAGGATTGTTATTCAGCGCCGGATCAAAAGATCGGCCATGGTTCGGGCGAGCTGGAAAAATGTTTTCCATCGCAGCGACTTGCTGCTTGTTTTGGTTTGACGATTAAGCGACACCGGCACCTGCGCCAGGCTAGGGCGCAACCTCAAAACCCTAACCAGGGCTTCTATCTGAAACGCCGGCCCATTTGCTCGAATCGAGATCTGCTTCAATTTTTCGACCGGGTATGCCACCAGCCCGTGGTAATCCCTCAAGCGTCCTCCAAACAGAATCGACACGATACACGTGAAAACAAACGAAAGAAAAAAACGTGTCTGTGTGCGGGCTTGTTGCTGGTTTTCCCTGTAGCCGATCACCAACTCGGCTCTGCCGATTGATTCAAAGAAGTTCCGCAGCCCTTGTTCCGCATAGGATGCGTTGCCGGGAACAAGCGTCAGATAGGGGGCCGACACCCGTCGAGTGCCTTCCCGGAAGGCCTCGGTTAAACCCTTCACAGCGGGTTGGTGCACAACGGTGGCGCTGGATACACCCGCCGCCACCTGCTCCATGAGTTCCCCCGTCCGGTCGGCGCTTCCATCATCGATCAAAATCAGCTGTAGGCCTAAATCGTTGTCTTTAGCGATCTCCAGTATCGAATTTACGGTTTGCTCGATGCTCGCCTCTTCGTTATTTGCAGGTACGATCACGCATAATTCGTATTCGTGCGATGACAAAGAATACTTCCCTCAATTCACGATCAAATCCATGCAGATGGCCGTCCCCCAATAACCCATGTCGGCCCTTCAATACAAGGCGCAAAAATGTTCCAATACCCGACAATATTCCAAAATCGATTCTTCTGCCCGCACCTAGGATCGGTCAAGAATCGTTATGGACGATGCAGATCCGTACGACCCCATTCCAAGAAAGCAAAATAGCAAATTGTCCGAACTTATTCCCCCTCCCTCGATCGCCTGGGCAATCCTGTTCGGATTACTTTTGTTGCCCTTGTTTGCTCTACTCGGCCGAATCGCGTCCGCCCCTAGGGAACCGGGACCGCGGCTTCGTGTTGCATTTGGATTGGCATGCGTTCTGTGGATTGCGGTATCCGTGGCCACGAACGGTTCGCAAAATTCTGCCGAGGTTTTTGCTGTTGATTTGGTGGCGGGCGTTGCCGTCTTGTTGTGTGCGGCCATCGGCGCGCACCAAGTAATCAGCCTGTTCGCTTGGGGTTTTACGGTCAGAATGCTCCTGGATATCGACCGTGCAGACACCGCCCTTACCATGGACCAGTGGCTCACCATATACGGCGAAGGCGCCGGTTTCGAAAATTTCATATTGAACAGACTGAGCCTTCTGAAGTACCTCGGCGTTGCCCGTCAGGTGGACACGGATTTGGTTTTAACCCCGCGCGGAAGATTGATTGCCTGGGTTGCCCGAGTCTCCATGGCGTATTTCGGAGTCGGAAGGGCCGATGCGTTGAACGATGGCGGCGCGCATCCAACGCCGTTGAAACCCAAATCGTGAATGCGTTTGGCATCTTTGTGGATACCTTCCTCCCGGGCGTTGCCGGGTTTGCGGTTCTTTTCCTCGTCGTTCCGCTTGCCGTCAGATCGCCTTGGCCGTCGTCCGCTGTCGTTCGAGTATTTGGAACTGCGGTTTGTGTTTACGCGGTGTGTTTGGGTTTGGGAACAGCCTATTGGCCGGCGTTGCAAATATGGCACGCGACGGCGGCTTACGGCTTATTTTTCATGTTGCTGTGGATCGTTCAGGGCGCGGTTGCAAAGTCGGTTACCTGCCTCATCGCCTGCAACCTGGCAAAATGCGGTGGAATGGCCCCCATAGAGGTTGCGGTTCGGCAAACCTCGCTTCGGGAGTTTACCGAACGCGTGGATTTGCTGGTTCGATCCGCTCAGGTAGAGAAAAAACCCGACGACTCATATGAACTGACTGCAATCGGCCGCTTGAATGTTGAGCGAATTAAGCGGGGTAAAAAGGGATTGGGCATACACACGGTCGGGCTCTATGGATTTGACTGATGAGTACTGAAAATTTGCACCTTGGCAAACCTGTCCGCATCGGTATTGTCGGCGCGGGACAAGTCAGCCAGTACTGCCACATCGCGCCGCTGTCCGAAGCGCCGGGCTGCGAAATCGCGGCCATTTCGGACCTGCGGCCGAACCTGTTGGCTCAAGTCGCCGAGCGCTGGCAAATTTCCCGTGTTCATGATGATCATCTTTCCCTCGTCGCCGATCCGGACATCGATGCCGTCGTCGTCGTAACCAACCGCCCGGCCACGGGACCAATCGTCCGGGACGCCCTTCTCCAAGGCAAGCCGGTGCTTGCCGAAAAACCGATGGCCCATACATCGGACCAGGCGCGCGAACTCGTGCGGTTGGCGGAGGATGGGGGTGTCCCTCTTTGCGTCGGGTATATGAAATGCCACGACCCGGGGGTGGTAAAAGCACGTCTTGTCCTTCGCGATATGATGGAATCGACCGATCTCGGCCCGCTGAAGCTGGTTCAAGCCTGGAGCCGGGCGGGGGACGACCAGCGGCCGCCGGACGGATTCATGATGACAGAGGAACCGAGGCCGGCGGGTTTGGAAACCTGGCCGATCGCACCGGATTGGATGGACGAGACCCACGCTGAGCCTTATGCCCAATTTCTCAACGTCCATGTGCATGGATTGAATCTGCTGCGCTTTCTTCTCGGCGACCTGGAGTTTTGCGGCGCCACGCAAAATCCAATGCCGGTCCTGTCCATTGTTCTTTCGGCGGACCGTGTGCCGATCCATCTGACTTGCGAGGAGGATGAGGGACCCAATTGGTCGGAGGGCGTGCATTTCGTTTTCGCCGAGGGCCGAATGACGTTGCGGCTGCCACCGCCGTTCCTGGATGGGGCGATTGCCGATATGACGCTTGAGGCGCTTGAAACGGTTGATGGTGCGCCGGCCGACGAACAAGCGAGTCCGCCTCCCGACTGGGCGTTTCGCCGCCAAGCCGTACAATTCGTGACGATGCTTCAAACCGGCTCTGAATTTCCGGCAACCGGCCGCGACGCGATCGAGGACACCGCGCTTGCCGAAGAGATCTGGCGTGATCTCTCGAAGGCTTGATCGGGCGGGTTTGTATCCAGAAAGCGCTGGATAAATTCTATTGGTTTTGATTTTATCCAACCTCTTCGCACTGGTGCTCAGCACGACATTTTCTGATGATCGAGGTCACGATGTCCATCCCACCGTCCACGCCCGAGTCCCCCTTGTGGTATAAGCGGGAAACGTGCCGGCTGTGCGGGTCGGAAAAATTGGATGAAGTAGTCGAACTGGCGCCCATTCCCGTCGCCACGCCGAATTTTCGGATTCCCGGCGCCGATCACAACCATCCCGCTTACCGCGAGGCCGTTCCGATGCCTCTGCATTTGTGCCGGGATTGCACCCTTTTGCAGATTGTGTATATCGGCGATCCCGAACTTCAATACCGCGAGTACGCGTATACGACGAGCCTCAGCCTTGGGCTGCCGCAGCATTTTGTCAACGCCGCTGATCACCTGGTGGACCGCCTGGAACTACCCAAAGGCGGCCACATTGTCGAGTTCGGGAGCAACGACGGGACTTACTTGCGAGCGTTTCAAGCGGCCGGAATGAGGGTAACCGGTATCGACCCGGCCCAAGCCATCGCCGAGCAAGCCACCGCCGGCGGCATCATCACCTATCCGGAATTTTTCGATAGCGACCTGGCTCAGCGTATTCGCGACCGTGAAGGGGAAGCCGATCTTCTGGTTGCCAACAACGTTATTGCCAATATCGACAACCTGGCCGGATTGTTTGACGCGGTCAGAATCCTGTTGGCCGACGACGGCGCATTCGTGTTCGAAACTCAGTACGGCCTCGATGTCACCGAAAACCTTTTGCTCGATACGATCTATCATGAACACCTGTCGTATATGAATGTGACTCCATTCGAGCGCACGCTTCCGCGTTTCGGTCTTTCGCTGTTCGACATCGAACATGTTCCCATCAAGGGCGGCTCCGTCCGGGTGTACGTGCAAACCGAGGATGGCGGACGGCCGGTAGCGGAGAGCGTCGCTGGCCATGTGGCCAGAGAGGAACGCCTCGGTTGCGATCGGAAATCCTATTTCAACGGCTTTACCCACCGCATCGGAGATGTCCGGACAGCAGTTCACAAACATGTCGACGACGCGCGGCAGGCTGGCAGTGGGGTTGCCGGATATGGGGTTTCCGTTGGAACGACGACACTGTTGGAGCAACTGGATTTAACAGAAAGAATCGATTTTCTGGTTGATGACGACCCTAACAAGGAGTCGACCCTGGTCGGACCCGGATACGAAATTCCGGTCTACCGGTCCGATCAATTGCTTGTCGAACGGCCGGCCCTAACGGTTGTGTTCGCTTGGCGCTACATCGACGCCATCGCCAAAGGAAACGCCGAATACTGTGCAACCGGCGGAAAGTTCCTTGTCCCATTGCCATCTCCGATGATCAAGGACATTTAGGCCCGCCCGAGTAATTGAACTTGCCGGGTTGGAAAACTGGAGTACGCTGGATGAACGGCGTCCGAATTTCTTTCGTTCCGCACGATGAGGCCCTTTCATGACTGGTCTGCTGGACAAGGCAACACGTTCCGCCAGGTACCGGAGCCTGAGACTGTTGCGCCAGGCCAATCAGGTCGGGCAAAGAGCCCTGCATCGCGCCCGCTTACCGGAGATGGATCCGACGGAGGCGAAAATCGTCGATGGGTTGAGGACAGAGGGCGCTTATACCTCGTCGATAGACGAGCTTGAGTCCATGGGCATCCCCGACACGCGGGAACTTTTCGAAACGTTGAAATCCATTGTCGCCCCGATGAGGAACGAGAGTTGTGAAGGCGAGGACGGATACGTCGTCCACGCGCCCGAGAGGGCGATCATGGAAAACTCGGGTATTCTGAAGTGGGGACTGAGCGAACGCCTTCTGGCGATCATGGAAAACTATTTCGGCCTACCTGCTGTGTTCCCAGGAGTGGCTATCCGCCGGGATGTCGCCAACCGTACTCAATTGCATACCCGGTATTGGCACCTGGACAGTGAAGATACCCGTATCGTCAAAATCATCGTTTACATCGAGGACGTAGGAACGAACGATGGGCCTTTTTGCTACATCCCCTCACGCGCCACCAAGAATCACCGGTTCGAAGTGTTTGATGGAAGCCGTGTCTCCGATTCGGAAATGACCCGACAAGTGACGGAAAATTTGCAGATCGAATGCACCGGCCCGGCCGGCACCGTATTGTTTGCCGATCCGTGTTCGGTCTGGCATCGCGGAAAAACGGGAACGGAGAGAGACCGCTACACCGCCTTTTTCCTTTACAGTTCGCGCATACCGCTGCGCCCCGAAACCGTAGCGCCGATGTTTCCGGTGGCGGATTTGATCGAGCGCTATCCCGACCTGACGCCTCTGCAGCGCCACGCCATATCATATTTCTAAAAAGACGCTGAAACCACCTAGGACGCACACGCCGGGCTTTGCCGGTGCGCCTTGCGAAGAGCCTCTCTAAACGGCATCATGTAGTCGTCCCGAAGAACCAAATTTGTGCCGCGAAGCTCGGACAGCATGGACTCCAATACACCAATATCGATCCAAGTCGCCATTCGGGCAGAACCCTTATCGGTCATGGATTTCAACATCCGAACTGCGACAATGTCGCCAAGGTGGACGTTATCCGTGAATTCGCAATCCTTGGCGCCAAGGCTCCGAGGGTCATAAAAATCGTAAAATTCGTCAAATCCCATGTTCTTGAGCCGGGATTGATACATCTGTCTTTGTACCTTCAATTTAAGATCAGTGAGACTCTGCCGATAGGCTTTCGGCGCATACGGAGGCACGAAACCAACCAAATCCACGCCCATGTCCCTGATTCTGGATATGAGAAATTCGAGCATCTCAAGCCGGAAGGCCGAGCTTTCGCACACATTGAAGTGGCCGCCCCTGCCGACCAATTGCTCTTCTTTTCCCGTTTCGGGGCGGGTTGTCGCAAGTTCGGAAGCGATTCTCACGAACGAGCCGTCCTTGGCAAAACCCGCCAGAAAAAGTTTTCCGAATACACCCAAGAAATGGCTTTGGTGCCCCGAATCGGGAAACTCCGTGAATACGATGTCGACGTATTCCGCAGGTGACAGATGGCCTTTCAAAGCGAGATCGAAAGGGGGGAAAAACGGATTGTCATAGCCGCGATTCAACGCGTGACCGCCGGTAACCCGGGTCGGAATCTCAACTGTTTTGCCGATTTCGTTTTGAGAATCGCAAAGCGCGAACATGTCTTGGCCGAAAAGTATTATTTTCGGTTTGTGGATTTTTAGAATTTTCTCCAACACGTAGGCCGACTCGTATGGCCCCCAGCCCGTGCCGCCTAGATTGTAAAACGAGGCCTTGAACATCGATTGCCTGAATTGTTGGGCGGTCGATGTGCCCATCAAAACGATGTCGGGTTTGATTCGGGCATACATGGCAATTTTATAAGGAAGGATCGATGTCACCGTGGTGTTGACGAATTTGTTTTCGGACACCTGTTCCGAAATCATTTCCGAATGGTCCTTCAACTCACCCGCCCGGTAGAGCATCAAGACATTCAACAGAAGGACTCCGAACAGAAGTCCCGAAAAAGAAATCAATGCGATCAGGTATTTTTGGAACGGCATGGCGACGATGGGTTCAAAATTGAAAATAAAGGAACTCGTTCGGTTTTCCCTGCAGCACGATGGATGTCGCAAAAACCAACGCGACAAACAAGGCCCATAATCCGGTGGGGCGCCAGGCCAGGAAACCGAACCTTCCGGATTCAAGTGTGTGGCCGTGCAGCGAAATGACCGGTTGGTAGCGTCGAAAAATACTCGAGGTATTGGGAAAAAGAAATGCAATCAGCAACCCGACGACCAGAGGGATCAGCCCAAATACGCTATAGCCGACCGGAAACACGTGAGCGAACAGAACGCTTTCGAAACGGATCGCTTCCAGCCCGATGTGCGTGAGCATTTCTCCGAGGTGCGGTTTCAGAAAGGTCGGCAGGGCGATCCCATTCATTCCCGACATGGCCCGCCAATAAAGGACGGTCGTTTCGAAATCCGGCGCCCGAAACGGCACCCAGGCAATCAATACGAAAAAATTCAGCATCACCACCTTGGCAAATGTGCCGATGTGAAGCGGCGGCAGGAAGCGGCGTGCCAAATGGTTCACCGCCAGGTAAAATCCATGCAATCCGCCCCAGAACACGAACGTCCATCCCGCCCCGTGCCACAAACCGGCGAGCAGCATCGTCACGAACAAATTGCGCACGAAGGCGGCTGCGCCGAACCTGCTACCGCCCAGCGGCTTGTAAACGAAATCGCGCAAAAAGAACGACAGGGTAATGTGCCATCGGCGCCAGAAATCGATGATCGAAGTCGCTTGGTAGGGCGAGTTGAAGTTGATCGGCAACTTGATTCCGAACAGCCGCGCCAGGCCGACAGCCATATCCGAGTAGCCGGAAAAATCGAAGTAAATTTGCAGGCTGTAGGACACCACCCCCAGCCAGGCGGGAAGGAGCGTCAGCGACCCGTCCTGCCCGGCCACTGCGAAAACGCTGTCGGCGGTAATACCGACTTTGTCGGCGATGACGACTTTCTTGAATAATCCGATGGCGAAAATCGACAGGCCGATGCTGATGTTGGCACGGCTTCGGTCATTTTTGCAGAAGTTGTCGAACTGCGGAAAAAACTCGCTGAACCTAACGATCGGACCGGCGATCAACTGGGGAAAGAACGAAATATAGAGCGCATATCTTATGAAGCTGACATTGGCTTGCCGGTCGCGAAAATTTTCGACCAGAAACGATATTTGCTGGAAAGTGAAAAACGAGATCGCCAACGGCAGCGTGATATCAACCGGGGCGATATCAACCCCGGCGGCGGAATTTAGGTTGTCGACGACGAATTTCGTGTACTTGAAGATCGACAGAACCAGAAGATTGAGAAAAACCGCTAGGAAAAGGATTGATTTCTTCGAGTATTTTGAAAACGCTAAATAAAACAAATAGTTGATCAAAATGCTGAGGACGATCAGCACAACGTATTCGGGCTTGTGGTATGCGTAGAACAGGAGCGACGCCAGGAAAACGGCGCCGAAAAAAATGTTCCGGTTGGAAACGGTTTTACTTAGAACGAAAACCAGCAAAAGAAGCGTCGGCAGAAAAACAAAAAGGAAGATGTGAGAATTGAAAAGCATTTTTTCGTGTTGCGGTTTCCGGGCTTGGGGCGACCGAGATCAGTGGGTTGGGGATGCCTCGTTCTGAGAAACAGGTTCAAAGTAAAAGAGACGGATGTTCGAAAAAGAACGCTTGTCCGCAGACAAGCCTGTTGCAGCGGCGGGACCAAAGACTAGCCTCAGTTGACTGGCGTTGCCATACGTTTTGAGCCCCGGCGACTTTGCATTCATGTGTCCAAACGGCACAGATAGGCATTGACCTGATAGGGAGACGAATAGCTTTTCAGTTCGGGGACGCAAACGACGAGAGCTGGTGATCGGGAGAATATTTCCTTGTCGATCCCGACACGACCGATAAGCAGGGCCGGTCCACCATGCCGGAAAAGCTCACTGATTTCCGGCACGCATCCCCTCGCCATGCACTCCAGAAACAAAACCATTCTGCCATTGGCGAGTTGTGGAGGTGGGAGGCGAACCTGGCTGAGGGAGGACCGCACCGATCCGCTGAACCCGAAAAGAATACTGCACCGCCCGGGTGACTCTACGCCCGAACAGACGACGGACCCTTTTGATTCGACCTTGAGAAATTCGTCGATTCTCTCATTGAGCGCCTTTTCGCGCTCCCGGCTGAGCTGGGCCTGGTGAGCCGCTGTTTGCGTATAGATAACGAGCGAGGCCACACACACCGCCGTTACGGCCAGACCGCCAATAACTTGGCTCCCTTTTCGACCGAACACGGCAACACAGGCCATGGCCAACGCAACCGAGCCGGCCAAAGGCACCAGATGGCGCAGCGACAGCGGGGCGGCGATCACGCCGGGGGGAATCGTAAGAATCTTTCCGATGAGAAGCAAATGCAGCATGTAGGGAATACAAATCAATGCAGCGATTGCGAACGCGGGACGGCGGAAATCGGACGAACGCGAAACCAGGCCGAGAATCAACGAGACGAGTCCGACACCCAGGGCGGCAAGAGCCAGGATGGCCCAAGGAAACACAAGGCTGCTTTTCAGCAAGAATTCAATACCGAGCGTGTAGTCCAGGCCAACCACATTGCCCGTGCCTCTGCCTCTCAGCGCGATGGCCGCGCTGAACAGCCAAGCCGGCGCCCAGACGTTCGCGCCAACCGCCCATCCAGACAACAAGGGGAACAGCATGAGCGAGTAAACAGAACGAATCGATGCCCACAGATGTATGATCCGATGCAGTCCGAATCCGAGCGCGATCGACGGCAACATCATCAGAGCTATCGGAACAAGCATTTCAGATGTCGTCACGGCGGCTTTGTTCTCGATGGTCATTAAGACGGAGACTACGCCTGAGATTACGCTTAGCGAGGCCAGGGAAAGAACAGCCACCGAGGCGAGCATCGTGGCGCGCGTCGGTGATAGGGCCGCGCCCTCGGTCAGCAATTTTTTAACCGCGTCCCTGCCCAGGCCGATGCCAATGGCCGCGACGGCCGCTACGACTACGGGTAACAGGCTGTAGAGATTGGCGGCGCAAAACCCGACCACCGCCAGGGCCGAGCGCGAAACCGTTCCCAGCGGCCTGTTTCCGATGATGGCGTAAGCCAGCACCAGCATGCTGGCCGGATACCACGGCAACGCCGCCGCGTAGCCGGTGTACGCAACCGCCGTCAGCATCATGGTGGGCATGGTGGCGCCAACCAAACCGCCAACCACGCCGGCTGCTACCGGAATTCGGAGCTGGACCGCCGCCCAACCGAACCACGCAGACGCCAGCAGGGCCATGCCCATATGAAGTGCCAGCGAGGCATCGTTGAAACTCTTCAGATTCCATTCATACGGATTGGATATCAGATAAGCCAATGCCGACATCTGGGTCGAAGTAACCATCGGCAGATGAAATGCAAACCGCGGGTCGCCCGTGATCCAACTCAGGCCGAAACCGAGCATCGGCGAAACGGTGTCTCCTCCGATCCAGGGTGCGTATCCGACGAATCCACGGACAATCCCCAACACAACGATCCAGGGCGTCCCGTAAGCCGCCGCCATAAACAAGACGCGTGAAAGTCCAAACTCCAGTTTTTGTTCCGTTGCATTCACGTGTAAATTTCTCCTGGTCAGTCTGGCAGCACTTGATTATCCGATTTCCCTGGCGACGCAAGGAATTGTTCGCGGAGAGAAGCGCGCCGCGGTCAATTGTTTGAAAAAGGTCCGGGAAATGTTTGCCTAAAACTAACAGGACTTATACGGTTTCCGCTCAGGAAAACCCATCTTGATTGACTTGATATTGGCCGGTTCGGCATGGAATGCCGACGCTGACTTTCTTCCACTCCAATGGCGCTGAGGGGGTCATGGCAGTAAGCGGTATGGCGATCGTCACCGGCGGAGCCGGCTTCATCGGTTCGCACTTGGTCGAGCGGCTGATCGGGGACGGCCATTCGGTCCGTGTCCTCGACAATTTCCACACCGGGCGCCGCGAAAGTCTGAGCGTCGTTGCCGATAGTCCGAACCTGGAAGTGCACGACGTCGACATCGCCGATACGAGTTCGATCCGGCCTTTGTTCGAAGGCGCCGATTGGGTGTTTCACTTGGCCGCCATGGCCGACATCGTGCCGTCCATACAAAAACCTGTTCCCTATCATCGCTCAAACGTTGACGGCACCATCGCGGTTCTGGAAGCGGCCCGTGCGGTTGAAACGAAACGCTTCGTCTACATCGCCTCGTCTTCGTGTTATGGCATCCCCGACCAGTACCCGACGCCCGAGGACGCGCCGATCCGACCGATGTACCCGTATGCGCTGACCAAATGGGTCGGCGAACAGTATGTCCTGCACTGGGCGCAGACCTACCGGTTTCCCGCCGTGTCGTTGCGGTTCTTCAACGTGTTCGGCCCGCGACACCGGACAACGGGAGCCTACGGTGCGGTGTTTGGCGTTTTTCTGGCCCAGAAGCTCGCAGGCGAACCGTTCACCATCGTCGGCGATGGCGAGCAAACGCGCGATTTTACGTTTGTCACCGACGTCGTTGACGCCATTTTGACCGCCGCACGCTCCGACAAGGTCGGGCAAGTCTATAATGTCGGTTCAGGAAACACCTACAGCGTTAATCGCCTCGCTGATCTGCTGGGCGGCCCCAAGGTGCATATCCCGAAACGGCCCGGCGAACCCGATAGCACCTTCGCCGATATCTCGCTCATCAAGCGGGAGCTGAGATGGTCGCCCAAGGTCGGCCTTGAGGAAGGCGTGGACGAGATGCTGAGGCATATTGACGAATGGCGCGATGCGCCCGTTTGGACTCCGGGCAAGATCGAGGAAGCGACCGCCGACTGGTTCCGATATCTGGGGAAACAGGCGTGATGAGATCCGGAGCGCAAATCCATGATTGCGGTTGACGACAAGCTGCTTGCGCTGCCGGCGCTTGGTAAGCTGGCGCAAGCGGCGCGCCGGGACGGCAAGGCTATTGGTCTTTGCCACGGGGTTTTCGACGTTTTGCATTTCGGTCATCTAAAGCACTTCGAAGCCGCCAAACGTGAATGTGACGTGCTTTTCGTTACCATCACCGCAGACGAATTCGTGCGCAAGGGGCCGGGGCGCCCCTATTTCCCGACCTTGATGCGGGCCAGGATGCTTGCCAGCCTGGAGTTCATCGACGGCGTCGGGGTTGTCGAGGAGGCGACCGCCCTACCGGCCATCGAAACCGTCCGTCCCGACGTGTACGTGAAAGGCGCCGACTACCAAAACGCCGATGACGACGTCACCGGAAAAATCGACCAGGAACGCGAAGCCGTTGAAAAAGCCGGCGGCCGGCTGCACCACACCGGGGAAGTCACGTTTAGCTCTTCCTCCTTGATCAACGCCTTTCTGGAAGACTACGAACCGGCCCTTCGCGATTGCCTCCACAACATGCGTGAAACCAACGGGCTCGAGCGGTTGACGGGACTGATCGAAAAAGCCGGCACGCTGAAGGTCCTGGTTGTCGGGGACGCCATCATCGACGAGTACCGGTTCGTCGCCACGCTGGGCAAATCGGCCAAGGAACACATCATTGCAACATTGGCCAAAGACCGCGAGCAATACGCCGGCGGTGTCTTCGCCATCGCCAATCACCTCGCAGGTTTTTGCGACGCGGTCGAGATTGTCACCACATTCGGCTCCGAAAACGACTTCGAGGGCATGGTTAGGGAAAAAATGGTCGACAATGTCGAGCTTTGTTCATTGACCGTCGACGGCCGTCCAACCACCCGCAAAACCCGCTATGTCGATGAGGGCCATTCCCGCAAGCTGTTCGAAGTTTATGACATGGACGATCAACCGCTGCCTTCGAAACAACAGGCCCAAACCGACGAATGGGTGTCCGAGAAGGCGCACACGGCGGATCTAGTCGTCGTTTGCGATTTCGGGCACGGGTTGATCGCCCCTTC
This sequence comes from uncultured Thalassospiraceae bacterium, assembly GCA_964344215.1. Lineage (GTDB taxonomy): Bacteria > Pseudomonadota > Alphaproteobacteria > Rhodospirillales > Casp-alpha2 > CAYFMP01. Next base: position 67,550 of record CAYFMP010000008.1, on the reverse strand, counting down.
GACGGTCGAGATTCTGGAACGCGAGGCCAAGTTCCTGGCCGTCAACGTACAAACCAATGCGGGCAATCAGGGCTTCAACCACATTACCAAGTTCAGCCGGGCCGATCTGGTCTGCGTAGACGCGCCGGAAGCAAGGATTGCCATCAAGGAAAAGTTCCTGCCGCTCGAGACGATTATCTCAGAGATTCTTCCCGACCACATCGATTGCCCATTTTTTGTCATTACCCATGGCGCGGAAGGATGTTTTGTCCACCAACGCGACCACGAGGTAGTTCATATACCAGCGTTTACCCGCTCCGTGGTCGATACGGTTGGCGCCGGCGACGCCTTCTTTTCGGTGGCGGCGCCGCTTTCGGCGGCGGGAGGCGCCCCGGCCGAGGTCGGGTTCGCCGCCAACGCGGCCGGCGCCCTGAAGGTCGGAGTGGTCGGCAACAGAAAACCGATTGACCGGGTCTCCGTAATTAAATACATCACCGCATTACTGAGTTAACTTTTATGGCTCCTTGGGTTTACGCATGACCGGAACTTCGTGGAACATACTCGTTACCGGGGGCGCCGGTTACGTCGGCAGCGCGCTGGTCCCGGCCTTGCTCGAAGCGGGTCACGGGGTGACCATTCTCGATCTTTACATCTACGGCGAAGACGCCCTGAATTCGGTCAGAGGAAATCCACGTCTGCGCGAAATCAAAGGAGACTTGAGAGATTCGGCCGTGGTACAGACGGCGCTCGAAGGATGTGACTGCGTCATTCATCTGGCCTGTATATCGAACGACCCGTCGTTTGAACTGGACCCGGAGCTTGGCCGGTCCATCAATCTGGATGCGTTCGGTCCGCTTGTCCAGATGGCCCGAGACGCCGGCGTCAAGCGCTTCATTTATGCGTCTTCGTCCAGCGTGTATGGCGTCAAGAACGAACCGGAAGTCACTGAGGACATGGTTCTCGAACCGCTGACGGACTATTCTCGGTTCAAGGCCGATTGCGAAGATATTCTGCTGAAGGCGTGCCAACCCGGATTCGTGGTAACGACGATTCGCCCGGCCACGGTGTGTGGCTTTGCGCCGCGCCAGCGCCTTGATGTGATCGTTAACATCCTGACGAATTGCGCCGTGAATACAGGCGCCGTAAAGGTGTTCGGCGGCATGCAGAAACGTCCCAACGTGCACATCGCCGACATGGTCGAATCGTATCTGGTCGTTCTCAACAGCCCAGACGATTTGATCAACGGCAAAATCTACAACGTCGGCGACAAGAACTACACGGTCAACGAACTGGCCGAGATAGTTCGCAAAACGGTCGGCGGAGACATCGAAGTTCGCACCGAGCCGACCGATGACAACCGTTCGTATCATGTATCCTCCGCCAAGATTACTGCGGAATTGGGCTGGAAGCCGACGCACGGCATCGCCGAGGCGGTTCGCGACCTATCGCAGGCGCTGCGCGAGGGCAAACTGGACGACCCGATGTCCAATTCCCTTTATTTCAATATCAAGCGCATGCAGGAAATCAGCCTGAGCTGATCCGGTTTTCCCCGGCGATTTAACTTAGTACGTTGATTCGCTTGACTTAATAATAGTGGGGTTATATGTTCAGCGCATGAACGCGTTCGTGGTGTGAACACGCCGCCGCTTGGGGGCTAAATGCCTGAAGAACAACCGGAAATTACGTTAGGCCTGCTCAGCGCGGTGCAGGAAGACAGCGCGCTGACCCAGCGCCGGGTTGCACAGGATCTGGGCGTCGCGCTGGGGCTGGTCAATTCCTACCTGAAGCGCTGCATCAAAAAGGGTTACATCAAGGTCACGCAAGCGCCGGCCAATCGCTACGCCTACTATCTGACTCCCACCGGCTTCGCCGAAAAGGGTCGGTTGACGGCGGAATACCTTTCGTCCTCGTTCACATTTTTTCGCAATTCGCGCAACCAGTGCTCGGAAATTCTGGAACATTGCGCCGGCCACAACCTCAACCGCATCGCATTGGCCGGAGCCGGGGACCTGGCCGAGATTGTCACGCTATGTGCTAATGAGTTTCCGGTTACCCTGGCCGGCCTGATCGACGAGACCTATGCGGAGCCCAGTTTCAGGGACCTTCCCGTGGTCGCCCGCGCTAACGACCTGGAGGGACTCGACGCTGTGATCATCTCTGACCTGTTGGCCCCGCAAGCAACATTCGACCAGGTCGCCGAAGAGTATCCGCCGGACCGCATTTTCGCGCCGCTCATCCTCGGCATTTCAAGAACCAAGCCGACGCTTCAGGAGTAGGGGGGGCGGGAAACATGCAACATCGCTGGTACGCCGTCCATACCCAGCCGCAGCGCGAGAGCCTGTCGGTTTTTCACCTGCAACGCCAGGGATTCGACGTCTACCTACCGAAATACCGGAAAGTTAGACGGCACGCCCGCAAAACCGAAGAGGTCGCGGCGCCGTTGTTTCCGCGCTATCTGTTCGTGCGCATGGACATTACGGCGACACGCTGGCGGGCCATCCATTCGACCGTCGGAGTCAGCCGTCTGGTCTGCAACGGCGAAACGCCGTGCCCGATCGACGACGAGATAATCGACGCCATCCGGGCGCACGAAAACGAAGCCGGCCTTATCGTTCTGGCGACCCAGTCAGCGTTGAAAACGGGACAGCCGGTTCATATTGCGGCCGGCCCAATGGCCGATCTCGACGGCATTTTCGAATGCTACGACGATAAGGAACGCGTCACGGTTCTGCTCGACCTGCTCGGCCGAGAAACCCGAGTACGCGTTCCCCTGGAGGCAGTTCGGGCCGTCGCCTGAACACCGCTTCCGGCACTTCAATTTACTGGCGGGTGAACACCGTTTCACCCAGATGGCGGTAGCGTGAGCGGGCACAAATTAATCTCGCTTCACGGCGGCCTTTACATTCCAACCTGAAAGAAGCCCTCTAAGTCATGCTAGTCCCCACGGAATTTCCCGATCGAATCGTATGCGTCATGGGACTGGGCTATGTCGGTCTGACGCTAGCCGTTTCCATGGCCGAAGCCGGATTCGGTGTGGTCGGCGTCGAAGTTCGGGAGGACATCGTCGAAAAGCTGCGTCGGGGCGAAGCCCATTTTTTTGAACCCAGACTGGAGCAGAAGCTCCGCCAAGTTCTGGCGACCGGCGCGCTTGCGGTGGAAACCCGGATTCCCGGCGGTTCACAGGCCAGCGCTTACCTTATCACCGTTGGAACGCCACTGGGCGAAGACGGGCGGGCTCGGATCGACATGATCGAGAACGTCGCCAGGGAAGTCGGCGCAAGCGTCAAGGAAAACGACATGGTGGTCTTGCGTTCCACGGTGAAGGTCGGCGCTACCCGGAATACCGTCGCACCGATCCTCGATGCGTACGAAATCCCGTATGATTTGGCCTACTGCCCGGAACGGACCCTTGAGGGCCGGGCACTCGAAGAAATACGAACCCTGCCGCAAATCGTTGGTGGACGGGATATGGCGAGCAATGTCCGTGCGTCGCAATTGTTCCAGTTCCTGACGCCGACCGTGGTCCGAGTGCGGGACCTTGAAACGGCGGAGATGATAAAGCTGGTTGACAACACCCTGCGGGACGTTCAGTTCGCGTTTTCCAACGAAGTGGCGATGCTGTGCGACGCCGTCGGAATCAGCGCCATGGAGGTTGTCAACGCCGGAAAGCGCGGGTACCCGAGAACAAACCTTTACCGGCCGGGGCCGGTTGGCGGGCCGTGCCTGGAAAAAGATCCCTACATTCTCGCGGAGGCCATGCGAGAATTGGGCGTAGAGCCCGAAATCGCCATGGCGGCGCGCGCGCTCAATGAAAATCAGCCTTCGGATTCTGTTGCCTTTATCAAGTCGACCGCAGATCGGGTCCCGGACTTCCCCGACGAGCCGGTCTTAAGTTTGCTTGGGATCGCTTTCAAGGGGCAACCGGCGACCAACGACCTGCGCGGCACGATGGCTCGACCGATCTTTGAATCCCTAAAAACGGCGTTTCCGCGCGGCGTGTTTCGCGGCTACGACTCCATGGTCGAAGATCAAGACATCGGCGACTTCGGCCTGGTTCCGACGCCGTCGATCGAGGCGGCGTTTGACGGCGCCGATATTGTCGTCGTTGCCAACAATCATCCTGAATTTGCCGCCATGCCGATTGCCAACCTGGCCGGTCGGATGGCAACTTCGGGATTGGTCTACGACTTTTGGAACAATTTCGACGCCCGCGACCTGACTCTTCCAAATTCGTCCGCCTATTATTCTTTAGGAGGGCACGGGATAACCAACACGGCAACCCCCAGAACATGACGCGGAAATATTTGGTCACCGGCGGCACGGGTTTTATCGGCTCTGCTTCTGTCCGCAGCTTGTTAGTGGAAGGGCATGCGGTGCGCGTGCTCGACAACAATTCCCGCGGCGATGCCGGCCGCCTTGAAGATATTGCCGATGACATAGAATTCTTCGAAGCCGATGTCCGCGACCAAGATCGAGTTTCCGCCGCGGCCAAGGGTATGGATTGCGTGCTTCATTTGGCGGCCGTAAATGGGACGGAGTTCTTTTATTCGCAGCCAGAACTCGTTCTCGACGTCGGCGTGCGTGGCATGCTGGCCGTCATCGATGCTTGCCGCAACAACGACATCGGAGAACTTATCGTCGCCTCGAGCTCGGAGGTTTACCAAACGCCTCCATCCGTGCCTACCGATGAAAAGGTTCCGCTTTCGATTCCCGACCCCATGAACCCTCGCTACTCCTACGCCGGATCGAAAATCATTAGTGAATTGATTGCCATCAACTACGGCCGTACCGGTTTTTCTCGCGTCATGGTCTTCCGCCCCCACAACGTCTACGGCCCGGACATGGGGTGGGAGCATGTTCTGCCACAGTTCGCGATGCGCGCGGCCGACGCCGTGAAGGAATTTCCCGACGGACCCGTTCCCTTTCCCATACAGGGCGACGGCAGCCAGACTCGCGCCTTTATTCATATCGACGATTTTTGCGTTGGGCTCAAGACGGTGCTTGAGAAGGGCGCACACAACGAGACCTACAACATCGGCAATCCCGAAGAGTTGAGTATCGCCTATGTTGCCCGGATGAACGTTGCCCATTTCGAACGCCAGGCAAACCTGATTGTTTCCGAGGCCCCGGAAGGCGCTACACCCAGGCGCTGTCCGGACATTTCCAAATTGCAACGGCTTGGTTTCTCACCAAGCATCCCACTTAAGAAGGGCCTGCCGTCGCTTGTCGAGTGGTACGCGGTCAACCGATCCCGCCGCCCTACATCCAACGCGCATTGAGGTGGCTTAGCTTAAACCAACATTCGCGCTTTTACTGGATCGCGGCAGCCCCCATATTCCGTCTATACCGCCAACCGATCGAGGTGTCCGGAAAATGAGTTCGGATAAACGAAACATATTTCTTTGCCAAGTCAATCATACATTCGGGAGTCAGGCTTGGTTTCCCTATTCGGTCGGTATGATCCAGGCGTACTGCCAAAGCATCGCCGAGATCGCCGCAAACTATAATTTCAAGGAGTTCTATTACCTCCGGGAAGACCCCGACGCAGTAGCGGACCGTATGGAACAACCGGATGTTCTGGGCATTTCGTGTTACATCTGGAATTGGGAGTACAACCAAAAACTGGCGAGCGCGGTCAAAGCTAAGCATCCGTCATGTACTATCGTTATGGGCGGGCCACATGTTCCGTTGAATTCAATGGGCTTTTTCAACGATCACGCCTACGTCGACTTTCTTGTTCACTTCGAAGGGGAAATCGCGTTTTCGGAGATTCTCCTGGAGCGCCTGAAGCTGGAACCGAATTTTGAGAAAATTGAGGGCCTGTCCATTCGCCGCCCCGACCAGTCGACACACAAAACCGAACCCCGCAGCCTAACCTACGACCCCTCCATCCTACCGTCGCCCTACTTGGAAGGGGTCTTCGACGAATTGATGAAGCAGCCTTATGACTTCCAGGCCAGCCAGGAAACCCATCGCGGGTGTCCGTTCTCGTGTGCGTTCTGTGATTGGGGATCGGCCACAATGAGTAAGGTGCGACAGTTCGATGACGATCGCCTGATCAAGGAGATAGACTGGTTCGGTAAAAATAAGATCGAGGTTCTCTACAATTGCGACGCCAACTATGGAATCTTGAAACGCGACCACGCTCTGACCGTCAAGACCGCCGAAACCAAGCGCAAGTACGGCTACCCTAAGGTATTCCGCACGGCGTTCGCAAAAAACAGCAACGATCGGGTGTTCGAGCTGGGGGCGATTCTCAACGAGGCCGAGATGTGCAAAGGGGTAACGCTCAGTGTTCAAAGCATGGACGACAACACGCTTGAACTGATTCGACGTAAAAATATCAAAATCGATAATTTTGCCGAACTGGTTCGCAAGTACCGCGCCGCCGACATTCCGACCTATACCGAACTGATACTGGGTATGCCGGGTGAAACGTACGAAACGTTTGTTGAAGGCATCGACCGGCTGATCGCCGCGGGGCAACACGATTCCTTGAGCATTTACGTGTGTATGATCCTACCGAATTCCCAAATGGGAGACCCGGAGTACATGACGACACACGGCATCAAAACGATCCGCGTACCCATTCACTTGAGGTACGTCACGCCTTCTTCCAATCCCATTACCGAGTATCACGATATTGTCATCGAAACGTCCGAGATGCCGCTGAAAGACTGGAAGCGGGCTTATATGTTCGCCTGGGCCATCCAATGCCTGCATGGCTTCAACCTGACCCAGCACATATCGATTTTCCTGCACCACGCTTTGGGTGTCTCCTACCGCGAATTTTACCAGGGGCTTCTTGACCATATGGCCGCCAATCCCGACAGCCTTATGGGACGTGAGCATCATGCCATTCAAGAAATCATGGATGATGTCATCGCCGGGGGTTCGTGGGATGTGGTGATCCCGAAGTTTGGCAACGTCGTATGGCCGCCGGAGAGCGCAAGTTTTCTCAATTTTGCCGTCGAACGCGACACTTTTTTCGCTGAAATCGAGGACTTTCTGACGTCCTTCATCAAGAGCGCCGGACTCGATCTCGGTCAAAGCTTGCTTCGGGATTTGATCTCCTACCAACGTCACATGATGCTGGCGCCTGGCCCGCAGGGCGGTCAGATTGAGCTTGAATTTGACCTCCATGACTACATCGAAAAATGCTATCTGGACAAAGCGACGGAATGCCGAGAATCGAAGCACACGCTCGAGATCGTCGCTCACAAGGATTACGGGGGCGATCTGGAAACCTTCGCTCGCGAGGTCGTCTGGTACGGGCGCAAGGGCGGCAGGTTCAGCCACGCTAATGTTTTTAAGGTTCCGGCGGAGTGAGCGTTAATCTTCGACGTTTCCGAAATTAAAATAGCGCCATGCAGTTGCGGCAGAACCGTAGGGCTTTGCGCTGTTGAACCATCGCGATCCGCTTAAACTTCAATGAGACTCGATACAATACTGGTCACAGGGGCGTCGGGCTTTATTGGCCGCCACTTGGTGAATCGAATCTCCGACCAGCTACCGGGCTCGACAATCGTCGGAGTCGGCAGGAGCCCGCGCTCAGAGTCATTCGATGGATCCGACAACACCGAATATATATCGGCCGATCTCCTTGACGACGGTGCGAATGGAAAGTTGCCGGGCCGTATTGATGCCGTGGTCCACCTTGCCGGTGACCGCCGGGGTTTCGTTTCGCCCGATCAATATTCCCAGCAGATCCATTCGAACGTGGGTTTGGTATCTAAAATGGCCGATTACGCCATCAACGCCGGCGCCGAGTGTTTCTTGCTGGCGAGCAGCGTCTATGTGTATTCGGGCACAACGGGGCTACCGTTCAAGGAAGATAGCCCTGTTCGCCCTAAGGAAAACCTTGGGGCATCGAAGGTCGCTGCAGAAGCCATCGTGGAGGCGCGCTCCTGCGCCGGACATTTTCGCGGTACGGCTTTTCGGATTTTTACGACCTACGGGCCCGGCTCAAGCGCCAGTCAGTTTATTCCCGTGGCGCTTCGCAAATTGACGTCTCCGGAGCCGGTGGCCCGGTTTGGAAACCCAGACGTGAAACGGGATTTCGTTTTCGTAACGGACGTCGCCGAAGCCCTAACCGCGGGCTTGACGCATGATGGCGTTGGACCCTTTCGTATCTACAATGTCGGCTCGGGCGAGGCGAGACGAATTCGGGACGTCGTGCAACTGATTGCCCGTATCGTCGAAACGAGCAAGCCGATCGAGTTTGACGGCCCCGAAACCTTGTCGCAATCAGGCGACGGCGATCATCACGCGGATGTCTCGCTCATTCGTTCGGAACTGGGATGGAGCCCGAATATCCCGTTGGGCGAAGGTCTGCGTACAACGATTGATTCAGCCAAACAGTCCGCGCAGGAGAATTTTTAAGTGGAACCCCTACTCACGAAGATTGCACCGCTTGTCGAAGCCTACTATCGGCAGACTCTGGAGCCTTCGGCCGCCGCCACGAAAACGGTTCGGCTCAGCGCCCCTGCCTTCGATCACCGCGAAGCGATGAGAGCCTTCTCGACTATTCTCGGCGGTTGGATATCGCAAGGTAAAAACGTTCGCGAGTTCGAGAGCGCTTATGCGCGCTATATCGGATGTGCCAGCGGAATCGCCACAAACTCCGGCTCGTCGGCCAACCTTATCGCCCTTCATGCCCTGAAGGAGCAACGGGGATTACAGGACGGCGACGAAGTGATCGTTCCGGCAGCAACCTTCGCCACGGTTTCCATGCCGATAGTACAGGCGGGGCTGGTGCCTGTGTACGTGGACGTCGACAAGGAAACGTTAAATATCTCGGCCGACGAAGTCGAAAAGGCGATTTCCGACCGGACCCGGATACTCATGCCCGTGCATACCCTCGGTTACCCGGCCGAGATGAACGATCTGCTGGAGATTGCTAATCGACACGGCTTGGCGGTCCTTGAGGATTGCTGTGAGGCGCATGGCTCGATGCTGGATGGCGGAAAAGTCGGTAGTTTCGGCCACATCGGAACCTTCAGTTTCTTCGTGGCCCACAACATGACGACTGGCGAGGGCGGCATGGTCGTCACCAACGACGACGCGCTGGAAATCGTGTGTCGCTCTTATCGCGAATTCGGGCGTTACAACAACGAGGCGACGGGAAGCGAAAGGTTCTATTCCGACGAAGTGCTCACCGATTACGATGTCCGTTATGTTTTCGAGCGCCTTGGGTTCAACATGCGGATGACCGACGTGACGGCTGCTTTTGGGATTGAGCAGCTGGCTAAACTCGATGCGATGAACGACCAACGGCGCGCTAACGCCGCATTTCTAACTGAGACCCTCGACAAGGAAGTCGGCAACTTCCTGGCGACACCCAAAACGGCCCCGGGGCGTCATCATACGTACTACACGTACCCAATTGTCCTTCGAAACGAGGCTGCGTTCAGCCGCAGGGCGTTCGCAGAGCATCTTGAGGCGTTGAATATCGAAACCCGTCCTTTATTCGCCGGCTGCCTCCCCGACCAGCCGGCCTTTCGCAACGCCCCGGGCCGTAACGTCGGCGATCTTATCAATTCGCGGATTCTCAGGGACAAGTTGATTTTTGTCGGTATCCACCCGGGCATCAACCAGGGCGATCTTGAGTACATGGCCGACGCCATCGTTTCCTTCGTCAAAGACCACACCTAGCTTTCAGAACAAAAAGACTTGGACGCTTCGATGCCCCGCAAGCGGCTTCTCGTTATCAATCCCCTCTGGCCGGAGGAAAGCCTACCGCATCAGGCGGCAACGCTTGTTCTTTATCAATTGACATCGGAATTCGCGCGCAGCCCGGAAATAGAGGTCGGTTTTTTAAAGATCGATACGGGATTCGTTTCCACACTGAACGAGGTACAGGACTCCGCCCGCAAAGCCCTCAACGCCAAGGGCGTTACCTTTCTCGACCCATTGGTCCTTCCGACTCCGCCACCCGCAAGGTCGATATGGAGGCGTATGGTGTTGCCGCGACTCGAAGACTACTACCCGGAAACCCTCCACCAGGATATTGCCTACAAGGCGGCTAGCGCTTTCGATCCGGATTTTATTTTTGTGCCTTGGAGCGAACCCACAACATGTCTTTTTTCGAAGTACCCTGCGAAAAGGTTCACCTACTTCGGAAATCCGGACCCCTGGACCGCGCGGATTGAAATCGAAAACGCCAGGCGCAACGGCAACAGTTTTCTTTCTTACTTTGCCGGACGTTTGTTCGTGGGTTGGCTGGAAAGATTTCATATTCGCGAGATGGCCAGATGGGATTTCGTTGCAGACGTCAGCCTCAACTGTGCCGAATACTATCGTTCAAAACTGGGGCCAAGGGCGTTCTATATCAATAACCTGTGGATTGATCGATATGGCGAGGCTTGGCGTGAAACGCGCGACCAGAAGGAAATTGTTTCGCCATTAAGAATCGTAGGCAACATTGGTTTTCTGACTTCCACCGCGAATTCCATGGGTCTGGAGATACTTGGTCGCGACCTCATGCCCGAGTTACGCCGTGTTTTCCCGGATGGGGGATTTGAGGTCCATATCTACGGCGGGGGAAAACCCAAGGCGGCCCTAAAATCCACCCTCGAACATCCAGAAATCAAAATTCGCGGATTTGTCGAAGATATTGACAGCGAAATGTTGGAATCGCCGATTTTTCTGTGCGTCAATAATGCAAGCCGGTACTCCACGGGTCATACGCGCTACCTCCACGCGTGGTCTCTCGGATGCTGTGTCGTCGCCCATTCCAATGCGGCGCTTTCGATGCCGGAAATCGAACACGGTTTTAATGCGCTTCTCGGAGATAGCCCGCAGGAAATTGCCGATTTGATTGCAAGAGCGGCCGGCGACCAGGCGCTTCGCCGCCGGCTGGGCGAGAACGGGTATCGAACCCTGAAAGAGCGTTTCAAGGTCGAGACTGTTGTCGATACGGCATTGCAAAAGTTCAATTCATGACAACGGTCAAAACGCACAATTTTCGGAAAAGGTGGCGCTTGATCTCACCTGCTCCTCGCTGACATGTTGACAAAGAATTATTTGCTGTATGTGTCTTCGACGTTTTTCGCCGGAGCGGTTGCGTTTGCCATTCTCCCGTTGACGACCCTGATTTTGAACCCCGAGGATTACGGCGCTTTTGCCCTCGTCACCGTGTTCATGGCAGTGGGCGGCGGGTTAAGTGGGGCGATTTCCACATTTTTACTGAACGCCAATTACCAGATATCGGACCAGACCCGAAAAAAGTCGTTGATTTCGACCACATTGGCTTTCGAACTCATCATCAATTTTATCTATTTATTGGTTTTGATGGGTGCGTGGACGCTCGTGCGTACCGAATTCGGGTTTCTCGACGACATCGGGTCGGCCGAGTTTTATTTGGCATTGGCGGCCATGATGCTTGCTCCGGTTTGGTCGATTGCCCAGGCAGTTTTGGTATTGAAATCCAATGCCGCGTTCTATTCTTCCATTTTAGTCGGACAAACAATTGTACGTTCTTGCGTTGTGCTGGGTGGTCTTTTTGTTTTTCAGTGGGGCCTGACCTCTCTATTTGCCGCTCTACTGGCGGCAAATCTTCTTGGCGCAATCGGTGGGATCGTAGCTCTTCGTAATTATTTGTGCATGAACGTCGGGCGGGAATGGCTGGTTGAAATCAGAAGGCTCGGTCCGTTGACGATGATCGGAGGCCTCAGCGAAATGCTTTACGCCGTCTTGGAGCGCTCCATACTCGCGACTTTCTTCAGCCTGAACGTGATCGGCCTGGTCGGTCATGCTCAACAATATGGAAATACTGCAAGCCTTTGCATCAAGGCGTGGACACGAACCGTTCAGCCGATTTCGCTTGAAGAGGCACGCACAGACCACCTGAAGTTCGAGCAAACCCAGAGGTATTGGAAAGGAGCGTATTTGTTGATGATCTTGGGCGGCATATTCTTCGCGTGTTTTGCGGAGGATATCATTCGTTTGTTGACCAACGATAAATTTACGTCGGCATCGACCCTGGCTGTTTATTTTTATATGGTTTTGTTAATTTCATATCTTTCCCCCACGGATAGCGCAATTATCACCGCTCGGTCTCTTGGGCGAGGTTTGTCGCGGGTGATGATCGTATCGACGATGCTAGCGACAGCGACCCTAGCCGTGGCCGCCCCGGTCCTGGGAATGTACGCAGCGGTAGCGGCTGTATTGGTTCAACGAATATCAATTCGAATCGGCATGACGATTTGCACTTGCCACCTCCCTAAGCGGCCGCAAGTTGATCATTTGGCCTTAGCGGGTGTCCTTGTTGTGGGCCTGGTAAGTGTTCTAGTAGAAACGTTGAGTCCCGATCTTTCGACCCGATTATTCGTTGCCCTGGCGCCGGTGACTGGGATGACAATTTTCGTTTTCCAAAGTAACGGGCTGTTCGCTCGAACGAAGGCTCGACCCACGGGATGATGCTCCAAAATAACAAAATAAACTTCGAGATTGAGCAGATAGGCCGGCGGCCCAATATGGACTATCAGACCAACATTTTTAGTTGTTCCGACCGTCCGTTTGGATGGGTGGCTCCATGAAAATTTGGCTCTGCGACCTGACCTATACGCAGCAAACAATCGCGTCCGATATCATTCCAGCGGGTATCGGCATGCTTGCCGAGTACGCGACCCAGGAAGTTTCCGATATCGAGGAAATGCGGCTTTTCAAGTTTCCGAAAGATTTGGCCAAGGCCATTGAGACTGACCGGCCCAACGTCATCGGGTTTTCCAATTATGTTTGGAACAGCGCGCTGTCCCTGGCGTTCGCTCGCGAGATCAAGACCGACAATCCGGCAATCTCGATCGTTTTTGGCGGCCCCAATTTTCCGATGGTTCCCGAAGAACAAGAAGCGGCCCTGATCGCCGCCCCGTGGGTCGATTACTACGTCACGAAGGAGGCCGAGCGTGGATTCGCGGAGCTCGCACAGGCGCTTCGAAATGCCGATTTCGATAAAAACCGGCTGAGCGATGATGTTGCCAACCTGTGTTATATCGATACTTCGGGCAGCCTTCGGGTTTCGACACGGATCGAAAGAGTAATGAATCTCGAAACGATTCCTTCGCCGTATCTAAGCGGCCGTTTGGACGAGTTTTTCGATGGTCGACTTCTTCCGGTAATTCAGACCGCACGAGGATGCCCTTTTGAGTGCGCTTTTTGCACGGAGGGGCAGGTCTATTGGCGAAAGACCAAGCACAAGCCACCGGAAGTCGTTCGTGACGAGATTATTTACATAGCTGAAATGTTGGCGGCGCTTCCCGAAGACGAGCGTCGCAACGATCTGCTGATCGCCGATTCCAATTTCGCGATGTTCCAGCAAGACCTCGACACATGTCGCGTCATCGCCGAAGTTCAGGACAAATACGATTATCCTCGTTATATCAATGTGGCCACCGGCAAAAACAAGAAGGAGCGGGTTCTGGAAGCCGCAAAGTTGGTTCGCGGAGCCATGAAACTGGCCGGCTCGGTTCAAAGTCTCGATCCGGTGGTTCAAAAAACCATGAAGCGAAGCAATATTTCCTCTGACCAAATCGTCGAGATGGCGATGCAGGCCAGCGAAATCGGAGCAAACACTTATAGTGAGGTCATACTGGCCCTGCCTGGCGATAGCCTGAAGGCGCACTTTGCGACACTGGAGACGCTGGTCAATGCCGGGTTCAATACGATCTCCATGTATCAACTCATGATCCTGGTCGGCACCGAGTTTGGCGGCCAGGAAATCAGGAAAACGCACGGCATGAAATTGAAATATCGGGTTATTCCCCGGTGTTTCGGTAGTTACGCGTTCAATGGCCGGACGATCAACGTCGCCGAAATCGAGGAAATCTGCATCGCCAACAACACGCTTCCCTACGAAGATTACCTGAAGTGCCGTAGGATGAATTTGGTTGTCAACGTCTTCTACAACGACGGAATATTCTCGGAAATCGTCCGATTGTTGCAGATACTTGGTATGTCGCCTTGGGGATGGCTCGTAAAAATTTTTGAGGCCGCCAATGACGATGAGTTTGACGAACTGTTGAGTCTTTTCCTGGAGGAAACGGGAAGCGAGCTGTGGGAAAACAGAGATGACCTTGAGGAATTCGTGAGTTCCTCCGAGGTGATCGGTCAGTATCTGAGCGGCGATTACGGAAGCAATCTGGTTTTTAAGTACAAAGCCTTGTCATTGACGAAATATTTCCCGGCCGCATGCCGTGTCGCCACCAAAACAATCCGCGAATTTCTCAATGAAAGCGGCTCCTGCTCGCCCGATATATCTGATCTGGCAGAGGACATAATTATTTTTAAGCGGATGCAGATTGAAGATTTATTTGTCGATTCAACAAAATCGCCCCAGGCCCAATTGCGTTTCGATGTGCCCGGCGTTGTCGATGCCAAGGACGCCGAGCAGATGCAAGCCCTGAAGTTGCCTGTGCCGTGCACGTTGTCATTTTCCCATACCGAGGAACAGCGCCGGTCCATCGATAGTTACATCGGTATTTTTGGAAACGACGTAAGAGGGCTTAGCCGCATCCTGTCACGTGTGTTTCTCAAGCAGCTGTTCCGCCAACCCGTCGAGCCCGGCTAATTTGCCCTTTCACATAGCCGAAACAGCCGTTGGCCCCGGCGCTCCCGTCTTCGTTATCGCCGAGGGCTGCGATAACCACCTGGGCGACACCGAGGCGGCTTTTGAGATGGTGCGCCGTGCCAAACAGGCCGGCGCCGACGCCATCAAGTTCCAGCACCACCTTCCGGACGAGGAGATGCTCCCCGACGCGCCGATGTCGGACAATTTCGAGGAACCTCTCTACGAGTTCCTCAAAAAATACGCCCTGACCCTGGACCAGCACCGCGAACTCAAGGCCCTGTGCGACGAGATTGGGATACTTTACCTGTGCACGCCGTTCAGCTGGAAGGCGGCGCAGGAGATCGAAACGCTGGGCGTCGCCGCCTACAAGATCGGGTCCGGTGAAATGACCGACGTCCCGACGCTGGTTCGGATCGCCGGGTTTGGCAAACCGATGATCGTCTCTACCGGAATGTCTACCTTCGAGGAGATTGACCGCACCTACGCGGCCCTGGCGGCAACCGGCGCACCGCTTGCCTTGATGAACTGCGTCAGCGAATACCCACCCGTCTACGAGGACATCAATCTGGGCGTGATCGGCAAAATGGCCGAAAGGTACGACAAGGCGGTGATCGGCCATTCCGACCACACGCCGGATTTGTTTACCTCGTTTGCCGCGGTCGCGCTGGGCGCTCATCTGATCGAGAAGCACGTTATCCTCGACAAGGCCCAGCCCGGTCCAGATCAGTCGGTGTCCATAGATTTCGATGAACTCGCCCAGCTTGTCGAGGGCGTCCACAAGATCGAAAGGGGCCTCGGCGACGAAAAGGCCATCCACGAACTGGAATTGCCGATCCGAACTTGGGCGTTCCGTTCGATCGTCACCACGCATGATTTGGCAGCGGGCGCGGTGATCGATCAGGACATGATCTGGTCGAAGCGGCCCGGCACCGGCATTCCCTCGCATCGCATGAATGACGTCATCGGGCGGCGCTTGGCACGAAACGTCGCGGCCAATGTCTTGCTGTCATGGGACGACATGGAAGGTGACGAATGAGCAAAGCCAATGCCATGAAACTTTTGTTCATGACCGGATCGCGCGGCGAATGGGGCTATATCCGTCCGATCATCCGCCTGTGCGAAGCGCGCGGCATAGACTACGAAATTTGCGCCACTAATATGACTCTCCTTCCCGGTTACGGGAGCCTGATCGACGAGATTCGTCATCAGGGGTTTCGCGTGTCCGACGAGATTTTCATGTCTCTTGAGGGACATAATCATTTCACCATGCTGAAATCGCTAGGCGTATTTCTGATGTCTTTCGCCGATACCCTGCACCGGGTGCGCCCCACCTGGGTGGTGCTGGCCGGTGATCGCGGGGAACAGTTGATGGCCGCCGTCGCCAGTGCTTTTACCTATATTCCGATGGCCCACATTCAGGCTGGGGAACGATCAGGGAACATCGACGGCGTCAGCCGCCATGCCATCGGAAAGTTCGCCCATCTGCATTTCGCCGCCAACGACGACGCGGCCGAACGGCTGAACAAACTCGGCGAGGAAGCGTTTCGCATTCACATGGTTGGCGCGCCACAGATTGACGAGATGGTTTCCGAGCCGGTTACGACGCCGGAAGATCTGACTTCCCATTTCGAAATGGACGCCACGAAACCGTTTCTTCTGGTGGTTCAACATCCCGTCACCGAGGAAATGGACCTGGCCAGAACGCAGGTCGAATCCTTAAGCGCGGCGCTGCGGCGCTTCGATTTACCCAAGGTTTGGATTCTGCCCAACAACGACGCCGGAGCCGCGCTTGTCCGCCAGGGTCTCCTGCAGGCGCGAACCCGGGACACGTTTATTTTCGACAATCTGAGCCGGGCCGATTTCCTCGGGTTCATGGCGGCGAGTCGGTGCATGGTCGGAAACTCAAGCGCCGGGCTGCTGGAAGCGCCGACCTTCAAAATTCCCGCGGTCAATCTGGGCCGCCGTCAAGCCGACCGCGTCCAGGGAGCCAACGTCATCAACGCATCTTTCGAAACGGACGAAATCGAACAGGCGATCAAAGGCGCGCTGTCGGACGATTTTAAGGACTCGTTGGACGATTGCGTCAACCCGTATGGTGACGGCCGTTCGTCGGAGAGGATTCTTGATATCCTTAACGACACGCCAATTGACGACCGGCTTTTGATCAAAAAACTCGTATACTAGGCCCGAAGGAAGGATCCCATGGCCTTGGAGAATTTCACGGTTCCCGAAACGGCGACGCTGCTGGACGCGGTCGAGGTTATCGACCACAACCACTGCCGTTGTGCGATGGTGATGCGCGGCGAAAAGGTCGTCGGAATCATCAGCGAAGGCGACATCATGCGAACGCTGCTTGGCGGCGTCAGTATCCATTCTCCTCTGGCCGAACGCGCAAATCCTTCCTTTAAGTTCCTGGAAAAGCCCGACGACGAAGCAGCGCTGAGGCTTTTTCGCGAGCACGGCATCAGTTTGGTTCCCGTTGTCGACAACGACATGAAGTTAACCGACGTCGTGACACTTCGAGAAGTGTTGGAACGGGTCGTTCTGTCCCGCTGACTTCGCACCCATGATCATCGTCGTACCAGCCCGTGGCGGGTCGAAAAGAGTCCCCGGTAAAAACATTCGATCCCTGGCGGGGCGGCCGCTTCTGGCATACACGCTATTCGCGGCGAAAGAATCCGGCGTCAAAGCATTGTTGGTCGTTTCGACCGAAGATCCGGAAGTTGCGGGAGTGGCCGAAAACCTAGGGGTGCGCACTATCGATCGCCCACAGCCGCTGGCTCGCGACGATAGTTCGACGGAGAGTGTGCTCATCCATGCATTGGAAGCTTTGACGGCCGAAGCAACGATCCCCGAGTGGGTCATGGTGCTGCCTCCGACATCTCCGTTCAGGAAAGCCGCGACCATTCGGCGGTTTGCCGAGGAGATTCACCAACGGCCGGATGCGCAGGATTGCCTGATGTCGATAACCGAGGATCGTGGGGATTATTGGCTCAAGGAAGAGGATGGCACACTGCGGCGACTTTTCCCCGACGCGCCCCGGCGACAGCAGGACCGAGTTCCGATCTACGAGGAGAACAGCGCCATCTACGTCGCCCGATCGGAGGTCTTGCTGGCTACCCAATCGATAATGGGATCTAAAGTACGCGGTCTGGCAATCGACCCCATTGAGGCTTTTGACATAAATACCGAACAGGATTTCATCGTCGCCGAGGCGTTGGCTTGCGAGTTGCCAGAATTGCTTCCGAACGACAACCAAGCATAATTCGCCATGAAACGTTGGCTCATTACGGGCGTAGCCGGCTTCATCGGATCCAACTTGGCCGAGTATCTTCTGGCCAGGGGGCATGCCGTCACGGGTCTCGATAACTTCTTTTCGGGCAACCGTGAAACGACCAACCGCCTTTTGCGCCTGGGCGGCGATTTTCATTTCATCGAAGCCGATATTCGCGACACCGACAGCGTGAGGGACGGCGTGCGTGGGGCTTATGTCACGGTGCACTTGGCGGCCCAGGCATCCGTGGCGCGATCTATAGACAAGCCCTCGGAAACCCACGACATCAACGTCGGCGGGTTCCGAAACGTTCTGAAGGCAGCGCTCGATTCAGGGTCCAAGCGTCTTATCTATGCGTCGTCCAGCGCCGTATACGGCGACAACCCAAATATGCCCCTGAAGGAAACCGAGCTACTCAAGCCGCTTTCGCCTTACGCCGAGAGCAAGGTCGAAAACGAGCGGGACGCCGCCGAACTTGCCGCCGCCATGCCTAATGCTTCGGTTATCGGATTTCGGTTCTTCAACATATTCGGCCCGGGTCAAAACGCCGACAGCGATTATTCCGCCGTTATTCCCAAATGGGTGAGCGCGCTTGTAGAGGGACGGCAACCGGTGATGTACGGCAACGGCTCCGCCACCCGCGACTACTGTTATGTAGAGAATGTTTGTCAGACCATATTGGAGGCGGCAGCGGTTGATGGCACCTCACCCCATAGCGTCTACAACCTAGGAACCGGAACGCAAACGAACTTAATGGAATTGTTCGAAATCCTGTCTTCGGAAATGAGGGCGGTAGGGATCATCGACCGGCACCCGTCGCCAAAATTAGAGCCCTGGCGGAATGGCGATATACGTCACTCGGTTGCCAATATCTCAAGAGCACAAAAAGAATTGGCCTTTAATCCTCGTTTCGATCTCCAGTCCGGGATCCAGTCCTTGCTCTCCCTTGACCGCATCAATCAAGGAAATAGGGCATGAAACTCTTGTTCAAAGCCATGTTTGCCTCGCTCGGACTGTTGAGTATCGCTCGCCGGACCGTCGAATTTTTCAACCGGTCGCGTCACAGGCATGCCAACGAACAGATTTGCGAAGTCAGGAAGCTCGAAACCGCCCTAGGCGAACGAATCAAGGAATCCTTTTCCAGCCTACCGGAAAATGAGAACGCTCTTATTTTCGGGACCACACATATTTCACACGTGATCGTACAGCTTCCGATTCTCACCGGACTCCGCCTCGCAGGCTATGTTCCCATCGTTCTCCTCAGCAACAGATCAAGATGGATCGAACGCGGGTATCGATCGCTTGGGTGTTCGGAGTTCGTTTATTTGGAGGACCATCTCGAAAACGGGCCCAATGAAAAAGCCATCGAGGCCGTTGAGGGCGTTTCGCGGATCAAGGATTTATTGGAACTTGAGTACCTGGGAGCCCGCTCGGGACGATTTGCCCTTTCGACACTGATGAGAACGATGCGAGTGGGCGATCCCGACTTGCAGGATGAAGCTGTTCGAAATCTTTTAAAGCAACACCTGTCATCGTCGTTCAACGCAGTGGAAGCAGCAGGAAGAATAATCGAGATCACGCGCCCCTCGCTCGGCCTGTTCAACGAACGTGGCTACACACCATTTGGCGAGGTGTTCGATGCCGTCCTGAAAGGTGGCGGAGAATGCATTTTATGGTGTGCGGCACACAAAGACGGTTTCTTGATCTTAAAAAGGTTCAACCGAACCAATGTTGAGCAGAACCATTTTTCGCTATCGGACGAGAGTTGGAACAAAATAAAAAGCATGCCCTGGGTTTCGGGTCATTGGTCCCGACTGCGTAGCGAGATCGAAGGATGCTACCGATCAGGGCAATGGTTCTCTGAAGTCGGAACCCAGTTCGACAAGACGTTTCCAAACAAGAGTGACTTGATCAGTTCTTTGGGGCTGGATCCCGATAAGAAAACAGCCGTGATATTTGCTCATATTTTCTGGGACGCGACTTTTTTCTGGGGAGAGGATCTTTTTGACAACTACGAGGACTGGCTTATCCATATGGTAAAAGCCGCAGCCAAGAATCCCCATCTGAACTGGCTGGTCAAGATCCATCCGGGAAACACGGTCAAGGATCACCGGGATGGCTATACGGGAGAAAACCCCGAAGTCGTTGCCATTCGCTCTACGCTTGGTGACACGCAAACCAATGTCAGGGTGATTCCTCCTGAATCTGAAATATCGACGCTCTCTTTGTTCGATATTATGAACTATTGCGTAACCGTGCGCGGCAGCATCGGCATGGAATCGGCATGCCGCGGCATACCGGTCATAACCGCCGGAACCGGGCGCTTTGACCAACGCGGCTTTACTATCGATTCGAATTCTCGGGAAGAGTGCCTAAGTCTGATCTCGCGCCTGCATGAGATCGAGCCGATGACCACCGAGCAGACCGAACTTGCCAGGCGTTTTACCTACGGTGTTTTTGTCGTTCGCCCGCTAAAATTAGAATCAGTGGACTACGGTTTTCGCCGGAATGAAACGGCCGATCTGTTTGCGAAAGTCTCTCCCGGCCTTGAAACGGACATTGGGTCAAAACCCGACGTCGTGTTGATAACTGACTGGATTCAATCAGGCAGGGAGGATTACCTCGATCAATCCGAACTTGAAGTTTCAATCCAAACTGGCTCGCTTGAAATACCATGACCACAACTCCATTTGAGAGTATGGCACAGCTTTACTCGACCCAGGGGCCGACCAAGCTGGCCGGGCACGGGAGTCCCCACCGGTGAACCGCTCCAAAATCGTCATGGTCTACCCGAAGCAGGGCTTCTCGGGCACCTACGTGAAGCATATGCCGCTGAGCCTGCTGTACGCCTCCATCGAAGTGGTCAAGGCGGGCTACGACGTAATCATATTCGACCAGCGCCTTTACGATACCGATTGGCGTGACCATTTGGCGGCGTTGCTCGACGATGAGACGCTGGCGGTTGGCATCAGCGTCATGTCGGGAACGCCGATCAAGCATGCCATCGCCTTGGGGCGTCACGTCAAGTCAATCGATCCGGATATCAAGGTTGTTTGGGGCGGGCCGCATGCGACGTTTTACCCGGAAACCATCCTGGAGGATGAGTGGAGCGCCGATTGCGCGATCTCGGGGTATGCGTCGCAAACTTTCTTTCAGCTGGTCAATTGCCTGGCCGCCGGAAAAGATCCGAAGATCGTCGCCAATACCTCATGGCGCGACGGCGACAAGATCGTTCGAAACGCCAGCGACGAAAAATCATTCGAATACATCAATCACAGGGAAATCCCCTACGACCTGATCGAAGACTATTCCGTCTACGGCCAAATGGATCAGGACCGGACCATCTTCTCCATGTACAGCGCGTTGGGCTGCCCGTACAAATGCTCGTTCTGCAGTTCGCCGGCCCAATACAGCCCGGTCGAGGGCAAGAAATGGGTGCGGCTGCCGGCCGAAGACGTCGTCGACCACATCCAAATGGTCGTCGAAAAATACGGTGCCAACTACATCTACTTCATCGACGACGACAGCTTCCCGAGCCTCAAGCACGTCGAAGGCATCATCGATGAAATCAACCGGCGACAACTCGACGTAAAACTCGGATTTCGCGGCGCGCGCATCAACGAAATCAAACGCATGAGCGATGAATTCCTATCGAAACTGGCGGCGGCCGGAACCGACATCATGCATATCGGCGCCGAGACCGGTAGCGACCGCATCCTCAAGCTCATTCGAAAAGACTGCACCGCCCAGGACATTATCGACTGCAACCGGAAACTGGCCCGCCATACGGAAATAACCGCGGCTTATAATTTCCTGATGGGAGTGCCGACCGAGTCCCTGGACGAGCTGAAACAGACAAGGGATTTGATGCTGCAGTTGATCAACGACCACCCCAACTGCATCGTCTTTCCGCCCAACAAGTTCCGCCCGCTGCCGGGAACTGAGCTCTATGACTTGGCCAGGGACAAATGGAACTACGAGATGCCAAGTTCCCTGGAAGAGTGGTCGAACATCGAGGTCGAAGCGGAAGCGACGACCGGCTGGTACCCGCCGGCGCAGGAGCGGTTCTTTAATCTGATGCTGATTTGCTCGTACTTTATCGACAACAAGGTCGTGAAGCTGACCTCCGGCGGGACCCTCTATTACAAAGTGATGCGGCTGTTGAATTTCCTGTACCGGCCGGTCGCGCTTTTCCGGTTGCGCCATGGATTGAGCCGCTTTTTACTGGAGTACCCGGTTTACCGGGCCGCCGTCCGTGTCCTGGCCAGGAGCGAGACTTCGGCCTGACCGTCCGGTCCGCAAAGATCGTCCAACTCAAGCCAACTTCAATTTGATCCTGACTCCGAAATGTGCGGCATAGCCGGTTTTAGCCGGGCATCGGGCGCGCCCGACGATACCTCGTCCCTGAAGCGGATGACCGACTCCATCGTCCATCGCGGCCCCGACGGGGAAGGCGCGTGGATTGGCAAAGGCGTTCATCTCGGCCACCGTAGGCTGACGATCATTGACGTCTCGACCGGCGATCAGCCGATGGTCGGCGAGTCAGGTTGCGTCATTACCTACAACGGCGAGATTTACAACTATCTGGAATTGCGCCGCGAGCTGGAAGCCGAAAACGCTACCTTCCGCACCACGTCGGACACCGAAGTGCTGCTCAAGCTCTATGAACGCGACGGCGAGAAGTGCCTAGATCGCCTGATTGGAATGTTTGCCTTTGCCATTTGGGACCCCAACCGCAAAAAGCTTTTTTTGGCCCGCGACCGCCTGGGCAAAAAGCCACTCTACGTTTTTGAGGCAGATGGATTTTTTGCCTTCGCCTCCGAGATCAAAGCGCTGCTGACCCTCGAAGAAGTTCGAGACAGTTCCGAGATCGATCTTGAGGCGGTCAAGGACTTCCTGTCTCTCGGTTACATTCTGACCCCGAAAACGATTTTTCGGCGCATTAAAAAATTGCCGGCTGGTCACTACACTTGGTACGAGCCCGGAAATGGCATGGCGACACCGGTCGAATATTGGGATCTGAGCGCTGCCTTCATGGCGCCGAAGTTTGCCAACGGTAGCGATACGCAGGAACGCTTCAAGGCGCTTTTCGATGATGCGGTGCGGCTACGACTGCGGTCCGACGTGCCGTTGGGGGGATTCCTGAGTGGCGGGTTGGATTCCGTTTCCGTTGTGGCATCGATGGCGTCCGAATCGGCATCGCCAGTCAGCGCTTACTGTATCGGTTTCGACGAACCGAGTTTCGATGAAAGCGCCTACGCGAAAGCCGCCGCCCGGCACCTGAAGGTGGACCTGACCGTCAGCAACCAGCCGCCGTTTTCGGAAACCGACCTCCGAAACTTGATCTGGCATGCCGACGAGCCCTTTGCCGACACTTCGATCGTTCCGACCTACTCGCTAAATAAGATCGCCCGGCGCGGTGTCAAAGTGGCGTTGTCCGGTGACGGTGCCGATGAAATTCTCGCCGGATATCCCACCTACCGCGCCGACGCCTATCACAAGGTTTGGTCGAGGATGCCGCCGCCAATACGGGCCGGCATCGGTTGGGCAGCGGAAAAACTTGTTCCCGCCACTCATCACAAGGTCGGTTGGGATCACAAACTCCGAAAGTTCCTGGCCGGCCATGCTTACCCGGCGGAGCGTGCTCACTATTTCTGGCGGGAAATTTTCACGCCGGACGAGATCGAGGAAATCCTTTCTCCGGACGCCGTCGCCGCCGTTGGTGAATACGATCCGTTCGATCGATTTCAAGATTATTCCCGACAGGTCGAGGAAGCATCCTTTCTCGACCGCACGCTTTACGTGGATACCAAAACCTGGCTACAGGACGATATCCTGGTCAAGGTCGACCGTATGAGCATGGCCAATTCACTCGAAGTCCGTACGCCGTTCCTGGATCATCGTCTGGTCGAGTTCTGCGCACGGTTGCCGGCGGAAGCCAAACTGACCCTGCGTCGGCAGAAAGGGATTCTGCGCGATGTCATGAGCACCGCTCTGCCGGCCCAAACACTGAACCGCGGCAAGCAGGGCTTCAATACACCGACGCAGCATCTGGGCTTCTTCGAACTGAATGGAAACGCCATGTCGGAAGTGTTCAAGGACACATTCAAGCTTAACAAGGACGCGGCCGATATCTCGTTTCGGTCATTTTCCCTCGCCGTCCTGAGCAACTGGATGCGCATGTATGATGGCTATCGGAAAGGAAGCGTGTGGCATGCATGAAACGACCGAACCTTCGAAACCGGGCGTAAGCTACATTGTTCCCGCCTACAACGAAGAAGATGGCATTGCCGACACACTTGAGCGGCTGAAAACGGTCTTGGGCGGGGGCGTTCTGCCGTTCGAAATCATCGTCGTCGACGACGGGTCGACGGACGAAACCGCCCAGCGGGTCGACGCCATCGAGGACATCAACGTCGTCACCCATCCGATCAACACCGGCTACGGCAGCGCCATCAAGACCGGTATTCTCTGCGCCCAGTACGAATGGATCGGAATCGTCGACGCCGACGGCACTTACGAAATCGAAAAGCTTCCCCTGCTGATCGAAAAAATGCAGAACGGTTTCGACATGGCCGTCGCCGTCCGGAAAAACGTCTTGGAAACGGACGGCTGGTTCAAGCGCCTAGCTCGCTTGGCTTTGTTGAAATTCATCAGTGTCTGGGTGTCCGGAACCATCGAGGACCCGAACAGCGGTTTTCGACTGTTTACTAAAGAGTTCGCCCTTACCTTCTTTCCGTTCCTCTGCGACACCTTCTCCTTCACAACTTCGAGCACCATCTTTGCCACCGGCGAAGGGTATTTCGTTTCCTACGTGCCGATGGATTACAAGAAACGGTTCGGCAAGAGCAAGGTCCGGCACATGCGCGATTCCTTCCGAATGATGCAGCTCATCTTCCAGGGGATCACTTTTTTCAATCCCTTGAAGTTCTTCATCATTCTTATTCTCGTGCTGCTGTTCGGCGTGTTCGCGCCGGGCGCCGCCTTGGGGCTGTTCGGGTTGACTTCGATCGCCTGGCTTTTCGTCCTGGCCGGCACGGCGTCTTGTTTCCTGTTCGGGCTTGGCGTGCTGGGCGACATCATTCGCATTTCGACGACGACGCGAGTCACCAAGGACCGTACCAATGCCGGAAAACGGACCAGCCTAAAGGCGTGATTCCAGGCTCGTCATATTTGAGCGAAATTCTCGTTCTAAGCGCCCTGGCGGGCCTTTATGTGATTGCCAATTGGCCTTTCCTGGCGCTGCCATGCCATCAAGACGCCGGCTGGCATTCCTATTGGGCGAAGTTCCGTTGTCGCGGCGTGACGCTGGAGAAACAATTGAACGTACTCATGGGATGCGCCCGTCTCGGTTCAAAATTTCTTTATGTTCTTTGGTTCGCTCTTTTCCGCGAACGCGATCCGGACAGGCTGACGCGGATCATCTCATGGGGCGCATCCATTGCTGTTGCGCTAATCTTATATGTCGGGCTTACTCACTATGGAGCTGCGTGGCTCGTTCCGGCGGCGGCGGCGGGATGTTTCCTAGCGATCTGCGCCGTCCCGACACTCGGGCTGCAATATGAAACGGCCGAACGAACCGCCAATCTGTTCCACGCCGTGCTTTTTATTGCAGCACTCTCTTATTTGGAGGCTTCGTCCGCATTTTTTATGGGCGGCATCGTTTTCGCCATGTTCACGATGGCGTTGCTGTTCAAAATTACCCAACTGGGCGAGTACTTCGCAGTGTGGATTTTGATGTTTTATTCGTCCCCGGACTCGGAGGTTTTCGCGGCTTCCGTCATCGGTGCGCTGGGGGCGTTGCTTCTGTTTGTGCTTTTGTTGGGATTTCTCGGCATCCTGAAGCTCGAGAACCTTGGTCTAATCGGGTATGTGACGGGTTGGCAGAAGAAGAACCCGGCAAAGGACGCATCGTCTACGTCGAGCGGCCTTCGGACCGTATATCAGCGCTACCTCAATCTCAGGAACTACGGACCGAATGTATTTTTCTCTTTAAAGGCGCCGGTGGCGTTGGCTCTCGTCGGTGCAGCAAGCGGAGAAGGACCGGTCCACGCCCTGGCTCTCGCCTGGTTCGCCGGAGGCGCGCTTGTCGTTCTTGCCCAAGGCCGGTTTTTGCCATTCCACTTCATTCCCTTGGTGTTGCCGTTAAGTGTTCTGGCGGCTTACGGCGTCGTTTTCTTTGTCGGGGATGGAGCCACGCTCAACGTCGTTTCCCCGCTGGTCCTGGGAACCGCCATATTGGCGTTGGCACTGCTGGATCTTCGCAATCTTTTGTGGTCACGCCGCGCCATACCGTTCGATCTTCGCTACTTACCTCCCGTTGCGCGGCCGATCTTTGAAAAAAACCGCCTCGCCGAGGACGCGGCCGCGTATGTAGAGCAACGGACGGAGCCCGAAGATTACGTCATGGTGTGGGGAACCTTGCCGCAGTTTTTTCTGCTGTGCGACCGGCGCTGTCCGATCAGCTGGTTGAGCACAAACGCCAATCTGATGAGCCCGATACTTCCTGGGTGGAGGGAAATTCTGATCGATAGGATGCGCCAAACCCGACCGGTCTATCTGCTTGAGGCCGACGACGACCTGGATCTAGAGGAGCTTCGTCGCCAGACCGGATTGCGTTACGAGAAAGAAGCGGTCTTCGGTGGCGGCGCGAACGCGCTCTACCACCTGGCCGAAACGACGAATTCCCAGGCCTGATGCAGGTCGTCGAACCAATCGAATTCGAGGACGATGGAACCAGCGGTTTCCCGCGCGTCCTGGTGGCTACCTCGCAGGCCTTCAATCACGTAACGGGCGGTGGTGTGACGATCAGCAACCTGTTCAGGGGGTGGCCGAAGGACCGGCTGGCGACGGTCCACAATGATGTGGTTCCCGTGAAGGACGATGTTTGTTCGACATTTTTCCGGATCGGCCCACCCGAAATAAAAAAGTGGGGGCCGCTTGGGTATGCCGAACGAATTTTGCGCCCAAATCCAGCGACCTTGAACATCTCCGCCGAACCGGGCGATCGTCCGGATGCGCCGCCCACTGCGGGCGCCGGAGCGCTCGGCGCCGTTCGGCGTTCTTTGTTCGGCGAGGACGGCCTGCCCGAAACGGCGCGTATATCATCGCGGCTGGAATCCTGGATCGAGGCCTTCGAGCCCGAAATTCTTTACACGACGCTTGGCAACAACGCCCTGATGCAGTTGATCGACATGATACGAGTGCGCTGGAACCTGCCGTTGGTGGTCCACGCCATGGACGACTGGCGGACCCACATCTACGCCAAAGGGCTGCTGTCGGCGCCGCGCCAGCGCTTCATGCGCGACATCTACCGGAAGCTCGTGGTCAATGCGCGGCTGCGGCTGGGCATCTGTCAATTCATGTGTGATGCCTACGAACGGGAGTTCAAGCTGCCGTTCCTGGCGTTTCAAAACACTATAGACATATCGAAATGGGCCGAATTCTCGAAAACCGATGTTTCGGCCGGAGCCGAATTCAAAATCGTCTATGCGGGGTCGATATTGCCGTTTGCCCAGCTTCAGGGCCTCAAGGACGTTTGCGCCGCCGTCGCCGGATTGCGTAAAGGCGGTCGGGCCGTACGGCTGGATATTTTTAGCCCGGCGTTTATGGCGACGCCGTTCAGGTGCGAACTTGAAATAGATGACGGTATTTCCCTGAACGACCCGATCCCCGACCGTGACACCTATTTTAAGCGCTTGTGCGAAGCTGACCTTCTGGTGTTGCCCGTTAACTTCGATGCCCGGTCGATTCGATTTATCCGTTGCTCGATGCCGTCAAAAATTCCCGAGTGCCTGCTGACGGGAGTACCCATTCTCGTCTACGGACCCAAGGAAACCGCACAGGTCGATTACGCCCTGAGGGATGGTTGGGGATTTGTCGTTACGAAGCGCGGCGTCTCCGGCCTGACCGAGGCGATCGGAAAACTGGCCGACGATACTGACCTGCGGCAGCGCCTGGCCGCAAAGGCCCGGAAACTGGCCGTTGAAAAACATGATTCCCGCATCGTGCGCGATGGATTTCAGGCCGAATTGCGCCGGGCCGCCACCCTGTAATCAAGCGACGCGCCCGGCTGAGATCTTAAAACTACTTTTCATTCGTAATTAGATCGACATTTCCAGGAACGCTTCCCAGATGATTATTAAACCGAAGCCCGAGGGTTCGGCATTGAAGCGCCAGCTGGCGATGGAAGCTGTGTGTTCTGGGTTAAGGTTAGCTAGGGTTACTAAATGACCGACGTGATCTCAGAACTCATCGATTTCTCCAAGGTATCGCCGCTCAAGACGGAAATGGCGGTCGGCCGGGAGAGTCCGGTGTACCCGCCAATTTCGGAAAAGGCCAAGGCCCTGAAGATTTTGTTGCTGGAGCCCCTCTATCCAGCCGAAGCCGTTTGGGCATATGCCAAAACCGAACAAGGTTATACGGCTCCGATGGGTATGATATCGGTGTATTCTTGGTTGAAACACCGGGGATACGATGTCGATTTGATCGACACCCAGTTCGGGGACTATACGCCGGAAACTTTGAGGAGCGTTTTGGTCGATCGGGGCTACGACGTCGTCGCCCTGTCGGTCTATACGCCGACCGCGGACTACGCCTTCGCCACAGGCCGGTTGATTAAGGAGGCGCTGCCCCATTGCAAGCTGGTGATGGGCAATATCCACGTCACGACGCTTCCCGAATTGAGCATGAAACAGTGCCCGGAACTGGACTTCATCGTCCGTCACGAAGCCGAGTTTCCCTTCGACGAGTTCCTAGTGGCATTGTCGGAGGGGGAGAAGGACTGGAGCGGGATCGATGGCTTGGTCTACCGGGACGGCGAGAACGTCATCATCAACAAACAGCGCCAGTTTATTGGCGACCTTGACAGCCTGCCGGTGGGTTTTTTCTCGGATCTGGACCTATCCCGGTACGTGCCTCACCCCAGCCAGTACGTGATCCTTCCGAACTACGCCTTTTTGACCCAGCGCGGCTGTCCCTATTCGTGCTCCTATTGCGAGGCCTCTTTGATCCTTGGTAAAAAGACGCGTTTTTTTAGCCCTGAAAGAATCGTCGAGGAACTGAAGATCATTCGCGACGAGAAAGGCGCGAAGGGCATTTATTTCCAAGATTCGACATTCACGATTAATAGGAAATACATCATCAAGTTGATGAATTTGATGATCAAGGCCGATCTCGGGCTGTTGTGGAGCTGCAATACGCGGGCCGACCGGGTCGACCCAGAACTGCTGGACGCGATGTATCAGGCAGGCGGGCGCCAGATTGTTCTCGGGATCGAATCCGGCAATCAGGAATCCCTCGACCTGATAAAAAAGGGAACAACGGTGGACGTGCAGACCGCCGGCGTGGAGATGATAAGAAAAGCCGGCTTCCGGTATTTTGCAAACTACATCCTCGGCCTTCCCGGTGAAACCGCCGAGATGGTTCAAAACACGATCAATTATGCAAAGTCGCTGGCCGCCAACACGGCTCTTTTCTATTTACCCGTGCCCTATCCCGGCTCCGCCCTCTACCAAAGCTGCGTTGCCGACGGCGGTATGCGCCGCGAAGCCCGCTGGCAGGATTTTCTCGCCATCGACCCCAAGGATCCCGTTTACGTGAATCCCAATCTCGGCGTCGACGGCATGATCTATTGGTACAATCGGGCGTTTCGGGAGTACTACACGTCGCCGAAGATTCTGATGCGGAACCTAGCCGCAATCCGCTCGAAACACGATGTCCATCAACTGGCCCGCGGCGGAAAAGTGCTTTTTGCCAAAATGCTCCATGGGACCAAGGCCGATAAAGAAAAATACCGTATCGGTAGGTAACCGGTCTGTCGACCGGCCCCGCTATCCGCAATCGATTTAACGCCGGACATCCCGTTCGCCGCCGCGATTTGCCCTGGAATCACTGACAAACTACTTTCCCGAGAAGTTTCTGCATCCGCGCTTCGCGGGTCCGCAGGCAATCTTGAATTCCTTTGGAAAGACGCCCTTGCGGACAAAGTAATGAAATCCGTAGACGACCGCACCATTCAGGACTTCGGTGAACAGTGGCATAAGTTCACCGAAAACGACGGATTTTACGGCTCCGTCGAATCCCTTGAGGATAAATTCGGCGACTTCATGCGAGTCGACGAAATTCGCGGCAAGGACGTCTGCGAAATCGGCGCCGGAGCGGGAAGGTTTATCGGAATCCTGTCGCGGTTGGCGCCGAAATCGATCCTCGCGGTTGAGCCCTCCAAGGCCATAGAGATTCTGAAACGCAACATGGAGAGCAGCGAGGTTCCGATCCGCTATCTCAATGTGACCGGTGAGCAAATGGACGAGACGGAGACCTTGGACTACGTATTCTCAATCGGCGTCATCCATCATATCGTTGATCCGCTTCCCACTCTGCGGGCCGCATTCAAGGCATTGCGGCCGGGGGGGCGGCTGCTGATCTGGGTTTACGGTTACGAAGGCAACGAGGTTTACCTGGCCTTTCTCACGCCTTTAAGGGCGATCACCAAGCGGTTGCCGGAAAGTATCCTGACCGCTCTCTCGTGGGTTTTGCTGATTTTTGTTGAAGCTTACATTTTGGCTTGTCGTGTTCTTCCACTGCCGCTTCGTGGTTATATGATCAACGTATTGGGTAAATTCACAACCAACAAAAAGTTGCTGGCGATCTACGATCAACTCAATCCGGCACACGCCAAATACTATCGCCACGATGAGATCACCGACGTGGTGCGCAACGCTGAATTCGTTAATGTTAAGGCCCTTGACCGGCACGGTTATAGTTGGTCGGTTATCGGTGAAAAACCAATGCGGGTGCCGGACCCCGCGCCCTAGGTTCAGAACAGAACTCAATAGGCCCAAAGATGCCGTACCCACCGATTTCAATCGTCGTTCCTCTTTACAACGAAGAGCAAAATGTCCGTCCTCTGTTTGAGGACGTGTCGGCGGCCATGAAGAAGGCTGGTATCGATTTCGAGCTTATCTTCGTGAACGACGGCAGCAACGACGCCACCGGAGATCGTCTGAACGACCTTGCAAGCGCCGACGACCGCGTCAAGGTTATCACCTTCAGGCGTAACTACGGCCAAACGGCGGCCATGATGGCGGGTTTCGATCACGCCCTTCACGATGTCGTCGTGCCCATGGACGGTGATCTGCAAAACGACCCGACCGACATTCCAAGCCTGCTGGACAAGCTCGATGAAGGCTTCTCTGTGGTTTCCGGGTGGCGCAAGAACCGCAAGGACGCGACCCTAACACGGAACCTGCCGAGTTGGATTGCCAACTGGTTGATTTCGAAAATTTCCGGTGTCCATCTTCACGATTTCGGCTGCACGCTGAAGGCCTACCGCAAGGACGTGCTCGAGGACGTCAACCTGTACGGCGAAATGCACCGGTTCGTTCCCATCTACGCAAGCCTTCAGGGCGGCAAGGTGGCGGAGATCGCCGTCAGGCACAACGCACGGAAGTTCGGCCAATCGAAATACGGGATGGGGCGGGTCTCGAAGGTTTTTCTCGATCTTCTCGTGGTCAAGTTCCTTTCCGATTTCCACTCCAAGCCGATCTACGTATTCGGGGGTTTTGGTCTGTTTTGTATCGGGCTGTCCATGCTGAGCGGAATTTTCGCTCTGTACCTGCGGTTTTTCGAGGCCACGTCGTTTATTTCCACGCCGATGCCCTTGCTGGTGGTGATGACCTTCGTGGTCGGTGTTCTGAGTTTTTTTCTCGGGCTGCTGGCCGAACTCCTGATACGGGTATATTTCGAATCCCAGGGCAAGCGAGCTTATTTCATTCGCAGCTCGAAGAACATAGACAGCTCGCAGTAACCATGTGCGGAATTTCAGGATGCGTCGGAGGCGGGTCGGACCGCCTTCTGGATTCGATGCTGAACGCCATCCGTCACCGAGGCCCCGACGGCGACGGCCGCTACGTTTCGCCCGATGGCCGCGTGTGGTTGGGGCATCGGCGGTTGGCGGTGATCGATCTCGTGGGCGGCGTTCAGCCGATGAGCAACGAGGATTCCACGATCCACGTTGTCTTCAATGGGGAGATTTACAATCACCGGGAGCTGAGAAAAGACCTTGAGGCGGCTGGGCACCGGTTCCGCTCGGACCATTCGGACACCGAGGTTCTCGTTCACGGATACGAGGAATGGGGCGAAGCCCTGCCGGGGCGGTTAAACGGTATGTTCGCGTTTGCCGTCTATGATGAAAATCGGCGGAGGGTGTTTGCCGCCAGGGACCGGTTCGGGAAAAAACCATTTTTCTACTCGTGCGGAAAAGACAGTTTCGCGTTTTCCTCGGAACTGACGTCCCTTCTGCATCATCCGCAGGTAGATCGAACGCCCGACTACCGCGCTCTGCAGAAATATTTCGCCTACGCCTTTTTTCCGGCGCCGCACACGCCCTATTGTGGGGCCAGGAAACTGCCCGGCGGCCATTCGCTGGTTTTCGATGTCGAGCGATCGGAGATAGAAATCAGGCAGTACTGGCGGTTTGCTGTCGAACCGGACGCGGAACTGGCATCCAGGGACGAAAGCAGCCTTGCCGAGGAATTGCGAGCACTTCTCAAATCGGCGGTCGGCCGGCGCCTCGAAAGCGATGTTCGGCTGGGTGTTCTGTTGAGCGGCGGCGTTGATTCGAGCGCCATTGTCGCGTTCACGCGGGAGCTTCTCCCCGACTCCGAAATCCGCACCTATTCTATCGGCTTTAAGGAGCGATCTTTCGATGAAACGCGGTTCGCACGCCGGGTCGCCGAAAATTTTTCGACTACACACAATGAAAAAACATTCGATCTTGAGCAGGCCAAGGCGATGTTGCCCGACCTGCTTGGCCGGCTTGACGAGCCGCTTGGTGACAGTTCCATTTTACCGACCCAGTTGGTCTGTCAATTTGCCCGGACCGGAGTTACGGTCGCGCTGAGCGGGGACGGCGGCGATGAGCTGTTCGCCGGATACGATCCCTTTCACGCCCTGGCCGTGTCACAAAAATACCGGAAACTTTGCCCTAAACCGATGCACCGCGTCGTCGAAAGGCTCGTCGGCATGCTCCCGGTATCGGACCGCAACATGAGCCTTGATTTCAAATTGAAGCGATGGTTACGCGGCGTCGCTCATCGGCCGGCCTTATGGTGCCCCGTATGGATGGGCGCATTGGGACCGGATGAAATCGGCGACGTGTTTGAAGGCGGGATCGATACAGAGGACCTGTACAGCGAGGCGATCGAGTGTTGGGATCGCTGCGTGTCGACCGACTCCATCGATAGAACGCTGGAGTTTTTTACCAACTTCTATCTTCAGGACGGTATTTTGCTGAAAGCCGACCGGGCAAGCATGCTGGCGTCCCTTGAGTTGCGCGCGCCTTTTCTTGATATGGACGTCGTCGATTTCGCTCGCCGGCTTCCCGCATCGCTTAAATACCGCAACGGAGAAACCAAGTTCATTTTGAAACAGGCTCTGAAAGGAGTTGTCCCGGACGACATCCTGGCCCGCAAGAAAAAAGGATTCGGGATTCCGCTGGCCATGTGGCTCCGAGAAATGTCCTTACCCGACGATGAGGCGCAGCTTGCCAACCTGAACCACGAGTGGTTTGCCCAGAAAGCGCGGCTCCACCGCCAGGGCAAGGCAGATTATCGACATGCGCTGTGGTGTCGGCAAACCCTGCACGGGCATTTTCAGGCGGCCTGAGGCGGGATAAACGACTTGGCAACAGACGGGCAAGAAACGGATGTTTTCGAGCGCGGGGAACCCGCCCTGGCGCCCCGGGCGTTGTGGGGCGTATTCGCGTTTGCTCTTGTATTTCGGTTCGCCGTATTGGCGCTCAACCTGTTTTGGGACATCCCGCCCCATTGGGGGCCGTTGCCCAGAACCGCCTTGACGTTGGCTTGGAGCGATCTTGGCGGCACCGCCCTGCCCCCCGGCTTCGAGAACCTTTACCAATTTTCGCTGGATCACGCGCTGGCAACTTGGTCGTTGAACGACAGGGGGTTGATCTACCTGTATCTGCTGGTCGATACGTTGACGGGGAAGGTCACCTACCCGCAGATTCAGGGAATAAATCTATTCGTCGACGCCCTTATGGTTCTTCCGGTCATGGCCATCGCCAACCGGGTTTCGGGGAACGTCGGCGCCAAGGTGTCGGGAATCGCCTATGCGCTGTTTCTGCCTCAAGTCCAAATGGCCGCTTCCCCGGACTACAATTCGTGGCTGACCGTATGGATGGTGCTGATCACCTGGGCGGTGATCGAAATCCAAGGCGTCCGGGATAGATATAAATATCTCGGCCTGGTCGCTTTGTTGGTTGTGTTCAGCTTTGTCGGCAACGAATTTCGTTCGATCCTTGCCCTCTACGTGATCGGTGCTGCGGGCTGGCTTTGGCTGGTCAGCATGGCCCACAAACAATCTGTCAAAATTCAATTTTTTCATTGGCGCAATGTTTCGGTTCTTGTTCTGGTCGGCTGTTTGGCGTTCGGGTTGGCGGCATCCGCCAATAAGTTGGCTCGTGGTGAGTTTTCGCCGGTGCGCTCCAACCTCGGCCACAATTTTTTCACCGGCGTCGGGCAGTATGAAAACCCCCTAGGAATGCGTAACGATGATTCCGTGCCGGTGGAATGGTACACCAAGGAAACCGGGCGCACCGACGTCAACAATACGTTGGGCGTTGAATACAACAGCTGGCTGATGGATCGGGCCATCGAGTTTATCAGAGCTCATCCCGGCCTTTATGCTTCGATGGTTCTACGCCGAGCCCTATCGATCGTGTTTCCCAACATGGCGCTGACTTTTGTCGCCGATCTGCCGAGCTATACCCGCCAGCCGGACCAGGCGGCGCTAATCGAAGAACGGCAGAAACTTGTCGCAGAAAACGGCTGGGCTTCACCGGTTACGATATCGCGATTGATGGAAATTCACCCCGAATACGTAATCTCGTTGGCGGGCCGGGTGGCGCTGATGCTGTTGTTGCCGATCGGGCTGTTGTGCGCGTTCGTGTTTTCCAATGCAAAACGAGTAACCTTTTTTGCCTGCCTTCCCCTGGCTTATATTGTCATTTGCCTGGCACCCTACTATGTCACGCCACCGATCGTAACGGCAGCGCACGGGGCTACGCTAGGCGTGTCGATGGCCGGGTGGACTCTCGCATTCTCCCGGTTCAGAAATATTGTTCACGAGGCCCGAAAAACTTAACTATTTGAACTTTCGAATAGTGCTGGCAAAGGAAATTTCCATTTAATGACAGATAAAACAGCCCTCATTACGGGCGCGACCGGGCAAGACGGCGCCTATTTGGCCGAGTTCCTGCTCGACAAGGGGTATATCGTCCATGGCGTGAAGCGCCGCTCGTCGTCATTGAACACGGAACGGGTCGATCATCTCTATGTCGACCCCCATCAAGCGGGAGCAAGCTTCTTTCTTCATTACGGAGACATGACCGATGCCACCAATCTGATTCGCCTTGTGCAGGAGGTCCAACCCGATGAAATCTACAATCTCGCGGCCCAGAGTCACGTGCAGGTAAGTTTCGAGACGCCCGAATACACGGCCAACGCCGACGCCCTCGGCACCTTGCGTCTGCTGGAAGCGGTTCGGATTCTCGATCTTGGAGACAAGACGCGTTTTTATCAGGCCTCGACTTCCGAGTTGTATGGAAACTCCAATCAGGAAACTCAGAACGAACAGACGCCTTTTCAGCCTCGCAGCCCCTATGCGGCGGCAAAACTCTACGCCTACTGGATCACCGTCAACTACCGGGAAGCCTATGGGTTTCACGCCTCCAACGGAATCCTCTTCAACCATGAGGGACCGACCCGGGGTGAGACCTTTGTCACCCGCAAGATCACCCGCGCCGTCGCTGCCGTCGCGGGGGGCTCCAAGGAAATTCTCTATCTTGGCAATCTGGACGCCCGGCGGGACTGGGGCCATGCGCGGGACTATGTCGAGGGCATGTGGCTGATCTTACAGCAAACGAAGCCCGACGACTATGTGCTGGCGACCGGCGAAAGCCATTCGGTTAGGGAGTTCGTCGAGCTCGCCTTTGCCGAAATCGGACGAGCCGTCTTATGGCAAGGCGAAGGCCTGGACGAAAACGGGATCGATGCGGTCTCGGGTGAAGTTCTGGTTCAGATCGATAAGCGTTATTTTCGTCCGATCGAGCTGGATAATCTGTGTGGCGATGCCGCCAAGGCCCGGCGCGAACTCAACTGGCGGCACCGAACGACTTTCTCCGAACTCGTCAAGGAAATGGTTCAGGCCGATATGGCCGAGACAGCACCGCAATCATGATATCGAACACTTCCACGTCTTCGCTGTCGCTGGAAGGCAAACGGGTTTGGGTCGCCGGACATACGGGCATGGTCGGCTCGGCGATTGTCAGAAGGCTGCAATCCGAGAATTGCTCGATCCTCACAGCCACCCGCCAGGACCTGGACCTGATGAACAGGAGCAAGGTGGAGGAATGGCTGGCAGTCGAAAAACCGGAAATCGTTTTTCATTCAGCCGCGACGGTCGGCGGCATACATGCCAATGCCACGCGCCCGGCAGAATTTATTTACGACAATATAGTGATCACATCGAACATCGTGAACGGTGCGTGGAAAGCCGGGGTCGAAAAGCTGATGAATCTCGGGTCGGCCTGTATCTATCCACGCGAAGCAGAACAGCCGATGGCCGAGGAAGCGCTTCTCACCGGCCCCCTGGAGCCAACGAACGAGTGGTACGCCGTCGCCAAGATCGCCGGGATCAAGATGTGCCAGGCCTACCGGCAACAGTACGGGTGCGATTTCATCTCCGCTCAACCGAACAACCTGTACGGACCCGGCGACAATTTTGACTTTGAAAACAGTCATGTCGTGCCGGCCCTGATTCGTAAGGCCCATGAAGCCAAGCTTAACGACAATCTGGAATTGACCATCTGGGGCAGCGGCGCACCGCTGAGAGAGTTTCTCTACATCGACGACCTCGTTGACGCCCTTGTCTTTCTGGTTAAGAACTACTCCGGTGAGAGCCACGTCAACATCGGCACCGGCAAAGAATTGACAATTAGAGCACTCGCAGAACTGGTTGCGAAAATCGTTGAATTTGAAGGAACCCTGGTATTCGATTGCTCCCGACCCGATGGCATGCCCCGCAAGCTACTCGACTGCACGAAACTCCTGGATATGGGATGGCGGCCGCAGACTTCACTCAAGGTCGGCCTGGCTAGAACCTACGAGTGGTACCTGGAAAAGCTGCAGGAAGCAGACGACCTGCCCCGGGGCCTTGGAACGGCAGGCCCGTGAGTGCGACAAACGTCGCAATAGGAGCGTCCCGCTGGTAATCCATGTGCGGCCTCACCGGAATCCTTAGTTTCGATCCCGCCCGCCATCCGGTAGCGGCACCGGTGCTGGAGCGCATGCGCGAGACGATGGCGCACCGCGGTCCCGACGGCGCCGGTCTGTGGTTGGCCGACGACGGTCGCATCGGCCTCGCTCATCGGCGTCTTTCGATCATCGATCTTTCGGAGGCCGCCGCCCAGCCGATGCACGACGCCGAGGGCGATCTTTGGATCGCCTACAACGGCGAGATCTACAATCATCGCGAACTGCGCGATGAGCTGGTCGGACTCGGATACGCCGACTGGACGACCGACCACTCCGACACCGAGGTGATTCTCAAGGCCTACCGGGCTTGGGGTGCCGATTGCCTCGATCGCTTCCGCGGCATGTTCGCCTTCGCCTTATGGGACGGGCGCAAACAGGCGCTCTGGTTGGTCCGCGACCGAATCGGCGTCAAGCCGCTCTACTACGCCATGGACGATCGCGGCATCGTCTTCGCATCGGAGATCAAGGCCATCCTGGCCGGCCCCGAACGCCCCTGCGCCATCGATGAAGAGGCGCTCTATCACTACCTCTCGTTCCTGGCTTCGCCGGCCCCGCGGACCTTGTTCGAGGGGATCAACAAGCTGGCCGCGGGAACGTATCTCATGGTCTCGGCCGCGGGCGAAATTTCGGAGACCCGCTGGTGGGATCCGCTCGACTCGACGGCCGCGCTCGCCGATACCAGCGACACCGCCGTCGGCGAACGTCTGCTCAACGAAATTCGCGAAGCCGTCACCTACCGCAAGGAAGCCGACGTGCCGGTCGGCGTTTTTCTCTCCGGCGGTATCGATTCCAGCACCAACCTGGCGCTGTTCTCGGAGGGCGAGGCCGAGGGCTCCGTCCAGGCCTTCACCATTACCTATCCCGACGACCAGTCCAGCGTCGCCGACGAGATGCCGTTCGCCCGAACGATTGCCGATCAAACCGGCGCCAAGCACCACGTTTTCGAGGTATCCCGCCAGGGCCTGCTCGACTTCCTGCCGCGTATGGTGTCACTGCAGGACGAGCCCATCGCCGACCCGGTCTGCGTACCGGTTCACTTCGTCTCCAAGCTTGCTCGCGACAACGGCATCATCGTCTGTCAGGTCGGCGAAGGGGCGGACGAGCTGTTCTGGGGATACCGCCGCTGGAAGGCGTACCTGCGCCTTCAGCAGTTGAGCGACCTTGCGGGCACCGGCGTGTTGAAGCGGGTCGCTCTGGCGGCGCTGTCCCTGGTCGGCGGCCGAGATTGGACGGTCACGGAACTGCTGCGGCGGGCCGTTGCCGGGCAGCCGATTTTCTGGGGCGGTGCCGAGGCCTTCACCAAATCCGAAAAAGTGGCCCTGCTCTCACCGCGACTGCGCGACCGCTTCGGGGACTTCAGCTCCTGGGAGGCGTTGCGGCCGATCCGTCAGCGCTTCGAGGACAAGGCGACCGAGCGCTCGCCGCTGTCCTGGATGACCTACCTGGATCTCAACCTGCGGCTGCCGGAACTGCTGTTGATGCGGGTCGACAAGATGACCATGGGCAACAGCGTCGAGGCGCGGGTGCCGTTTCTCGATCACCGTGTCGTCGAGCTGGCCCTCTCCATCCCGCAATCTGTCAAGACCCGGGGAGGAGAACTCAAGCACACCCTGAAGCATGCCGTTCACGGTCTTGTCCCGGACTCCATCATCGAACGCCGCAAACAGGGCTTCGCGGTTCCTATCGAAGATTGGCTTTCGGGGCGGCTCGACGAAACCTCCCGCGAGCTGTTGACGGCGTTCTGCCGCGAGACTGATCTTCTCGATCCGAACGCGGTCGAACGCGTGCTGGCCGGCGGCAACGCCAAGAAAATTTGGTACCTGCTCAATCTGGCCATGTGGTGGGACACCTATATCCGCCCCGATTCCGAACGGAAGGCAGCCGCCTGATGCACCGGAGCGAGACGACGGCCGCGTTCGATTCCTGGGCCGGCCGTTGGCGGGAACACTATCGCGAAGACGGCATTATGCGGGACCGCGTCGAGCGGTTCACCCGGTCCCTTGCCCCACGGGTGCCGAAAGGCGGGCAGGTCCTGGATTTCGGTTGTGGAACGGGCGAGATCGCCAACGCCCTTAACGAGCAGGGCTGGCAGGTGGTCGGTTGCGACGCCTCCGAGGAGATGCTGCGGCGGGCGCGCGAATTCCCGTCGATCGAGTGGCGCCGGGTCGAGCTTTCGGATGGCGATGCTCTTCCGTTCGGCGCGGGAGCGTTCGATGCCGTCGTCGCGTCCAGCGTTCTCGAATACGCGGACGTTCCGGAGCATGTCCTTACGGAGTTCGCCCGTATCACCAAGCCGGGCGGCCACCTATTCACCACCGTTCCCGACCCTAGGCACCCGGAGCGAGCGAAGGAACAACGGAAGCTCCTGCTGGCTCGTTGGACACCGTTCCGGTGGCTGGTTCGACACACCCGATGGGCCGACGAATTCCGCTATCTGCGCCTTTCGCGAAACCGCTTCTCGGCGGACGCTTGGCGGGAACTGGTCGAGGCGGCCGGTTTCAAGACCGAGCCGTTGGGGCGTTGTGACCATCCGCTGGCGATGATCGTCGGGACGCGGGCCGACGACACCTCCCGTCCATCATGAAAATCCTCATCATCTGTTACTGCTACCCCCCCGACCCGGGGCCGCGGGCGTACCGGTGGTCGGCCATTGCCGGGCATTGGGCGGAACTGGGCCACGACGTCGACGTCGTCAGCGGCCGCAAGCTGGGCGCCCCCGATTTCGAGGTTGTCGGCGGTGTCCGTGTGCACCGGGTCGGCGGCGCCTTGACCGAAAATCTGCGACTATCGATCGAGCGCCGCCGCAAGGCCCGAGGGCCGGGGCAGGGAACGCAAAGCAACGAGGCGCTCGGTGGCGCTTCGTTCAGCGGCTGGGCGGCGCTCTTGAAGGCGCTCCACGACCTCACCTGGAAGAAGCTGTATTGGCCGGACAGCGCGTGTTTGTGGTTCTTCCCGGCCCGCGCCAAGGCGCTCGAGTTGACGGGGGGCGGGACTTACGACGCCGTCATCAGCACATCGACCCCCTACACCGGCCATCTGGTCGGCGCCGCCGTCAAGAAGTACAGCCCGGGCCTGCATTGGATGGTCGATATCGGCGATCCGTTCTCCTTCAACGAGCCGCCGTGGAACAACGCGGCGATTCACCGCGGCCGCAACTACCGCTCCGAACGCAGCGTGCTTGGGCTGGCCGACAGCGTCTCGGTCACCGTCGAGTCGTGCAAGCGGGCCTATGAGGAGGCGTTTCCGGAAACCGCCGACAAGATCGAGGTCATCCCGCCGCTGCTCAGCGGCAAGAGCCGCCCCGGCCGACCGGCGAGACCCGGATCGGACGGGCCCAAGCTGGTCTTCGCCGGCAGCCTCTACAAGGACATCCGCAACCCCGGCTACCTGTTGAAGCTGCTGGCGGCGCTGATCGAGGCGCAGCCGCAGACACAGGCCCACTTCTACGGCCGGGTCAACGACTGCGCCGAATGCTTTGCACCCTATGATCGGCTGCTGGGAAGGAGTCTTTTCGTTCACGGCCCGGTCGACCGCGAGACGGCGCTTCGGGAGACCGGCGACGCCGATATCCTGGTCAACATCGGCAACAAGACCACCTATCAGCTGCCCAGCAAGATCGTCGACTACCTGGGCGCCGGTCGGCCCATCCTCAACATGGTCGCTTCCGAAGATGACAGCTCGGTCGCCTTCCTGAACGGCCATCCGGCCGCCCTGATCCTAATCGAGGACGAGGCCCTCCTGGCCGACAACGCCGAAGCCCTGGTCGACTTCGTCGGCTCGTCGCCGGCGGTGCCGGAAACCGTTATCGAAGGCCTGCTCGCCCCCTATCGGATCGAGGCCGTCGAGTCCCGCTACATGAGTCTGCTGGCTTCCGGAAATACGCCCGTTGAGTAACTCGATCCTGGTTGTCGGCGGGGCCGGCTATATCGGCAGCCACGCCTGCAAGACGCTGGCGGCGAACGGCTACCTGCCGGTCGTCTTCGACGACCTCAGCGCCGGCCACGACTGGGCCGTCAAGTGGGGACCGCTCGAGATCGGCGATATTCTCGACCGCGAGCGTCTCAAGCAGGTGTTCAGGGCGCATCGCCCGCGGGCGGTGATGCATTTTGGCGGCAAGATCCTGGTCGGCGAGTCGATGGCGAAACCGGCCGAGTACCGCCGCGTCAACGTCGAGGGATGCCGCAACCTGCTCGACGTCATGGGTGAGGAAGCCGTCGAAACCCTGGTCTATTCCAGCTCCTGCGCCGTCTACGGAAATCCGCAGCGGCCGGTTCTCGACGAAGAACATCCGCTCTCGCCGGTCAATCCCTACGGCGCCTCCAAGCTCGAGGCCGAACAACACATCCGCGAGGCCGGCGCTCACGGCATTCGTGCCGTCATTTTGCGCTATTTCAATGCCGCCGGCGCCGACCCGGACGGCGACATCGGCGAAGCCCACGACCCGGAAACCCATCTCATTCCTCGGGTTCTGGAAGCCGCC
This sequence comes from uncultured Thalassospiraceae bacterium, assembly GCA_964344215.1. GTDB lineage: Bacteria > Pseudomonadota > Alphaproteobacteria > Rhodospirillales > Casp-alpha2 > CAYFMP01. Next base: position 25,917 of record CAYFMP010000008.1, on the reverse strand, counting down.
CTAGGCCAGCTCGACGAGCTCGTCGTTCATGGAACCGACTACGACACGCCCGACGGCACGGCGATCAGGGACTACGTTCACGTCCAAGACATCGCCGAATGCCACCAGACCGCCTTCGAGGCGCTGGTGGGCGGAGCCGATACCGATTGCTACAACATCGGAACCGGAGCCGGAAGCTCGGTCAAGGAGGTCATCGAAGCGGCCGAGAGAACAACCGGCTTGACGGTGCCGGTCCGTTACGGCGATCGACGCCAGGGCGACGTTTCCGTCCTGGTCGCTTCGAACGGCAAGGTCCGCGAAGTGTTGGGATGGTCGCCGCACTGCTCCGACCTGGACACTATCGTGAAAACGGCCTTTGATTGGGCGGAGTCTCAGATCGACGGAAGCGACGCCGCTGTAGGAGAATGACGACGACGATGACCACCTTTCTGTTGGATACCGATATCGATGAAATCGTCACCCGCCTCGGCGCCAGGGCCCAGGCGTTTGCCGGCAAGACCGTTCTCCTGACCGGCGGCCGGGGGTTTCTGGGGCGTTACTTCATGGAGGTTTTCGCCCGCCTCAATGAAAAGCCCCTCGACCGACCGGTCAGGCTGGTGGCGCTCGACAACATGATCACCGCCGGCAAGGAGGGCGCCGAAGTCCCGAACCATGACCATGTCGAGTTCATCAACCACGACGCCATTCAGCCTTTGGATTGGGACGGCCCCCTGGATTACGTGATCCACGCGGCCGGCATCGCCAGTCCGTATTACTATCGGGCCTATCCCTTGGAGACCCTGGAGGTGGCGATTTCGGGCACCCGCCATATGCTCGAGCTCGCCGAACGCAACGACGCCCGGTTCGCGTTTTTCTCGTCGAGCGAAATCTACGGCGATCCGGACCCCAAGCACGTGCCGATGGCCGAGAGCTACCGCGGCAACGTGTCGTGCCAGGGACCGAGAGCGTGCTACGACGAGAGCAAGCGGGTCGGCGAGACGCTGTGTTATATCTTCCACACCAAGGACGGCACCCACACCAACACCATCCGCCCGTTCAACGTCTACGGCCCCGGCATGCAGGAGACCGATTATAGAGTGCTGCCCAACTTCGCCAGCCGAATCAAGGCGAGCCAGCCCTTGAACGTCTACGGTACCGGCGAGCAGACCCGGACGTTCTGTTACGTGACCGACGCCATGGTCGGCTTCCTGCTCGTCATTCTCGGCGGTGTCGCCGGCGAAGCCTACAACATCGGCAATCCGACGCCGGAGATTTCCATGGTCGACCTGGTCAAGAGGATCGAAGCCGTCTCCGAGCGGAGCGTGACCTACAACATCGTCGAATACCCGGACAGTTACCCGGCCGACGAGCCGCTGCGGCGCGCCCCGGACATCCGCAAGGCGCGCCTGCAGTTGGAGTTCGAGCCCGTGGTCGACCTCGACGAAGGCTTGAGGCGGTTCCTGGCCTGGTCCGACGGCGTCTACACCGGTGAGGCTTAAGTCGGTTTGACTCCCGCCGCCCCTTCCGAAACGCCTTTCCGACTCGGCCTGATCGGGGCCGGCGCCTGGGGCCGCAACTATATCGACACCATCGCCGCCGCCGACGGTCTGGAATTGGTCCGGCTGGCGACCCGGACCCCGGCCCGCCACGCTCTCGCCCCGCCCGGCTGTCGGGTCGATACGGACTGGCGGACCGTCGCCGAAGCCGACGACGTGGACGGCGTCGTCGTCGCCACGCCGCCACGCCTTCACGCCGAGATGGCGTCGGCCGCCGTCGGCGCCGGCCTGCCGGTGCTGGTCGAAAAGCCGTTGACCACCGATCCGAGGGAGGCCGAGGAGTTGCTGAAAAAGGCGGAACGCCTGGGCGTCCTGGTCATGGTCGACCACGTCCATCTCTTCAGCGCCGCCTTCCGCGCCCTCAAGCGGGAGGCGGCGTCGATGGGCCGCGTCGTCGCCATCCGCAGCGAGGCCGGCCGCTGGGGGCCGTTCCGCTCCGATACGCCGGTGCTCTGGGATTGGGGGCCGCACGACGTCGCCATGTGTATGGACTTGCTGGGGCGGCGACCCGGTTTCGTCGCCGCCAAGCGGAAGACGCCGATCGGCGACGGCCCCGAAGGCGGCGAAGACATATCGCTGGCCCTCGATTTCGGCGGCGGCCTCATCGCTGAAATCGGCCTCAACAACATGCGCCGCGAAAAACGCCGGCGGTTCGCTGTCCAGCTGACCGATGGCCGTCTCGTCTATGACGACACCAAGACCAAGAAACTGGTGCGGTTCGACGGTGTCCGGGACTTCGATTCGGAGCCGGTCGGCGGGACTGCCGTTCCCATCGACCCGGAGCCGCCTCTGACGACCGCCGTCCGTTGCTTCGCCGAAGCCGCCCGCGCCGGGTCGACGGATTTGAGCAGCCTCCGCCTCGGCGTTGCGGTCACCGGTATCCTCGCCGCCGGCGACGACCTGCTTGCATCGGCCGGCACACGGCCCAAACCGCCATCATCGCAACGATCGGCATCCCCCGCATGAGTGCCTCCGCTTTCTCGAGCGGCAAAGTCGTCCCGGTCATCCTTTCGGGAGGCGCCGGCACCCGCTTATGGCCATTGTCGCGACGGCTTCGGCCGAAGCAGTTTCTCTGCCTTCATTCGGGCGAGACTCTGTTCGGGGCGACACTGCGCAGGGTTGACGGCGACGCCTATGCCCCGGCTCTCGTCGTCTGCAACGAAGACCACCGGTTCCTGGTCGCCGAGGCATTCAGGGAGGCCGGCGTCGAGCCGCGCGACATCGTCCTCGAACCGGCACCCCGCAATACGGCGCCGGCCATCACCGCCGCCGCCATGGTTCTGGCCGATGGCGACCCGGGCGCGATCATGCTGGTGGTGCCGTCCGATCATGTGATCGACGACACGGTTGGCTTCCATGCCGCCGTTGCCACGGCAGCCGGGGCCGCCGTCGATGGCCATCTCGTCACTTTCGGTATCGAACCGGCGGCGCCGGAGACCGGATACGGATATATCCGCGCCGGCACCGGACTCGATAGCCAGGTCGGCTGCCACCTGGTCGAAGCCTTCGTCGAGAAACCGGATGCGGCAACCGCCGCCGAGTATCTGGCTTCCGGCAACCACCTTTGGAACAGCGGCATGTTCGTGTTCCGGGCCGACCGCCTAATCGAGGAGATGGCGCATCACTGCCCCCGGTTGGTAGAAACGTGTAGGAGGGCCGTCGGATCGGCAACCCGCGACCTCGGGTTTCTGAGGCTCGACAAGGCGTCGTTCGAGGCGGCCGAATCCGTTTCCGTCGATTACGCCGTCATGGAGAAAACGTCCGACGCCGTCGTCGTCCGCACCAATATGGGATGGAGCGATGTCGGCGCCTGGTCGGCGCTGTGGGGCATCGGCAACGAGGATTCGAACGGCAACGTGGCGCTCGGTGATGTCTTCACGGCCGACACCCGGAACTCATACATTCGCAGCGACAACCGTCTGGTCGCCGCAATCGGCGTCGAGGATCTGGTCATCGTGGCGACCGACGACGCTGTTCTGGTCGTGCCGAAGGATCGCGCCCAAGAGGTCCGCCGTGCCGTCGACTGGCTGAACGAGGAGGGTCGCGACGAGCACGTCAGCCATACCCGTGTCTATCGGCCTTGGGGCTACTACCAGAACCTCGATCAAGGGGCCGGTTTCCTGGTCAAGCAACTCGTGGTCAAGCCCGGTGCCCGGCTCAGCCTTCAGTATCACAACCACCGGGCCGAGCACTGGGTCGTCGTCGAGGGAACGGCGACCATCACCAACGGCGAGGAAATCCTGACCCTAAGCGAAAATCAGTCCGTGTACATTCCCAAGGGCACGCGGCACCGGCTGGAAAATGCCGGCGAAACGCGGTTGCGGCTGATCGAGGTGCAGTCGGGCGACTATATCGGCGAGGACGACATCGTCCGCCTGGAGGACAGTTACGGCCGCGAGTAAATAGCGCCTCGGAGCTTTAGGGTTTTGGTGGCGTGCTATATAAAGTCCGGCCATGAACTGGTTTAGCGTTGGCGGACTCGTCGCCGCCGTCTTCGTCGCCTCGCTTATCGGCACATGGATCGTTCTCGGCGCTCTCGTCCGCCGCCGGATCGTCGATGAGCCCGACGAGCGCTCGAGCCATGCGAGGCCGACGCCGACCGGCGGTGGCATCGCCGTCACCGGCGTCGTCCTTGTCGCCTGGTACGTCGTCGGCGCCGTCGGGGACTCGCCACCCGATCCAGTCTTCAACATCGTCGGCCTCGGGTTCCTGCTGGCCGGGATTTCATGGATCGACGACCTCCGCCGCCTGTCCCCCCTGCCGCGGTTGTTCGCCCAGGCCGCCGCCGTCGCTGCCGCCCTCATCACCGTGCCCGCTCCCGGGCCTTATTTCGGCGGCCTTCTTTCCCCCACTCTCGATCTCGTCGCCGCCGGACTGGCTTGGGTCTGGTTCGTCAACCTGTTCAACTTCATGGATGGGATCGACGGCATCGCCGGCGTCGAGACCATATCCATCGGCGTCGGCCTGGCCGCCGTCGCCGGTATCGCCGGCATCGAAGGGCCGCTGCCGCTTCTCGCCCTGACCCTAGCCGCCGCGGCCGGCGGATTCTTGTGGTGGAACTGGTATCCGGCCAGGGTCTTTCTCGGCGACGTCGGCAGCGTTCCCTTGGGCTTCTTTCTCGGTTGGCTTCTTCTGACGGCGGCGGCGTACGGCGAGTGGGCCGCCGCTTTGATCCTGCCGCTCTACTTCCTGGTCGACGCCACCTGGACGTTGCTCCACCGGGCGCTCAAGGGTGAGGCCGTCTGGCGTCCGCACCGCCAGCACTTCTATCAGATGGCGGCGGCACGGGGGTTTTCGCACGACCGGATCGTCGGACTCGTCATCGTCACCAATCTGTTTCTGATCGCGCTCGCCGTCATATCGGCGAGGGGACAGATCGGTCCGGGGCTGCTCGGCGCCGCCGGCGCCGTCGGCCTGTTGCTGGTCTTCCTGACCAAGGCCGATCCGGCCGATTGAGGGAACGGGTCCGTGCGAATCCTCTTTCTGACCGAAAACTTCCCGCCGGAAACCAACGCCGCCGCCACCCGGGTCTTCGAGCGGGCGTGTTACTGGATCAAGTGGGGTCACGACGTAACCGTGTTGACCAGCGCTCCGAACTTCCCGCAGGGTCGTCTTCACGAAGGTTACGAGAACCGTTGGCGTCAAGTGGAAGAGATGGCCGGGATCCGGGTGGTTCGGGTCAAGACCTTCATTTCGCCGAACCGCGGCACCGTGCGGCGGACGCTGGATTTCCTGAGTTTCATGGCGAGCGCCTTCGTGGCCGGCTTGTTCGAGAGAAGGCCGGACGTCGTCGCCGCCACCTCGCCGCAATTCTTCGCCGCCGTCGGCGGCTGGGGGTTGGGCGCCGTCCGCGCCATTCCTTTCGTATTCGAACTCGGCGACTTGTGGCCGGCGTCGATCACCGCGGTCGGCGCCATGCGCCGCAACCTGGGCCTTCGCCTGCTTGAGAAGTTCGAGCTTTTCCTCTATCGCCGCTCAGCCGCGGTGGTCGCCCTGACTCCCGCCTTCAAGATCGATCTGGTTCGACGCGCGATCCGGCCCGAGAAGATCGCCGTCGTCGTCAACGGGGTCGATCTGTGGCGATATGGACCGAGGGAACGCGATCCGGCGTTGGCCTCGAAATGGGACCTCGAAGGCCGCTTCACGGTCGGATATGTCGGCACCCACGGCATGGCCCACGCCCTATCGAACGTGATCGATGCGGCCGATCGGCTGCGCGACGCGCCCGACGTGCGCCTGCTGCTTGCCGGCGACGGCGCCGAACGGCGGATGCTGATCGAGCGGGCCGAAGCCCTGGCTCTCGACAACGTGGTGTTCATGCCGCCGCAACCGAAGGAAGCCATGCCCGCCGTCTGGAGCTTGTGCGACGTGGCCCTTGTTCATCTGAAGGATTCGCCGGTCTTCGCCGATGTCATCCCGTCCAAGATATTCGAGGCCATGGGCATGGGGCTGCCGATCCTGCTGGCGGCGCCGGAAGGCGAAGCCAGCCGTATCGTCGCCGCCGACGAGGCCGGCCTGCACGTGGCGCCCGAAAACCCGAGCGCCCTGGCAGACGCCGTCCGCGCCTTGATGACGGACGACGACATGCGCCGCAGCTTGGCTGCCGGCAGCCTGGCGGCGGCGCCCAAGCACAGCCGCGAACACCAGGCCCGGCACATGATCGAGGTCCTCGAACTGGTTGTCGCCGGGCGTGGCGCCGAGGCCGCGAACGTTTCTCCTTCAGCCGCGGAGAGAGCATGAGTCGGGTTCTGGTCACCGGGGCGACCGGCTTTGTCGGCCGTCGGGTTTGTCCGCTGTTGGTGGACGGCGGCTACCAGCTGTCGATTGCCTTGCGCGGCCCGGCCCCGGACGATTTACCGGCCGGTGCGATCCCCTATACGGTCGGCGACATCGGTCCCGACACCGACTGGCGGGCGGCGCTCGACGGCGTCGCCGCGGTCGTCCACCTTGCGGCCCGCGCCCACGTCATGCACGAAACCGCGGACAACCCGGGTGCCGAGTACCGTCGCGCCAACGCCGAGGCGACGGCGGCGCTGGCCGAACAGGCGGCGGCGGCCGGCATCGAGCGGTTCGTCTTCGTCAGTACCGTCAAGGTCAACGGCGAGGCCACTCATGGCCGACCCTTCGGCGAGCACGACCCGCCGGCCCCCGAGGACGCCTACGGCGTCTCGAAATGGGCAGCCGAACGCGCGCTGACGGAAATCTCGGAACGCACCGGCCTGCCCGTTGTGATCCTGCGGGCGCCACTGATGTACGGCCCCGGCGTCAAGGGAAATTTCCTGAGCCTGCTCGGACTCTGCGAGAAATCGCCACCACTTCCTTTTTCTTCCCTGCGGAATCGCCGTAGCCTGCTGTTCGTCGGCAACATGGCCGATGCCATCCGACAAGCCCTGCAGGCGGCGGCGGCGGCGGGCGTCGAGGTCTACTTCGTTCGCGACGGCGACGACGTCTCTACCCCGCAGCTGATCAGCCGGCTTTCCGAGGCCCTGGGACACAGGCCCCGGCAATTCCCGCTGCCGGTCGGTCTGTTGCGGCTGATCGGCGCGCTCGGCGGCAAGGCCGCCGCCGTCGACCGGCTGACCGGATCGCTTCAGGTCGACGATACGAAGATCAGGGAACAACTGGGCTGGACCCCGCCGTTCAGCATGGTACAAGGGCTGGCGGAAACGGGCGCCTGGTACAAGAACCGCGAGGGCTGCTGAGCGCGAAACTGCGAAACCGCTACTGATGATACAGAGACTGCTGTCCCGCCCCAACGTCGCCTATATCCATGACATCGTCATGGCGGCGCTGTCGTTCGGTGTCTCTCTCTACTTGCGGCTCGGCGACGGTATATTTTTCTATTCGCCGGACCGCATGGTACAGGCGGGCCTGCTGTTCACGGTGATCTGCGCCGTCGTCTTCCGCTATACGGGCCTCTATCGCGGTGTCTGGCGTTACGCGTCGATCGCCGACCTATGGGCGATCACCCGCGCCGTCAGCATTGCGGTGCTGATCTTCTCGTTCGTGATGTTCCTTTGGGTGCGTTTGGAGACGTTGCCGAGGTCGTTGCTGGTCATCAACTGGTTCGTGTTGATGGCGCTTCTGGGTGGACCGCGGTTCTTCTACCGCCTGCTCAAGGACCGGCGTGTCGACTTCAGCACCGACGCCGCAAACGGCCAGCGCATTCCGGTGTTGCTGGCCGGGGCCGGTGACGGCGCCGAGCTGTTCATTCGCTCGCTTGCGCGCGCCGACGACGCCAGCTATCGGGTCGTCGGCATCGTTTCCGAAAGGGCCGGGCGGGTCGGCCGCGAGATACACGGGGTGCCGGTCATGGGCACCTTCGACGAGCTCGATCAGGTCGTGAAGGAGCTGCGCGGCGGGGGACATGCACCACAGCGCCTGATTCTGACCAAGGACGATCTGGACGGTTCCCAGGTGCGGGTTCTTCTCGACTGGGCCGACGCCAACGGCATGACCCTGGCCCGTCTGCCGCGCCTGACCGACTTCAGGCACGGTATCGCCGATTCGGTCGAAGTCAGGCCGGTTGCCGTCGAGGACCTGCTGGGCCGCGCCCAGACCCCTCTCGACCGCTCCTCCATGCGCGGCCTTATCAAGGACCGCCGCGTGCTGATTACCGGCGCCGGCGGCAGCATCGGATCGGAGCTGGTGCGTCAGGCCTGCGAGTTCGGGCCGACCGAGATCACTCTGGTCGACAATTCGGAATACGCCCTCTATACGATCGACGCCGAAGTCGCCGAGCACCACCCGCAGCTCGTGCGCCGCGCCGTGATCGCCGATGTGCGCGACCGTGACCGGGTCGGGCGAATGATGCATGAAGTTCGGCCGGAGCTGGTGTTCCACGCCGCCGCACTCAAACACGTTCCCCTGGTCGAGGAAAACGTCCTCGAAGGGGTCATGACCAACGTCATCGGCACCGCCAACGTGGCCGACGCCTGCGTTCTTTCGGATGTCGGCTCGATGGTCCTGATCTCCACCGACAAAGCGGTCAACCCGACCAGCGTCATGGGCGCCACCAAGCGGATGGCCGAGATCTACTGCCAGGCGCTCGACGTGGAAGGCGGCAGGGACGGTCGGACCGCTTTCGTAACGGTTCGGTTCGGCAATGTCCTGGGCTCGACCGGCTCGGTGGTGCCGCTGTTCCAGAAGCAGTTGGCGGCGGGCGGGCCGCTGACCGTCACCGATCCCGACATGACCCGGTATTTCATGACCGTTCGCGAGGCCGTCGAGCTGGTCCTGCAGGCTTCGGCGCTAGGCGGTAAGCGCGGCGGCGGGGACGGCGGCGGCGAGGGCAAGATCTACGTGCTCGACATGGGCGAACCGGTCCGAATCCTCGACCTCGCACGGCAGATGGTCCGACTGGCCGGGCTTCAACCGGATGAGGACATCCGCATAGAGATTATCGGCCGTCGGCCCGGCGAAAAGCTGTTCGAAGAGGTGCTGCACGGCGGCGAATCCCTGGTGCCGACGGCCTGCGAGGGCATCCTGCTGGCGGCGCCCCGAAGCGCCGACCTTGCCGTTATCCGTCGGGCGATCAGCGACCTGCAGGCGGCGCGTGACGACGCTGATCGCGAGAACGCCCTCAAGATCGTTCGCGAATTCGTACCGGAATACGACGATGATGCCGAAAAAGCCCCGCAAGCCGCATCCGGCTGAACGTCGGCCGGATGCTCCGACGATTGTGAGGAAGTCATCCAGATGTCAAACCCCATCAAGCGCGCGCTCATCTCCGTATCCGACAAGGCTGGCCTGGCCGAACTGGGGGCTTTCCTAAGCGGGGCCGGCGTCGAGATCCTGTCTACCGGCGGTTCCGCCAAGGCGCTGGCCGAAGCCGGCGTCGCGGTCGTCGAGGTTTCCGATCATACCGGCTTTCCCGAGATCATGGACGGCCGGGTCAAGACCCTGCAGCCGGCCATCCACGGCGGCCTCTTGGCCGTTCGCGGCAACGCCGAGCATGAAGCGGCGATGACAGAACACGGCATCGCGCCGATCGACCTGTTGGTCGTCAACCTGTATCCGTTCGAGGCCACCGTCGCCGGCGGCGGCGCATTCGCGGACTGCATCGAAAACATCGACATCGGCGGGCCGGCGTTGATCCGGGCGGCGGCCAAGAACCATGCTTTCGTCACCGTCGTCGTCGACCCGGCCGACTATCCGCGGCTGATCGACGAGATGAAGGCGTCCGGTGGCGCCACCTCGCCGGAGTTCCGCAAGGAACTGGCCGCCGCTGCTTATGCGCGGACCGCCGCCTACGACGCCGCCATCGGCGGCTGGTTCGCCGGGCAGCTGGGCGAGGCATTTCCGAAGCGCGCCACCTTCACCGGCCGGCTCGCCCAGACCCTGCGCTACGGCGAAAACCCGCACCAGCAGGCCGCCTTTTATACGGACGGCGGCAGCCGACCCGGCGTCGCCACTGCCGAGCAGATCCAGGGCAAGGAGCTCAGCTTCAACAACCTCAACGACACCGACGCCGCCTTCGAACTGGTCGCCGAGTTCGCCGACGGCCCGGCCTGCGCCATCATCAAGCACGCCAACCCGTGCGGCGTCGCGCTCGGCGCCGGCCTCTCGGAGGCCTACGCCCGGGCGCTCGCCTGCGACACCGAGAGCGCTTTCGGCGGCATCATCGCCTTCAACCGAACGCTCGAAGCGGCGACCGCAGCCGAGGTTGCCGAGCTGTTTGCCGAAGTGGTGATTGCGCCGGAGATCGACGCGGAAGCGCGTGAGGTGCTGGCCGCCAAGAAGAACCTCCGTGTCCTCGTCACCGGCGCCATGCCCGACCCGTCCGAAGCCGGCATGACGATACGCTCCTTGTCCGGCGGCTACCTCCTGCAATGCCGCGACGACCGGGTGCTGGAGGACATGAAAGTAGTCACGGAGCGCGCCCCCACCGAGGCCGAAATGAACGATCTCGAGTTCGCCTTTACGGTCGCCAAGCATGTCAAATCGAACGCCATCGTCTATGCCAAGGGCGGCGCCACGGTCGGCGTCGGGGCCGGCCAGATGAGCCGCGTCAATTCGTCGCGTATCGCCGCCTGGAAGGCCGAGGACGCGGCCCGCGTCGCCGGCGATCGGACCTCCTGGGCACGGGGCTCGGTGGTCGCTTCGGACGCCTTCTTTCCGTTCGCCGACGGCTTGCTGGCGGCCGCCGAAGCCGGTGCTACCGCCGTCATCCAGCCGGGGGGAAGCGTCCGCGACGACGAGGTCATCGCCGCCGCCGACGACGCCGGCCTCGCCATGGTCTTCACCGGCATGCGGCATTTCCGCCACTGATCCGCGCCGCCGTTCCCGCGTAAGCGGGAGTTCAGAATCGCCTAAGCCGGGCCTTCGGGTCCGGCTTTTCGTTTTCCAACGATTCGGTCAGCGGCGGTCGGGCACGCCTTTCAGCAACACCAGTCCGACCACGAAAAAGATGACGATGGTCGCCATGCCGGCCCGCTGGCTGTCGAACTGTTCGGTGGCGAAGGCCAGCAGCGCCGGACCCAGAAAAGAGATGGCCTTGCCGGAAAACGCGTACAGCCCGAACATCTCGGTGCGCAGTTCGGGCGGCGCCAGGCGCGCCATCATCGAACGGCTGGCCGACTGGGCCGGACCGACGAAGATGCCGAGCGACAGTCCGAAGGCCCAGAACAGCGCCTGGCTTTCGATCAGCAGCAGCACCGAGCCGAGAACGCTGAGCGCCGCCACCGAAACGACGATGACCCGTTTCGGCCCCCACAGGTCGTCGAGCCAGGCGAACGCGGCGGCACCGGCGCCGGCCGTGACGTTCATGCCGATCCCGAACACGATCAGCTCCTCGAAACTCAGCCCGAAGGTGCCGGCGGCATAGATGCCGCCGAAAGCGAACAGCGTGTTGAGCCCGTCCGTGTAGATCATGCGGGCAAGCAGAAAGCGCGCGATGGTGGCGTACTGGCGGATGCGCCTGAGGGTGGCGAGCAGGGTCGCCAAGCCTTCGCGAACCGCCGTCGCCAGTCCGAGACCGGAAGCCGGCCGGTCCGGCGTCAGCACAAACAGCGGCGCCGCGAACACGACCATCCACAGGCCGACCATCGGCCCGGTCGCCCGCAAATGCTCGGCCGCCTCCTTGTCGAGCCCGAACCACGGGGCCTCGGCCTGGACCAGCCCGACCAAGGTCAGTCCCAGGCAGGCCAGACCGCCCAGGTACCCCAATCCCCAGCCCCAGCCGGACCAGCGCCCGATACTGCCTTCGGGCGACAGGTCGGGCAGCATGGCGTTGTAGAAGACCATGCCGATCTCGAAGGCGAACGTGGCCAGCGCCACCAGAACCAGGGTCCGGGTCACCGCCGACGCCTCCGGCTCGGCCGTCCATAGCGCCGCCGAGGTCAGCGCGCACAAGCCGGTAAACGCCAACAGCCACGGCTTTCGGCGGCCGCCGCGATCGGCGATGGCCCCGAAGACGGGTCCCGACAGGGCGATGGCGACGGCGGCCAGGCTGATGGCATACCCCCACTGCACGGTGCCCGTAACCTCGTCGACGGCGATGCCTTTGGTGAAATAGGCGGCGAAGACGAAGGTGGTGATGACGGTCGGAAACGCCGAATTAGCCCAATCGTAGAACGACCACGCGATCAAACCAACGGTCGGGGTGGAGGCCGTGTTCGGCGGCTCGGCGTTTCCCGGCATGGGCCAAGACCCGGCCTAGGCCGACCGGCCTTCGGTCATGGTTCTGATCTGGCGGCTGGCGACGGCAACCATCGACAGATCGTTGACGTCGGTGGCCCACAACTCGGTCAAAAGCTGTTCGGTCGGCCCGACTACGGTGTCGTTCGCCGCCGCCCACTTCTCGATCGCCTTGGCCGGGTCTCCCTTGCCGCCGCCTGAATCGAGAACCTGGAGGGTCAGCGCCAACTGGTGGCTGTAGATTTCCTCGATCAACGCCGCCACCGCCAATTGCTGCCAATGGCTTTCCGAATCCATGTGTTCGGCGGCGGCGCGCAGCCGGCCCAGCTTGAAACGGGTGCCGACGGCGAAATAGGCGCGCGCCACATCGAGGACCGGAAGCTTACGCTTGGCGGCCAGACGGACGATATCGCACCCGGAATAGAGATTGACCAACCCGGCGATGCGGAAGGCCAGGCGCTCGGGCACGCTCTGTACCAGATAGGCGCGGCCTCGTTTGCGCATGTCGCTCACGTAATGGGCCGGCATCACCGAATTGATGTTGTTGGCCAGCATCGCGATGCCGTCCTCGAACTCGCGGATATGGGCGCCGATGTCGAGCCCCGGCGTGCCCTGGCGCAACAACCACAACGTCGCCCATTCGATAAGGTGGTTGATGTCGGCCAGCATGGCCGCCTGCGCCGCCGCCGGCACCCGGTTGTCGAACGCCTCGATATCGGCCCACAGCTCACGCAGCCGGAAGACGTGACGGGTGATGGTATAGGCCCGTGCGATCTCGGCTGCGCTGCGCCCGGTCTTCTCCATGAACTCGGCGACGAAGGTATCGCCGACCCGGTCGACGAGTGAATTGGTGGCCCGCGTGGCGATGATTTCGCGACGCAGGCGATGCTGGCCGATCTGTTTGGCGTACTTGGACCGTAGCGGCGTCGGGAAATAATCGATCAAGTCCGCGACAAGGAACGGATCGTCCGGCACATCCGATGCGATGAGCTCGTCGTAAAGCCAGATCTTGGCGTAGCTGATCAGCACCGACAGCTCCGGCCGGCACAGGCCCTGCTTGGCCAGGCTCCGTTCGGACAACATTTCATCGTCGGGCAGGAATTCGACCGCCCGGTTCAGACGATCCTCCTTTTCCAGCGCCCGCATCATGCGCTGTTGGTTGTCGAGGGCGTGAACGCCTTTCGATTCGATCAAGGTGATGGCCTGGGTCTGACGGTAGTTGTGGACCAGCACCAGCTTCCCAACCTCATCGGTCATGCTGGCCAGCAACGCGTTGCGCTGCTTCTCGGTCAGGCCCCCCGACGCGACCACCGAATCGATCAGGATTTTGATGTTGACCTCGTGGTCGGACGAATCGACCCCGGCCGAGTTGTCGATGGAGTCCGTGTTGAGACGACCGCCGTTGAGCGCGTATTCGATTCGGCCGCGCTGCGTGGCGCCCAGGTTGGCGCCTTCGCCGATCACCCGGCAGCGAAGCTCGTTGCCGTCGACGCGTATGGCGTCGTTGGCGCGGTCGCCGACATCGACGTGCGATTCGGCGCTCGCCTTGATGTAGGTGCCGATGCCGCCGAACCACATGAGGTCGACCTGGGCCCTAAGGATGTGGCCGATCAGTTCGTTGGGCGTGACGTCGACTTTGGCGATCTCGAAGCGCTCTCGAATTTCCGGCGACAGCCGGAGGGACTTGGCGCTGCGCTCGTAGATGGCGGCGCCCTTCGACATTACTTCGGCGTCGTAATCGGCCCACGACGACCTCGGCATCTTGAACAGCCGCTTTCGCTCGGCGAAGGAGGGTGCCGGGTCCGGGTCCGGGTCGACGAAAATGTGCATGTGATTGAAGGCGGCGATCAGCTTGATGTGCTTGGATAGCAGCATGCCGTTGCCGAAGACGTCGCCGGCCATGTCGCCGACCCCGGCCACCGTAAAATCCTGCTTCTGGATGTCGGTGCCCATCTCGCGGAAATGGCGCTTGACCGACTCCCAGGCGCCGCGGGCCGTGATGCCCATCTTCTTGTGGTCGTATCCTTGGGAGCCACCGGATGCGAAGGCGTCGCCGAGCCAGTGGCCGTATTCGATAGAAACCGAGTTGGCGATATCCGAGAACGTGGCCGTACCTTTGTCGGCGGCGACCACCAGGTAGGGATCGTCGCCGTCTCGCCGCACCACGCGCTTCGGAGGTACTATTCTCGGTCCGCGGATGTTGTCGGTGAGATCGAGCAAGCCTGAGATGAAGGTCTTGTAGCACGCGATCCCTTCATCCATGAAGGCGTCACGACCGCCGGCCGACGGCGGCTGCTTGACGACGAAGCCGCCCTTCGATCCAACCGGCACGATGACGGCGTTCTTGACCTGCTGCGCCTTGACCAGCCCGAGCACCTCGGTGCGGAAGTCCTCGCGCCGGTCCGACCAGCGCAGACCGCCGCGTGCGACCATGCCGAAACGCAGATGTACACCCTCGACCCGCGGGCTATAGACGAAAATCTCCCGCAGCGGACGCGGCAGTGGCAGATCGTCGATTGCTTGCGAATCGAACTTGAACGAGAGATAGGGCTTTGGGCGTCTATCGTCGGATTTCTGGAAATAGTTGGTCCGAAGCGTGCTCTCGACCAGATTGAGGAAACGCCTGAGGATGCGGTCCTCGTCGGCGCTGACGACGGTTTCCAGCCCCCGTTTCAGGCGGCCGCGGATGCGCTTGACGCGCGACGCCGAAGCCTTGCCCTTGGCCGTGGCCGGGTCAAACCTGGCCATGAACAGGTTGACGATATCGCGTGTCAGCCCGGGGTTGTTCGAGAGCGTTTGTTCCATGTAGGTCTGCGAGAAGGCGATCCCGGCCTGGCGCAGGTATTTGCAGTAGGCACGCAGCACCACGACCTCGCGCCACGTCAGGCCACCCCGCGAGACCAGCGCGTTGAAACCGTCGCTTTCGACATCGCCGTTCCAGACTCTGAGGAAGGCGGTCTGGAAGTTGTCGCGGATGCCGTCCAGGTCGACCGCCGCGCCGTCGCTGGTGTCGAGGCCGAAGTCGTGGATCATGACGATCCGCCCGTCGCCGGCGTCGACCTCATGAGGGCTTTCGTCGATGACCTTGAAGCCCATGTGTTCGAACAGCGGCAACACATCCGACAGCGGCACCGGATTTTCCGGATGATATATCTTGAATCGGACCCGCGATACCGACGAACCGTCGATGCGATAGAGGTTCATGGCGAGGCTGCCATTGGCGATGACGTCCTGCACCTTGCCGATGTCGGTGACGGCATCGGCGGCGCTGTATCGCTCCCGGTAGCCGGGGCCGAACGCTTCACCGAACTGCAACAGGAGTTCCTGAGCAATCTCCTCGCCGTGCGCGTCGTCGAGCGCGACGCGCAACCTGTCCGCCCATGAGCGCGCGGCCTCCGTGATACGCGCCTCGATGCGGGACTGGTCGTATTTCGGAATGGCTCCCGACAGCATGGAAATAATGATGTGGAGGCGGGCCAGGGGCGAGTCGTCCAACTGCGTGTAGAAGGCGGCCGAACGGCCTTGCAGTTCCTCGGCGAGGATAGCCTCTACGGTTCGACGCAGATCGGTTGAGTATCGATCGCGCGGCATGAACGTGATACAGGAAACGAACCGTTCGAGTTCGTCGTGACGAATGAACAGTCGGGTCTCCGGGCGCTCCTGCAGATGCAGGATGCCCATGGCCGTCTCGAAAAGGACTTTATCCGAGATCTGGAAAAGCTCGTCGCGCGGATAGGTCTCCAGGATGTTCATCAAGGCCTTGCCGTCGTGGCTGGACGGTGCGAACCTGGCCTTCTCCATGACCAACTGCAGGCGCCGGCGCAAAAGCGGGATGTACCTGGGGCTGCGGTTGTAGGCAGTCGACGTGAACAGTCCGACGAACATACGCAAACCGACAACCCGGCCCTGGGCGTCCAGGCGCTTGATGCCGATGGTGTCCATATGGACCGGCCGGTGAATAGTCGAGCGGCGATTGGACTTGGTCGCCATCAAAAGGTCCGGGTAACCCACGAAAGCATGGACTTCGGGCGGCTGCTTGTCCTTATGGTCCCATTTCTCGAAGACCGAAAGCCTTGAATTTCTTAGGATTCCGAGGCCTGTCATCTTTTTGAGCGAAAGCGCCGTCTTGCGCCCCGCCAGCGTGTATTCACGAAATCCCAGGAACGTATAGTGGTTATCGTGGATCCAGCGTAGGAACTCGCGGGTCTCCCTGGCCTCCGCCGCCGTGACGCCGGAGGGCGGGGTTTCGAGTTCCTCGATGAGGGCGGCCATTCGGTCGCGCATCGGACGCCAATCGTCGACGGCGCTGCGCACATCGGTAAGGACTTGAGTGAGTTCGGCTTCGATCTTTTCCAGCGGGCGGCCCGACTGATGGGTGATCTCGAGGCGTATGAAGGATTCCGCCTGCTCCCCGGGTCGTCCGCTCGTCTCGAAGACATCGGCGAGCCTGCCGTTCTTGGCGCGGCGAACATGCACGATGGGATGGATGACGAGATACACGGTCAGGTTTCGGCGGGTGAATACGGCGGTTACCGAATCGACGAGGAACGGCATGTCGTCATTGGTAATCTCCACGACAGTGTGCTCGCTTTCATAACCGTGTTTGCGTTTGGTCGGATTGTAGGCCCGGACCACCGGTTTGCGTGGGGGACGTCTGGAGCTGAACGACAAGTGCTGGTGAGCAAGGGCAAACAGGCCTCGAGGCGTACGGCCGATCAGGTCGCGGGGCGGAACGTTGGCGAAGTACTGCGAAACGAACCTTTGGACGCGGCCCGTCGCCGCCCCTTCGGTTTTCCTCGTCACTTCCCGGGCCACGCCTCGCATGAGGTCGGATTTTTCCTTCTCGGCATCCTTGGACATGATGCGCTCCTCGTCTCTCCCAACGGGTCCTCGATCATGTCTGAAAAGGTAGCCGATCATTGTGTTTTTTCAAAGGGTTCACAACACTGTACGCAGTCTCGCCCCGAGTTGACGCGGGACCGCCGGTTGGACGGGGCGCGCTTGTTTACCGGCTTTGCCGGTTCGGGTATGGTCGGTGCGTATCGGAAATTCGGCGGTTCGATGAAGCATTTGATTATTTCGGTTGTCGCCGGGATCTTTCTTGCCGGCCTAGGCACGGCCCCCCTTTCGGCCCAAACCGAAAGCGGCGTCAGGGAGAACAAGAAGCAGATCAAGGCCTGGAACGCCTTTGCCGACGGACTTCTTCGCATCCACCAACACCGGCTAGATACCCGGAATGTACGCACGCTCGAACGCCTCGGCGGCTATGCCCGCATGCCCGACTTCTATCGCGAGGTCGACTACGTGGATACCGAGAACGGCCGCCTCCTGAGTCGAATTCGCTGGGAACGCGAACGTCCCGATACCGCCCATTCGATCGAGGTCTATTTCTACGACAAGCGCGGCCGCTTGGCCGTCGACTATCTGGCGGCCTACATGCCGCACCACCGGAAAGCGCCGATCCAGACCCTCGTCAACGTTCACTACCGCGATAGCGATCTCAGTTCCTTCAGACAGTTCGATGCCTCCGGCAATACCATCTTCGAGCGCTGCGAGGGCGATTACTTCGAGCGCCGTATCGACCTCTACCTCGACGAAGAGGACATGCCGCCCTCACAAGGCGTTGTTCCGGACGACGTTTATTCGGCCTGCTTCGGGTTTCTGCCGGTCGAGCCCGGCAAGTATCTCAAGCCCGTCTCCTTGGTGCCGGAACTGGGGGAAACGTTGCCGGTCGAAGAGGACGACGGGCTAACCTACGAAAAGCTCGAGCGCGAAGCGACCGATCTCGGGCGGCGGATCGCGACCTCGCCGAACGACGCCGGACTGTACGTCAAACGGGGCCGCAACCTTTTTCTGCTCGGCCGCTTCGAGGACGCCGTCGGCGATTTCACCACGGCCCTGGATCTCGACGACGATGCCGACGCCGCCTATTTCGGTCGCGGCATGGCGCTCGGCAGAATGGGCGAGCTCGACAGGAGCATCGCCGATCTCGGCGTTTACATCCAACGCCATCCGGAGAGTTCGCTGGCCTACACCAAACGGGGCGTGCGCCACATCTGGAAGAGGAATTTCGAGCGGGCGCGCCGGGATCTGGAGATGGCGGTGTCTCTCGATATCAACAATGCCGAGGCCCACGACGACCTCGGCGTGGCGCTGGTCCAATTGGGTCAAATCGACAAGGCGCTGGAGCATTTCCTCAGAGCCAAGTCGATCGAGCCCGGCTATCAGAAGGTCCACCATAACCTGGCCATGCTCCATTACATAACGGGCGACCTCGAGAGAGCCCTGCCGGCCGTCACCGAAGCCTTGCGCCTGCGGCCCGCCAGTCGCGGATCGCTGCTGCTGAAAGGCTCTATTCTAGAGGGTTTGGGAGACCACGCCGAAGCGGCCGCCGCCAGGAACAAGGCCGAGTTCCTGCCCGAGGGCAACTGGTCGGAACGCTCCGCCGTTCGCTGACCGCCGCAATCGCCTGGAGACCGGCCGAACCGGGTCGAAAGGCATTTTCGTGACTTGAGGAAAGCGGATAGATGGAGCGGGCGATGGGATTCGAACCCACGACTTCAACCTTGGCAAGGTTGCGCTCTACCCCTGAGCTACGCCCGCTTATCGCTTCCATTTCGGAAGGCCGGCAGATCATACGCAAAGCCGGCCGCTTTGCAAGGTCGATCTTGGCCCGTCGCCGGCGGTTGTCGGCGGCCTTGAGGAAGGGCGGTCGGCGAAGGTACACTCGCCGCCATGCCGGCGACCCGCGACGATCTTTTTGCTCGCTTGGGCGACCTCGGCCTGGAAACACGAACCGTCGAACACCCGCCGGTGTTCACGGTCGAGGAAGCCAAGGCCTTGCGCGGCAATCTCTTGGGCGGCCACACCAAGAACCTGTTCTTGAAGGACAAGAAGGGACGGCTGTGGCTGGTCGTAGCGCTCGAAGACCGCGACATCGATATGAAGGACCTGCGCCACCGGATCGGCTCGGCGCCGCTGTCCTTCGGTCGCCCCGAATTGCTCGTCGAGGTACTGGGTATCGAGCCCGGCTCGGTGACGCCGTTCGCCTTGATCAACGACCTCGAACGGCGGGTCTCGGTGGTCCTCGACAGGGAGATGATGGCGTTCGATCTGCTCAATTTTCACCCCCTGACCAACACGGCGACGACGCAGATCGCGCCCGCGGGCCTGCTCGCCTTCATCCGTGACTGCGGTCACGAGCCGGACGTTGTGGAGTTTTAGGCGGCGATAACGCGCTCGACGCCGGCTGTCGCCCCGCCGGTCATGGTGTAGCTGCCGCGGCCGAAGATGTGGTTCGAGCCAACGTCCTCGGCGACGCCGTCCGACGACAGCGTTATCGAGGTGATGCCCTGGGCGTCCAGCGATTGGAACTCGCCGGCGTCGGTCTCGCCGTCCTGATCCAAGTCCCGCCACACGCCGAACTTGGCCCAATCGGTGTCGTTGGAATCGAGCACGCCGTCGGAGTTGGAATCGAAATAGACCAATCCTTCCAGGTCGGTCTGAGCGCCTTCGACGTAGGAGACGAAGGAGATCTCGTCGCCGTCACGGATGGCGCCATCGGAATCCTTGTCGAAAGCCAACAGCCCGTCGTCGGCCGAAGCCCAACCCAGGTTAGTCCTGAAACCGTCGCCGTTCAGATCGTAGAACGCGGTGGAGGCGGAAATGTCGACCAGCTCCGCTCCGTCGCCGTCGAGATCGAGAACGATGGGCCAGGTCCCATGGTCCGGATGACCGACCTCGCCGGCGGTGCCGCCGTCGCTTCCGCCTCCACCGCCTGAACCAAACTGATGATCGTTGGTGGAACCCAGGCTGCCGTTTGAGTTCGAGTCGGAGGTGTCGTTGCTGTCCGTGCCCGCCCCATAGTAGGTGGGATCGCCCGTAACGCCAATTCCTTCGAATTCGTTATCCGGATTATTGGGAGTGGAAGGAGCGGGTTCATTGTCTCTCTCGGCCGGGTGGTTTCCGGTGCCGAAGTCACTGCTGATGTTCGCATCGCCCGGGTCGCCGGCGTTCCTTATCGCTAATGTGTGCTCGACAGCATCTTTTCTCGCTTTCTCCTCGGCTTTTGGATCCTCCAACCCATAGAAGTCTCTTCTCTCGACGTACTTGTCATAAACATCCTTTTGAAACTGTCTTTCCTCTGGCGAGGATTCAGTAACATCCATCGGATCTCTACGGTCTAATTGAGTGGCTTGAGTAACCGCATCAAGTTCCCCTTCTGAGAGGCGCCCAATGGTTACCGCCGAGACACCGGCTTCCTGCAGTCCGAGTGCCGCGACAGAAGACCTTGCTTTCCGACCTATTGACGAGGGGGTATCAGTCTGGATTGCTCCGCTGATTTTTTGAAGAGCCCGTGCTGTGAAACCGGGGACTTTAAATTCTGCCATGAAAAATCTCTCACCTCATTGCGATTAACCGTCAATTATTCGATCGAGTCCTCTAGAAGAAATTTTTCCCGGCAATAGCTGTATCCGGCTGACGAGAGAAAATGATCAAAATAACCTGGGAAAAAAGGCGGCAGGCAGTTGTCGTGTTGCGCTAGGGCGTTGCGTAGGCATTTTAATTCCGACGATTTCTTATCCACACACCAAGCAGCAGCCTTCCCATAGGCACTATTGTTGTCCCTAGAGTGATTGACAAACCATGGGTCCGAAAACTTGTCTTTTGGTCCAAGTAAACTTGACAGTTCCTTTACGTATTTGGCCGAGTCTTTGTGGCCGCTGTAACTGGCTATAGCGAACCATTTCAAAGCTTTGCGGGGGTCGCGCGGAACACCTGTCCCGCTTAGGTAGAAACTCCCCAAAACGAAACCGGGTGTCATTGCGCCGTCGTTCGCGGAAGCTTTGAGTATCTCAATAAACTGGGAGGAATCTTCTGGGACTTTCCCTGATAAGTAAGATGGAAATCGAAACACAAAATTAGTTTCATTAACTAACCATTCACCGTTCTTCGCTGCCCTTGAGTTCCAATGCCGCGCTTCTCGAATATTCTTTTCGAAGGGTTCCCCAACCAGCAATCCTACACCTAACGAATATTGGGCGCGCGGATGTCCAGCATTTGCTGCTTCACGCAAGTACTGTTTCACCAGTTCTAGGGAGAGACCTCGTATTTCGTCTTCTGATCCCAATAGGCCGTATACTTGGTACTTGGCATGCGGGTCGCCTCCGTTAGCAGCACGATCTAGTAATTCTTTCGCTCGGGGAACATTCTTTTCTAAGAACACTCCATCCAGAAAAAGAGTGCCAAGCAATGATAGAGCACGTACGTCGCCGTTCTTGGCAAGCGGTTCAAGTATCTTCTGGGCTGCTTTTCCATCTGCGGAGTGAATCGCTGTAACAGCGTCGACAAATTCGGTGGCTGCATCAACAGGGGAGACGCCAAGTGACAGAAAAACCAGTAGTACTGCTATCCGTTCCATCATTCCGAAATACTGCCGATTTCGGTGAGTTGTTCTAGAAACAATCATCGGCTGCCTTAAGAGGCCTATGCCTAAAATCGAACCCACTCATTCAAAACTCACCCTTTTCCTCGAATTAACTTTACCTCCTTTCTGACGCCTTGGAACACGGGCTCTATGCAAAGCCTCAGTCGGGCCTTTGCTTGCGCTAGCGGATAACCGGGACATTGATGTTTTGCTGGGCGACCGTTCGGAAAGACTTGGCTGAGTAAACGAACAGAATTTCGGCTGGGAAATGATGGTCTCTGCAATACGGTCACTCCTGCTTCCATCGAGTATTTTCCCGACGACGCTGGCTCGCTCACAGATACGATCGGTTCCCCCACCCTCTTGGGTCATTGCCGCTTCCCTCCCTGATTATTCTTTTTCCGCCCCGTGTCCGGCCTCGTCCGCGGGCCGGTTCGCGTTAGCCTGTTGACGAAACGCTAAATTCACTTCTAGGGTGGGTCAAATGAAATAACCTTAGCGCGAATGCGGGGTTATGCGTTCGCGCAATTTCGCCGGCTTTGCGGCGTGCGGGCGGACGAATCGGGGCCGAACCTGGGAGGCCATTTTGGGGGAAGCGACTGAACATCGGGCCGGCGGCGCCGGGACACCGGCCGGCGACGCGGCGGCGGGCAGGCCGCCGACAGGGCAGTCGCCGCCGCTGGAACAATCTTCGGCGGCGGCCGTCGATAGCGGGCTCGCCTGCCTGGTGATGCTGGCCCGCTTCCTGGAGGTCAACGCCGACGCCGAGCAGATTCGCCACCGGCTGGGCAAGCCGGGCGAGGCCTTCGCCGAGACCGATATCCTGCGCGCCGCCTCCGAGTTGGAGATCAAGGCGCGCGGCGTCGAGACGACGTGGGCGCGGCTGGACAGGACGCCGCTACCGGCGATCGCGCGCAAGCGCGACGGCACGTTCTTCATCCTGGCCAAGGTCGGCACGGCGGAAGGTGCGGCGGGAGGTTCGGCGGGGCCTGAGGAAAAGGCGCTGATCCAGGACCCGGCCGTCGGCAAGCCGCAGGCGGTCGACCGAGCCGATCTGGAGGCCATGTGGGACGGTACGCTGATCCTGCTGACGACGCGCCCGACGCTGGCCGGCGATGCGCGGCGCTTCGACATCTCTTGGTTCATCCCGGCCGTCGTCAAGTACCGCCGCCCGTTCGGCGAGGTCATCATGGCGTCGTTCTTCATCCAGACGTTCGCCCTGGTCTCGCCGCTCGTTTTCATGGTGATCGTCGACAAGGTGCTGGTGCACCGGGGGCGGTCGTCGCCGTGCCGACCGGCCCGCGTGAAAAGGAATGTTCCATTTTGTTCTTGACAATGTTCCTTTAATAGGATATATGAATTCGTCACCGACAGGGACCAGACACCCCGGTCGGGGGCGCCTCGCTCCGGGAAGCGGGGCCGTAGCCGATCATTCTTCATCCTGAGCGACGTCGAAGGAGGGCGGGAACAAGGTCCATGTCGTCAGAGGTTTCGTTCGGTTTTGTCCCGGCTTGTCCGGTCCGAGTTTCGAAAAACCCCGGATTCCGGCTGAATCCGGGCGGCGGGAGTTCGATATTGGCATTTATGAGCATTCATAGGCATTTGTCGGCATTCCGGGGAAAACCGAGCGGCCGGCGTTGGAGGCGGGCATTCGCCGGCATTTACTGGCTTTTGCTGGCCTCTCGGCGGCCGGGGGCGGCCCGGCGATGTTAAACGATGATAAGGTTTCGCCGCGCCTGCGCGGTCGGTCCGGGCGGCGGTCGGGCGGCGATCGGCGGCGATACCCGTCCGCGGGGCCGGGCCTCGAAAACGTGTGCGGATTCGGCGGAGGGGCCGGGCCTGCTCCCGCGCGGTCGCATGGGCGTCGCCGTCCGCCGCAATCCCGACTTGCACAATCGGCGATGACGCGCCATCTATGGTCGGAAAATACCGCGTAAACGGATCGATAAGGGCCATGGAATACAAACTGAACCCGGACGGCTCCATTTCGCCGCAGAATTCGGGCCAAAATCCCAGTCCCGTGGAAGGCAACGGCGATGCCGCCGGCGCTACCGGCCTCTACGTCGAACCCGGCATGGGGCCGGTGGCGGCGTCGGCCCCATCGACGGCGCCCGGCGACATCATCAAGGACAGCGACACCGCCAGGTTCGCGGTCGATGTCATCGAGGCATCGAGACAAGTGCCCGTCATCGTCGATTTCTGGGCACAGTGGTGCGGTCCCTGCAAGCAGCTCGGGCCGGCCCTCGAGAAGCTTGTGCGAGCGGCCGGCGGCATGGTCCGGCTGGTCAAGATCGACGTCGACCGGAACCAGGAACTGGCGGCGCAGATGCGCATTCAGTCGATCCCGGCCGTCTATGCCTTCAAGGACGGGCAGCCCGTCGACGGTTTCATGGGCGCCTTGCCGGAAAGCCAGCTCAAGACCTTTATCGACAAGCTTCTGGGAGGCGCCAAACCACCGTTGGAGGCGGCTCTGGAGGAAGCGAGCGCCGCGCTCGAGCGGGACGACGCCGAATCCGCCTTGGCGATCTATCAGCAGATCCAGATGCAGGACCCGACCAACGCCGCCGCCATCGCCGGCATCATCCGCGCCACCATGGCGACCGGCAACCTGGAAGCGGCCAAGGGCGTCATCGACAGTTTGCCGGACGAGATTGCCAAACAGTCGGAGATCGCGGCGGCCGTGTCTGCCTTCGAGCTTTCGGAACAGGGCGGCCAGTCGGGCGACACCGAAGCCCTCACGCAGGCCCTCGCCGCCAATCCCGACGATCACCAGGCGCGCTTCGATCTGGCAATGGCGCACTACGGGGCGGGCCGCAACGCAGAAGCCGTCAACGAACTGGTCGAGCTGGTCCGTCGCGACCGCGCCTGGAACGACGAGGCCGGCCGCACCCAGCTCCTGAAGATATTCGAGGCATTGGGGCCGAGCGACCCCACTACCGTCGACGGGCGGCGGCAGTTGTCGACGCTTCTGTTCTCATGAGCGCGGGATACCCGTCGACGGCGGCTCTGCCGGACGCCCTGGCGGTCTTTCCTTTGACCGGCGGATTGTTGCTGCCCGGCGGGCGGCTGCCGTTGAATATATTCGAGCCCCGCTATGTGAAGATGGTCGAGGCGGCGATCAAAGGGAACCGGCTGATCGGCATGGTCCAGCCGCTGGCCGGCGATACCCAAACCGTCGGCGACACGGCGCCCATTTACGAAACCGGTTGCGTCGGCCGGATCATGGCGTTTTCCGAGACCGCCGACGGCAGATACCTGATCACGCTCAGCGGCATCTGCCGGTTTCATATCGTCCGCGAACTCGAGATGGTTGACGGCTACCGACGGGTCGAGCCGGATTATGCCGCGTTCGACGGCGACCTGGCCCGGGGCGACGACGACAAGCCGGACCGCGAGGCGTTGCTCTCCGCGTTCAGGTCCTATCTGGTGGACTCCAACCCCGAACTGGACTTCGAGGCGGTCGAGACGCTACCCGACCCGGCCTTGGTGACGACGCTGGCCATGGTCTGTCCTTTCGCGCCGGCCGAAAAACAGGCTCTTTTGGAATGCCCGACCCTTGTCGAACGGTCGAGGCTTCTTACATCTCTTATGGAGATGGCGGCCCGCGACATAGGCACGCCTTGCGCGCCTTCCCGCCACTGAACCGCCGAGGAGAGGCACCGACCGTGATCCAACGTCAAGTCGACCCGAAGCTCCTGGAGATCCTGGTCTGTCCGGTGACCAAGGAGCCGCTCGATTACGACGCCGAGTCGCAAGAGCTGATCAGCCGCAAGGCGCGACTGGCCTTTCCGATCCGCGACGGTATTCCGATCATGCTGGTCGACGAAGCGCGTAGCCTCGACGTCCCGACCGACCGGCCGGGATCGACACAAGGATGAACGCCGTGAACGAGACCTTCGGCACCAAGCACCAGCCCGTCGAGATTCGCCTGAAGCGCGAGGAGAAGACGCTCGAGGTCGATTTCGACGACGGCACGTCCTTCAGCCTGCCGGCCGAGCTTCTTCGGGTCGAAAGTCCGTCGGCCGACGTTCAGGGCCACGGGCCGGGACAGAAGACGGTGGTGGCCGGACGGCGTCATGTCGGCATCATGAGCGTCGAGCCGGTCGGCAATTATGCCGTCCGCATCGAGTTTGACGACATGCATGATTCGGGTATCTACTCGTGGGACACGCTCTATGAGTTCGGCGAGCGCAAGGACGAGCTGTGGCAGGGCTACCTGGACGCCCTGGAAGCCGAAGGCCTGAGCCGCGATCCTTAAAGACCCTAGGTCACATACCCATAAAAGGGATTCACATTTTTGATGATGTGTGATTCAAG
>CAYFMP010000007.1:42089-85355 GCA_964344215.1 uncultured Thalassospiraceae bacterium | reverse complement strand
ATGTCGGGGTGGTCGAGATCGAGGCACACCATCTTGGCGGCGCGGCGGGTGGTGCCGCCGCTCTTGATCGCGCCCGCCGCCCGGTCGCCGATCTTGAGGAAGGACATCATCCCGGAGCTGCGGCCGCCGCCGGACAGGGGCTCGCCCTCGGCGCGCAGGGCGCTGAAGTTGGTCCCGGTGCCCGAGCCGTACTTGAACAGCCGCGCCTCGCGGACCCACAGATCCATGATGCCGCCTTCGTTGACGAGATCGTCGGCGATGCCCTGGATGAAACAGGCGTGCGGCTGCGGATGCTCATAAGAGGAATCGGATTGAACGAGTTGGCCGGTCTTGAAATCGACATAGTGATGGCCTTGGGCCGGTCCGTTGATGCCGTACGCCCAGTGCAGGCCGGTATTGAACCATTGCGGAGAGTTGGGCGCGCCGGCCTGGGTCGCCAGCATGAAGCGCATCTCGTCGAAATACGCCCGGGCATCGGCCTCGGCATCGAAATAACCACCCTTCCAGCCCCAATAGGTCCAGGTTCCGGCCAATCGATCGAACACCTCCTTGGCGCTCTTCTCGCCGCCGTAGCGTCGGTCCTCGGGAAGTTCCCGGAGCGCCGTCTCGTCGGCGACCCGCCGCCACAGCCACGACGGTACGTCGTTTTCCTCGACCGCTTTGAGGCGGGCCGGGACGCCGGCCTTGCGGAAGTACTTCTGGGCGATGATGTCGCTCGCCACCTGCGACCATCCGCTCGGCACTTCGACGCCGTCCAAGCTGAAGACGACGGAACCGTCCGGATTTCGGATTTCGCTGGATGTCTTACGGAACTGAATTTGGTCGTAAGGTGATTCGTTCTCGTTCGTGAAAAACCGCGTGATGCGCATTATTCCCCCAAATTAAGGTCTCGGGTTGTCTCCGATCTTGGACCTCTTTACGGCCCCCCGGTTGCGACCTTCAGCAACGGATTTTCCGTTCTGCACGTCCACTAGATGTCGTGTCTGCCCAGGTGCAACAGCTGCAAAATGTAGCCTATCGATTTTCGCCCCGCAATAGGAAATTACAACATCTAGTATGCGATCTTTGCATATAATACTGAATATAGAGTTAATGGAAGAGGCAGCGACTCGGCGGAATTCCGCCATCGAATCGGGCGTTCGCGAGAGCCGGGTTGGGACCTTGTCGGCGAAGGCTGGACGGCGCTTCGAGCAGATGCCATATTTGCGGCCAGACCGGCCACCAACCATCAATGCAAGTCGGACCCCGTCAATGTACATCGGCACTCTCATCAATACCTGGTTGAACGGCGAACTCGTCGGCACCGACGAATTCGGCAACCGCTACTACCGTTCGAAAGGCAGCAAGCTGCATGGCCGCGAACGCCGCTGGTGCCTCTACAAAGGGCGGTCGGAAGCCTCCAAGGTGCCGCCGGAATGGCACGCCTGGCTGCATCACACGGTTGACGAGCCGTTGACTGAGATTGCCGCTCAGGCCCGGTTCTGGCAAAAAGAGCACCAGCCGAATCTAACCGGTACGGCCGCGGCCTATCGTCCCAAAGGGCACGCCTACGTGGGCGGCGACCGGGCGCCGGCGACCGGCGACTACGAAGCCTGGAAGCCGGAATGAGCCAGACGCGAGGGGCGCACGGCAGGATGGGAGTCCAAACCGAGGCCGGAGACAGACCGCGATGACACGCGAATCCCGTGAAATCACCATTGGAGCGGTAACGGTAGCGGGACTGGTCGCGGTCCTGGCTTTCATGAACCAGGGCCGGGACATGGTGGCCGGGGCGGCGCCGGGGCAGATCCTGGTGTCGGCAAAGTTCAACAAGGTCGACGGCCTGATCGACGGCAGCGAAGTGCGCTTGGGCGGCATCCGCATCGGCACCGTCGACGGTATGCGCCTGGACGACCAGTACCGGGCGGTCGTCACCTTCAGGATAGATTCGATGTTCGAACTGCCGCTCGACACTTCGGCCGCCATTCACACCGACGGCCTGTTCGGCTCCAAGTTCGTCGTCCTCGAACCGGGCGCCGAGGAAGACGTCCTGCAATCGGGCGATGAGTTCACCTACACCCAGGACGCGGTCGTGGTCAGCGACCTTCTCGATTTGATCATCGCCGAAGGCAAGGCGGCGCGGGCCAAGCGCGAGGCCGCCCAAAACTAGCAACCCGAAACGAAAGGACCGGTTGGCCATGGGAAGAAACGCTGTCGAGACGGTGCTGGGCGCGGTCGTCCTCGCGGTCGCCGGGATGTTCCTGTTCTTCGCCTACTCGACGGCCCAGGTGAAGGCCGTCGCCGGCTATGAGGTCACCGCCAAGTTCTTCAAGATCGGCGGCCTGTCTGCCGGCAGCGACGTACGGATCAACGGCATCAAGGTCGGCACCGTCAAGAGTAACACCCTTGATCCGGAGACCTTCGATGCCGTCGTCGTCATGTCGCTGACACCGGACGTCAAACTGCCGACCGACACGGTGGCCGCCATCGGCAGCGAGGGAATTGTCGGCGGCAAGTACCTGCGACTCGAGCCCGGTGCCGCCGAGACGATGATCGAGGCGGGCGGCGACATCGCCAAGACCAGGGACTTCCGCTCGCTCGAGGATCAAGTCGGCGAAATCATCTTCCTGGCCACCGGCGGGGCCGGCGGCAGTGGGCAGTAGACCGGACAACCCGTCCCCCCGACATCCGGCCCGGATTATCGCCTGCCTGATGGCCGGCGCGCTCTGTGCCGCGGCGCCGGCGGCGGTGGCGGCGCCGCATGATACCGTCGTCCTGCAAGGTCTCGACAAGGTAACGGCGAGGGTCTCCACCATCGAAGCCCGGATCGGCGAGACCTTCCGATTCGGGACGCTGGAAATCATCGCCCGGCACTGCGACAAGCGGCCGCCGGAGGAGCCGCCGGAGAGCACCGTGTTCCTCGATATCTGGGAGGTCCGCGAAGGCCAGCCCGCGGTCAGCCTGTTCCGCGGCTGGATGTTCCGTTCGAGCCCGGCGTTGTCGGCTCTCGAACACCCTGTCTACGACATCTGGGTGCTCGACTGTAAGGGCCGCATCGGCGACGGCGAAGGCGTCAGCCCTAACTAGAGCTTTTCAAGACCTCTTCCAGAACCGCCGCCACATCGGCCTCCTTCGCGTCGGCGTGAAAGACGCTTTGGAACTTGAGCGCCTCGTCGAGACGTTCGAGATAGACCCGGGCCGGGATTTCGATGGCGCCGAACTGGCGCAGGTGATCGGTCACGAACTGGGTGTCGAGGAGCCTGAAGCCGCCGAACCGGAGCCTGGCCACCAAATGGACCAGGGCCACCTTGCTGGCGTCGCGGGCGCGCGAGAACATGCTCTCGCCGAAAAAGGCGCCGCCCAGCGCCACCCCATACAAACCGCCGACCAGCCGGTCTTCGTCCCAGGCTTCGACGCTGTGGGCGAAACCCATGTCGTGCAACTCGAGGACGGCGCGCTCGATGGCCGGGTTGATCCAGGTTTCGCGGCGCCCGGTCGTCGATTCGGCGCACGACCCGACGACCTCCGAGAAGGCGCCGTCGCAACTCACCCGGTAAAGACCTCGCCTGACCGTCTTCCTGAGGCGGCGCGAGACGTGGAAACGGTCCAGCGGCAGGACGCCGCGGACCTCGGGATCGACCCAGAACACGTGTGGATCGTCGCGGCTCTCCGACATCGGGAAGATTCCGGCCGCATAGGCCCGGAGCAACAGTTCCGCCGACAGTTCGGGAGTCCGGTCGCGCCTACTCATTGCCTTCGATCAGCCGTTCGAGCCAACGGATATCGTAGTCGCCGTTGACGAAATCGGTCTCCGACATCAGCCGCTGATAGAGCGGAATGGTGGTTTCCAATCCGTCGATGACGTATTCGCCCAAGGCCCGGCGCAGCCGCATCAGGCATTCGTTGCGGTTGGTGCCGTGGACGATCAACTTGGCGATCATGCTGTCGTAGTGGGGTGGCACCGTGTAGCCCGAATACAGCCCGGAATCGACCCTGATCCCGAGTCCGCCCGGCGCGTGGTAGTCGCCCACCGTACCCGGCGCCGGCGTGAAGGTCTCGGGGTTCTCGGCGTTGATCCGGCATTCGATGGCGTGGCCGCTGAACTTGATGTTCGATTGATCGAACCCCAAGGGCGCGCCGCCGGCGATGCGGATCATCTCGCGGACCAGGTCGAGGCCGCAGATCATCTCGGTCACCGGATGCTCGACCTGGAGCCGCGTGTTCATCTCGATGAAATAGAACTCGCCGTCCTCGTAGAGGAACTCGATGGTGCCGACGCTGCGGTAGCCGATCTTGGCGGCGGCCGCCGACGCGATGGCGCCGATCTCGTCGCGCTCGATTTCGTTGAGAGCGGGGGACGGTGATTCCTCGAGCACTTTCTGGTGGCGGCGTTGCAGGGAACAGTCGCGCTCGCCCAGATGGACGACGTTGCCGTGATGGTCGGCCAGGATCTGGACCTCGATGTGACGCGGCCGGCCGAGGAATTTCTCGACATAGACGTCGGCGTTGCCGAACGAGGTTTCGGCTTCGCGCCGGGCGGTGTCGAACGCCTCTTTGAAGTCGGCCTCCGTTCGTGCCACCTTCATGCCGCGGCCACCGCCGCCGGCGGCCGCCTTGATAAGGACGGGAAGGCCGATTTCCCGGGCCGCCTCGAGCGCTTCGTCGGCATCGGCGATGGCGCCTTCCGAGCCCGGAACCACCGGGATGCCGGCCTCGGCCGCCGTTTTCTTGGCCGCCACCTTGTCGCCCATCAAGCGGATATGCTCGGCGCTCGGCCCGATGAAGGTAAAGCCGTGTTCGACCACCATGTCGGCGAAATCGGCGTTCTCGGAGAGGAAGCCGTAACCGGGATGGATGGCGTCGGCGTTGGAGATGGTCGCCGCCGACAGGATGGCGGCGACGCTCAGATAACTGTCGCGGGCCGGCGGCGGTCCAATGCAGACCGTCTCGTCGGCCAGGCGCACGTGCATGGCGTCGGTATCCGACGTCGAGTGGACGGCGACCGTCTGAATACCCATCTCGCGACACGCCCGCAGGATACGAAGCGCGATCTCTCCGCGGTTGGCGATCAGGACCTTTTCGATCATCGCCCCGGCCGGCTCTTACTCGAGGATCAGGAGCGGTTCGCCGAACTCGACCGGGGTGCCGTTGGCGACCAGTATCTTGGTGACCTTGCCGGTCCTCGGCGCGGCGATCGGGTTGAACACCTTCATGGCTTCGATCAGCAGCAGCGTCTGACCTTCTCCGACTTCGTCGCCAACCTTGACGAAGGGCGGCGATTCGGGGTCGGCGGCGGTATAGACGGTGCCGACCATGGGTGCCGTCACCGCGCCCTGCGGCGTCGCTTCCGCTTGCGGCGTCGCCTCCGCTTGCGGCAGGGCGGAAGCGGCCGGTGGCGAGGCGATCTGGGCGGCGGCCGGTTCGACGTGGACCGGTTGGTTGCGGGCGACGCGGACGGTCATCCCGTCCTTGCCGTATTCGATCTCGCTCAGACCGGTCTCCTCGAGCAGCGCCGCCAGACGCCGGACCAGGTCTTCGTCGATTCCGGATTTCGGTGATTTCGCCATGTCTTTAGTCGGCTCCTTCGGCCGTACCGAGTTTATGGGCCAGGGCTTCGAGCGCCAACTCGTAACCGACGCCGCCGAGCCCGCATATCATTCCGAGCGCCGCCTTCGAGACGTAGGAGTGCCGACGGAACTCGTCGCGCTGATGGATGTTGGAAAGATGCACCTCGACCACCGGCAGGCTGCAGGCCAGAAGGGCGTCGAGGAGGGCGACCGAGGTGTGGGTATAGGCGCCGGCGTTGACGATCAGGCCGTCGAACGACTGTGCAGCCTCCTGCACCCAATCGACCAGTTCCCCTTCGGTGTTGGACTGTCGGAACTCCATGCCGACGCCCAGCGCCTCGGCCTTGGCGGCGCAGGCCGCCTCGATGTCGGCCAGGGTCTGGGAGCCGTAGACCTCGGGCTCGCGCGTTCCGAGCAGGTTGAGGTTGGGTCCGTTGAGGACAAGAATCTTGGCCGCCATGGAAATCCCGGAAAACGTCAGTGAGTCTGCCCGCTATATATCACGGATGCCCGATAGGGAAACAGTTTTGCCCCATCTTGCGTGTTGAATGGGGTCTGCCGAAGGCCCATAATCCCCGTACCGATTTTTGCGTATTTCGGCCTTGTTCCGCCGGCCGACGAGAGACCTTTCATGCAACTGACGATCAACGGCGAACCGCGCACCTTCGAGGCACCGCTGACGGTAGAGCAGTTGCTCGGCCGAATCGGCCTCGATCCGGCCAAGGTGGCGGTCGAGCGCAACCTGGAAATCGTCCCCAAGTCCCAGTATTCGGGGCTCGGCCTCGACGACGGCGATAGGCTGGAGATCGTCCACTTCATAGGTGGCGGCGCCCCCGACGGGCCGGCCGCCGACGCTGCCGACGACGTCCTCGAGATCGCCGGCCGCACGTTCCGCTCGCGTCTGATCATCGGCACCGGCAAGTACAAGGACTACGAGACCAACCGACTGGCCTGCGAGGCGGCCGGCGTCGAGATGGTGACGGTAGCCGTCAGGCGCGTCAATCTGACCGACCCGGACCAGCCGATGCTGATCGATTTCATCGATCCCGAGAAGTACACCTACCTGCCCAACACAGCCGGCTGTTTCACCACCGAGGACGCCCTTCGCACCCTCAGGCTGGCCCGCGAGGCCGGCGGCTGGGACCTCGTCAAGCTCGAGATCCTGGGCGAGGAAAAGACCCTCTATCCGCAGATGATCGAGACCCTGGAGGCGACGGAAACCCTTACCAAGGAGGGGTTTCAGGTGATGGTCTATTGCTCCGACGATCCCATCATCTGCAAGCGTCTGGAGAACGCCGGGGCCGTCGCCATCATGCCCTTGGGCGCGCCGATCGGCTCCGGGCTCGGCATTCAGAATCAAGTCAACATCCGCCTCATCGTCGAGCAAACGCAAGTGCCGGTCATCGTCGACGCCGGCGTCGGCACCGCGTCTGACGCCACCATCGCCATGGAGCTGGGCTGTGACGGCGTGCTGATGAACACCGCCATTGCCGAAGCCGACGATCCGATCCGCATGGCTCGCGCCATGAAAGCGGCGGTGGAGGCCGGCAGGGACGCCTACTTGGCCGGACGCATGCCCAAGAAGCGGTATGCCGATCCGTCTTCGCCACTGGCCGGGCTGATCTGAATCCCTGTTTCAGAGACCCACCGCAACCAATTGATTTCATGAATGTTTTTCATGCCGACCCGGATCGGTACAGGGATCGACACGGGCCGGATAAAGCGCCCCACCTTATTTTGGACTTGACGGTCCAGAAAGAAGCCCTTATATCATTGAGCGTCGGTTTGGAAGCGGATGGAGAAGAGGACGCCATGGCGCGCCCCCGCGAATTCAACGAGGACGAAGCGCTTGAGGTCGCCATGCAGGTGTTCTGGTCGAAGGGCTATGAAGCGACCTCGCTGTCCGACCTGACCGAGGCCATGGGCCTTTCCAAGAGCAGCCTCTATGACACCTTCGGATGCAAGCACGACCTGTTCCTGGCCGCCATGGACCGCTACAGGGACAGCGTTATCGGCAAGGTCCGTTCG
Organism: uncultured Thalassospiraceae bacterium; assembly: GCA_964344215.1. Taxonomy (GTDB): domain Bacteria; phylum Pseudomonadota; class Alphaproteobacteria; order Rhodospirillales; family Casp-alpha2; genus CAYFMP01. Next base: position 77,781 of record CAYFMP010000007.1, on the reverse strand, counting down.
GCCGGCGACCTCGACGTCCCGGCTCGCCAGGTCATCGCCTCGATGTTCGGCCGGGCCGTCGATCGCATGACCGGTGATTCCGAACAGCGCGGCTGCTTCCTGAACAACTGCTCGGTCGAGGTGGCGCCGCACGACCCGGAAGTCCGCGAACGCTGCATCGCCGGTCTTGGCGTCATGGAGGATACGTTCCACCGACTGGTCGTCCGCGGCCAGCAGGAGGGCGGCATAACGCCGGACAAGGAAGCCCGCGCCCTGGCCCGATACCTGACCGGCTGCCTGAACGGCATCATCGTCATGGGCAAGGCCAACCCGGATGCCGAGACGCTCGGCGACATCGCCGGCGTCGCCCTGACCGCCCTCGATTGACGGTATTTTTTTTTCACGATTTCGGACCGAACGTTCTAAAAAAGGAGCACCGCATGGACAACGACAGGATCGAGATTTATTACAAACCCGGCTGCCCCTACAGCCGCCGGGCGTTGGCGCTGCTCGACAGACTGGGCGCGGATTACGAAGCCATCGACGTGACCGACGACGCCGCCCGCGAGCGCGAAATGGTGGAGCGTTCGGGGAGGGCGACGGTGCCGGAGGTATTCGTCGGCGGCGCCCACATCGGCGGTTTCGACGACCTCAATCAACTCTACATCCGCGGCCGGCTCGAACGCCTGCTCGGGCTCGACTTCGACGGCGACTATTGCTGCGCCGCCTGACGCCGTCCGCGTCGCTGTTCAACGAAAGAACGAGAAATGATCGATTTCACCCGTCACACCGTCGAAACGGCTCCCGAGAGGTCCCTGGAGACCCTTGAGCGCAGCGCTCGGGAGTTCGGGTTCGTTCCCAACGTCATCGGCGTCCTTGCCGAGGCGCCGGCCGCGGTCAACGGCTATGCGGCGTTGAGCGAGGCGTTCGACACCGACGCCACCTTGAGCCGGGCCGAGCGTCATCTGCTCCTTCTCACCGTCAGCGTCGAGATCGGTTCCGACGCGTGCGTGCCGGCTCACACCGCCGGGGCGCGGACGGCCGGATTGCCGGACGGCGTTATCGATGCGGTTCGCAACGGAACCCCGATCCCCGATTCGCGGCTGCGGGCGTTGCACGATTTCTGCGTCACCGTCATGGAAACCCGGGGGCGTGTCGCGGAATCCCATATCCGGGCGTTCCTCGATTCGGGTTTCACCACCGCTCAGGTCCTGGAAGTGATCGTCGCCGTCGCCATCAAGACGATCAGCAACTACGCCAACCATATCGCGCGTACCCCCATCGACACCGCTTTCGAGGCGTTCGCCTGGCGCCGTTCAAAGGCGGCGTAGCCAAGCTCCCGGGGTCAGGCGTCGGCCTTTTTCGGCGCCTTCGGCGGCGCCCGCATCAGGAAAGCCGGCGTATGGGCGCCCAGTCCCTTGACCGGCTTGCCGGACGGCTTCGCGTCCTTGGATGGCTTGGGTTTCGGTTTCTTCCGCTCGGACGGCGCGGCGTCCTTGCGCTCGGCCTCCGCCGGCTCGGAGCTCGACGCATCGCTGCGCCGGCCCCGGCCACCACGAGACCGGCGCCGCGAGCGTTTCGGTTTTTCGGGAGCCGTCTCGGCGTCCGCCTTCGGCCAGGCGGTTTCCGCCTCGGTCGCGCCATCCAGCGTCAGCGGCGGAATCTTCTTGCCAATCAGCTTGGCGATGGCGTCCAGGTATTTGGCGTCCTCGGGCGTCGCGATGGTATAGGCGATGCCTGAGCGTCCAGCCCGTCCGGTGCGGCCGATGCGGTGCACGTAGTCCTCGGCGTGGGTCGGGACGTCGAAATTGAAGACGTGGCTCATCTCCGGAATATCGAGGCCGCGGGCGGCGACGTCGGAGCACACCAGCAGAACGATCTCGTTGGTCTTGAACTTGGCCAAGGTCTCCATGCGCACCGCCTGCACCATGTCACCGTGCAGGCGTTCGGCCTTCAGTCCGTGCCGATTCAGCGACCGGCAGACGATGTCGACGTCGCGCTTGCGGTTGCAGAAGATCAGCGCGTTACGGGGTTTCTCGCGGCGGATCAGGTCGCGCAGAGCGGCCCGTTTCTCCTTCTGGCCGCCGCCCGGGCGGCGGCCGTCGCGGTGCATCACCGTGACCAGACCCTGGGTAACGGTCTCGGCCGCCGTGGCCGGCGGGTCGACGCTGATTTCCTTCGGGTTCATCAGGAAAGCGTCGGCCAGGCGGCGGATTTCCGGCGGCATGGTGGCCGAGAAGAACAGCGTCGTCCTGATCGGCGGCAACAGCGAAACGATGCGCTCGACGTCGGGGATGAAGCCCATGTCCAGCATGCGGTCGGCCTCGTCGATCACCAACACCTTGACGTCGTTCATCAACAAGTGCCCGCGCTCGAACACGTCCAACAGCCGCCCCGGCGTAGCGATCAGTACGTCGACGCCGCGGTCCAGCACCTTGATCTGCTCGGCCATGTTCTGGCCGCCGATCAGCAGCGCCTTGGATAGCTTGTGGTACTTGCCGTAGGTCTCGAAGTTGTCGGCGACCTGGGCGGCCAGTTCGCGGGTCGGCTCGAGGATCAACGAGCGCGGCATCCGCGCCTTGGCGCGCCCGGCCGCCAGGATGTCGATCATCGGCAGCGTGAACGACGCTGTCTTGCCGGTGCCGGTCTGGGCGCAACCCAATATGTCGCGCCCCATGAGGACGACGGGAATGGCGCCGGCTTGTATCGGCGTCGGCTCGGAATATCCTGCGTCACTGACGGCGCGCAGGACTTCGTCGCTCAAGCCAAGATCGGAGAACTTCATAAGAGTTTGATTTGAACACCGTGCCTTTGCGGCCCGGATACCCATTGGTTGGGGTCAAGATGTGCGGAGTTTAGGGTTTCGCGGGGGCAAGTCAATGACCGTCATCGCCGTGCGGGTATTGTCGGTCTTGCAAGAAACGGCGGTTGGGGCTATTCCCGGCACCGGAAACCAGCCGTATGGGAGTCTCCGCGTGCCCGACAACATCCTGCCTTACCGCGGCACTTGGCCGACCATAGCCGACGACGCGTTCATCGCGCCGACGGCGATCGTCATCGGCGACGTCGTGGTCGGGCCGGGCAGCGGCATCTGGTACGGCTGCCTGGTGCGCGGAGACATCAACGAGATCAGAATTGGCGCCAACACCAACATCCAGGACGGTACCATCGTCCACGTCGACAGCATCACCTACGGAACCTACATCGGCGACGAGATCACCATCGGCCACATGGCGCTGATCCACGCCTGTACGCTGGAAAACCGCTGCATGATCGGCATGAAGGCCTGCGTCATGGACGGCGCCGTCGTCGAGGAGGGCGCCCTGGTTGCCGCCGGCGCCCTGGTGCCGCCGGGCAAGCGGGTGCCGGCCGGCCAGTTGTGGGCCGGGTCGCCGGCCCGCTATGTGCGCGACGTGCGCGACACCGACCAGCAGATGATGGACTACATCTGGCCCAGCTACACCGAACTCGGCGCCGAGTATATCGCCGCCGGCATGGATGCCCGGGGCAAGCCGAAAGACGACGAATGACGGCGGCCGGTAAGCGGAAGAAGACGGCCGGGAAACCGAGGAAAGCGGCCGCCAAATCACGCCAGCCGGCGGCACCCGAGACCGATCCCCTGGTCGAGGGGGTGCTGGCCGGCGACACCCGCGCCATCGCCAAGATGATGTCCAGGGCCGAGGCCGGTTTCGAAGACAGCCGCCAGGCCATGGCGGAGATCTTCGGCCGCGCCGGAAACGCCCACGTGATCGGCGTCACCGGCGTGCCGGGCAGCGGCAAATCGACCCTGATCCGGACCCTGACCAAGGAGTTCCGCACCTCCGGCCGGCGCGTCGGCATCGTCGCCGTCGACCCGTCGAGCCCGTTTTCCGGCGGCGCCATCCTCGGCGACCGGGTCCGCATGGGCGATCTTGCCACCGACGACGGCGTTTTCGTGCGCTCGATGGCGACGCGCGGCGCCCTTGGCGGCCTTGCCCGCGCCACCATGGACACGGTCGACATCTTGGATGCGGCCGGCTTCGACATCGTCGTCGTCGAGACCGTCGGCGTCGGTCAGGACGAAGTCGACATCGCCAGCGCCGCCCATACGGTTGTCGTGGTTTCGGCGCCGGGCCTCGGCGACGAGATCCAGGCGATCAAAGCCGGCGTCCTGGAGATCGCCGACGTTCACGTCGTTTCCAAGGCCGACCGCGCGGATGCCGGACAGACGGCGGCCGACCTGCAGTCCATGTTGGGGCTGGGGTTGACCGGACGAGAGCGGTTCGGCTGGCAACCGGAGGTCATCCCGGTCAGCGCCGAGAACGGCGAAGGCGTCGCCGAGCTAGCGGCGCACCTCGATCAACACCGGTCTCACCTCGAGCGCTCCGGCGAAATGTCGAAGCGCCGCCGGGCCATTCTCGAAACCCGGATTCTGAAGACCTTGGAAGACGTCTTGCGGCGTCACGTCGAAGAGCGGCGCGACGATCAGTTGGAAGGCGTGTTGGACCGTGCGGCGGCCGGCGAACTCGACCCGCGTGGCGCGGCCCGTGAATTAATGAATAACATTAAAATAGACGAATAATTATCTATTATAAAATAATTATTTATATTCGAACATTCCGCCTATCCGAGCCTGAACCGGTCCAGATAATCGGGTGCTGAAATCCCCGCCTTCAATCGCGGGTCGTCCTCGGGAGCGCCGACGGTCGTCGTGATCGGCACCACCCCGGCCCACACGTCGAGACCGTAATCCTCCTCGTCGTCGACCGGCGGTCCGGTCCGCACCTTGGCCGACACCTCGTCGATCTCGAGGCCGAGGATCGTGGTGCCCTTCAGTTCCTGTTTGGTCATCGGCCGCAGCTCATCCCACCGTCCCGGCCCGATCCGTTCCATGAAATCCTTGAGCGCTTGGGTCTTGGCCTTCTCGCCCTCGACCGGCTCTGCGGTGCCCACCACCATCACCGAGCGGTAGTTGACCGAATGATGGAAGCCCGAGCGCGCCATCACCAGACCGTCCAGGTGGCTGACCGTCAAACACACCGGAATCCCGCTTTTTTGCGCCTTCAGCATGCGGCTGGCAGACGAACCGTGCCAGTAGATGCGGTTGCCGTCGCGCCAGTGGCAGGTCGGCGTCACATAGGGCTGGCCGTCGACGACGTAGCCGATGTGGCAGACGAGGGCGGCGTCGATGATGGCATAGACCGTCTCGCGGTCGTATTGGCCGCGCTCGTGCGCCCGTTTCAAGCGGGTGCGCGGGGTCGGCGCGAAGGCGTCGGCGGCGTCGGGCATGGTCCTGATCCTCGATCGGTCGTCGTCACGGGGCGGACCGACCCTAGACATTAAGTGGTTTTATAAAAAGGTCCGTTTTGATAAATCGAATAGAGCCACTTTGAGGGAGCCGTCATGTCCGCAAACCCGTCGCGAACGCCGTTGCTGTTGCTTGCCCTGGAGCGCATGCACGAGACCCCCCTGCACCGGCAGATCTACGATCAGGTCCGCGACGCCATTCTGTCGGGCCGCCTCGCGCCCGGCGCCAAACTGCCGTCGAGCCGGGCGCTGGCCCAGGATCAGGGAATTTCCCGCAACACCGTGATCTCGGCCTACGATCAGCTCTTCGCCGAAGGTTACGTGGAAGGACGGACCGGCTCGGGAACGCGGGTTTCGGAAGTGCTGCCCGAAGCGCTGCTCAGCGCCCGCGGCGTGCCGCAGCGTGATCGGCCGGATGATAGGCCCGGCGGCAAGCTGTCGAGGCTGGCCCGGCAGGCGGTTGCCGGCGAACCGCGCACCGGCCGCCGCGCCGTCGCCTTCGGACCCGGCATACCGGATATCCGGCAGTTTCCGTTCGAGCAATGGAGTCGCGCCGTGGCGCGGTTCTGGCGCCGGCCGCCGGCCGACCTGCTGCACGCCGGCAACCTGGCCGGCTACCGGCCGCTGCGCCAGGCCATCGCCCAGTACCTCGGCGCCGTCCGTGGTCTCGACTGCGAGGCCGACCAGGTCGTTATCACCGCGGGCGCCCAGCAGGCGCTCGACCTGACCGCCCGGGCGCTGCTCGATGCGGGCGACCGGGTCTGGCTGGAGGACCCCGGGTACGGAGGGCTGCGCGGGGTGTTCGCGGCGTCCGGGGCGGCAACCGTGCCGGTCCCGGTCGACGGCCACGGCCTGTCGGTCGCCGCCGGCCTCGAACTGGCGGCTGACGCCGTGCTGGCCGCCGTCACCCCGTCGCACCAGTATCCGCTGGGCGTTACCATGAGCCTGGCCCGGCGCCTCGAACTGCTCGACTGGGCCAGCCGCGGCGGGGCCTGGATTCTCGAGGACGACTACGACAGCGAATACCGTTACGCCGGCCGTCCGCTGGCGTCGCTGCAGGGCCTCGACGAGGGCGGCCGGGTGATCTACGTCGGCACCTTCTCGAAGGTGCTGTTCCCGGCCCTGAGGCTCGGCTATGCGGTGGTGCCGCCGGCCCTGGTCGCGCCGTTCCTGGCCGTCCGCGCGGCGCTGGACGACCAGCCGTCGATCGCCGTCCAGCCGGCCCTGGCCGAGTTCATGGCCGACGGCCGCTTCGCCGCCCATATCCGGCGCATGCGCGGCCTCTACGAGGCGCGCCAGCGCGCCATGATCGAGGCGCTTGGCCGCACCGGGGTGTTGACGGCCGAGCCCGACGAGGCCGGCATGCACCTGATCGCCCGCCTCGATCCGGGTCTGGGAATAGACGACGTAGAGGCCAGCCGCCGCGCCGCCGCCGCCGGCCTCAACGCGCCGGCGCTGTCGAGCTACTACGCGGGCGCCGCCGAGCGCCAAGGACTGGTGCTCGGCTATGCCGCCGTGGACGAGGGTGAAATCGAGGCCGGAGTGGAAAAGCTGGCGGCGGCGATTACCGAGGCCGTATGACTCGTTTCCGCGTACGCCGTAATTTCTCCATAAAGATAAATAAACTTATCGTTATTCTTGTAAAAGGCGTGCTGTGTCGATTGGAGGCACGAACCGAATGAACGGTCAGATCGGCTGCATGGGCTTCTTTCTGTTATTCGCTTCACCCCTGGCTTGGGCGCAGGATCAACCGAATACGTTGCCTTCGCATGGCCGCGAGGAAGACTATGTTCGCGCGCTCAAACACCTGACCGGAGAAGGGGTTGCTCAGGACTACGAAGAAAGCCTTCAATGGATGTTGGAAGCTTCGATGGCCGGTTACGCCCCGGCGCGGGAAATCTATTTCTGTCTGAGGGACGGGAAGACGGGGGTCGCGCTCGGGCCGGCTCCGAGAACGTTCGAGGAATTGCCGACCGATCCGCCCGACTTGAAGCTGCAGGCAGCTTTCTTCTATTGGCAACGCAGTTGCGATCCCGTCGATACGACGAAAGCGATAGGCTTGTTCCAGGAACTGGCCGCCACCGGCGATTCAAGGGCGGCCTATATTTTGGCCGTCGCATACCGCCAGGGGCGCGGCGTTATCGGGGACCTCCAACTGGCGGCGAAGTGGTTTCGAAGAGCGGGCAGCCGAGGACACGCGGCGGCCAGGCGGGCGTTCTGCCGACTTCGGGAAGAGGTTCGGATCTCAGGCGTGGGCAACGCCCAGCGGATAAGGGATTGGTGCAATTGTGAGTATTTGTGGATTATTGGGGCTCGGAGACGCACCGATAGTGTTCGACGCCGGCGTCACTGCCGAAATCCGGCGGCGGTGTCGGATCGGGTATCCTAAGAAAACGAAATTGATATCAAGAACGACACTCACCCGTCCGCCTTGGTGAGGACATATTCGCCGGGTGCCTCGCACAGCACCTCGAGCTTGCCGTCGCCGGGCCGGCGCGCCTCGACGGTCTTGCCGCCGGCCTGTTTCTTCGCCCACTTGTCCCAGTCGGGCCACCACGATCCATCGTGGGCCTTGGCGCCGTCGAGCCAGGCGTCGGGCGACTTCGGCAGCCTGGCGTTGGTCCAATAGCCGTATTTGTTGGCGGCCGGCGGGTTGACGATGCCGGCGATGTGCCCCGACCCCGACAGCACGAAGCGGACCGGGCCGTCGTACAATCCTGTCGCCGCATAAGTCGATTTCCACGGCGCGATGTGGTCCTCGCGGGTCGAGATGATGTAGCTCGGCACGGTAATCTTGCGGAGGTCCAAAGGCACGCCAGCCAGTTCGACGCCGCCCGGCTCGACCAGCTTGTTCTCCAGGTACATCTTGCGCAGGTAGAAACTGTGCATGGCGGCCGGCATCCGGGTCGCATCGGCGTTCCAGTAGAGGAGGTCGAATGGGAACGGGTCCTTGCCGAGCAGGTAATTGTTGACGACGAACGACCAGATCAGGTCGTTGCCGCGCATCATGTTGAAGGTGGAGGCCATCTCCGAGCCGTCCAGGTAGCCGCGCTCGTTCATCTTGGCTTCCAGCGACGTGAGTTGGGTCTCGTCGATGAAGACGCCGAGCTCGCCGGCCTCGGCGAAATCGACCATGGCGGTGAAGAAGGTGGCCGACTTGATGCGGCTGTCCTTGTTGGCCGCCATGTAGGCCAGCGTGCAGGCCAATAGCGTGCCGCCGATGCAATAGCCGATGGCGTTGACTTGCTTCTCGCCGGTCGCCCGCTCGACGGCGTCCAAGGCTGCCAGCGGTCCTTCCAGCATGTAATCGTCGAAGGTCTTGGCGGCCAGCTTCTCGTCCGGATTGACCCAGGAGATGACGAACACCGTGTGGCCTTGTTCGACCGCCCATTTGATGAACGAGTTCTTCTCGCGGAGATCGAGGATGTAGTATTTGTTGATCCACGGCGGCACGATCAACAGCGGCGTCTTCTGCACTTTCTTGGTGGCCGGCGCGAACTGGATCAGTTCCATCAGTTCGTTGCGGAAGACGACGCCACCCTTCGAAGTGGCGATGTTGCGACCGACGTCGAACGCCGCTTCGTCGGTCATCGAGATACGCAAACTGCCGTCGCCGCGCTCGAGGTCGTCGAGCAGGTTCTCCAGGCCCCGCAGCAGGTTCTCGCCGCCCGTTTCCAAGGTTTCGCGCAGCACTTCCGGGTTGGTCAGCGCAAAGTTGCTGGGCGAGAGGGCGTCGACGAACTGGCGGGTGTAGAAGTCGACCTTTTGCGCGGTCTTGGGGTCGAGGCCGTCGACCTCGCCGACCGTCGTCTGCAGCCAACGCGCCGTCAGCAGGTAGGACTGCTTGACGAAATCGAAGACGGTGTTGTCGCTCCACGCCTCGTCGCGAAAGCGCCTGTCGTCGGTGGCCGGCGCGATCACCGGATCCGGTTTCTGGCCCATCATCCGGTTGGCGGCGCTTTGCCACAGGCCGATGTAATCCTGCCAAAGGGATAGACCCGATTCGACCATGCGCACCGGATTCGCCATCATTTGCGTCGTCATTTCCGCAAAAGCGCCACCGACGTTCAAAGGGTCGGGTTCGGGAAAATGGCCGTCGCGAACCTGGCGCGACACGAAATCGGCGACCAGGCGCTGGCTGCGTTCGGCGATTTCGCCCATTGCCTTGGCGTATTCAACCGGATCCGGGAAGGGCGTCGCGGGCGGCGATTGTTGATCGGCCATTGCTCAATCTTCTATCATCACTTGCGGAATCCGAACGACCGAGTATCGTTCAAGAAGCGGCGTTCGTTAACCGTTAACTATTTTAAGACATCGTCCAAATCAAGCACGGACCTATGTCAATTCCGTTGCGGCGAGGAGGGGGAGCCCGGCAAATGCCCGATCATACCGAACGTAAAACCGTGAATGCCGAGCGTGGCGGCCGTCTGTTTACCGTCGCGGCGTTGTTGGCGACGACGGTACTGAGCGGGTGTTCGCAAATTCCGGACGCGATCAACCCGGCCGAATGGTACAAGAGCACCATGGAGTTCTTCTCCGGCGACCGCCAGGAAGCCAAGGCCGACGACAAACAGAGCGGCTTGGCCGCCGATCGCGGCAAGGCGCCGCCCGGCTCCGAGCAGTCCTTTCCGAACCTCGCCTCCGTCGACCAGCAGCGCCAAGCCCACGACGACCGTGCCGGCGGTTTGGTGGCCGATCCCAACAAACCGAAATACGCGCCGTCCATTGCCTTGCAGGGCGAGGCGAGCACGACCCTGCAATCTCCACCGCCGAAACCGCCGGCGCCGACGACCGAGACCGCCGCCGTCCAGCCGGCGCCGCCGGCCGTTCCGACGATGCCGGTAACTCCCGCCGCACCGGCCCCGATGCCGGCCGCCGAACCAGCGCCGAGTGTCGCCGCGGCGCCGCCGATGCCGGCGCAGACTCCCGCCGATCAGCGCCAGTTCCAGGCCCAACTGGCCCGGCGGCTGGCGGAAATCCGCGCCCAGGCCATGCAGCCTTCGGCGCTTCCGTCGGCCGCCCGGCAACCGATGGCGGCGGCCGATATCGGAACCGTCGTCGTCTCCTCGACCGGTGTCGAGGCGTCGGCCGCGCAACTGGCGGAGGCGCCGACCCAGGCCGCGGCCCCGCCGACCGGAATCGCACGACCGGCGCCGTCGCTGGCGCCCGGCTCGACCCGCGTCGCGACCATTCTTTTCTCCAACGGATCGGCCAGCCTCAACAACCGCGACCGGCGCATTCTGGCCAACGTCCGCGCGTTGCTCGAAGAGCGCGGCGGCCGCCTTCGCATCGTCGGCCACGCCAGCAGCCGCACTCGCAACGTCGACCCGGTCCGGCACAAGATGATCAACTTCAAGGTTTCGATGGATCGGGCCAATTCGGTCGCCCGTCAGCTGATCCGGATGGGGGTCGAGAGCGCCGCCATTTCGGTCGATGCGGTATCCGATTCGCAGCCGGTCTACTACGAGTTCATGCCGTCGGGCGAAGCCGGAAACAGGCGGGCCGAAATCTATCTGGAGAGTTGATCCCGGGCCGGGTAGAACCGGCGATTGAACTTGTCTGGGCGCCGCCCATCTGGCATGTGATGCCCATGGAGCAGGATTTTCATAAGATCAGGCGCCTGCCGCCGTATGTGTTCGCGGAAGTGAACGAGATGAAGGCGCGCGCCCGCGCCGCCGGCCGCGACATCATCGATTTCGGGATGGGCAACCCGGATCAGCCGCCGGCCGAGCACATCGTCGAGAAACTGCGCGAAACGGTGCTCGACTCGAAGGTCCACCGCTACTCCAACTCGCGCGGTATCCCGGGTCTGAGAAAAGCCATCGCCGCCTACTACGGTCGCCGCTTCGGCGTCGAGGTCGATCCGGAGCACGAGACCATCGTCACCCTCGGCTCGAAGGAGGGTCTGGCCAACCTGTCGTCCGCCATCACCACGCCGGGCGACGTCGTCCTGGTGCCGAACCCGAGTTATCCGATCCATCAGTTCGGCTTCATCATCGCCGGTGCGGCGGTCCGCAACGTGCCGGTGACGCCCGACCGGTCGTTCATGGATGCGCTCGATCGCGCCGTCCAGCACAGTGTTCCGAAGCCGACCGCCTTGGTGCTCAACTTCCCCAACAACCCGACCGCCCAATGCGTCGATCTCGATTTCTACGCCGAGGTCGTCGATTTCTGCATATTTCACGGCATCTATGTGCTGTCGGACCTGGCCTACGGCGAGCTCTACTTCGACGACCGGCCACCGCCGTCGATCCTCGAGGTCAAGCGGGCCTGGGAGGTCGCCGTCGAGTTCACGTCGCTCTCGAAGACCTACTCGATGCCGGGCTGGCGGATCGGCTTCGCCACCGGCAACCGGCGTCTGGTGTCGGCGCTGGCGCGGGTCAAGTCATACCTCGACTACGGCGCCTTCACGCCGATCCAGGTCGCAGCCACGGCGGCGCGCAACGGTCCCCAGGATGGCGTCGACGATGTCCGCGCCCTCTACAAGAGCCGCCGCGACGTTCTCATCGACGGGCTCGAAGCGGCCGGCTGGCCGGTGCCGTCGCCGCCGGCGACGATGTTCGCCTGGGCGCCGATCCCGGAGCATTTCGCCGGCCTCGGTTCGTTGGAGTTCTCGAAGCTGCTGTTGAGCGAGGCCGAGGTCGCCGTTTCGCCGGGCATCGGCTTCGGCGAGCACGGCGACGGGCACGTCCGCATCGCGCTGGTCGAGAACGAACAGCGGATCAGGCAGGCGGTCCGGAACATCAAGGCGTTCATGGCCGACAAATCGAACGACGGCGTCGTCTGGCGGGCGTCGGCGCGATGACGGCGCCGCTCAAAATCGCCATCGCCGGTCTCGGCACGGTCGGTATCGGCACCGTCAGGCTGATCCGGGAACGGGCCGTCGACATCGGTTTACGGGCGGGGCGGGAGATCGCCATCGGCGCCGTGTCGGCCCGCGACCGGGACAAGGACCGTGGCGTCGCCTTGGACGACTATCGGTGGGTCGACAATCCGCTGAACCTTGCCGAGGATCCGGAAATCGACGTCGTCGTCGAGCTGATCGGCGGCTCGGACGGGATTGCCAAGGAGTTGGCGGAGGCCGCCTTCGCGGCCGGCAAACACGTGGTGACGGCCAACAAGGCGCTGATCGCCCATCATGGATCGGCATTGGCCAAAGCAGCCGAGGCGGCCGGCGTGACGTTGGCGTTCGAAGCCTCCGTTGCCGGCGGTATTCCCATCGTCAAGGCCTTGCGCGAAGGCCTGGCGGCCAACCGCATCGAACGCGTCTACGGAATCCTCAACGGCACCTGCAACTACATCCTGACCGCCATGGCCGAGTCGGGACGCGAATTCGACGACGTGTTGGCGGAGGCGCAGGCCCACGGCTACGCCGAAGCCGACCCGAGTTTCGATGTCGACGGCGTCGATACGGCCCACAAACTGGCCATCCTGGCCAGCCTGGCCTTCGGTGCCGAGGTCGACTTCGCTTCCGTCTACACGGAAGGAATCAGCCGGATTTCCCCGGTCGACATTCAGTTCGCCCACGAACTGGGGTACGGGATCAAGCTTCTCGGCGTGGCGGCGCGGACCGACGCCGGCATCGAGCAGCGGGTGCACCCGTGCATGGTGCCGGAGGCGGCGCCCATCAACCATGTGTCCGGCGTCTTCAACGCCATCGTCGCCGAGGGCGATTTCGTCGATGCGACCATCTACGAAGGGCGCGGCGCCGGCGCCGGACCGACCGCATCGGCCGTCGTCGCCGACCTCGTCGACATCGCACGCGGACATTCGGCCCCGACCTTCGGCACCCCGGCCGAAAATCTCTCGAAATCCGAAACGGTGGCGATGGAACGCCACCGCGGCGCCTATTACGTGCGGCTGATGGTTATCGACAAACCCGGCGTCTTCGCCGGCATCGCTACCTCGCTACAGGCTCATGACGTATCCATGGAGCAGGTTCTGCAACGGGCCCGCGATCCCGGCGAGCCGGTTCCAGTGGTGATGACCGTCCACGAAACCGAAGAGGCCGCCATGCTGAAGACGGTGGCCGAGATCGCCGGGTTGGACGCCGTCGTCGAGCCGCCGCGGGTGATTCGCGTCGAGATGCTGTGACGGCGCTTCCGAAAGTATTGGCAATCGGGCTTCGAAGGGGTCAACAATAAGCCATGTCGAAGGAAGCCGCCGCCGACCGCAATCTCGCCATGGACGCAGTCCGCGTCACCGAAGCCGCCGCCGTCGCGGCGGCCCGCCTGATGGGCGGCGGCGACGAGCGAGCGGCCGACCAAGCCGCCGTTTCGGCCATGCACGAGGCGCTTTCACGGCTGGTCATCGACGGTCGCGTCAGGATCGGCGAGGGGGCGGAAGGGGAAGCGTCGAAGCTCTACGTCGGCGAGAAGGTCGGCATGGGCGAGGGGCCGAAGGCCGACATCGCCGTCGTCGCCCTCGAGGGCAAGAGCATCGTCGCCCGCGGCGGTCCCAACGCGCTCTCGGTCATCGCGCTTGCCGAGGACGGCGGCTTCTTGAGCGTGCCCGACCTCTACATGGAAAAGATCGCCGTCGGTCCGGGGCTTCCCGCCGATGTCGTCGATCTCGACGCGAAGCCGGCCGACAACCTCAAGAACCTGGCCGACGCCAAGGGCGTGGCGGTGGGCGATCTGGTAGCCTGCCTGCTCGACCGGCCGCGTCACGCCAAGACCATCGCCGCCATCCGCGAAGCCGGCGCCCGCATCCGCTTGATCCTGGACGGCGACGTCAGCGGTGTCATCGCGACCGCCCAGGCCGACAGCGGAGTCGACGTCTACATGGGGATCGGCGGCGCCCCGCAGGGCGTCCTGGCAGCCGCCGCCATGCGCGGCGTCGGCGGCAACATCCAGGGCCGGCTGGTGCTCCGCAACGGCGACGAGAAGGCCGCCGCGGCGGCCGCCGGAGTCGAAGAGCCGGAGCGAATCTACGGAACCGAAGAGATGGCGTCGGGCAACGTCACGTTCGCGGCCACCGGTGTCACCTACGGGGCCATGCTCGAAGGCGTCCGGATCGTATCCGGGCACGCCGTCACCCATTCAATGGTGATGCGCTCCAAGACAGGGACGTTACGCTATATCGAGGGTCATCATGACTTCTCCCGGGGAGGCCGCCAGGGCTGAAGACGGCAGCGCCGCCGTCTGTTTTCTCGGCGTCGAAAGCTCGCTGAACGGCAAACGCTGGTTGAGCCGGCCGGTCGACGAGCGCGACGCCCTGGCGCTGGCGCAACGGCTCGAATTGCCCGAGATCGTCGGCCGCGTCCTCGCCGCCCGTGGCATCGGCCTGGAGACGGCGGAGACGTTCCTCAATCCGACGTTGCGCGATCAGCTTCCCGATCCCGACCACCTCAACGACATGGCGATCGCCGCCGAGCGCCTGGCCAGCGCCGTCATGCAGGGCGAGCGCATGGCCGTGTTCGGCGATTACGACGTCGATGGCGCCACTTCGTCGGCCGTGCTGGTCCGTTTCTTAAGCGCGGTCGGCGGCAAGTGCCGCGTCTACATTCCCGACCGTATCCGCGAAGGCTACGGTCCCAACGCGCCGGCCCTGCTCGAACTCAAGAACGAGGGCGCTTCGGTGGTGGTCACGGTCGATTGCGGCACGGTGGCGTTCGATCCCCTGAAAACAGCGGCCGATGCCGGGCTCGAGGTGATCGTGGTCGATCATCACGCCGCCGAATCGCAACTTCCGCCGGCGACGGCGGTCGTCAACCCCAACCGTTTCGACGACGACAGCCCGCACGGTCAGATGGCCGCCGTCGGCGTCACCTTTCTGCTGGTGGTGGCGGTCAATCGGCTGCTGCGTCAGGCCGGCTGGTACGACAACCGGGCCGAACCGGATCTCACCCAATGGCTCGATCTGGTGGCGCTCGGCACGGTCTGCGACGTCGTCCCCCTGACCGGCGTCAACCGGGCTTTCGTCACACAGGGCCTGAAGGTGATGGCCGGTCGGCGCAACACCGGGCTGCGGGCGCTGGCCGACGTCGCCCGCATCGACGAAGCGCCGGGAGCCTACCACTTGGGATTCATACTGGGACCGCGTGTCAATGCCGGTGGGCGGGTCGGCGCCGCCGACCTGGGCGCGCGCCTGCTCAGCACCGACGACGAGGCGGAAGCGGCCGACATCGCCCGCCGCCTGGACGGCTTCAACCGGGAGCGCCGCGCCATCGAGCAGTCGGTGCTCGACGAGGCGTTCGATCAGGCCGTGGAGCAGGCCGCCGGACAGGCCGGCGCGGCGCTGGTGCTGGCGGCCGGCCGGGGATGGCATCCCGGCGTCATCGGCATCGTCGCCGGCCGCCTCAAGGAACGCTTCAACCGACCGGCCTGCGTCGTCGCCCTCGACGGTTCGACCGGGACCGGCTCGGGGCGCTCGGTGAGCGGCGTCGATCTCGGCGCGGCGATCATCGCGGCGCGTCAGGCGGGTCTTCTGGTCAAGGGCGGCGGCCACGCCATGGCCGCCGGATTCACGGTCGAGAGCGAGCGCATCGAGGAGTTGCGGACGTTCCTCGACGGGCGCGTCGGGCAGCGGGTCGCCGAGGCCGGAATCGTTCCCAGCCTCTACATCGACGGCACGCTTAGCGTCGGCGGGGCCAATGTCGACGTGGTCGAGAAGCTGGCCCGGGTCGGCCCGTTCGGGGCGGGCAATCCGGAGCCGCGGTTCGCCATCCCCAACGCCCGCATCGCCTACGCCCGGGTGGTCGGCGACGACCACGTCAAATGCACCATCGAGGGCGAGGTGGGGCGCATGGACGGCATCGCCTTCCGCAGCCTCGAAACCGATCTCGGCCGAACCCTGCTGGAATCGGGCGGCATGCCCATCCACCTGGCCGGAAAGCTGCGGGTCAATGCGTGGCAGGGGCGCAGGTCGGCGGAGCTTCACATCGACGACGCGGCGCCGCTCTGGTAGAACGGAAACCCTGATGATCGACAAATGGGACAACCGTTTCCTGGACCTGGCAGCCTACATCGCCGAGTGGTCGAAGGACCCCTCGACCCAGGTCGGCGCCGTCCTCACCAAGAACCGCCGCATCGTTTCGACCGGTTTCAATGGCCTGCCGGCCGGCGTCGAGGACACCGAGGAGCGCCTGCAAAACCGCGAGCTCAAGTACGAGATGGTCGTTCACGCCGAGCAGAACGCTCTGATGTTCGCCGGCGAACGGGCCGAGGGGTGCACGCTCTACGTCCATCCTTTGCCGCCGTGCGCGCGCTGCGCCGTTCTCGTCATCCAGGCCGGCATCGTCCGCGTCGTTTGCCCAGAACCGGATTTCGACCACGAACGCTGGGGCGAACAGGCGCGGATCGCCGATACCATGTTCCGCGAGGCCGGGCTCGACATCGATTATCGGCCTCAAGAGGCCGGTTGACGCCGCCAGGCGCCGGGTTGGGGGTAGCGGGATGATCCGTCGCATCGCCGTTCTGCTGCTGGCCGCGGCGATCGTTTTTCCGTTCGCCGCTACCGCCGAGCCGGTCGACGTCGAGCTGGTACTGGCCTCCGACGGATCGGGCTCCATCGACGACGTGGAATTGCGCCTGCAACGCGAAGGCTACGCCGCCGCCATCACCCATCCCAGGGTCCTGAACGCCATACAGGGCGGGTTCCTGCAATCGATAGCGGTTGCCTTCGTCGAGTGGGGCGGGCCCTATTCGCAGCACACCATCGTCGATTGGATGAAGATCGACGGCCCGGTTTCGGCCGCTGCCTTCGCTGCCAAGCTGCGCTCGGCGCCGCGCCAGGCCGAGAGCTACAACTCGATCAGCGAGGCCATCGCCTATTCGACCGACCTGATCCTTTCCAACCAGTTCGAGGGAACCCGCAAGATCATCGACGTCTCCGGCGACGGCCCGCAAATCGGCGGTCGGCCGCTGTTCGACCTGAAGGCCCGCGCCATCGCCAACGGCATCACCATCAACGCGCTGCTGGTGGCGCCGCCGGAGGGCAGCCTGCCGGGGATGAGCGGCGAGGAGTTGGAGGCGCACTACCGCAACGACGTGATCGGCGGCCGCGGCGCGTTTGCCGCCGTCGCCCGCGGCCGCAAGGAGTTCGCCGACACCATCCTCAGGAAGATGATCCTGGAAATCGCCGATGCGGGAGGCGCGCTCGATCGGTTCGGCCCAACCTTCGACCGGCTCGGGACGACGGCCTCACACTGAGGGGCGCCTGAGCCGCGCGTCGAAGGGCGAGGCCCGAAGCCCGGATCAGCCGAGGATCTTGTCGACGGCCGGCGCTTCCAGGCGGTAGGGTTCGGGCATGTCGGAGCCGAGCATCGGCTTCAGGTAACCGACGAAGGCGTCCGAGATGTCGTTGCCGGCGTCGGCGATGAGTTCGTCGGCCATCACTTTGGTCTTGCCGGCGACGTCTTCGAGCGCGCTCAGACGGTACTCGACCGCGTAATCGCCGGTGCGGTGGATGGTGACGGTGCCGTCGCGGTCCTCGGCCGCCGCGAAACGGACCGCCTCCTCGCCGACCTCGCGGGCCTCGCGGGCGTCGACATCCGACACGCAGCCCAGGAACGAGCGCTGCAGGTAGCCGAAGGTATCGCCGCGCACGCGGCTGATGTCTGTGTTGTCCTTGATCGACGCCGTCAGCAGGTCGGCCAACGCCCCGGTGCCGGAAAGCTGGACGTTGCCGTGGGCGTCCTTCTCGACCGTCTCGGCCAGCTTCACCGCCATCGGCTCGCCCGACGAATCGTGGATGCCTTCCGATACGGCGACGACGCAGCGCCCCAGACGGTCGTTGGTCGCCTTGACGTCGGACAGGAATGCCTGCATGTCGAAGTCGCGCTCCGGCAGGTAGATCAGGTGCGGCCCGTCGTCGTCGTACTTGCGGCCCAAGGCGGCCGCCGCCGTCAGGAAGCCGGCGTGGCGGCCCATGACGACGCCGATGTAGACGCCGGACAGCGCCCGGTTGTCCTGGTTGACGCCGGCAAAGGCGCTGGCCACGAACTTGGCGGCCGACGGATAGCCCGGCGTGTGGTCGTTGACGGTCAAATCGTTGTCGATGGTCTTCGGGATGTGCACGCAACGCAGCGGGTAGTCGGCCTTGGCCGCTTCGTCGGCCAGGATGCGCAGCGTATCCGAAGAATCGTTGCCGCCGATGTAGAAGAACGAGCCGATGCCGTGGGCCTGCAGGACCTTGAAAATCTCCTGGCAGTACTCGACATCGGGCTTGTCGCGGGTCGAGCCCAGGGCCGAGCATGGCGTATCGGCGACGTTCAGCAGGTTGGCCTCCGATTCCTGGGCGAGGTCGAGGAAGTTCTCGTCGACGATGCCGCTGACCCCGTGCAGCGCCCCGTAGACGCCTTCGATTGAAGATTGCTTGCGAGCCTCGAGTACGGCGCCGACCAGCGATTGGTTGATGACGGCGGTCGGACCGCCGCCCTGGGCGATCAGGACTTTTCCCTGAAGCATGAATTGGGCTCCCTTAAGGTCTTCTCTGTTCCGGCCGGGCCGGGTGGAAGGGGCTTTCGGGGGATTTTACGGATCGATCCCGGCAGTTGAAAGCGCGAAAAGTCGCCCCGGTCGCGGCATGGAGCGGGCTCCGGGCGCGGCCCGGGGAAGCGACCTGGCCGGGCTATCGAAGGACTTGATTTCACGGGCCTGAGCGTATACCACACGGCCTTCGCGTCCCCATCGTCTAGAGGCCTAGGACACCGGCCTTTCACGCCGGCAACACGGGTTCGAATCCCGTTGGGGACGCCATTTCCTTTGTTCCGCTCCCGATTCCCTCAGCTCTCGTTCTTGACCTGCTCGACCAGGCGGTGCAGGCCGGTGGCCGGTGTCGCGGCCGGGGCGTGGCGCTCGAAGTAGTACTCCAGCATGCGGGTGAATTCCTCGACCATCAAGCGCACTTCCTCGACTCCGGCCCCGGCCTGGGTGCTCTCGAAGGCCGAGAAGTTGGCGGCGCCGTGGCGCAGGCCGGCGGCGATCTCGGCCGGGTCGACGCCTTCCTTCAGAAGCGCGTTGGCGAGGCCGATGATCTGGTTGGCGATTTCGACGCTGTCGTCGCGGCTGTTGTCATCCGAGGCCATGGCGAAGCTTCCGTTGCAAAGGACGGGCGAAGTTACCGAGGTATACCCCATCGCCGACCGGGCCGCCAGCACGCCGGTTGTAACGCGGCCTAAGCGGGGCTATTTTCTGAAGGTAGGAGCGGTTCTCAAGAGAGACAACGCATGAGCGATCTGAAATATCGACTTGTCACCCGCGCCGATTTCGACGGCGTCGTTTGCGGGACCCTCTTGAACGAACTCGAGATGATCGACGACATCCTGTTCGTCGAGCCGAAGGACATGCAGGACGGCAAGGTCGAGGTTTCCGGCCGCGACATTACCACCAACCTGCCGTACGTGCCGGGCGTCCACCTGTGCTTCGACCATCACGCCAGCGAGGGCGAGCGGATCGGCCGGCGGCACAATCTCGTCAACGACGCAGACGCGCCGTCGGCGGCCCGAGTGCTCTACGACCATTTCGGCGGCAAGAGCGGATTCCCGGCGATTTCCGAAGAGCTCATGGAGGCCGTCGACAAGGCCGATTCGGCGCAGTACGCGCTCGATGAAATCCTGGCGCCGGAGGGATGGACGCTGCTCAACTTCATCATGGATCCGCGCACCGGGCTCGAGCGCTTCGCCGAGTTCGCCATTACCAACGACCAGCTGATGACCGACCTGATGACCTATTGCCGGCACAACCCGATCGACGAGATTCTGACCTTGCCGGATGTCGCCGAACGGGTCGCCACCTACAACTACCACGCGGAATTCGCCGAACTGCAATTGATCCGGTGCGCCACCGAAAAGGGCAAACTGGTCGTCGTCGACCTGCGCGGCGAGGATCCGATCTATACGGTCAACCGCTTCATGATCTATGCCCTCTACCCGCACTGCAACATCTCCTTGAGCGTGCAGCCGGCCCGCGAGGCGGGGATGACGGCGATCGCCGTCGGCAAGTCGATCCTCGATCGCTCGTCGCAGATCAACGTCGGCTCGTTGCTGCTGGAATACGGCGGCGGCGGGCACCCGGCGGCCGGCGGCTGCCGGGTCGAGGACGACAAGGCGGATGCAGTGGTCGCCGAGCTCATCGAGCGGATCACCGCCGACGGCTGAACCGGGAACGACGGTTCGGCCGGGAGAATTGAACAGCGGACATGGTCGCAGAACAAAACAACGGCGGTGAACAAGAACAATCCTCTGCGGCCCCGGGCGAACCCGCGCCCACTCCCCGCACCAACGAAAGCTGGCTGACAGGCCTCTTCGGGGAGCGGCCGCTCGAGCGCCCCGACCACCTCGAGGGCGAGACGGTGAGCGTTCCGTGGCGGGGGTTCGAAGCGCCCGGCGCCATTCAGCCGATTAGGATCGTGGTGCCGGCCAAGCTGGTTCACGGGATCGAGGTGGAGGCCGCCGAGATCATCGGGGTACCGCCGGAGGCGACGTTGACGGCCGGCGTCGAACGCTCGCCCGGCACGTGGTCGGTGGAGCCGGCCGACCTGATCTCGCTCGCCTTCGTTCCGGCTGTTGAACAAGGCGGCTTCGCCGAGCTGACGGTCAAGGTCACGGGTCGCGATAGCGAAAGCGGCGAAACGGTCAGCTCCATGGCCGGTGTCAAGTTACGGTTGCCGGGAACGCCGCCGCAACCGATTGAGCCCGCAGCCGAGCCGACGCAAACCGAACGGCCCGACCAGGAAGAGACGGACGAGGCGCCGGGTCCGGTCCGCGCGCCGACCGGCAAGATCATCGTTCGTCTCGGCGGGGCGCCGGAACAGGGGGCGCCGGTCTACCGGATAGAGGTCGACGGCGCCGAGGTCGCGCGCGGCAAACTGGATTGGGCCTTGGGCATGCCGGCCGTCGACGGCGTCGATACGGCGCCGGTGTGCTGGCGTGATGTCGAGGTTACGCAGGATTTCAGCGCCGGGATGCCGGCCGAGATACGGGTCGCCTACGACAACGATCCGGATTCGGACGGCCCCGCCGAATGCAACCTGCTGGTCGATTTTGTCGAGGTCGACGGCGTGTTGCTGGCGGCCGGCGGCCCTTACGCTTCGTATCCGGGCGGCCGCTGCCCATGGACCGGCGATGAAGCCGGCGAGAGACTCATGTCATGGCGCGGCGACGCCGTGTTCGACGTCACTTCGGTGGCCGACGGCGTCGGGCCCGTACTGGACGTCGTTTCGAGGGAGAGGGGCGCGGCGCCGCCTGGGCCCGGCGATCTCGTCGTCAAGGCGAGCGCCACCGATCTGCGCAACCCGGCCGTCTATGTCGAACTGGCGGCGGTCCGCCAGTATCTGCGCGGCGAATCCGACCCGCGTGTCGACCACGGCCGGACCAAGTCCTACGCCGACCTCGGGCTCGATTCCGGAAAGTGGACCGATTTGACCGTGCTCGATCCGGAAGGCCGGCCGGTCGATCTCGAGGCGGGCGGGCCGCTGCAATCTTCGCCGCGTGCCCTTGGTGAGCGCCTGCAGCGCGACCTCTATGCGAAGACCCTGCACAGGGCGCTGACCAGCCTCGGCGGCGCCGTCTCCAGAGGTGACGCCGAGGCCAAAATCGAACCGGCACCGACCCCCGAACCGAAGCTCAGGCTGGAGCCGACCTCACGGGTCGATGCCGAACGCATAAGACAGGGTTTCATCGCCGAGGCTTTGCTGGTGGCGCGGAAAATCCTGGATAGCGCGCCGCTTGCGCCCGACGCGGCGGTGGCCGCCGATGCCGTTGCCTCCACCGCCGAACCGTCCGCACCTGCCGCCGACACCCTTGAGCCGCTGCTGACCGGCGAGCGGGTGCGGACCGGGTTTTACCGCGACACCTTCCTGAAGGCGCTCGACAAGCTGAACGAGACCGCCGAGCGCCGTTCCGCCGCCCTCCCGATCCCGAAGGAAGTCGCCGAGCGGATGCTGAAAGATTACCTCGACGGCGCCGTCCGGCGCGGTTTGGAGCGGGTCGAAGCCCTGTTGGCTTGACCCTCCGGGCCGGCGTTTACGATCTCTTTACATCCTGGCGCTAGCTTGCGAGGGAGGCGGGACGACGCTTATCCCCCGCCGAAGGAGGGAACATGGCCAGCATACTCGGCGTGCTTGGGTTCGTCATGGGCTTCGGCGCCATCTGGTTCACCAGCGAGGCCCTGAAGAGGGCCGATCAGTTCGGCGACGCCCTGGTCCGGCCGCACGTGCGCAAGCTCCAGAACAAGATCGCCCAGCAGGACGACGCCCGCAAGGAGCTGGACGACCGCATCGCCCAGTTGGAACGCCAGGTTCATATCCTAAAATTGGAGAGGGTCGCCTCCAAATCCGACGCCGACGCCGCCAGCGCCAAGAACACCGAGTACGACTCCACCGACCAGACCGACTTCACGCCGAGCAGCATCCACGCCGCTTAAACCGAGTTCTTCTTCGAAATCGACGGACCTACCGGCTCAGTTCTTGACGTCGGCGGCGACCCGGAGCCGTATCAGCTTGTCCGGATTCTTGGGAGGCTTGCCGGTGGCAAGCGCGTCGACGAACTCCAGCCCGGAGACGACCCGGCCGATCACCGTATACTTGCCGTCGAGATGGGCGGCCCGGCCGAGCGTAATGAAGAACTGCGAATCGGCGCTGTCGGGATCGTCGGCCGAACGCGACATGCCGACGACGCCGCGCTCGAACGGGATATCCGAAATCTCGGCCTTCAGCGGCTGGCCCGATCCGCCCTGGCCGGTACCGGTTGGATCGCCGGTCTCGGCGACGTAACCGGTGCGGACGAAGTGGAAGTCGAGCCCGTCATAGAAGCCCCGGCGGGCCAGTTCCTTGACCCGCTTGACGCTTTCCGGCGCCAGATCGGGCCGCAGCTCGATGACGATGCTGCCCTCGGGAAGGCTCGCATAGAGCATGTTTTCCAGATCCGGGCCCTGGCTGGCGGAAGCGCTCGCTGCCGGCGATTGAACCGCCGCCGACTGGGTTGCCGATGCACTGCTCGAAGTGCCCGCGCCGCTTGCTTCCTGCGACGCCAGCGCCGCCAGCATCTTGCCGACGGCGCGTTCCAGCTCGGGCGACGGTCCGGGCTGGAAGGCACCGCCGTTGGCCGTCACCGAATAGACCTGGCCTTCGCTGACCTCCTCCGTGCCCGACGCCGAGGTTACTTCGATGGTGCCTTCATGAACCGACACCTCCATCGTGGTCGGCGCCGCCAGCACGTCGAACTCGGTACCGCGGACGCCGATCGAGGCGACCGGGGTGTTGATACGCAAGTCCATCTTGACGCCGGCCGACGAGAACCGGAAAACGCCCTTGATGGCTTCTATCGACCCTTCGACGACGCCCTTGTTGGGCTTGTAGACCAAGCTGTCCAAGGTAATTTCTGAAAGCTCGCCGATGACCAGGGTCGATTCGTCGATGAGCAGGATATCGGTGGCGCTTTCCTCGCCGGTCAGAACCGTCTCCAGGTAGGGCATGCCGTCGCCCCGCTTGACCTTGCGGTTCATGTTGCGGGCGAAGACGTCCTTCACCACCTTGACCGCCGTGCCGACTTCGATGGCGGCCTGCGACGACGGCACCGGCGGAGCCACGGCGGCCAGGATGAGTAAAACGAAGAGGCCGAGAAACGGCGCGATTCCTGTCCGCGAAACTCGGTTGGCGAGAGGATGTTGAGCCATGATCGGGGTCCGCCTCATTGTGGTCTTATCTCCATCGGCGTGGACGGGCAACCGGATTCCCGCATACGCCTGCAAACTCGGTCTTCGGGACGCAAGACCCGTACCAACCCGGCGCCGGGCTAAAGCCTTGAAGTAAAGGGTTTTCAGCGACGCGAGCGGAGGATATTTTGCGCATCCGGGACGAGGCGGGCAGATTTTGCCGCCTTGGCCGACCGAAAACGCCGGATGAACGGGATTTCGGCCATGCGCGCCTTCTTTTTCGACCACGCCCTTTTGCCCGACGGCTGGGCCGAAAACGTCGTCGTCCGCGGCGACGACGCCGGCGCCATCGCCGCCGTCGAATCCGGTGCTGATGGAGCCGGTGCCGAGCGCATCGGCGGTGTCGCCCTGCCGGGCATGCCGAACCTGCATTCGCACGCCTTTCAGCGGGCCGCCGCCGGCTTGACCGAGCGCCGCCATTCCGAGAGCGGCGACAGCTTCTGGACGTGGCGCGAGGTCATGCACGATTTCGTCACCCGGCTGACGCCCGACGACGTTGAGGCCATTACCGCCCAGCTCTACGTCGAGATGCTGAAATCCGGTTACACCGCGGTCGGCGAGTTCCACTACCTGCACCACGACACCGACGGCACGCCGTACGCCGATAGGGCCGAGATGTCGGGCCGCATCGCCGCCGCCGCCGGCCGCGCCGGTATCGGCCTGACGCTGCTGCCGGTGCTCTATACGCGGGGCGGGTACGGGAAGGTCGAGCCCAACACCGGCCAACGCCGCTACCTGCTCGACCCGGACGCCTTCCTCGGCCTCATCGAGACCCTCGAGGCACGCCACGCCGGCGATCCGCAGGTCCGTATCGGCATCGCCCCGCACAGCATACGCCAGGTGTCGGCCGAGGCGTTGGCGGCCTGTCTGGACGGCTTCACGTCGCTCGACGCCGCCGACGGGCCGACGGCGCCGATCCATATCCACGTCGCCGAGCAGGTCCGCGACGTCGAGGAATCCGTCAACCATTCGGGCGCCCGGCCGGTCGAATGGCTGCTCGACAACGCGCCCATCGACGAGCGCTGGTGTTTCGTCCACGCCACCCACATGACCGAAGCCGAAACGAAAGATTTGGCGGCAAGCGGTGCGGTGGCCGGTATCTGCCCGACCACCGAGGCCAACCTCGGCGACGGCGTCTTTCCGTTGGTCGATTACCTGGAGGCCGGCGGCCGCTTCGGCATCGGCTCGGACAGCCACGTCTCGGTCAGCCCCGTCGAGGAGTTGCGCTGGCTCGAGTACGTCCAGCGCCTGACCGTTCTCGGCCGCAACGTGGCCACCGACGCCGACTGCACATCGACCGGCCGGCGCCTGTTCGACGGCGCGCTGGCAGGCGGCGCCCGGGCCTTGGGACGGCCGCTCGGCCGGTTCGAGGCGGGCAAGCGGGCGGATATCGTCGTCGTCGACGCCGACCATCCGCAGTTGGCCGGGCGCAGCGGCGATGCCCTCATCGATTCGCTGGTCTTTTCCGGCAATGCCAACCCGATCCGCCGGGTCATGGTCGGCGGCGCCTGGGTGGTCGAGGACGGCCGCCACCGCGACGAGGACACCATCGCCGAGGCCTATCGCAAGACCGTCACGCGCCTCGGCTGAGGCGGCGCTTTCAAAGGCCGCCGCAAGCGGTATAGTCGCCACCATGAAACCGCTTTCCGCCCGTTTGTCGCTCGGTTTTGCCTGCGTCGGCCATACCTATTCGCACTGGTTCGGGCCGATCTTCTACGTCGCCGTGCTGGCGCTGGAGAGCGAGCTCGGCCTCAGCCACGGCAACGTCGTGGTGCTGGTGGTGGCCGGCAACCTGCTGTTCGGCTTCGCCGCCCCGCTGGCAGGCTGGCTCGGCGACAAGTGGTCGGCGACCGGCATGATGGGCGTCTTCTTCATCGGCACCGGAGCCGGGCTGATGCTGACCGGGCTCGCCGACACGCCGTTGGGGATCGCGTCGGCGCTTGCGATCACCGGCCTGTTTGCCTCCATCTACCACCCGGTCGGCATGGCCTGGCTGGTCCGCAACTCGGTCAGAACCGGCACCGTCTTGGGCGTCAACGGCCTGTTCGGGGGGCTGGGGCCGGCCACGGCGACGCTGATGACCGGCGCGCTGATCGACTTCTACGGCTGGCGCGCCGCCTTCGTCGGGCCCGGTGGACTGGTCGTCGTTACCGGTTTGGCTTTCCTGGCCGCCCTCGTCATGGGCTGGATCGTCGAGACCAAGACCGACCGCAAACCGCCGCCGCCGCCGGCGTCGAGGCGCGATGCGGTCCGCGTCTTCGTGGTCCTGGCCCTGACCATGACCTGCGGCGGTGTCATCTACCACGCCACCCAGGCCGGGCTGCCGAAGGCCTTTGACGAGAGCCTGGGGGCATTCGGCTCCGACGGCGTCTTCGGTATCTCGGCCGTTGTCGCCATCGTCTACGCAGCGAGCGGCCTGATGCAGGTGGCTGGCGGCCGCATGGCCGACATCTATCCGGCCAAGTGGGTGTATCTGGTGTGCTACCTGATGCAGGCGCCGCTGCTGTTGCTGGCCGGCGTCCTGGTCGGCGACTCGACAGTCGCCGTCGTCGCCGTCTTCATGGTCTGCTTCAACACCAGCGCTCTGCCGGCCGAGAACATGCTGATCGCGCGCTACGCGCCGAGCCAGTGGCGGGCTTTCGTCTACGGCGTCAAGTTCGTGCTGGCCATCGGTATTTCCAGCCTCGGCGTCATGCTGGAAGGCTACGTCTACGACTTCACCGGCGGCTTCTATTGGCTGTTCGCCATCCTGGCCGGGCTGGCGTTGGCCGCCTTCGCGATGATCCTGCTGCTGCCCGACGAGGGCCCGGCGCCGGTCGCTCAGGCCGCCGAGTAGGAGAGGAAACGAGCGTGACGGACCCCGTCAGCATCGACCGCATCGATCACTTCGTCCTCACCGTCGTCGATTTGAACGCGACCTGCGAATTCTACGGCCGCGTGCTCGGCATGAAGAAGGTTGTTTTCGGCTCGGAAAACCGGGTGGCGCTCAGCTTCGGGCGCAACAAGATCAACCTGCACCCGGCCGGCGACGAATACGAGCCGAGAGCCGAGACGGCGTTGCCCGGAACCGGCGATTTCTGCCTGATCACCGAAACGCCGATCAGCGACGTCGTCACCCACCTGACGGCTTGCGGCGTCGACATCATCGAAGGGCCGGTCGCCAAGACCGGAGCGGCCGGGCCGCTCGTTTCCGTCTACTTCCGCGACCCCGACGGCAACCTGGTCGAGGTCTCGAACACCGTCTGAGGCGGGCCGGAAGCCGCCGGGCCGGCCGGCCCGGCGGCTTCCGGTCGCCCAAGAAAATGTCCGGAAATGTCCATGGTTGCCCGGCCCAACCGGGGTCTTCCGATTTTCGTCTGAGGTTTCCGCCGCCTTTTCGAGAATCGGCCGGACATTCCAGGCGCAAAACCGGACATCCCGCCACCACCCTTCGACAGGCCCGCGCACCGAAGAAACCAGTCTAGTCAATTGCGGCGCAAATGAGATTCCACGCCTCTCCAGAACGCCACGAATGCCGGGGGAGCCCGCAGCCGCATGCCGATCATGAAATATAGCCATAGACAAATGAGTAGAGGCGGAACGCTTCCTACCATAACGCTGAAATTTGACTCCGGAAAGGCAAGCGGCAGCAGTATAACCGCTCCGATCTGCCACTCGGCGCCGGCCATGCCGGGCTCGTTCATTACCTTCTCGAGCAGACCATAAAATAGTCCGAAGACAATCATGCCTATAGTTACTGCGGAACGGCCGAAGTTGGCATACAACTCGGTTATCCAAGGTATATTCACGGACGTGCGAATATCGCCTTCCTCAAGAAACCCATACCTGTGGCCGAAGACATTGCCTATTGTTTCTTTAGGTTTCCCAGGCCAAAGGATTCGGGGAATCAAACTTGTAATAAGGGGTTTATAGGTTAGACCGCCCCAATAGGGGACCGAAGCGGGCGTTTGCTCAACAACGTGGCTAAACGGGAGTATTTGAGAAACGCGGGTGACGAAGCCCTTGTAGAATCTCTTGAGGTTTTCGCCGGAAGAAAAATGCTTGGGGATTTTTTCTTTGCCCCCGTGCCAAGCCGGCCTTTGGTGGAGGTAAAAATATTCATGTCCAACAGACCGGAAAATTATCGCGATTTTTTCTCCGGTCGAAACTTCAGTCGATCTCGCAGCTATTTCTGCGCGATAAAAACCTGAGACCGGATAGATAATCATGAATATAAGACTGAACGCGGCAATCAGACCCCACGGCACCCTTTCTCGCATCCGCGAATGCAGAACAACCCAAAGCACAATCATTAGTATTGTTGGGAACAACAGGGTTTCGGCCAGAGTTACCACGACCCAGATCGGTAACACACAGAGGAAATAGCCGGCCACCTGCCAACGTGGCAGGCTGTTCTTCTTCCAAAGGACATAGAACCCGGCGAAGGCGAGATAGAATGCCGGCTGTAGGAACTGGCCGATGGAGGGAATCGTTCGAAGCAACGGGAAAACTGTGTAGGCCAGTCCCGACGCCGCGAGTCCCCAATAAAGAACCTGCATGCGGCCATTCGGAATTTGATCGGGAAGTCGAATATGTGGAACCCGGTACCAAAGGAATCGCTTGGATGCTGACCAGGAGAGGAACATGAGGATTGTTCCAATCAGGGTAAGGACGAGCGCTTGCAGGCTAATTTCAGCTAGCTCCGTCTGATAAAACGCAAAATATTCTGTTTCCGGGAGACGTAGGATGTCCGTCAGGAATACGGGGAGGCCAAAAAAAACCGTATAGAACAGCCCGACAAGGGGCATTAAAGGGAACGGTGTCCGTTCGTCCGGGGGGCGCGCCAGATGAATTAATCCTGGAGTCAGGCCGGTCCATATGATCGCCAGCCCGAGTAGCGCATGGTTCTGAGACAAGTTCGGACTACGAAGAAAGAATAGAAATAGGCTACCGATTGCAATCAGGCCTAACGCCGCAACGTTCGAGAGCTTAAATACAAGGGAGAAATACCCGGTAGAGATCGAAAGAAATTCTGTCCATCTTATTCTTGTCATTTTGTCTCGCAGGCATTATTCGGCCCATGCATCCTTTCAGCCAGAGAGCACTCGAACACAGCTGGCTTCATCAACTGTCGCGACATTCACAATACTAGCTGAAGTTGACTGAAGGGCAATCGCGAGATGAACCGACGGCTCAATCACCAAGAAAGGCGCCCCAAGTTTCGAGACCCCGAGAAACCCGCGGCGATGTCCGCTCCACCCCCTCTCAAAGCGAACCGTTTCCGGGATTGCAGTCAACGTCCGCTTCCAACCGATTCTGTTCTCTAATTCCGGGATTGGGGTCAAGCTCTCCACTAGATCGGATCACGTTTTGTCGGAAACACGAGGTGTCGACGACAAAACGTGTGAATCCGATCGGTTTCAATGATGTAGAGCAGATTCACATGCTTTGACGGATCGCCCGGGCGATTCCGACAAAACATGATCTGCTCTAGCGTCCGGCCGGGCCCACTGTTCTCTCCGCGGTTGGCGATTTCCCTCCGCACCATGGCGTTGGAAGACGTCGGCGGATCAATGTTGAAAACGCGTTTGCTTGCCTGAGGCTTTGCGGGGCATCGATCGATCTGCTTGAGGTTCGGTTGCGACCCAGAACGGACGTTCGAATGATTACAGCGACAGGCTTGGATCAGGGTGCCCCGTTGGGCAGGGTCACGGTGACGGTGGTTCCCTTACCAACCTTGCTTTTGATGTCCAGTTCACCGTCGTGGAAGTCAACCAAAGATGCTACGATCGCCAATCCAAGGCCGGTGCCTTCCTGGGACTTATGGGGGTCGGTTTCGCCTCGAACGAACGGTTTGGTCAATCCTGGCAGCTTTTCCGCAGCGATACCTTGTCCGGTGTCGCTGACCTTGATGGTGTGCCGTCCGTTCGAGGCCGCCGCCTTGAGAGTGACCCGCCCACCCTCCGGCGTAAACTTAATGGCGTTGGAGAGCAGGTTGAGTAAGATTTGCTTGACCGCCCGCCGGTCCACGCGAAGGGGTGGCAGGTTTTCGGGAACCGAAAGCGCGTATCGAATTCCCTTGGAGCCAGCGGTTTTGACAATAAACCGGGAACAATCCTCAGCAATCTCCTTGATCGCCAGACTCTCTTTCTTTAACTGGAACTCGCCGGCTTCGATCGCCGAAAGATCAAGGATATCATTGACCAAGTGCAGCAGATGCGTGCTGCTGGCTCGGATGTCTTCCGCATACTCTTCGTACTTCTGAGAGCCAAGCTCGCCAAAGACCTGCCCAACCAACATTTCCGAAAAGCCGTTGATGGCGTTCAGCGGCGTTCGCAGTTCGTGGCTGATGGTGGCGAGGAACTCCGATTTAGCCCGATTTGCCTGCTCTGCCTCCGTCAACGCCGCTTGAAGCAATGCCTCTGCCCGTTTGCGGTCAGAAACATCGCGGCCAACCGCTTGATACTCCGTGACCTGTCCGTCCTCGTCGAAAATGGCCCGCTTCGTCCATAGCTGCCAGACCGTTTCGCCATCCGGCCCGGGAACGGCGATTTCATACTCACCCGTCGGGTTTTCCGGCGTCAGGCTTTTGTAAACAGCCTTGAGCCTCTTCAGATCATCCGCCGTCAGTCCGTCATATGCGGAACGACCAATCAACTGCTTC
The DNA here is from genome assembly GCA_964344215.1 of uncultured Thalassospiraceae bacterium. Lineage (GTDB taxonomy): Bacteria > Pseudomonadota > Alphaproteobacteria > Rhodospirillales > Casp-alpha2 > CAYFMP01. The sequence continues at coordinate 47,217 of CAYFMP010000007.1, read as the reverse complement.
TTGGTCTTGCCGTGGTATCTGCAATAGGACTGGTTGACGAAGGTTCTTGTCCCATCTGGCGCGTGGCGGCTGATCATCTCGGTCTGGTCCTCGACGACGGCTTGATATTGCTTTTCGACCTCGCGGAGCGTTTCTTCGGTATGCCGAATTTCGGTTATGTCCGTGGCAATGGAGCCAACCGCAACGATGTTTCCGGCGTCATTCCTAATCGGAAAGCGCGCGGTTAACAGCCTATCCCCTCCGCGCTTTAGATCAGCCGGATGTTCGTGGATCATCGGCTTCCCGGACTCGATGACCTTTCTGTCATATTCGCTTAAGTCCTTCGCGAAGCCATTCGGCATCAGGTCCCTTATGTGCTTGCCCCTCAGGGCGTCGTCGGTAACGCCGAAGGCTTCCTCGAAAGCGCGGTTGATCAGTCGGAACCGGCCCGCCGTATCCCGGATGGCGATGATCGCCGGCGAGTGGTCCAGAAGATTTTGGAGCAGTTCCTGACTCTCCCGCAGTGCCGACTCGGCCCGCTTGCGCTCAAGTTCGGCCGCGGCGCGGATGGCAAAGATTTTTAGAAGGTCGGTGGCTTTCTCCGGATCGTCGAGGGGCTTTCGGCTCATTGCGACGATAATGCCAAGGGGCTCTTGCTCGGCGCCGAACAGCGGTATTCCGACGTAACTTTCAACGCCCAATGTCTTGAGGCCCGAGTCTTCGGGGAATTTCTTCTGGATATCGCGGTCGTAAACGCATGTGGTTTTATCAACTACGTTTTCACACGGAGTGCCCGCGAGATCGTATTCGAAATTCTCGGCCGTCTTGCCGTCGGCGAAAAACGAGGTGGTGCGAATCGACGACTTTTCGTCATCCCGAAGCTCACCGATGAAAGCGTAATCCGCTTCCAGAACGTGCACCACGGCTTCGGTCAAATGATCGAACAGTTTCTCGCCCGATGCCGCCGAGACGGCCTCGGCGACGGCTCGCAGCCTTCTCTCCGCCTGCCTGCGTTCCGTGATGTCGACGGCGACCGTTCCGATCGCCTGAACCGATCCTTCCGCCGACTTCACCGGGTACTTGATCAATATCCGGTCGAAGACCTTGCCATCGTCGCGCAAAACGCGGACCTCTCTCTCAGAGGCTTCGCCGGTTTCCAGCACGGCTCGTTCGGCACTGGTCAGGTTCTCGACCTCGGTGGCGTTTTCAAGGAACTCGCTCGCTTTCTTGCCGATGATGTCTTCCGCGGCGAGGTCGAACCACTCTTCGTAAGGCTTGTTGATAAGCAGGTAGCGGCCTTCGGTATCCTTCAGGTTCATGCACACGGGGGTGTTGTCGAAGACCGCCCTCAGCCGGGCTTCGCTCTCCTTCAATTCCCGCGCCCGTTCTTCGACCCGATGCTCCAGCTCGTCATGAGCTGTCTGGAGCTCCTGTTGGGCACGTTTAAGCTCGGTGATATCGGTGCGGATGATAAAAGTACCGCCGTTTTTGGTCTTGTGATCCTGGATCGCGACCCACCGGCCATCCCTTTGCTGATGCACTACGGGGCCGCCGGGGTTGTGCACCCGGGCCATGCGAATCCGCACCCACTCCTCGGGATCGTCCTGCATCCCTTTCACAAGACCGCGTTCGGCGCTGACGCGACAGATGTCCGCGAACGGCGTGCCGGGCGCCAGCATGTCGCCGATCTCCGCCATGGTTTTCCAGTATTCATTGTTGCAGAGCACGAAACGATCGTCGGCATCGAGTAGGAGCACCATGCTCGGAATGCTTTCAACGGCATCCGAGAGAAGCGTTTGGGCCTTTTTCGCCCGTCTTTCCGCCTCGACCTGCGCGGTCACGTTGGTGCCGGTGCCGCGATACCCCAGGAATTTCCCGGCCTCGTCGAAGATCGACTTGCCGTTGACCTTGATGTGCTGGGTAGTGCCGTCGGGACGCACAAGCTCATACTGGAAATCGCGGAAGGATCGGTGGTTGTCGAGGTCGTCCAGATGTTTCTCCCACTTCTCCGGACTCTCGCTGGCAGCCGCAAGGTCGGACCGGGATTTCCCGATCAACGCAGCAGGTTCGACACCGGCGATCGGAAGAAAACTTTCGGAGAAGTAGGTAAACCGCAGGTCCGGGCCCATTTCCCAAACCCAGTCGGAGCCGGCCTCGGTCATGTCACGGTAACGGGCCTCGCTTTCGCGATAGGCATCCTCGATGCGCTGCCGTGCCGCCGTTTCTTCGATCGCTTTCTTGGCGGCAATTCGCAGTTCCATCTCGTCGACGACGACCTGCGCCAGATCCGAGAGAACCTGTTCCTGTGTTTTCGTGAGTTCCCGTGGTGCATAGTCGATTGCGCAAAGGGTTCCGAGCCTGAACCCGTCCTTGGTGCACAGCGGAGCGCCGGCATAGAAACGAATATTGGGTTCCCCGGTGACAAGCGGGTTGTCGGCGAACCGCTTGTCCTTGGCGGCATCCTCGACGACCAGGACCTGATCGTCCAGAATGGCATGAGCGCAGAACGCGACGTCGCGGGGCGTTTCCCCGGCGTCGAGGCCGTGACGCGATTTGAACCATTGCCGGCTCTCGTCGACCAAGGAAACGAGCGCGATCGGAACGTCCAGAAAGGCCGTCACCGTTCGAGTGATGCGGTCGAACGCTTCTTCCGGCGGCGTATCGAGGATATCAAAGCCCTTTAACGCAGCCAGCCGCTCGGATTCATTGTCGGGAATAGGTGCAATCATGAAGCCTAACCGACACTCAAGATAGATGACCAAAGACTGTTATTCTACTCACGCCGAAACTGTTTTTGCCTGTTTTCCACGGTGATCAAGAATAGGCGTGGGATTGTCCGACAGTTTAACTTTGCATAAATTTGTATGTCAAAATGATTTAGATTAGGTCCGCTCCCGGCTGCAAACGGATCCTCGGAATGTATTGTGGGCGGCGTTGACTGTCCATCCGAAAGCGGACGCCGGCTCTCGACGCCCGCCCCGCACTCCCGAAAAAAAGGGCCGCGCCTGGGATGGCGCGGCCCACACCGAATGGTAGGAGAACGAAACGGAAGTGTGGTCAGCCGTAGCGATACGGTCGTCCGGCTTTCGCCATGACCGCATTGTATTCCTTGAAGATATTGACGACTTTGGCTTTGGTTTCGGACTCGGCCGCGATCTCGTCCCAGAACTTCAAGGCCGCCGCCTCAACCTTGGCCCACTGGTCGTCGGGGATCGAGGTCAGCTTCAATTTCGTGCCCTTGGTGCGCAGGTGGGCTTCGCCACCCCAGTACCACCATTGGCGATAGTAGTGCGAACTGTCCATCGCCAGTTGCAACATCGTCTTCAGGTGATCCGGTAGCTTGTTCCAACTGTCCATGTTGGCGAAGAACGATCCGCACCAGGCGCCGGAGATGTTGTTGGTGAGGAAGTAGTTGGTGACGTCCGCCCAGCCGACCGTGTAGTCCTCGGTGATGCCCGACCAAGCGATACCGTCGAGCTCGCCGGTCTGGACGGCGACCTCGATGTCTTCCCACGGCAGCGTCACCGGCACGACGCCGAACTGGCTGAGGAACCGACCCGCCGTCGGAAAGGTGAACACGCGAATGCCCTTGAGGTCGTCGAGACTGCGGATGGGTTCTTTCGTATTGAAGTGGCAGGGGTCCCAGGCGCCGGCCGATATATGCTTGACGCCGACCTTGGCGTACTCGGCGTCCCAGATCTCCTTCAGGCCGTATTGGCTGAACAGCACCGGCACATCCAGCGAATAGCGGCTGGCGAACGGGAAGTAGCCGCCGAAGACGGTGACCTCGGTCGGCGACGCCATCGAGTCGTCGTCCGACTGCACGGCATCGATCGTGCCCTTTTGCATGGCGCGGAACAACTCGCCGGTCGGCACCAATTGGTCGGCGAAGAAAAGCTCGACCTCCATCTGTCCATGGGCCGCCTTGTTGAAGGCGTCGATGGCGGGCTTGATCACGTGCTCGGCCAAAGCGGGACCGGCATAGGTCTGCATGCGCCACTTGATGGTGCTCTGTGCCTGCACATAGGGCGCGCTCAGGGTCGAGGCAGCTACCGCCCCGGCCGTCGCCGCGCCCGCCTGTTTGAGAAAATCGCGTCTTTTGGTCATTCTGTCAGCCTCCCTTGGTGGTGTTTGGACTGGGTATCCTACAGTATTTCCCATATCCCGTAATCAAAATCCGCTGCTGCGATCCGCCTCCGGCCGACGCCAAGTGCATGATGCAAAGGCCGTTTCCCGGTACTCGATGGGATGCCCGCATCCGAACGCGCCATGCCCGGCCGCCGACTCCCGGTTGTCGATGAACGTCTGCTTTTTCAATCCCCCTTGTCGGTGTCGATGATGGCTGCGCCAGCCTATTGAAGCGTTGAAATAACTTTTTCAGATACGGAAAAATCAGTCAATAAGGAAAAAATCAATCCTTTCATGATCGCTTCCCGGTGTTTCATTAAATCGTTTAATATCAACAAGTTATTTTTTCCTGTCATGAAACCGTTGAAATTTTTCGGCGAGTGGCTCAGTTTTTGGAAAGAATTTTTCGAATTTTGCCAGGCTGCGGAGCAGACGCGTCGATGACACCGAGTTCGAAAACATGGTCGGCCGCGGGAGAAATCCGCCAGAGCATGGAGCGCCTGACGCCGATGGAGCGCAAGGTGGCGCTGACCCTGCTCGCCAACTATCCGGTGGCCGGCCTCGGCACGCTGGTCGAGTTGGCCGACAAATCGGCGGTCAGCGCGCCGACCGTCCATCGCTTCGTCGCCAAGCTCGGCTATTCGGGCTATCCCGATTTCCAGCAGGCGCTCAGGACCGAACTGGAATCGCAGTTCCAGTCGCCGCTGACCAAGCGGCTCGGCGACGACGCCGACGCGGCGCGCTCCGAGAACTTCCTGGAGGCCTTCGTCGGCGCCACCCAGGACAACGTGCGCCGCACCTTCGAGCAGATCTCCTACAGCGAGTTCGAAACCGTCGTCGGCCTGCTCGGCGACCGCCGCCGCACCATCTATATGTTCGGCGGCCGCTTCACCGACGCCATCGCCGAGTATCTCTATTACCACCTGCATGCCATTCGCGAGAACGTCCAGCACATCGGCGGCCAACCCGCACTCTGGCTCGAAACCCTGCTCGACGTCGGCCCCCGCGACGTGATCCTGGT
>CAYFMP010000007.1:11110-42079 GCA_964344215.1 uncultured Thalassospiraceae bacterium | reverse complement strand
ACGTGCGCCGCTACCAGGACGACGTCGTCCACTTCGCCGAACAGGCCGCCAAACGCCGCGCCACGGTGGTGCTGTTCACCGACAAATGGCTGTCGCCGATCACCCGGGTCGCCAAGCATGTCTTTCCGGTCCACATCGAGGTGCCGTCGAAATGGGATTCGTCGGCCGCCACCATGGTCCTGGTCGAGGCCCTGATCGGCGCCGTCAACGATCGCCTGTGGCCGAAGACCCGCGAACGCATGGAGCGGCTCGAGGAACTGCGCAAGTCCCAGCACGAACCGGGCTAGACGCCCCGAGAAGAATCTACTTGCCGTAGATATAGTGCGGCAGCCACAGCGCAATCTCCGGAAAAACGATGAGCAGGCTCAACGCCAGCACCATGACCGCGACGAACGGGATGATCGAGCGGTAGATGTCGTGAATACTGATTTCCGGCGGAGCCATGGCGCGCATCAGGAACAGGTTGTAGCCGAACGGCGGCGTCATGTACGCGATTTGGCAGGTAACGGTGTAGAGCACCCCGTACCAGATGAGATCGAACCCGAGGGCGCCGACCAGCGGAACGTAAAGCGGTGCGACGATGACCAGCATCGCGGTGTCGTCGAGGAACGTCCCCATCACCAGGAAGGAGAGCTGCATCAAAATCAGGATCATCAGCGGATTGAGCCCGAGCTGCTCCGTGAACAGGTTGTCGATGGCCTTGACGGCGCCGAGCCCGTCGAAAACGGCGCCGAAGGCCAGCGCCGCCAGAATGATCCACATGAACATGCAGGAAATCGCCAGCGTACTGCGGACCGAGACCTCGAAAACCTGTTTCGTCATTCGCCCCTTGAGGACGGCGGCCATGAACGCCGTCATGGCGCCGATGGCCGAGCTTTCGACCAGGCTCGTCCAGCCGTTGACGAAGGGCACCATCATGGCGCCGAAGATCACGACCGGCAGCAGTCCGGCGCGCAGAAGCCGCAATTTCTCCGACATCGGCACGCTGCGTTCCTCGCGGCTCAGCGCTGGGCCCAGTTCGGGCTGCAGACGGCAGCGAATGAAGATGTAGACCACAAACAACCCCGCCATCATCAAGCCGGGGAACACGCCGGCCAGCCACAGTTGGCCGACCGGCTGGCGCGCGATCATCGCATAGAGAACCAGGACGACCGAGGGCGGCACGAGAATGCCGAGCGAAGCCCCGGCCTGAATCACTCCGGTCACCATGCGCTTGTCGTACTTCCGGCTCAGCAGCTCCGGCAGGGCGATCGTCGCTCCGATCGCCATGCCGGCGACGGAAAGACCGTTCATGGCCGAGATCAGGACCATCAGCCCGATGGTGCCGATGGCCAGCCCGCCGTTGACCGGTCCCATCCAGACGTGGAACATGCGGTAGAGGTCGTCGGCGATTTTCGATTCCGACAACACGTAGCCCATGAAAATGAACATCGGCAGTGTCAGGAGCGGGTACCATTTCATCAACTTCATTGCCGACGAGAACGGGATATCGGAGCCGCCGGTGCCCCAAAGCAACAGCGCCGAGATCGCGGCGACGAAGCCGATGGCGGCGAACACCCGCTGCCCCGTCAACAACATCAGCATCATCGACGAGAACATCAGGATGGCGATCATTTCGTGCGACATCAGAGATACTCGCCTCTGATTCGGGCGATGTCCTTGAACAGCTCGGCGATCGCCTGAAGGAGCATCAGGAACAAGCCCGTGCACATGATCGTCTTGATCGGCCACAAAACCGGGCGCCAAGCGGTCGGATTGCGCTCGTCGTACTGGAAGGCGTAACTGGTGCTTTCGATGGCGCCGTAGAACACGACGCCGAGGTAGAAGATCAGGAAGAAAACCGTGAAGGCGTCAAACCACGCTTTTCTCCTTATCGACCAGTCGGCGTAAAACAGATCCATGCGGACGTTCGAGCCGAGTTGGATCGAGTACGGCCCGCCGAGGATGTAATAGGCGACCATGGCGAACTGCGCGACCTCGAGCGTCCATAGGGACGGCAGGAAAAACGTCTTCGAGATCGACGACCACAACAGGATGCCGATCATGCCGAAGATCAAGTACATGATGATCCGCCCGACGAAGCGGTTCACGGACTCGGCAAATCGCACGTAAGTCTTTACGGCGTTCGGCACTCGGTTTCTTATGTCGGGCGGAACTCTTCCCGCCGACACCTCCCCAATGTATCGGGCCGCGGCGGGTAGCCGCGGCCCGGTTCCCTATTGCTTCTTCTATGCCTGAATCGCCTCGGCCGCGCAACCTTCGTCGCGCCCGGACCGGCTCGATAAATGGCGGCGATCGCCGTGCGGCGCCGCTCGTCGCTCGGACGGTTATTTCCCGTGATATACGGTATATAGAAATACGTTCATAATTTTCGTTGTATGGTTGAGAATGGAGTGCTAGAAGAATTTTCCGTTAAAGTTGTTTTCCATTCATCGAATTGGGGGTAGAAGAAAGTGGCGAAGCTTAGATTGATGCGAGCGGGTCTCGCTGCGGTCACGGTTGCTGCGGCCGTCGGGGCGATCCCTTTGGCGCATGCAGACGGTTGGTACGCGAGCCTCGGCGCCGGTGTTAACCTCTATCCGGACTCCGACGTCGATTCGGCGTCGTTCGGCGCGGTCCGGGTCGAGCACTCCCTGGACACCGGCCCGGTTGTATCGGGGGCGCTCGGCAAGCAGCTTTCCTCCGGCGTTCGTATCGAAGGGGAACTGTCCTACCGCAAGAACGACTATGACGACATTACCGTGTCGGTTCCCGCCACCATTTTCGGCACCGCATTGACGGCGACCACGGCGCTGACCGGAGATACGACAACGCTCGGTTTCATGGCGAACGTCGCATACGATTTCAACAAGGGCGAAAAGTTGCGTCCTTTCGTGATGGCAGGGCTCGGCGGCGCCAGGATCAGCATCAACGATGCGACGGCTCTTTCGGCTCTGCTGGCCGACGACAGCGATACCGTGTTCGCGCTTCAGGCCGGGGCAGGAATCAATTACCAAGTCACCGAAAAAATGTCGGCCGGGATTTCCTATCGGCTGTTCGGGACGACCGATCCCGGCCTGACCGCGGTCGACGGCACCAACTTCGAAGTCGATACCTTGAACCACAGCGTACTGGCCGGACTCACGTATAGGTTCTGAGATGGAAAGGAAACGTCAGCCGACTCCCGCCAATCCCCGCTCGAGGTCGTCTATCAGGTCGTCCGGCGTCTCCAGGCCGACCGACAGACGGATGACGTCGGGGCCGGCGCCGGCCGCCTCGCGTTGTTCTTCGGACAGTTGGCGATGCGTGGTCGAGGCCGGGTGCAGGATCAGCGAGCGCGTATCGCCGATGTTGGCCAGGTGCGAGAACAAATTGACGTGCTCGACCAGCTTGACGCCGGCCTCGTAGCCGCCCTTCAAGCCGAAGGTGAAGACCGAGCCGGCACCCTTCGGCAGGTACTTCCGGGCAAGCTCGCGGAACGGGCTCGACTCGAGCCCGGCGTACGACACCCAGGCGACCTTCGGGTGGGCTTCCAGAAATGCGGCGACAATCCCGGCATTGGCGACGTGACGGTCCATGCGGGCCGGCAACGATTCGATGCCGGTGATGGTGTAGAACGCGTTGGCCGGCGACAAACAGGCCCCGAAATCGCGGAGCGCCACAGCGCGGGCCTTCATGGTGAAACCGAAATCGCCAAAGGTCTCCAAGAAGGTGAGGCCGTGATAGGCCGGGTCGGGCTCGGTCATGGTCGGGAAGCCGGGACCGCCGGTCCAGTCGAACTTGCCCGATTCGATCAACGCCCCGCCGAGCCCGGTGCCGTGGCCCGTCAGGAACTTGGTGGTCGAATGGATGACCAGATCGGCGCCCCAGTCCAAGGGCCTCAGCAGATACGGCGTCGCCAGCGTGTTGTCTACGATCAGCGGGATGCCGGCCTCGGCGGCGATCTCGGCGATGGCTTCCATGTCGAGCACGATGCCGCCCGGATTGGCCAGCACCTCGATGAAGATGGCCTTGGTCTTGGGTGTCATTGCAGCCCGAAAGTTTTCGGGGTCGGTCGGATCGACGAACGCGCAGTTCCAGCCCAAGCGCTTGAAGCTGACTCCGAACTGGGTGATCGAGCCGCCATAGAGGTTCCTGGACGCGATGAACTCGTCGCCCGGTTCCAGCAGCGTGAAGAAGGCCAGGAACTGGGCGGCGTGCCCCGATGCCGCGCACACACAGGCGCGTCCGTTCTCAAGGCTGGCCATGCGTTCCTCGAGGACGGAAACCGTCGGGTTGGTCAGCCGCGAATAGATGAAACCGAAGGTTTGCAGGTTGAACAGGTCGGCCGCGTGGTCGACATCGTCGAACACGTAGGACGTGGTCTGATAGATCGGCGTGTTGCGCGCGCCCGTCACCGGATCGGGCGCGGCGCCGGCATGGACGGCCAGGGTCTCGACTCCGTAGTCGCGGGGCGCGTTGGGCTTGGCTATTTTCGCCATCAGCCGATCTTCCTGCGTTTGGACGTGATGATGCGGGAATTGACGCCGCTCCAACCGAGCTCGCCGAACAGCCGCCCGTACTCGATCTTCGGGCAGCGGTCCATGACGACGGTGAGGCCGGCCGCCTCGGCGCGGGCAGCGGCTTCGTCGTCGCGGACGCCGAGCTGCATCCAGATGACAGAGATGCCCTTTTCGGGTGCCACCGCGATCGCTTCCTCGACCACCGGTCCAACCCTCTCGGAGCCCCGGAAGATATCGACCATGTCGATCCCGCCGGGAACCGAGGCAAGATCGGCATAGGCGGATTGGCCGAGGATTTCTCGGCCGGCCTGGCCCGGGTTGATGGGGATGACGTCGTAGCCCTTGCCGAGCAGATACTTCATGGCGAAGTTCGACGGCCGCACCCAGTTCGGCGAGGCGCCGACCATGGCGATGGTGCGGACCGAGCGCAGGATGCGCTTGATCTCCGAGTCCTCGTAAATCAACGGCTCCGGCGCGTCGGCGCTCACCGGTCTTTCCATTTCGGCATCGGGCTCTTGCCGAGGAAGGCCTTGAGGCCGGCGCGGGCCTCTTCCATCTGCATGTTGGAGACCATGGTCTCGGTCGCCTGTTCGTAGGCGTTCTCGATGCCGCCCTCGATCTGGCTGTAGAACAGCGCCTTGCCGGCGGCGACGAAGGCGGGGCCTTTCGAGGCGATCTCGCCGGCCAGTTCGGCGATCGCTGAGTCGAGGTCGTCGGCCGGCACCACCCGGTTGACCAGGCCGAAGGCCTGTGCGGTATCGGCGTCGATGAACTCGCCGGTCATCAACAACTCCATGGCCTGCTTGCGCGGCAGGTTGCGGGTGACGGCGACCATCGGCGTTCCGCAGAATAGACCTGAGTTGATGCCCGAGGTGCCGAAAGTGGCCTCCTCGGCGGCGACGGCGAGGTCGCACTGGGCGACCAACTGGCAGCCGGCGGCGGTGGCGATACCGTGGACGCGGGCGATAACCGGCTGCGGCAGGCGGGTCAGCGACACCATCATCCGGCTGCACTGCCTGAACAGCGCCCGGATCGAGTCCTCGTCGGGGCGTTCGACCATCTCAGCCAGATCGTGGCCGGCGCAGAACGCCTTGCCGGCGCCGGCGATGACGACGACGCGAATGGAAGAGTCGGCCATCAGCAGGTCGAGTTGGTCCTGCAGGGCGGCCATCAACTCGGTCGACAACGCGTTGAACTTGCGCCCCCGGTTCATGGTCAGGGTGGCGATTCCTTCCGAATCGTCTCTGAGCAGGACCGTTTCGTCGGTCATGCGAAAGTCCTCCACATGGAAGCGAAACCTGGACGAATGGTGGGACTTCGGCGGCCACAAAGCAAGGGGTATTCGGCGCTTGCTTTCAATGCTTTACGGAGAAAGCCGGCGGTGAACGGCGAGCCTCCGCAGTCCTATCAATCGCAACCGAACAATGTTAAAAAAAGAACCATGAGCGAAACCGACGAAGACGATATGACCCTCGACGATACGGACTCCGAGCCGCCGCAGGAAGCGGCGGTCGACGCGGCGTTCGACGAGGCGGCTGGTGAAACGGCGGAAGCGGTCGAGGCTGAGGACGGCGGCAATGAAGCCGATACGGCGGTCGAGGCGGCGTTCGCCGAGGCTTTCGACGAGGCCGACGTACCGGCCGAGGCGGACGATACCCCGGAGGCAACCGATACGATCGAAGCCGAGAGTGCTGTTGGCGAAACCGATGAGGCGGGCATCGGCGGCGACGCGCCGTCGGCGACGGAAGCGCGGATGACATCGGCGCTGAGCCGAGCATTGGGCGGCGACGTGCCGGCCGACGGCGGCGGCGATGCCGCCGGCCTCAGGGACCGCCTCAACCACCGCCTGGCCGCTTTCGAACTGCGCCGCCAGCAGAACCTCGAAGCTGTGGCCGCCGCCGCCCACGCCGCTACCGGCGAGACCGGGACGGGCGCAGCGGGCGGCGACATCGACGACGACTGGATGGTGCGCTTCGTGCTGCACGCCCAGGACGTCACCAACGAGGACATGCAGCAGGCCTGGGGCTATGTTCTGGCCCGCGAGGCCGCCGATCCCGGCACCTTCGGCCTGCCGGCGCTCGACTGCTTGAGCGCGATGACGGCCGACGACGTCGCGCTGCTGATGCGCCTGGGTCGCATCGCCTTCCCGACCGGTCTGTTGCTGAAGCTGACGGGGCGCGACGCCTTCGAGGCGTTCGGAGTCGACGCCGCCGACCTCGAACGCTTGCGCGGCCTCGGTCTGGTCCAGGAATCGGAGGACCTTGGCATAACCTTTCATGCGCCGACCCGCGGCTTGACGCTCGACTACCGGGGCGCCGACCTGGTGGTGCGCAACCCCGAAACCGAATTCTTTACGTTCCCGGCCTACAAGCTCTCAGCGGTCGGCCGCGAGCTGCTGGGCGCACTGGCCGACGAACCGACCGACGTCGAATACCTGAAAGCGTTGGCCGCCGACCTCGAAACGCGCGGTTTCGCCTATAGGCTGCGCACTTCGGCCGGCGAGGACATCCCTTGAGCGACAGCAAGATCTCGGTCGACGCATTCAATGCCCTGATGGCCGACGAAATGCCGTGGGCGATCGACGCCGGCATGCGGGCCGATGCCATCGGCGCCGGCGAGGCGGTGTTGCGGATGCCGTTCGATGCGACCATGTTGCGCCCTGGCGGCACCGTTTCCGGGCCGACCATGATGGCGTTGGCCGACGCCACCATGTACGCCGCCGTGATGAGCGTCATCGGCGTCGTCAAGCTCGCCGTCACCACCAGCTTCAACATCAACTTCCTGCACCGGCCGAGCCCGGCCGATCTGATGGCCGAAGGCCGGGTGCTGAAGGTCGGCAAGCGCCTCGCCGTGGTCGAGGTGACAGTGCATTCGGACGGCCACGACGAAGCCGTGGCGCATGCCACCGGTACCTATTCGATTCCGCCCGAGCGCGGTTAATCGACTCGGTAGGGTAATATAGTACCGTAATACTAAGTCACGGTTTTCAAGGCGCTTTTTGCCGTTGACTTGCCGAAATTAACGGGCATACTCCGCGCTTCCGAGAGGCCGGGGCGAAAACTCTGCCCGGCCGCGAATGAGAGTTCTGAGAGAGCCCGAGATGAAAACCTATTCGGCCAAGCCATCCGACGTCGACAAGAAGTGGTTCGTCATCGACGCCGACGGCGTCGTCCTCGGACGGTTGGCCAGCATCATCGCCACCCGGCTGCGCGGCAAGCACAAGCCGACCTTCACCCCGCACATCGATTGCGGCGACAACATCGTCGTCATCAACGCCGACAAGGTGAAGCTGACGGGGCGCAAGCTGGCCGACAAGAAGTACTACTGGCACACCGGCTACCCGGGCGGCATCAAGGAGCGCACGGCCGGCGCCGTGCTCGCCGGCAAACACCCGGAGCGCGTCGTCATCAAGGCGGTCGAGCGGATGATCAGCCGCAACCCGCTGGGCCGCCAGCAGATGCGCAAACTGCACGTCTACGCCGGCAGCGACCACCCGCACGAGGCGCAGAAGCCAGAGACGCTCGACGTCGCCGCCATGAACCCGAAGAACAAAAGGAGCGCGTAAAGCATGGCCGAGGAAACCACCACCCTCGACAACCTGAAGGAAGCCATGGAGAGCAAGGCTGCCGAGGCTGGCACCGAGGCGCCGGAAGGGACGGCGGAAGCACCGCTCGAAGCCGCCGCGCCGGTTACCGGCGAGCCGAAGATCGACGAACACAATCGCTCGTATGCGACCGGCAAGCGCAAGAACGCCATTGCGCGCGTATGGATCAAGCCGGGCGCCGGCAAGGTCACCGTCAACGGCCGCGACCAGGAAACCTATTTCGCAAGGCCGGTGCTCAGGATGATCATCAACCAGCCGTTCGTCGTCGTCGACCGCGAAGGCCAGTACGATGTCGTCTGCACGGTCAAAGGCGGCGGGCTTTCGGGGCAGGCCGGCGCCGTCCGCCACGGCATTAGCCGGGCCTTGACCTTCTACGAACCGACCCTGCGTCCGGCCCTCAAGAAGGAAGGCTTCCTGACCCGCGATTCGCGCGTCGTCGAGCGCAAGAAGTATGGCCGACGCAAGGCCCGACGCAGCTTCCAGTTCTCGAAGCGCTGATGCGTTTGCGGAACCGGGTTTCGAGAAGGGCCGCCTGCAGGCGGCCTTTTTCATTTGCTCTCGCCGCATCGTTCGGACTTCCTTCGCGGTCTGTTTCCGGTAGGATGATGCCCCGGTAGCGCCTATCCTTCCGGTCGAAAAGGGTATTCCATGAGTATCGAGTTCCTGGTTACGTCGTTCATCGTCGTCGTCGCGCCCGGAACAGGCGTTCTCTACACTCTCGCGTACGGTCTTTCGCGGGGCGCGCTCGGCAGCGTTTACGCGGCGATCGGCTGCACCTTCGGCATCGTGCCGCATCTGTTGTCCGCCATTCTCGGCCTGGCGGCGCTCCTTCACGCCAGCGCCATCGCCTTCCAAGCCGCCAAGATCGCCGGTGTCGCCTACCTCCTTTACATGGCCTGGGGGGCGCTTCGTGAAAAAGGCGCTTTGTCGGTCGAGGGCAAGGTCGACAGACGGTCCGGCCGGGAGATCATCGTCAAGGGGGCGCTGATCAATATCCTCAACCCCAAGCTCTCCATGTTCTTCCTCGCCTTTCTCCCGCAGTTCGTTTCCGGGACGGAGGCTCGGGCGGCATGGAAGATGGTCGGATTGGGCGGCGTGTTCATGGCGATGACGCTTGCCGTTTTCATCGTCTACGGCTTGTTCGCGGCCGCCGTACGCGACCGCATCGTTACGCGACCCGCCGTTATGGCCTGGGTCAGGCGCCTGTTCGCCGGCGCCTTCGTGGCGTTGGGGGCGAAACTGGCCCTGGCCGAGCGGTGATAGGGCGCGCCGAGATCGTTTGGCAGGCGGACGGTATCATGGTATGAAGCGCTTGACCTCTTATTGCGACGGGGAAATCGAATCAATGCGACGAGGCCTGTACCAGTTGGAATTGTAGAGTCCCGGGAACACGGGATGCCATGATGGTGGGCGTCTTCTCCGGGAGGCGCCCTTAATTTTTTCGAGGATCGGTGCAATGGCGGCAAAGGTTTTCATCGACGGCGAGGCCGGAACGACGGGACTGCAGATCAAGGCCCGGCTCGAAAAGCGAGCCGACATCAAGCTGATCAGCCTGCCTGACGATAGGCGCAAGGACGCTGCCGCCCGCCGCGAGGCCCTGAACGGTGCCGACCTGGTCATCCTCTGCCTGCCGGACGCGGCCGCCGTCGAGGCGGTCGGCATGATCGACAACGAAGACGTCCGGGTCATCGACGCCTCGACCGCCCACCGGGTGGCCGAGGGTTGGGTCTACGGCTTTCCCGAGCTCGACTCCGATCAGGCCGGTCGTATTGCCGCCGCCAAGCGGGTCGCCAACCCGGGTTGTTACGCGCTGACATCGGTCGCCATCCTGCATCCGCTGGTCGCCGCCGGCCTGCTGGCGGCGGACTACCCGGTCTCGATCAACGCGGTTTCCGGCTATTCCGGCGGCGGCAAGGGGCTGATCGCGGCGTTCGAGGACGAGGCCTCGGCCGATTACACGGAAGCGCCGTTTTTCGCCTACGGGCTATCCTTGAGCCACAAGCACCTGCCGGAGATCACCTGTTGGAGCGGTCTGGCCGGGCCGCCGCTGTTCGTCCCCTCGGTCGGTCGCTACGCCCAGGGCATGATCGTCCAGGTGCCGCTGCATCTTAGGCTTCTGTCCGGTTCGCCGACACCTTTGGATGTGCACGCGGCGCTGGCAGCCCATTACCGGGGATGCCGTTTCGTCACCGTCGCCGATCTCGACGAAGCCGCCGCCGTCGACCGCCTCGAGCCGGAATTGCTGAACGGCACCAACGAGTTGCGCCTCTACGTCTTCGCCAATGCCGAGGCTGGTCAAGTCATGATCGCCGGCGTCATCGACAATCTCGGCAAGGGCGCCTCGGGCCAGGCCGTGCAGAACATGAACCTGATGCTGGGGCTGCCGGAAGAGGCCGGGCTGGAGGAGTGAGGCGCGCGGCGCCTAGATATCCACGTCCTCGACGAATTCGGCGTGTTCCTGGATGTACTTGAAGCGCAGTTCGGGCTTCTTGCCCATCAGCGCCTCGACCAGCCGCGCCGTCGATTTGGCCTCGAGGCGTTCGGCGTCGTTGTGGCCCGACGGCACGGTGACCCGGAGTAGGGTGCGGCCGGCCGGGTCCATGGTGGTTTCCTTGAGCTGGGCCGGCGGCATCTCGCCCAAGCCCTTGAAGCGGCTGATCTCGACACGGCCGCGCCCGGTGAACTCTTTCGCCAGCAGTTCGTCCTTGTGGGCGTCGTCGCGGGCGTACGCCGTCTTGCCCCCCTGCGACAGCCGGTATAGCGGCGGCATGGCGATATAAAGGTGTTCCGTTTCAATAAGTTGTGGCATTTCCTTAAAGAAAAACGTCATCAGTAGCGAAGCAATGTGGGCGCCATCGACATCGGCGTCGGTCATGATGATCACCTTCTCGTAACGGAGATCGTCCTCCATGAACGAATCACCGGTGCCGCAGCCCAGCGCCTCGATTAAATCGTGCAGTTCCTGGTTGGCGCGTAGCTTGTCGGCAGTGGCGCTGGCGACGTTGAGGATCTTGCCGCGCAAGGGAAGGATGGCCTGGGTCTCGCGATCGCGCGCCTGCTTGGCCGAACCGCCGGCCGAATCGCCCTCGACCAGATAGAGCTCGGTGCCTTCGGCGGTGCTGCGGGTGCAGTCCGAAAGCTTGCCCGGCAGGCGCAGCTTGCGGGTCGCCGATTGCCGTTTCAGCTTCTTGTCGTGGCGTTTCTTGAGGCGCATTTCGGCCCGCTCGACGACGTGCTGCAGCAACGCCTTGGCGGCGTCCGGCGCGCCCGACAGCCAGTGGTCGAAATGGTCGCGCACCGAGGTCTCGACCAGGCGCTGCGCTTCCGGCGTCGCCAGCCGCTCCTTGGTCTGGCCCTGGAACTGCGGGTCGTGGATGAACACCGACAGCATCACGCAAGCGCCGCCGAGCACGTCGTCGGCGGTGATCTTCGAGGCCTGCTTGACGTTGGTGAGTTCGCCGTAGGCCCTGAGCCCCTTGGCCAGGGCGGCGCGCAGGCCGGCTTCGTGGGTGCCGCCCTGCGGCGTCGGCACCGTGTTGCAGTAGGAGTTGAGGAAATCGTCCTCGTCGAGCGGCCAGGCGACGGCCCATTCGACCTTGCCCGAACCGCCGTTGAGCTTGGCTTCGCCCGCGAAGGAGTCGGCGACGATTGTCTTGCGCTCGCCCAGCACCGAGGCCAGGTAATCCGACAGCCCGCCCGGGAAGTGCAGGATGGCCTTGGCCGGCGTTCCGTCGTCCTTGCCGATCAGCCTTTCGTCGCACGACCAGCGGATTTCGACGCCGCGGAACAAGTACGCCTTTGAGCGCGCCATGCGATAGAGCAAGGCGGGGCGGAACCGGGTGCGGTCGAAGATTTTCGGATCGGGGTGGAAAACAACGGTGGTGCCGCGCCGGTTGCTGACAGCACCGGCCTCCTTCAGCGGGCCGCCCGGCGCGCCGCGTTTGTAGGACTGCGTCCACAGTTTCCGATCCCGCGCCACCTCGATGTCGAGGACGTCGGACAGGGCGTTGACGACCGACAGCCCGACCCCGTGCAGGCCGCCCGAGGTCTCGTAAGCCGCGCCGCCGAACTTGCCGCCCGAGTGCAGCGTCGTCAGGATCACCTCGAGGGCGGACTTGTTCTTGAACTTGGGATGCGGATCGACCGGGATGCCGCGGCCGTTGTCGGTGACGGCGACGCTGTTGTCGGCCCTGAGTTCGAGCTCGATGCGGCTGGCGTGGCCGGCCACCGCCTCGTCCATGGCGTTATCCAGGATCTCCGCGGCCAGGTGGTGCAGGGCGCGCTCGTCGGTGCCGCCGATATACATGCCGGGCCGCCGCCGCACCGGTTCCAGGCCTTCGAGGACCTCGATGTCCTTGGCCGAATAGGCGCCGTTGCCCGAGACCTTGCCGGTCCGCTTGGCCGCCGCTCTTGCCGGGGCTCTGGCGGTCTTGCCGGAGGCCGATTTCTTGGCGGCCGGTTTCTTCGCTGCCGCGGCCTTCTTGTCCTCGGCATTTTTCTGGGGCTTCGCCGCCGTCTTGGCGACCGCCGCGCCACGGTCCTTACCGGCCGCTTCGCGGGCGTCAGCCTGCTGGAAAAGATCGCTCATCCGTGGTTATCCTGCTCGTAAGCGCTCCCTCGTGGTTACCGGCCGGGGCGCATGGTAGAAAGCCCGAACGGCCTTCGCAAGCACGATACAGTAGATATACACTGAGAAATTCACAAGATATTGTGTTTTTTTGAGGAGACCATCCGCATGTCCGACAGCACCGCGCCCGACACCGAGCCGAAAGGAGAACTGGCCATCCGCACCTTGGCGATGCCGTCGGACACCAACCCCAGCGGCGACATCTTCGGCGGATGGCTGATGGCGCAGATGGACGTGGCCGGCGGCCTGGTCGCCGCCGACAGGGCGCGCGGCCGGGTGGCGACGATCGCCGTCGACGGCTTCTCTTTCCACAAACCGGTGCAAGTCGGCGACATCGTCTGCTGTCACGGCCATATCGAGCGCATCGGCACGACCTCGATCACCGTCCTGGTCGAGGCCTGGGTACGGCGCCGCAACGAACCCGGCCGCCGCGTCAAGGTGACGCAAGGGGTGTTCACCTTCGTTGCCTTGGACGAGGACGGCAACAAGAGACCGGTGCCGCCGGAGGAGTAGGAGATGGGAGCGCCGAATCTCAAGTGCGGACAGAACCGCCTCTTTGGTCAGGCGCGCTCTGGCTGCTTTTCTCAGCCGATCAGCATGCCGGCGTAGGTCGCCGCGACCACCGCGGCCAGAGCGGCGAACTCCTTGAACAACGTGGTCATTTGCTTTTCCTCCTCGGGCCAACTCGTTTTCGCTTGGAATAGAACATAACAAGAACATATGCGGTGTCCAAAGTCAAGGGGGTTGAAGTTCCGGGTGATTTTGCGCACCCTGAAAAGAGGGTATAGAACCGACGCCATGACACGATTCGCCAGCACTCGTATCTTCACTGGACCGTTGTTCGGAGTCGTTTTCGGGGTCGCCGTAAGTGGCATCGTTGCCGCCTCGGCGATGGCCGGCGAGCCCGCCGTTCTCGACGCCACCGTGTCGGCCAACGCCAACGGCACCTACAATTTCTCGGCGACGGTCTTCCACAAGGACGAGGGCTGGAAGCACTATGCCGACAACTTCGAGGTTCTGATGGCCGATGGAACGAAACTCGGCACCCGGGTCCTCTATCACCCGCACGTCGACGAGCAGCCGTTCACCCGCAGCCTGTCGAACGTGCAGGTGCCGATCGGCGTCACTGAAGTGATCATCCAGGCCCACGACTCGGTGCACGGCTACGGCGAGCGCACCGTCAAGGTCAAGTTGCCGCCCAGGCGCTGAGACGCCGGCCGGTTCCAGCCAAAATAAGGAAGTCAAGCGGTGCGCGATCACTCGATTTATCTGCTGCGCCACGGCCAAACAGAATCCAACGTCGACGGCCGTTACCAGGGCCAGATGGATTCGGCGTTGACCGAAAAGGGCTTGGCCCAGGCGCATCGTCACGGCCGGGTGCTGAGGGACCTGCTCGACGATCCGTCCTCGTACCGCTTCGTTGCCAGCCCTCTGGGCCGCACCATGAAGACGGCCGAGATCGTTTGCGGCGAGATCGGTTACGACGCGGCGCAGATCGAGACCGACGAGCGCCTCAAGGAACGCTGCTACGGCAACTGGGAGGGCTTGAACCGCGAGCAGATCATCGCCGCCTACCCGGGCGAATGGGCCAAGCGCAAGGCCGACTACTGGGGGCACGCCATGCCCGGCGGCGAGAGCTTCGTGATGGTCACGGAACGCATCAAATCGTGGCTCGACGAGGCCGAGGGCAAGATGATCGTCGTCTCGCACGGCGCCTTGGGCCGGGCCCTGCGCGGCGTCTACGACGACCTCACCCCACAGCAGATCCGCTTGCTCGGCGAGCCGCAGGACCTCTTCTTCCACCTCGAGAACGGCGTCATCACCGAGCATTGAACGAAGTTGTCCATATTTGGCGCGGGGCTCGCGCAAAAGGATCCAAGGTCGGTTGCGGATCGCTTTTCGGTACCTTCTCCAAAGTGGATATCTGGAAAAAATGGGCCGCCCCACGGAAGTGGGGCGGCCCGTTGTCGGACTATCGCTTTGCGAAGCTCAGTAAGAATAGTACATCTGAAACTCGACCGGATGCGGGGTGTGTTCGAAGTTGTAGATCTCCTCCCACTTCAGGTCCATGTAGGCGTCGATGGCGTCGTCCGAGAAGACGTCGCCTTTCTTGAGGAAATCACGGTCCGCGTCCAAGGCGTCGATGGCCTCGCGCAGCGAGCCGCACACGGTCGGCACGTCGGCCAGCTCTTCCGGCGGCAGGTCGTAGAGGTCCTTGTCCATGGCGTCGCCGGGATTGATCTTGTTCTGGATGCCGTCGAGACCCGCCATCATCATCGCCGTGAAGGCCAGGTACGGATTGCTGGTCGGGTCGGGGAAACGGACCTCGACGCGCTTGCCGGCGGCGCTGGTGACGAACGGGATGCGACAGCCGGCCGAGCGGTTGCGGGCCGAATAGGCGAGCAGCACCGGCGCCTCGAAACCCGGGATCAGCCGCTTGTAGCTGTTCGTGGTCGGGTTGACAAAGGCGTTCATGGCCCTGGCGTGGGCCATGATGCCGCCGATGTAGTGGAGCGCCGTATCCGACAGGTCGGCATAACCCGAGCCTGCGAAGGTCGGCTTGCCGTCCTTCCAGATCGACTGGTGGACGTGCATCCCGGACCCGTTGTCGCCGGCCACCGGCTTCGGCATGAAGGTCGCCGTCTTGCCGTAGGTGTGCGCCACCATGTGGACGCAATACTTGTAGATTTGCAGGTTGTCGGCGCAGCGCACCAGCGGCGCGAAGGTCAAGCCGAGCTCGGCTTGGCTCGGCGCCACCTCGTGGTGGTGCTTGTCCATGGAGAGCCCCATCTCCTTCATGATGGTGACCATCTCGGCCCTGAGGTCGGCGCCGCTGTCGACCGGCGGCACCGGGAAATAACCGCCCTTCGGCAACGGGCGGTGGCCGATGTTGCCGCCTTCGTCGAAGATCTTGCCCGAAACATAGGGGCCTTCTTCCGAATCGAACTCGTAGAAGCACGAGTTCATCTGGACGTCGAAACGCACGTCGTCGAACACGAAGAATTCGGCTTCCGGGCCGAAATAGGCGGTGTCGCCAACGCCGGTCGAGCCGAGGTAGGCCTCGGCCTTCTTGGCGATGGAGCGCGGGTCGCGGTTGTAGGCCTGGCCAGTGGTCGGCTCTAGAATGTCGCAGAACATGACCATCGACGGTTGCGCCGCGAACGGATCCATCACCGCGGTTGTCGCGTCCGGGATCAACGCCATGTCGGATTCGTTGATCGCCTTCCACCCGGCGATCGACGAGCCGTCGAACATGATGCCGTCGGTGAACGAATCGTCCTCGATGAATTCGGACGTCATGGTCAGGTGCTGCCATTTACCGCGCGGGTCGGTAAATCGCAGGTCCACGAAGGGGATGTCCTGGTCCTTGATGGCCTTGAGAACGTCCGCGGGGGTTTTGCAGTTCAGTGACATGGTGGGGTTCCTTTATTGTGTGTGCCTTGCTTGGCGGTTGAAAAGATGAAAATCCGGCGCTCCGGCGTGCGCCTAAATGGCCTCGTTGCCGCGCTCCCCGGTGCGTACGCGAATGGCTTCCTCGACCGGAGTGATGAAAATCTTGCCGTCGCCGATGCGCCCGGTGTGGGCGGCCTGCTGAATGGCTTCGACGGCGCGCTCCAGCATCGAGTCCTCGACGACGATCTCGAGTTTGACCTTGGGTAGGAAATCGACCACATACTCGGCGCCCCGGTAAAGCTCGGTATGGCCTTTTTGGCGTCCGAACCCCTTGGCTTCGAGGACGGTGATCCCTTGCAGCCCGACTTCGTGCAGTGCTTCCTTCACTTCGTCGAGCTTGAACGGTTTGATGACGGCTTCGATCTTCTTCATGGCAGGGCTAAATGTCCGTTGGTGAATGTGCGGTTTCCGTGCAAGCGCCCGGCCTCCATTGCGAAGCGCCGGCTCTCCTTTACACGCGATACCGCATACGCCGTGCCAAACTGGCCAAGTCGCGGAAAATCGTTTCATTTCAATTAATTCGAGTTGACTTCTAAGGTTAACTGGAACTGGCTGCCGAACAGACGTGCCCAATATTTAGGCAACTGCTTAGGATTCACACAGAATCTGTCGAATGACCGCAAACCGATCCGCCCGCGTGGGCGCCTAAGACGAACCCGGATACGGGAGACTCAGAGGCACGTCCAGATGCGGGAATCTCAGAGGCACGCCCGGATGCGGGAGTCTCAGAGACACGCCCGGATGCGGGAGTCTCAGAGACACGCCCGGATGCGGGCGATGGCTTCGCGGATATTGGCGGTCGAGTTGGCGTACGAGATGCGCAGGTAGCCCTCGCCGAAGGCACCGAAGCTAGTGCCGGCGATGGTGGCGACGCCGGCTTCCTCCAACAGTCTTTCCTGCATCTGTTCCGACGTCAGCCCGGTACCGGAGATATTGGGGAAGGCATAGAAGGCGCCGCCCGGTTCGACGCACCGGAAACCGGGCACGGCGTTCAATTCATCGACCGTGACTCGGCGCCGTTTCTCGAAGGTGCCGAGCATGTCTGTGACCTGCTCCTGCGGGCCTCTCAGCGCCGCGATACCGGCGTACTGCGCGGCCGCGTTGACGCAGGAATGGCTGTTGACGGCCATCCGCGTCGCCATTTCCATCAGGGCCTCGGGCCACACGCCGAAACCTAACCGCCAGCCGGTCATGGCGTAGGTCTTCGACCAGCCATCGAGCAGGATGACGCGCTCCCTGAGATGTGGATAGGCCAGCAGGCTGGCGTGACGGCGGCCGTCGTAGAGCAGGCGTCCGTAAATCTCGTCGCTGAGCACGGCGACCTGCGGGTGCGCCTCCAGCCCCTCGGCCAGGCGGTCCATCTCCGCCGTCGGCACGACGCCGCCGGTCGGATTGGCCGGGCTGTTAATGATGAGCAGGCGGGTGTCGGACGTGATCAGGTCGAGGACCTCCCCGGCGTCGAAGGAGAAACCGGTTTCCTCGTGCAACCGCATCGCCACCGGCTTGGCGCCGGTCGCCCCGATCAGCGATTCGTAGATCGGGAAACCAGGATTGGGATAGACGATCTCGGCACCAGCCCGGCCGAACATGAGAATGGCGAAGAACATCGTGGTCTTGCCGCCGGGCACGATGAGGACGCGCTCAGGTGCGATCTCGACGCCCCGGTATTCGGCGATGTGATCGGCCACCGCCCGACGCAGTTCCGGGATGCCGTTGGCCTCCGTATAGCCGTGGTGGCCGTCGCGCAAAGCTTCGACGGCGGCCTCGACGACGTGCGGCGGCGACTTGAAATCGGGCTGGCCGATACCGAGATTGATGACCTCGCGGCCCTGCTTCTCGAGCTCGGCCGCCCGGGCCAGGACCTGGAAGGCGGATTCGCTACGCATGCGGGTGGCGATATCGACGGGCTCCAGCAACGGACGGATTTCCTCTAAGCGAAGTTTGCGCCTGGCGCACTGTATGCTACACGGAAGGTCTCGCCAATCCCCGGGGCCAATAAGGCGGATCATCCATGAACGGAGCCGAAAGTCTGGTCAAGACCCTGCTCGGCGGCGGCGTCGATGTCTGTTTCACCAACCCCGGCACTTCGGAGATGCATTTCGTGGCGGCCTTGGACAGCCACGCCGGCATGCGCTGCGTGTTGGGGCTGCAGGAGAACGTCGTTACCGGGGCGGCCGACGGCTACGGGCGCATGGCCGGCAAGCCGGCGGCAACGCTGCTGCACACCGGGCCGGGCCTCGGCAACGGCCTCGCCAACCTGCACAACGCCCGCAAGGCGCGCACACCGGTCGTCAATATCGTCGGCGATCACGCCACCTATCACGTCAAGTACGACGCGCCGCTGACCGCCGATATCGAAGGCATAGCCCGGCCGGTGTCCGATTGGGTCGAGACAGCGCCCGACGCCAATTCCGTCGCCGGGCTGGCGGCCGAAGCCATCCGCCATGCCCGCACCCCGCCGGGACGGGTCGCCACCCTGATCCTGCCCGGCGACGCCGCCTGGAACGCCGCCGCCGGTCCGGCCGGTCCGCTTCCCGTCGAGGCGGCGCCACCACCGGCCGAGGAGGCGGTCGAGCAGGCGGCTCGGGTGCTGCTGGCGGGCGAACCGACGCTGATCTTGATGGCCGGACCGGTGCTCGGCGAGGACGGTCTGGAGTTGGCCGGACGGATCGCCGCCAAGACCGGCGCCGAACTGTCGGCGCAGATGTCGAACGCGCGGCTCGAAAGGGGAGCCGGGCGGGTCGCCGTTCAGAAGATTCCTTATCCGATCGATCAGGCCCTGGAGCGTCTGCACGGCTTCCGCCACATCGTGTTGGTCGGCGCCAAGGAGCCGATCGCCTTTTTTGCCTATCCCGACAAGCCGAGCCAGCTGGCGCCCGAGGGTTGCGCCGCGCACACTCTGAGCAGCGCCGACGAGGACGGGCTGGCGGCGCTCGACATGCTGGCCGAGCGGGTCGGTGTCGGCAACACGCCGCCGCCGCTGGCCGAGCGCCGCGCCGCCGGCGGCCGCCCGAGCGGGCCGCTTAGTGCCGAAACCATCGCCGAGGCGGTGCTGGCGGTGATGCCGGAGAACGCAATCGTTACCGACGAGGGCATCACCATGGGGCGGCAGATCTTCCCGCTCACCTTCGGGGCGCCGCCGCACAGCTGGCTGCAGATCACCGGCGGCTCCATCGGCATCGGCCCGCCGCTGGCGGCCGGAGCGGCAATCGCGTGTCCCGACCGCAAGGTCATATCGCTACAGGCCGACGGCTCGGCCATGTACACGGTACAGGCGCTGTGGACCCAGGCCCGCGAGGGTCTCGACGTGACCACGGTGATCTTCTCCAACCGCGCCTACGAATGCCTGAAGGGCGAGATGGAGAACGTCGGCGTTACCGATCCGGGACAAAAGGCCTTGGATATGTTCGAACTCGACCGGCCGCCGTTGGACTGGTCGGTCCTGGCCCGTGGTCTCGGCGTTGCCGCCGAAACGGCGGCCGACGGCGAGGCGTTGTTGACGGCGCTCGAGCGCGGTCTTTCTGAACCGGGACCCTACCTGATCGAAGCGGTGATCTGAGAAACGTGGACGGCCGACGGCGACGCTTGACGCTCGGCAGGCTAGGGTCTACTTAGACGCCGCCCCCTCTGTGGTGGCTGTAGCTCAGTTGGTTAGAGCGCCTGGTTGTGGTCCAGGAGGTCGGGGGTTCGAATCCCCTCAGCCACCCCATTTTCCCTATAAGATGTCCGTCTTAGAGCCGCAGTCCTCACGGCACGCCTGGATCACCCGCCAACGCGTCGGCAATTCACCTTAAGTTTGGATACATCCTCTCCGGTTGTATAGTTGGCTTCAGCACCACATGCGAACAGTCGTCCCGCCCTATCTCTAATCCACAACACGGATATCGTCCGACCGTTCGCCGCAGGGTTTTGGTGTCCCGCGACCGTGATGACCCCTCCAGATAGGGCCTCTTGAATGTCCAGAACTCCTGGACCGCTCATGGGTTTGTTTGCCTCTTGAGCTTGAGCCTCAAAAATGAGCATTCCAGCAACAATCGCTGTGCAAATAACAAGGTTCTTGAAGTTCCGCATCGTTTGCTCTCCTGTGAAAAACTGAAAGCCCCGAGAAATTGGAATCAGCGACCTGTTTTGCGTTCGCTCGCCCTACGCCAATCCCTTGGCGACACTTACTATCGACCGAGCCGGACAGACAGTTGCTCTCATCGTTCCGTCCATCCTTTGTAATCATTCATTGTTCTTCTTATGTCGCCACTCCCAAGGTAGCATGAACCGGATGCGCCACAACCCTTCGTGTCGCGCCTTCGCAAACGTCTCTGCCTTTTGGTAGTCGTCGCTGTACCTCCTGTATGTCAGCGCCAAACTACCGGTCTCCCCATTTTTCCCTATATTTTCATTGAAATCGCCAAACGTGATTTTGATCACTGTCAAGTAACGACCCCGCCGGTAGTCTTGAAACCGGAATTTGGAGTTCCGAGGTTAAATTTTGGACGCGCCAAACGGGGAGCGGCATCATGAGTGAAGACGAACAACGCGATCGCATGCCGGCCAAGCTCAGCCGATTGGCCTTCGCCAAGGACGGCGACCTGGCGCACGGCGGCCTGTTGACCAACATTTCGGCGAGCGGCGCCGCCATCGAGTTCGTCTATCCGACGGGCACGGTCAAAAACCCGTTCGTGGTCGGAGAAACCGTCGAACTCGAGATCGATGAGATCGGTCACTTGAACGGCACCATCAGGCGCGCCGACGACAGAAACATCGCCGTCGAGTTCACTGCTGAATCGGCCGAGGACGAAGAGTTGATCGCCAAGATTATGGCCGCTCAGAGCAAGATCGAACTCGGCTTCTAGGAAACCCGTCTGAATCGATCTCCTGCCGCCGCGTCCTCGCTCAGGGCTCGGGTACGACGTTCGGCTCGCAGCGCACCGGAAAGTTTACCGAACTGGCGATGAAGCATTTCTCGTGGGCCGGATGGTGCAACTCCAGCGCCTTGTCATTGGGGCTCGACGCCGTGATCGTCGCTGTTGGGCGCAACACCACCTCGACGAACCGGCCGCCGCCGTCGGCGGTTTCCTCCATGACGCCGACAGCCTCGTCGTAGTAATCGACCACGACCACGCCACCGACCGCGCACAGGTGTAGGTACCACAGCATGTGGCAGGTCGACAACGACGCCACCAGCAGATCCTCCGGGTTGTGGCGCGCCGCATCGCCCCTGAACGCTGGATCGGCCGAGCCGGCGATCGGCGGCTTTCCCTCGAGTTCGACGACATGATCGCGGGAATAGCTTCGATAGTCCCGGGTCGTACCCTGGTCGTGCCAGACCGTGCGAACCCGGTATTCATGGCGATGCGTGTGGGTCATGAGGGCTCCGCCAAAAAGAACGACAGGATGCAAACGATCGCCGATCATTGAAGCATCTCGGGGCCACCGTCAACCGACCGCAAGACCCGGCCCGGCAAGCGCTGGCGCCAACCGAGAACCTGTGACCGCCGTCACTGCCCGAGGCCGGTTCCTCGGGCACAATAATCATACGTTGCGAAGAACCGAGTCGGCTTTTGGGAGGTTGCCATGCTTGGATCTAGGATCGCTCCGGTACTCAGGATCACATTCGGATTTCTCGGTGGCGTCGCGCTCGGCGTGGCGCTGCTGGCAAGTGCTTTGATCGCTTAGGCAGAAATTCGAAACGGAAGCTATTTGTAAGGTACCTGTCACCTACGAACTGTAC
The DNA here is from genome assembly GCA_964344215.1 of uncultured Thalassospiraceae bacterium. Classification (GTDB taxonomy): domain Bacteria; phylum Pseudomonadota; class Alphaproteobacteria; order Rhodospirillales; family Casp-alpha2; genus CAYFMP01. The sequence continues at coordinate 20,189 of CAYFMP010000007.1, read as the reverse complement.
AAACTGAAGATCGAATCTGAATTTGCCGGCGCGCCGACCTGTTTCGGCGCGCAGGCTCGCGCGGACGGTCGGAGGGGTACCGGCTCGGCGTGGAGGTTCGATACGACCCCCCTTGGGATAAGCGCATTCCGGCTCCGGCATCACGTCGGAGGGGGAATGCGGAAGCAAGATCGGGACCGCTTCGAAGGACAATGTCCGTACGAATCTTCGGCCTGTTTGCGTTGGTGGCGATGGTGTTCGGTTTGAGCATCCCGGTGCACGGTTATGCGCCGCTGACCGGGTTCTTCAACGCCGGCGCCAAGTATCGGGAGTGGTACCAGGAGACGGTGTGGTTGTCGGACACGCGGACCGAGGAACTACGGTTCCTGGGCCGCATCGATCATGAGCCGGGCGTGCACATCCCCGTCAACGAAAAATATCCCTATCCGGACAAGGCCTTCGTCCTGACCCAAAAGATCTGGAACGACACGGTCACCGAGATCGAGGCCGGCGATCCCGATTGGTTCGACGCCGAGGTCGTGCGCCAGCGCGCCGTCATGGAGGGATTTCCGCCGGCCATGGACGTTCTGGCCTGGATGTACGAACACGGTCGCGCCCTCGATCAGAACTTCAGGGAAGCCTTTCTTTGGTACATGCGCGCCGAACGGGCCGGGATCGATAGACTGCGCGGCAACCAATACAAGATCTTTACCCGCAACATGACCAAACGCGAGCAGCAATATGCGCAAATTCAGCTTGCCGACGAAATGCCCGAGGAAATCGGCAACGGCAAGCTGCCCGGATGGGACCGCATCAACCTGCAGATATTGGCTGAAAACAACGACGGCAGCAGATAGGCTGCCCCCGTCATGGGGCGGAGCGAAGGCTGTGGGTCAGCCGGCGTCCGTCTTGCCGCCGCCGTGGCACAAAGGCGATTGCAGCGTCCGGCCGCCGCGTTGCTCCCATTCGACGGCCGTATAGGTCTCCATCGACAGCGCGTGGATGTGTTGGCGCAACTCCTCGGCCAGGACGCGGTTGACCGCCTGGTGGCGCTGCACCCGGGAAGCGTTTTCGAAACTGTCGGAGACGATAACCAGTTTGAAATGCGATTCCGATCCCGGCGGAACGCTGTGCATGTGGCTTTCGTTGACCACCGTCAGGTAACTGGGATCGAGCGATCCGCGTATCTTCGATTCAATGGTCTGTTGTACGGTCACGGCCGGACCTCCGGGTAAACGCTGGCTCCTGTTACGTCCGGTTCCCGCCCGGGGACCGGGAATACCGTCTAGATATAGGGAGGCGCCCCGCCAATGCCAGGGGAAAGCCGAGGGCAAACCTCTGTCAACCGCCGTCCGCAGTTCGTTCGGCCGGAAAGCTGATCGTCGCCCGCGTGCCTTTGCCGACTTGGCTGTCGATCCCGAAGGTTCCGCCATGCAGTTCGGTCAGCGACTTGACCAGCGACAGACCGAGGCCGGTTCCCTCGAAGCGACGGACCAAGGGGCTTTCGACCTGGCCGAACGGCTCCGTCACCTTGGGGATATCCTCGGCGGCGATGCCGATCCCCGTATCGGTGACGGCGAGGACGATGCCGCCGTCCTTTCCGAGGTATGCCTCGACACGGACATCGCCGCCGCTCGGCGTAAACTTGAGTGAATTGGTCAGAAGGTTGAGTAGGATCTGTTTGAGACGAAGCGGATCGGCCACCAGCCGCGGCAGGCCGTCTTCGATCTCCGTCTCGACGACGACCTTGGCCCTTGAGGCGCGCTCGAAGATCATTGGCAGGCACGACTCGACGGCGTTTCGAATATCGACCGGTTCAGGCGACAGCTCGAGGGCGTCGGCTTCGATCTTCGAAACGTCGAGGATGTCGTTGATGAGCTGCAGGAGGTGCAACCCGGATGCGTGAATATCGTTCGAATACTGCGGGTAGCGGTCGCTGCCCAAGGGGCCGAATGTCTGCTGTCGCAGGATATCGGAGAACCCGATGATCGAGTTCAGGGGCGTCCGCAGCTCATGGCTCATGTTGGCCAGGAACTCGCTCTTCGAGCGGTTGGCGAACTCGGCCTGCTCCTTGGCCACCCGAAGTCCGATTTCGGCCTGGATACGGGCCGTGATGTTGGAGCCGGTCCCCCGATATCCCTTGAAGTCGCCGTTCTCGTCGAACCTCGGCTTGCCGCTGATCGACAGATAGTTGACGGCGCCGTCGTCGCCGGTGCGGGCGAATACGAAGTCCCGGAACGGGCGATGGGCTTCGAGGTCTGCCAGGTGTTCGCGAAACGGCTTGGTGCTCACATCGTCGAGTTCCGTCTCCTCGCGGGTCTTGCCAAGAAGACGCTCGGCCGAGATCCCGGCCGACTGCTGGTACTGGCCGGACAAGAAGGTAAAGCGCAGGTTTTCGTCCATTTCCCAGAACCAGTCCTGAGAGGCCTCGCCGAAATCGCGGAACCTCTCCTCGCTGGCCCGCAAGGCATCCTGCGCCTCCTTACGTTCCGTTAGTTCGCGTTGCAACTCCAGGGTGCGGTCGTCGATGATGGCCTGGAGGTCGGCCGCGGTTCGCTCGAGGACCTTGTGGCGGAATTTGATGAACAGGAACGTGGTGCCGAGGAAGATGGCGAAGACGATAAGCCCGGCCAGACCTTCCTGCAAACGCAACTCGTGAATGGCGGCGGTGATCTCGAAATCCGGCGCCGACAGGGCGACGATGATTTTTTGGTCACCGACGGGAAGCGAGTTCCAGGCAATCAGTTTTCTCGACACCCGGCCGCCGCGCTTGACCGTAAAGTGGTATTCGCCGGTGCCTACCGGCTCGCTGATCAAGCGGCGGTCGATACGTTGCACGTCCGGGTAATCGGCATGCATGCCATCGAATACGTTGCGCCCTATGATCTCGGTCTCATGATCGTAGAGAACGTTGCCGTTGCGGTCCAGACTGTAGCCGCGGCCGTATTCGCCGGACCGCATCGGTGTAACATGGCGTATCATCAACTGGGCGAGGTCGATGACGAAGACGGCGAAACCAGACGCACTGCCGGGCTCGCCGATCGGGTAGCCGATGCCGGCGAACTGACCGGCCTGGGAGACGGCGAACTTCGGTACCCAGGGACCGGGACGCGAGCGGGCCCATTCGAAGGAAATCTGACCAGCCCATTTGCGAGCGTGCTGTTCGGCTCCGCCCCAGTCCGAGCTGCCGGCACGCCGTCCGACGACGGACTGGCCGTTGGAGGCGATCATGGCATAGGCGACGACTTCCGGTTCGGCGAACATTTCGCTTTCGGCGTACCTGGCCAACAGACGGAGGTTGCCGGCGGCGGGGGCGAACGACGCCATACGGACGCGTGACAGGTCACCGAGCCGGGCGGTCAGGTCGTCGATACGCTCGCCGATGCCGCGTCGCGCCAACAGAGTCTGCAGGGCCTGATTCTCGTTGAACAGGAGTTCGTAGCGTTCGATCGCGCGACGGTCGTTCCAAACGACGATCGCCAGATAGGCGCCGAGACAGATGATCCAGGCCAAGACGAAATGAACGACATAGACCCGCCTCTGCTTCAACTCGGGACGAGGGGATTCGGTCGCGGCCGTGTTCTCGGTACTTACCGCCATCATACAACTATAATCGCCGCCACAAGTCGGGCACTAGGCCTAAATTGCGCAAAGCCCCAAGATTGCCCGGTATCCAGAAGAATTTACCGGATGTCGGCGGCGGCATACGCATCCTCGCCGACCTACCCGCACGGGCGGCGTCGCCGCCACCCGAAGGACTTCACGAACCTGTCCGAGAAGGTGTTCTATGGATCGCTTTCGACGGATACGGTGGCGCAGATTTCATACAGAATGTGGTGTGGACCATGCCTCTGAACCGTTTAGTCGATCACCCCATCATCCTTGGCATCGTCGGAGATTCGGCAGCCGGCAAGACCACGTTGACGGCCGGGATCGCGCAGATCCTGGGTACCGATCGTGTCGCCACCATCTGTACCGACGACTATCACAAGTACTCGCGTGAACAGCGCGCCGAAAACGGTGTCTCGGCGCTCGACCCGGAAGGCAACTACCTTGACATCCTGGAGACCCACATCCAGGACCTGCGCGCCGGCCGGCCGATCCTGAAGCCCATCTACAATCACCATGGCGGCACCCTGGACGCGCCCGAATACATCGAGCCGAAGGAATACATCATCCTGGAAGGGCTGCTCGGGTATGCTACCCGCGCCATGCGCGACAACTACGACGTCAAGATCTACCTTGAGCCGGTCGAGGAGTTGCGAGTCAAATGGAAGGTCCAGCGCGATACCCAGAAACGCGGTTACACGGAGGAAGAGGTCTTGAAGTCGCTCGAGAAGCGTGTCGGCGATTCGGAGAACTTCATCCGGCCGCAACGCAAGTTCGCCGATATCGTGGTTAGTTTCTACCAACCCGAAGACGATAGCGATGAAATCGGAGCCGGGTTGAACGTGCGCCATACCCTGCGTCCGACCTTGCCGCACCCGGACCTGACCGAGATTCTGGAATCAAAGTTCCACAACGGTTTCCATCTCGATCTGTTGCGTGATACCGACGGCAAGCCGGTCGACGTCCTCGACATTTCCGGTACGATCTGCGATTCGCGCGCCAAGGACTTGGAAGACCATCTGTGGAACCAGATTCCCGAAGCCCAGCATCTGCGCCAGAACATCGGAAGCTTCACCGATGACCACGACGAAACATCGATCAGCCATCCGCTGGCTTTGTCGCAGCTTCTGGTAACCTATCACATGGTCAAGGCGGCCCTCGGCCATCATGCCATTTAGACCGAACAGACTGATCAAGAAGACGACCGCGTCCGTCCCCGGCCGTGGAGAATGGAAAGGAAAACACCATGGGTAAGAAATACGATGCGGGCGTAAAGGAATACCGGGAGACCTACTGGCTCCCCGACTACACGCCGAAGGACACCGACCTGCTCGCTTGCTTCAAATTCGTGCCGCAGGAGGGTGTCGATCCCGAGGAGGCGGCGGCGGCCGTCTGCGCCGAAAGCTCGACCGGCACCTGGACAACGGTGTGGACCGACCTGCTGACCGACATGGATCACTACAAGGGCCGGGCCTACGGGGTCGAACCGGTTCCCGGAGACGACAGCGCCTATTACGCCTATATCGCCTATCCGCTCGATCTGTTCGAGGAGGGGTCCGTCGTCAACGTGCTGACCTCGCTGGTCGGCAACGTGTTCGGGTTCAAGGCGATCCGCAGCCTGCGCCTCGAAGACATCCGTTTCCCGCTCGCTTACGTCACCACCTGCGGCGGCCCGCCGCACGGTATCCAGGTCGAGCGCGACATCATGAACAAATACGGCCGCGGCATGCTCGGCTGCACCATCAAGCCGAAGCTGGGCCTGAGCGCCAAAAACTACGGCCGCGCCGTCTATGAATGCCTGCGCGGCGGCCTCGATTTCACCAAGGACGACGAGAACGTCAACTCGCAGCCGTTCATGCGCTGGAAGCAACGTTTCGATTTCGTCTCCGAGGCGGTCCAGAAAGCCGAAGCCGAAACCGGCGAGCGCAAGGGCCACTACCTGAACGTCACCGCCGGCACCGTCGAGGAGATGTTCAAGCGCGCCGAATACGCCAAGTCGCTGGGCATGCGAATCATCATGCACGATTTCTTCACGGCCGGCTTCACCGCCAATACGTCGCTCGCCAACTGGTGCCGCGACAACGGTATGCTGTTGCATATCCACCGCGCCATGCACGCCGTCGTCGACCGCAATCCCTACCACGGCATTCACTTTCGGGTGCTCGCCAAGTGCCTGCGGCTGTCCGGCGGCGACCACCTGCATTCGGGCACCGTCGTCGGCAAGCTCGAAGGCGACAAGCAGGCGACTCTCGGCTGGATCGACATCATGCGCGAGAAGTTCGTCGCCGAGGACCGTTCGCGCGGCATTTTCTTCGACCAGGACTGGGGCCATATGCCGGGCCTGTTCCCGGTGGCGTCGGGCGGCATCCACGTCTGGCACATGCCAGCGCTGGTGTCGATCTTCGGCGACGATGCCGTCTTTCAGTTCGGCGGCGGTACGCTCGGGCACCCCTGGGGCAACGCCGCCGGCGCGGCGGCCAACCGGGTCGCCCTGGAGGCCTGCGTCGAGGCCCGCAACGTCGGCCGCGAACTGGAGAAGGAGGGCGGTGATATCCTTCGCGCCGCCGCCAAGCACAGCCCGGAACTGGGCGCCGCCATGGAAACCTGGAAGGAAATCACCTTCGATTTCGATACCGTCGACAAGCTCGACGAGACCGCTTGAGTATGAAAAAGGAATGCCGAGATGACTGAGATCCAGGACTATGCGTCCCGCTTCAACGATCCCGAAAGCAGTAAGTACGGAACCTTCTCTTACCTGCCGAAGATGGATGCCAAACGCATTCGTCAGCAGGTCGCCTACATCGTCGAGCAAGGCTGGAACCCGGCGATCGAGCACGTCGAGCCAGAACGAGCCGCCGTCGATTATTGGTACATGTGGAAACTGCCCATGTTCGGCCTCAAGGACGTCGATCACATTCTGGAGGAAGCGGCCGCCTGCCATCGCGCCAACCCCGGTAACCATGTCCGCATCGTCGGTTACGACAATTTCAAGCAGAGCCAGGGAACCAATTTCGTCATCTACCGCGGCGACGCAAAATAGCGGCGTCAAGCCGCAATTCGATCGGGGAACAGGGCCCCCAGCCAACAGCTCACGCACCGTCTTGCCCTGCCGGGGCAATGGCGGTATTCATTCGGGAAGTGTCTTGAGAAGCGCGCTCGGCGCGCGGCGCTTTCCTGGGTTGAGACCGATTGAGTCCGCGAGGACTCAGGAGAACCACTGAGGAGGCACCACCATGACCGCGGCCAACACCGCCACCGCAGAACAATCCGCGACTGAGCCCTCGACCGCCCACCAGGACATGGCCAACGCCATCCGTTTTTTGGCTGCCGATGCGGTGCAGAAAGCCAATTCGGGGCACCCCGGAATGCCGATGGGGATGGCCGACGCCGCCACCGTTCTGTTCTCCAGATTCCTCAAGTTCGACGCCGCCCGGCCCGATTGGCCAGACCGCGACCGTTTCGTGCTGTCGGCCGGCCACGGCTCGATGCTGATCTATGCGCTGCTCTACCTCACCGGCTACGACGGCATGACCATCGAGCAGCTCGAGAATTTCCGCCAGTTGGGCTCGAAGACGGCCGGCCATCCGGAGTACGGTCACGCGCCCGGCATCGAGACCACGACCGGACCGCTGGGGCAGGGGATTTCGACCGCCGTCGGCATGGCCCTGGCCGAGCGTCTGCAGAACGCTCGTTACGGCGATGACGTGGTCGATCACCACACCTACGTCGTTGCCGGCGACGGCTGCCTGATGGAGGGCATCAGCCACGAGGCCATCTCGCTGGCCGGTTACCTCGGCCTTTCGAAACTGATCGTGCTGTTCGACGACAACGACATCTGCATCGACGGCCCGACCGCGATGACGGTGGGCGACAACCAGTTGGCCCGTTTCGAGGCGTCGGGCTGGCACACCTGCTCGGTCGACGGCCACGACGCCGAGGCCGTGGCCGACGCTATCGAAGCGGCCAAGGCCGCCAACAAACCGTCGTTAATCGCCTGCAAGACGGTGATCGGGTTCGGCGCCCCCAACAAGCAGGGCACGTCGTCGACCCACGGCGCGCCGCTGGGCGACGAGGAAATCGCCGGCGCCAGGGAAAAACTGGGCTGGCCGCACGCGCCGTTCGAGGTTCCCGATGACGTGCTCGACGCTTGGCGCGCCGTCGGCGCCCGTGGCAGCGCCGAGGCCAAAGCCTGGGACGAGCGTCTGGACGGGCTCGACGCCGAGGCCAAGGCCGAGTTCGCGCGCGCCGTCGCCGGCGGCTTGCCGGCCGGCTGGGAAGCGGCCCTCAACGCCCATAAGGAGAAATGCTCGGCCGAGCAGCCAGGCTGGGCGACCCGCAAGGCGTCCGGCGAGGCGCTGGCCGTCCTCACCGAGGCGATTCCCGAGATGATCGGCGGCTCGGCCGACCTCACCGGGTCGGTCAACACCAAGACATCGAGCACCGAACCGGTGACGCCGGAGGATTTCTCGGGCCGTTATGTCCACTACGGCGTGCGCGAACACGGCATGGCGGCGGCCATGAACGGTCTGGCGTTGCACGGCGGTTTCATCCCCTATGCCGGAACCTTCCTGGTCTTCGCCGATTACATGATGGGCGCCATGCGGCTGTCGGCGCTGATGGAGCAGCGGGTGATCTACGTCCTGACCCACGACTCGATCGGCCTCGGCGAGGACGGGCCGACCCACCAGGCTGTCGAAACCCTGGCGACCCTTCGCGCCACCCCCAACTTCAACGTGTTCCGGCCGTGCGACGCGGTCGAGACGGCCGAGTGCTGGGCGCTGGCGCTGGGCAGCGAGAAGACGCCGTCGGGCATGGTCCTGACCCGCCAGGGCGTTCCGACGCTCCGCACCGAGCACACCGGGGAAAACCTGTCGGCTCGTGGCGCCTACGTGCTGGCCGAGGCCGAGGGCGGCGACAGGCAAGCGACCGTGCTGGCCACCGGCTCCGAGGTCGCCGTTGCGATGGCGGCGCGCGACATGCTGCAATCGGAAGGAGTGCCGACGGCGGTGGTTTCGATGCCGTGTTGGGAGTTGTTCGACCAGCAGGACGAGAGCTATCGCACGCAGGTGCTCGGACCGAGCACTATTCGCGTCGCTATCGAAGCCGCAGTTCGGTTGGGTTGGGACAAGTATATCCGTTCGCACGGCGGGTTCGTCGGGATGACCGGCTTCGGCGCCTCGGCGCCGGCCCCCGAGTTGTTCGAGCATTTCGGTATTACCGCTGATAACGTTGTCGCCGAGGTCAAGAAACGGATGTAAACAGGACGGACTCGGCGAGCCCCAGACTGTCAAGGAGAACAACAACATGCCCCTCGTTTCGATGCGCCAACTCTTGGATCACGCGGCCGAGAACGGCTACGGCATTCCGGCCTTCAACGTCAACAACATGGAACAGGTCAAGGCGATCATGGAAGCCGCCGACGAGACCGACAGCCCGGTCATCCTGCAGGGCTCGGCCGGTGCGCGCAAATACGCCGGCGAACCGTTTCTGC
>CAYFMP010000007.1:0-11100 GCA_964344215.1 uncultured Thalassospiraceae bacterium | reverse complement strand
TCGTTGCCGCCGTCGAGGCCTATCCCGGAACTCCCATCGCCATGCACCAGGACCACGGCACCTCGCCCAGTGTCTGTCAGCGATCCATCCAATCCGGCTTTACGTCTGTGATGATGGACGGCTCGCTGGAGGAAGACGGCAAGACGCCAGCCTCCTATGACTACAACGTCGATGTCACCCGCCGGGTGGTCGACATGGCCCATGCCTGCGGCGTTTCGGTGGAAGGCGAACTCGGCTGCCTGGGGTCGCTGGAGACCGGCGAAGCCGGCGAAGAGGACGGCGTCGGTGCCGAGGGCGTTCTCTCCCATGACCAGCTGCTGACCGACCCGGAGGAAGCGGCCCAGTTCGTCGAGGCGACCAAGTGCGACGCGCTGGCCATCGCCATCGGCACCAGCCACGGCGCCTACAAGTTCACGCGGCCACCGACCGGCGACATCCTGGCCATCGATCGGGTCAAGGAAATCCATGCCCGCATCCCCGACACCCATCTGGTCATGCATGGCTCTTCGTCGGTGCCGCAGGACTGGCTGAAGGTGATCAACGACCACGGCGGCGATATGGGCGAAACCTACGGCGTGCCGGTCGCGGAGATTGCCGAGGGCATCAAGCACGGCGTGCGCAAGGTCAACATCGACACCGACCTGCGGATGGCGTCGACCGGCTCGATCCGCAAGCACCTGCACGACAATCCGTCCAACTTCGATCCCCGCAAATACCTGGCCGAGGCCTCGAAGGGGATGACAGAAATCTGCAAGGCGCGCTATGAAGCCTTCGGAACGGCCGGCAACGGCTCGAAGATCGATCCGATTTCGTTGGACGACATGACCGACCGGTATGCCAATGGCAGTCTGGATCCGCGGGTCAACTAGGGGCTAAGCGGAAACACCAGATGACCGATACGCTGAAGATCGCTCCCTCCATTCTGTCAGCCGATTTCGCCAAGCTGGGCGACGAGATCAAGGCCATCGACGAGGCCGGCTGCGATTACGTCCACATCGACGTCATGGACGGTCATTTCGTTCCCAACCTGACCTTCGGCCCGCCGATCATCAAGTGCATCCGGCCGCTGACCGACAAGGTCTTCGACGTCCACCTGATGATCGATCCGGCGCAGCCGTCTCTGCAGGATTACGCCGACGCCGGCGCCGACATCATCACCGTACATGTCGAGGCCGACCCGCACCTGGATCGCAGCCTGCAGTTCATTCGCTCGCTCGGCAAGAAGGCCGGTGTGTCTTTGAACCCGAGCACGCCGGAAACGGCCATCGAATTCGTACTCGACAAGGTCGATCTGGTGCTGGTGATGTCGGTCAACCCGGGCTTCGGGGGACAGAGCTTCATCGCCTCGCAACTGGAGAAGATCAGCCGCCTGCGCCAGATGATCGGTGACAGGCCGATCGATCTCGAGGTCGACGGCGGCGTCAACGCCGGCACCATCAAGGATGTCGTTGCCGCCGGCGCCAACGTGGTGGTGGCGGGCAGCGCCATCTTTGGCGGTGACGACTACAATGAAACCATCGATGCCCTGCGTACGGCGGCATCTTAGTCCCGAGTTTCCGGGTATTCCGTATCCGGTTGAAATGAAAGAAAATTTGTCGTAATAAGGCGGGACCCCGGACTTAAACCTTTCCCCCGTCTTCACTGGGAACAAGAACATTGCGGGAGAACGCCCTTTCGACCGAGTACTGGTCGAAACGCATTGAATCGTCAGGTCTGATACGCGTCGTCGACATTCGCCATCGGGTCGATCTCTACTTCCTGTGGGAGCGCCGCTGGCTGTTCATCGCGCTCGGGCTTGGTGCTTTCCTGTTGACCGTCCCGTTGCCGGAGGGGCTGACCCGCGAGAGCGAAATCGTTCTCATCATGTCGCTGGTGGCGACCATCCTGTTCATTACCGAACCGGTGCCGCTGCCGGCCGTCGCCTTGATGATCATTGTCGGGCAGGTCCTGCTGCTGGGGCTCGACTCGTCGGTCGTCGCCAAGACCCTGATGAACGACTCGGTGCTGTTCATCATGGGCTCCCTGATGCTCGCCGTCGCCGTCGTCAAGCAGAAGCTCGACAAACGCATCGCCTGGTTCATCGTCCGCATTACCGGGACCCGGACATCGAGGATCTGCTTCGGGATTTCGGTGGTTTCCGGCGTGCTGGCATCGTTCATCGGCGAACATACCGTGGCGGCGATGATGCTGCCGGTCGGGATGACCCTGATCACCCTGGTTTCCGACGACCCCAAGAAGGTCCGCAACCTGGCCGCCGTGGTCCTGTTCTCGATCGCCTACGGTTGTTCGGTGGCCGGTATCGCGACACCGTCCGGCGGCGCCCGCAACGCCATCATGATCGGGTATTGGAAGGAGTTCTTCTTCGAACCGGGCAACTCCGAAACCTTCAAGTACCTGGTCAGCTACGTCCGTTGGATGGTCTACGCCTATCCGATGTTCCTCATTCAGTTGCCGTTCGTCACCATGATCCTACTATTCTCGTTCCGCCCCGAATACCGCGACATCTCTCGGGCCATCGTCCGGCTGCGCCATCAGGTCGAGGAGCAGGGGCCGATGAAGCGCACCGAATGGGGCGCGGTTCTGTTGTTCTTCCTGACCTTGCTCGGCTGGATATTCGTTTCCGACCATATCGGCATGGGGACGGTCGCCTTGTTGGGCGCGGTGGCGTTCCTGGTCACCGGACTGGTCCGCTGGGAGGATATCAACAGCGGTGTCAACTGGGGAGTCATCCTGCTCTATGCCGCCGCCATCTCGTTGGGCGTCGAGATGAAGGAAACCGGGGCGGCCAGGTGGGTCGCGGAGACCTTTATCGCGATGCTGGCGCCGATCGGCGCCGATCACGGATATGGCCTGTGGGCGGCGATTTCGGCGTTGACGACCATGGTCACCAACACAATGTCGAACGGCGCCGCCGTCGCCGTCCTTGGCCCGATCGTCCTCAAGGTCGCCGTCGTCGCCGAAGAAAGCCCCATCGTCATCGGCTTCATCACGTCGATTTCATCGGCCTTCGCCTACCTTACGGTTGTCGGCACGCCGGCCTGCACCATCGTCTACGCGTCGGGCTATCTGAAGACCACCGATTTCCTGAGAGTCGGCTGGAAGATGGCACTTTTCTCGACGGTTTTGATGCTTCTTGCCGCTGCGATATACTGGCCGCTCATCGGGACGTGAAAGAACCGAGTTCAGGGGAGGCTGCATGGGCGAGCAAGATCTCACAGACCGCGCTAATCGGTTCCGAATCCTGGTATGCATCGACGGATCGGACGAATCCTACGCGTGTCTACATTACGCGGCGACGCTGGGGCTCGGCGTCGACGCCGATATCGTGCTGCTCTATGTCCGCCCGGTCGACCAGGGGCTGCGGTCGGGCGGAATGCAGGTTCGTGTCGCCCGCGAGAACATGTTGAACTGGGGCCTTGAACTGCCCGGCATCAAGTACTTGAAGAAAGGCCGCGACCTGTTGATGGAGCTCGGCCACATGGACGAAACATGGCAGGAGAGAAGCACTCATGTCGGGGTCGAAGGCGACCCCCTAGGCGACAACAAGATCGAATACATGAACGACGAGGGCAAAGTCGTCGTTCTCAAGCTCAAAGTCGCCAGCGACGTCGCCACCGGCGTTCTCGACCAATGGGAGCTCGGCCCCTACAACCTGATCATTCTCGGCGCGTCGGGGCGCTGGGGCGGCAAGGTCAAATCGCTGTGGGACCCGGCCGTCGCCGCCAAGGTTGCCGTTCACGCACCGTGTTCCGTTCTGGTCGCTCGCGATCTCGAGGTCGGCCGCGGCCACCTGATCTGCACCGACGGTTCGGAGAAGGCCACCGAGATGGTGGTCAAGGACGCCGATATCGCCAACCGTTGCGAATGCCCGGTATCTTTGATTTCGGTGGCGCTCGACGTGGAAAGCGAGCCGGAAGCCGCCGAGCACGTCGCCGAGGCGAAGGCGATGCTGGAGGAAGGTGGCATCGAGGTGGTCGAGGCGTTAACCCGGGTCGGCAATCCGGTCGAGGAAATCATCGAAGCCGGGGCCGGTCATTCGGTGATCGTGCTTTCCGACAGCACCAAGAAGGGACTGTCCCGGTTCTTCATGGGCGGCGTCGCCTTTTCGGTGATGCAGAGCGCCCGCAATTCGGTGTTGATCGTCCGTTGACGGTCGTACGCGTCGGTTGCGTCCGCGGTCTCAGGTTATGGCGTCGATCTGTTCGTCGCTGAGACTACCGGGCACGATGGTGACCGGTACACGCAACTGACCAGCCATCTTCTCGACCAGATACGAGACTAGTGGTCCGGGACCGTCGCTGCCTGACGCGGCGCCGAGGACCAACAGCGAGATTTGGGGCTCCTCGTCGATCAGCTTGACGACCTCCTCGCGGACGATGCCTTCGCGGATGTAGCAGGCCGGAGTCTTACCAGTTCGTTTCTGGACCACCGAGGCGATCACCTGGGTCAATTCCTCGGCTTCCTCGCGGGCCTCCTCGCGCATCCGCTCGCCGACCGCCATCCAATGCTGGAACTCGGCCGGCTGCATCACATAGAGAAGCGCCACCCGGCCGCCGGTCTTGTTGGCCCGAGTACAGGCGAAGCGGAGCGCCGGCCCGAGTTCCTCGCTCTCGTCGATGACGCAGAGAAACGTGCGCCCCTGGTTCGACGTATCGTCGGTATCGCGTTCGGCGGTCGTGTCGGTATCGGACATGGTCCTCTCTCAAGCCCGTCGGAAGGCGGCGTTGGCTACCCATCCTGCCAGAGCCGCGATAAGCACCGCAATAACGCCGTAGGCCAGGGAATGTCGGTGCGCGAAACTGAAGACGCTGGCCTCGACGCCGAACTTGCGGACATTGAGTAACTGAGTCTCCTGGGCGACCAGCTCGCCCTTGCGGATCAGGTAGACCTCGATGCTGAAGGCGCCGACGGCGACGTTGGCGGGAAAAGGCACCGTTGTCCGGAACAAGCGGTTGTTCTTGAAGATCAGATTGAGCGGGTCCCAGCGGTACAGCCCCTGGCGCTGCTTGTTGCGCAGGAAGCCGTGGCGGAATTCGTCCCAGTCCGGTAGGCGTTCGACGTCTTCAGGGGATGGGTCCAGTTGCAGGTTCTCTAATCCGATCTGGAAAATGTCGGCAACGCCGCCGGGCATGAACTGGTCGAGCGATCGATTGCTGGCCATGACGTAGAAGGCCGGCACCTTCCGGAACTCGATCTCCTCGCGGTTCATCCAGATGCCGAAAACGCGTTCCTTGCGCCGCACGATCTCATTCTGTTCGGGGCCGCGGACGACGACCACGATATCGCCGGCGCCCGGTGCGACCCCAAAGACAAGGAGATCGGTGCCGGCAAAACCGGCGGTGATCTGGACGACGGGTTCCGACAGATCGACGGTTACCTCATCGGCGGGATTTTGGGCCCGGGCCTGCCCGACCGCCATCGAGCCGGTGACGACCAGCGCCCAAACCATACGCCTGAATCCCAAACTGTCCATCAACGCTTCACCGCTGCGCCGAGCGAGAACACATCGTCCGGCGTCAGGCCGAGGTCGAGGCCGAGCTTCAGGCAAACGGCGAGAACGATCAACGCCAGCAGGCCGCGCAAGTGCTCGCCTTGCATCCGGGTGCCGAACTTGGCGCCGAACTGGGCGCCGATCACCGCGCCGATCATCAACAACATAGCCAGCACGACGTCGACGGTCTGGTTGTTGACCGCCTGCAGGACGGTCACGTTGGCGGTGACGAAGATGATCTGGAATAACGAGGTGCCGACGACGACGGCGGTCGGCATGCCGAGCAGGTAGATCATCGCCGGCACCATCACGAAACCGCCGCCGACGCCCATGATCGCCGCCAGCAGGCCGACGAAGAAGCCGATAGCGCCGGGCAGCAGGGCGCTGATATAGAGGCGCGACTTGCGGAACCGCATCTTGAACGGCAGGCCGTGCATCCAGTTGTGGTGGTGCGCCTTGGCCTTGGCCTGGCGTTTGCGCCGCATCATGGCGCGGGCGCTCTCGATCAGCATCAAGCCGCCGATGATCGACAGGAATACGACGTAGGAGAGTTTGATGACCAGATCGAGTTGCCCGAGACCGCGCAGGAAGGTGAACAGCCAGACGCCGAACGACGAGCCGAGCACACCACCGGCCAACAGAACCAGCCCCATCTTGAAATCGACATTGCCGCGCCGCCAATGGGCGAGGACGCCCGAAACCGAGGAGGCAACGATTTGATTGGCCTCGGTCGCGACGGCGACGGCCGGGGGGATGCCGATGAAGATCAGCAGGGGCGTCATCAGGAAACCGCCGCCGACACCGAACAGGCCGGAAAGCAGCCCGACGCCGCCGCCCATGCCGAGAATCAGGAAGATGTTGACCGACAGCTCGGCGATGGGCAGGTATATCTGCATGGCGGTGCTGTGGCCCTCAGTCGGCCTTGTGGCGCGACCCGGCGGTTGCCGAACCGGGTATGACCCTCGGACGACCGACCCCGGGGCGGGTGACGGTGAGAACGCTCGGCATGTCTGTTTCGGTATGACCCCTGGCCGTGGCGGGGGGCGAAAAAGAGGCCGCCCACGACACCGGCAAAAACGGGATTTTCCGTTTCGAATTAACGATTTGCGGCTTGTATTTCAAAATTCCGGGTATGTCAATCACGTGATCACGCCAAACCCGCGCGTAGCCAGGGAGATGAGGCCAAAACGTACCGCCGTGCCGGCCGGATTTACCATTCGTTAAGCCGGACGCCCGAGAATCGACGCAATCATAACGACAAAACACAATTGAGACCGGGGAAATCCTTTGTTCGAGTTGGTGAGCACCGTGGCTGGCCTGCCATTCCTGCGTCGGTTCGCCCTGACCTTGGGCGGCTTGTTGGCGTTCGCGGTGCTGGCGTCGTTGTCGGCGCCCTATGTGGTGCCCGTCGACTGGGCACGAGCGATGAGCGAACGCGCCCTCGGCCGGCTTCTCGGACATCCCGTCGCCATCACCGGCGAGGTCCGATTCACCGTTCTCCCCGAGCTCCGCCTATGGGCCGAAGGGCTGTCGAGCCGAAGCGATAGTGATTTCAGAGCGGAACGTATTGCCCTCAGCCTGGATACCGTGACCCTGATCGGCGGTCGGATTGACGTCGTCGAAGCCCGCATCGTCGGCCCGGTCTTGACCTACGACGCGGCTCGAACCGGCCGCGCCGACGACGCCTACAAAGCCGCCGCCGTCCCGCCCGACATGGATTGGGGATGGTGGGAGGACATGACGGTCCGCAACGCGCGCATCAGCGCCGGCCGCGTCATCTATGCCGGCAGCGCCGCACGACGCCGGATCGTCGCTTCCGACATCAACCTGAGGACGGCGGCGCCGTCCACCGACGGACAAACAGGAAGCTTCTCGCTGGAGGGCGAGATGACCGTCAACGGGGTGCCGGCGAACGTCGATCTGCAAACCGGGCCGCTTGGCCGGTTGGTGTCCGGCGACCGCACGCCGATCGAGCTCATCATCACTGCCGCGCCCGGCAGATTGTCGTTCATCGGCGCCATCGCCAAACGCCAGGTGTTCACTGCCAACGGCCATGCGGTGCTTACCGGGTCCGACGCCACTCGCATCGATGCCTGGCTGGACGGCGTATTCTCGGGCCTGGCGCTGGGCGTGGTCGAGATGGCGGCGGATATCCGCGCCAGCCGATTTCAGACCGAATTTCGCAACATCGACGTTCGGTTGGGGGAAACCACGGCGCAGGGTGCCCTCAGGTTCTACGACGAAGGCGGGCGGCGCCGGGTCGAAGGCCGGTTGTTCTTCGACAACATCGACGCCCGACCGCTTCTCCAACGCTTCCCATCCGCCTACCTGCCGGACGACGACGGCGCCGCCGGATCGCTCGAAGTCGGCTGGAAGCGGCTTCGGACCAACGGACTGGTGACGGGGCCGGGCCGCGCCGAACTCAAGCTCGGTGGTCCCAAGGTTCCCCTCGAACTGGTACTTGAGACAGTTCGCGTGCTTGGCGGAGAGGGCCGGGGCCGGATCGGATGGAGGACCGGCGAGGGAATGGTGTCGGTCGATGCCAAACTCCAATTCGAGCGGGTCCGCATCGGAGATTTCCTTCGTGCGACCGGCGGCTATGCGCCGCTGAACGGGAAGGCGGGCGGGTCCGTCGAAGTTTTCTCGATCGGCCGCAACTGGCGGGAGTTCGCCGGCGCCTTGAGAGGACACGGCACATTCAATGTTGTCGACGGCGAATTGCTGGAAGCCGATCTTCCAGGGCTGTTCTCGTCTGGACGGGGAACGTCCGGCGCGTTTGAGCAGGTGATCGGCACTTTCGCCATCGATCGCGGCATTCTCACCGGCGACGACTTCCTGTTCAAGGGAGCAGCCTTCAGCCTGGTCGGCGACGGCGACATCGATCTCGCCGAAAGCGCCATCGACGTCCGGTTGCAGTCCCTGAGCGGGGAGGCGGCCGAAGGGCTGAAACAGGTGACGCCGTTCAGGGTCGAGGGACCGCTGCAGGGGTTCCGCATCCGGGTTTTGCCCCGTTGACCATCGTCCTCCCGACGAAATGCCGTGCAAGACCTGCGGTCAAATACTAATATCCGAATATGATTTGCGGTTGAATTTCGTTGCGTCGGCCCCCGGCCGCCGCTCAGGGAGAGGCAAGCAGTGAGACTCTCGATCATAGTGGCGGTCGTCGCCGTCTTGTTGGCTTGGCCAGCCGAGGCCGAGTTCCGCTTCGAAAGCCTGGACAACGATTTTCCGGCCGAGATCGCCGACGCCGGCACCGAGGGCAAACGGCTGGTGATCATGTTCCATCAGCTCGGTTGTCCGTATTGCGACAAGATGCGGGCGCGCGTGTTCCCCGATCCCAGGGTCGACGCCTTCTACTCGGATCATTTCGTGATGATCGAGAGCAATATCAAAGGCAATCTTGACGTGGTAACCCCCGACGGCGAGTCGATGACCGAGAAGAAGATGGCGCGTAAGTACCGGGTGCGGGCGACGCCGACGTTCTTCTTCTTCGACGATGAGGGGAAACGGGCGTTGCGGCTGACCGGGTTCCTGGACGCCGAATTGTTCGTGCGAGCCGGGCGCTACGTGACCGATGGCGTCTACAAGAAAAAAACATCATTCTACCGATACCTGAAACAGGGCGATTAACGGGGGCGAGCGGGTGCGTCAATTGTCTCAAGTCGCCCTGGTCGGGGTTGTTGCCGTGGTCCTGCTGAAACCGGTGATGGCGTCGGAACACCTGCCGCCGACCGCTTCCGAGGTCCTCGCCCTGATCGAGAAGAACGCCGGTCTCGAATTCGCCGAAGCCGCGGCCGACCTGGCCGCCGCCAGGGCGCGCCTGAGCGGTGCCCGGGCCGGGCTGTTCCCGACCGCGACCATGACCTACGAAGGCGAGCGCTACGATTCGACAAGAGCCTCGGTTAAGGACAAGGCCGAGGTGTTCGGCGGAATCGAGGTGGTGCAGCCGATCTACGATTTCGGAATCACGTCGAACCGTATCGATGCCGCCGACGCTGAGTTTCAGGCCGCCGAGAACGATTTGGCGGAAGCCCGCAACACTGTCCTTCTGGAAGGCCTGGCGCTTTTCTTCGACCTGCATGCCTCGGAAATGACGATCCAGGCCCTTAACCAGGAACACGCATCGCGATATGTGCGCTGGGAGCGTGCCAAGGAACGCCTGGAGCTGGGCCAAACCTCGCCGCTGGATGTTGCCGAATGGTTGGTTCGAACCGAGGCTACGCGTCTGAAACTGCATCGCGAGCAAAGCCGCAACGTGGAGCTGCGGCTCCGATTGCAGGAACTGACTGGGTTTGCTTTCGAAGGCGAGTTGTTCAACCCGCCGGCAGGCCCAAATTCCAAGCCGATACAACCGGAACTCGACAAGCTCCAAGAAATTGCCGAGGTCCGCAATCCGAAGGTGCTCGCCCTTCGCAAGTACGCAGACGCTGTCCGTCTGCGGCGCGAGGGAACCGGAAGCCGCCCGCGCATCGAGGCTTTCGGCGAGGTCAACCACTACAGCCGTTCGACCACCGGCAGGGACGAATGGACGGCCGGTGCGCGAGTCGTCTGGCCGATATTCGACGGCGGCGTGAAATCCGCCGAACGCGCCGAGCTGGCGGCTGAACAGGGACGCCGGGAGGCCCGCTACGAGCGTTACCGCATCGAACTCCGTCGCCGGGTCCAGGTTGCGTCGATGGCGCGAATGGACGCCTGGCAGCAGTTGGTTGCGGCCCGGGCCGGATTGGATTTCGCGCGCAATTCGCTGCTGCAGCGCCAGCGCCGCTACGAACAGGAGCGGGTGACCGACCTCGGTCCCATCATGGGGCGGTTTACCGAGGCGGAGGCAGGCGTAATCCGGGCCGCCGGCGGTTTCTATCTGGAAAACGCGCGCCTCGCCGTGCTCCTCGGTGAGGCGCCGGCGCAAGGGCTGAAAGCCGATTTCATTGTCGATATAGTGGGCGCCGAGGGCGTCGAGACGGAGGGCGATTTCGTGCCCAAGGGAGGAAGCGGTTTTGGACAGGAAGACCAGAACGAGCTCAATCGCAAGGTACAGTAGAGGGCTGACCGCCGGGCTGGCGGTCGTTGTCGTGCTGGCGGCGGCAAGCGCCGCAACCGGTGCGTTGGCGGCCGAGCGCAAACTCGCTTTCGCGGTCGGCGGCGTGGTCGAAAAGGTTATGGTAAAACCGGGGCAGAGAGTGAGCGCCGGCCAGCCGTTGGCAGCGCTCGACCCGGCGCCGCTGGCCGCCCGCAAGAAAGCCGCCGAAGCCGGCTTGAAAGCGGCGCAGCTGGTCCATATTCAGGCCGCCGAGAACTTCGAGCGTATCCGGCAACTCTATGACGATCTGTCGACGTCACGTGAAGAACTGGAGAAGGCCGAGAAGCACTTGGCGGAAGCGGCCGCGCACCTGGAGAAATCGAAGGCGCGATCAGTGATCGCGGCTTGGCGGCTGGAGCGTGCAACCCTGCGCGCGCCGGGCGCCGGCGTCGTCAAGAGCGTGCCCGGCTATCCCGGTCTGGTCGTTCATCCAAGAGCCGGATTCACGCCGGTCGTCGTGTTGCAGTAGTTCCGATCAGAAGATCAGTTCGTCCTCTTCGCCGGTGGAGATGACGATCTCGCCGGCGTCGGC
>CAYFMP010000006.1:0-86012 GCA_964344215.1 uncultured Thalassospiraceae bacterium | reverse complement strand
ACCCCGTATCATCGGCCCGGAGAGCGACCAACCGCAATCACGCTATGTGTGGATACGAGGCCTTCCCAATCCGATGCGGCGCGTGTTGGCGGGACGGCCAGGAAAGGTAAACACCGGCGGTCGGGACGGGCCGTACCTTCGCGCGCGCGTGTCCCCTGGCGGCCTCGCCCTTCGACCGCCGCCTTGAGGCGGCGCCCGGGGCGAGGGCGGGGTAGAACAACAACCTGAGCGAATCAAAACTTCAACCGGAGCCAAACGACACCTCACCCTGAGCAGGACCGAAGGTCCGTGTCGAAGGATGGGGCTTGCGGATCAACACGGGCGGGCGGCGTCATGTCCCTGGCATTTACGGGCATTCGCTGGCATTTGCTGGCCGTCCGGCCCGGAGCCGGCGTGTTCTCGGCATTTATCGGCATTCGTCAACATTCATCGTCATTTTGGGCCTGCCTGCGGCCGGGCCGGGCGGTGTTGGATGATAACAAATGCTAAGGATGAAAAGGGCCGGCCGGGACTGGGGGCGGCGGTTTTCGCGGGCGCGGCGGGGCCGTGTTCAGGCCAGCGCGTTGAAGTCGTCCAGCAGCGTCGCGATGCGCCCCGAATCGATCTGGTCCATGATCAGCTCGGCGCGATGGGCGGCGGCCACCGCGTCCATCTCGCGGACCCGGCGCTTGACCTTGAGGATGCTCGACGGCGTCATCGACAGCTCGCGCAGGCCCAAGCCCACCAGCAACGCGGCGAACCGGGGCTCGCCGGCCATCTCGCCGCAGATGCTTACCGGTATGCGGGCGCGCAGCGCGGCGCCGGCGGTGAACTGGATGAGCCTGAGGACGGCCGGGTGCAGCGGGTCGAACAGATGCGCCACGTGCTCGTTGGCGCGGTCGACGGCCAGCGTGTACATGGTCAGGTCGTTCGACCCGATGGCCAGGAAGTCGCTGGCCTGGGCCAGGGCGTCGGCCGCCAAAGCGGCGCCCGGCACCTCGATCATCACGCCCAACGGCGGCAGCGGCTCGGGCAGTTTGACACGGCGGCGTTTGAGTTTGGCGGCCGCCTTGGCGAGCACGTCCCTGGAGCGGCGCACCTCGGCGACGTTGGAGACCATCGGCAGCAGAATGCGCACGTCGCCCAAGGCCGAGACCCTGAGCATGGCCCGGAACTGCGCTTCCAGCATGTCGGCGCGGGCCAGCGACATGCGGATGCCGCGCAGGCCCAAGGCCGACGCGGCGCTGTCGTCCATCTCGCCCAACACCCCGTTGGCCGCCTTGTCGGCGCCGATGTCGAGGCTGCGGATGGTGACGGGGCGCTGCCCCATGGCCTCGACCAGGGGCTTCAGGATCTCGTACTGCTCGTCCTCGGTCGGCACGTCGTCGCGGTTCATGAACATGAACTCGGTCCTCAACAGCCCGATGCCGGCGGCCCCGGCCTGCTCGACCATGTCCATCTCGATCGGCAAATCGACGTTGGCCGACAGCACGATCTCGGTGCCGTCGCGGCTGACGGCCGGCAGGCTGCGCAGGCGGTCGAGGCGGCGGGTCTCGCGGGCGTACTGGTCGCGGCGGCGCTCGAAACGGTCCAGCGTGTCGGGGTCGGGGTTGACGATAACGAGGTTGGCCTGGCCGTCGACGATCAGCATGTCGCCGGTCTTGACCGCGTCGGTCAACCCGGCCGCCGCCAGCACCGTCGGCAGTCCCAGGGCCCGGGCCATGATCGCCGTGTGGCCCTCGGCGCCGCCCAGCGCGGTGGCCGCGCCGAGCACGCGGTCGGGGTTGAGTTGCGCGGTGTCGGCCGGGGTCAGCAGTTCGGCGACGACGATGCTTCCCTTCGGCACCGAGGCGAACGGCCGCACCGGAGTCTTGGTCAGGCTCAAGAGGACGCGGTTGGCGATCTCGCGGATGTCGTCGAGGCGGGCGGCGATGTAGACGTCGTCCATGGCGTGGAAAGTCTCGGCGATGTCGTTGATTTCGTGCTGGACGGCGGCCTCGGCATTGATGCGCATGGCGCCGATGCGCTCGTCGGCGCCGCGCACCAGGCGCGAGTCCTTGAGCATCTGTAAATGGGCGTCGAGCATGAAGCCGAGTTCCTCGGCGGCCGCCCCCTCCATCTTGCGGGCCTTGGCCTGGAGGCGCTTGACCTGGCGCTGGGCACGCTTGACGGCGTCGCCGAAGCGTTCCCGCTCGGCCTCGACCTGGCCCGCCTTGATGGTGTATTCGGGGACCTCGACGGCGCCGCTTTCGCGGACGTAGGCCTTGCCGATGGCGATGCCCGGCGCCACCCCCAGGCCCTCGAATTGGGTGCTCTCGACCATGTCCGTCAGTCTTCCTCGAACTTGCCGTCGATCATCTCGCAAATGGCGCTCAGCGCCTGCTCGGCC
This sequence comes from uncultured Thalassospiraceae bacterium, assembly GCA_964344215.1. Taxonomy (GTDB): domain Bacteria; phylum Pseudomonadota; class Alphaproteobacteria; order Rhodospirillales; family Casp-alpha2; genus CAYFMP01. The sequence continues at coordinate 83,644 of CAYFMP010000006.1, read as the reverse complement.
TCGGCGCCGTCGACCTCGAGCCGGATCTCGGCGCCGGGCCCGGCCGCCAGCATCATCAACCCCATGATGGAGAGCCCGGACACCGTCTGGCCGGAGCGGCTGACCTGGATGCGGGCATCAAAGCGCCCCGCCACTTTGACGAACATGGCGGCGGCCCGGGCGTGCAGGCCGCGCTTGTTCCGGATGGTCGCGGTGCGGGAAAGAAGAGTCCCGTTCACTGGTCTTCCTGGGCCAACAGCTGCGAGGCGATATTGATGTACTTGCGACCCGCTTCACGGGCGCTGGCCACGGCCTCGGCCAGGGATTCGGTCTTGCGCACACTGGCCAGCTTGATCAGCATCGGCAGGTTGACGCCGGCGATGACCTCGACGTTGGCATTGTCCATCACCGAGATGGCCAGGTTCGAAGGCGTGCCGCCGAACATGTCGGTCAACAGCACGACGCCTTCGCCCTCGTCGGCCTTGGCGGCGCTCTCGAGGATCTCGGCCCGGCGCTGCTCCATGTCGTCGTCGGGGCCGATGCAGACGGCGCCGATGTTGGATTGCGGGCCGACCACGTGTTCGAGGGCGGATATCAGTTCCTCGGCCAGGCGGCCGTGGGTCACCAGCACCATTCCGATCATATGAGCCCTTACCCCTCCACTGAAATGTCGCCTGAAGTTCCACCGAGGCGCGCCGACGAGTTTGTCCTAATTGGCCGGTTTGTCCAAGTCCCTGTGACGAAGCTGGATGGTCTGACCGAGGCCGTTCAGCCAACCGGCCAGTCGTTCGGCCACGAACACCGAGCGGTGGCGGCCGCCGGTACAGCCGAAGGCGATGGTCAGATAACTCTTGCCCTCGGCCGCGTAGCGCTCCAGCAAAGGCTCCAGAAAATCGCACAGGCGCTCGAAGAACGGATCGAAGCCGTCGTCTTCGGCGATGTGCGCGGCGACCGCCTGGTCGCGCCCGGTCAACGGCCGCAACGCCGGATCATAGTGCGGATTCTTGAGGAATCGGACGTCGAACACGAGGTCGGCGTCGCGCGGCAGGCCGTGGCGGTAGGCGAACGAGGTCACGAAAACGGCCAGCCCGGGCGCTTCGGCGGCGCCGAAATGGCCGTCGAGCACGCCCTTGAAGTCGCCTAAGGACATGTCCGAGGTGTCGATGATGCGATCGGCCCGCTCCCTGAGCGGCCCGATCAGCTGCCGTTCGCGCCGGATGCCGTCGCTGACCGGTCGGTCGACGGCGAGCGGATGACGGCGCCGGGTCTCCTCGTAGCGTCGTCCGAGGACGTCGTCGTCGCAATCGAGGAAAACCAGCTCGACGGTGGTGTCGCGGCGTTCGACCAGGGCGTCGATCTCGCCCAAGAAGGCTTCGGCGTCGAAATCGCGGGTGCGGATGTCGATGCCGACGGCGATCGGGTGCGGGAAATCGCCGGGGCCGACCAGCCGCCCCATCAGCGAGATCGGGACGTTGTCGACCGCCTCGTAGCCGAGGTCTTCGAGCGCCTTCAGGGCGGAAGACTTGCCGGCCCCGGAAACGCCGGTGACAAGCAGGACGCGGCTGATGCGCTCTGAACTGTCGGGTCGGTCACTCATCGGCCCGCATTATAGTCCCCGACGCCATTGCGGCAGCAAGGCGAACCTTGGTCGGCGCCGAAATCTCGAACGGCGTCAGCCGGACCGCCGCAACGGAGCGGCCGACAAGCCGCGTCGTTTCCGGCTCGGGCAGGCGCTCGACGTCGTCGGGCGCGACCAGGTCGACGACGAGGCCGACCGCCGCCTCGGGCAGCGCCTCCATTCTCAGTATACCGAGACCGCGGACCTCGATCAGGCCGGCCAGGGCCGGCGGCGCCGTCGCCACCACCGCGCCGTCGCGCTCGCTGAGGTCGGTGCGATCGTCGGCGATCAGGCGGGCGCCGGCCTCGATGACGCGGAGCGCCAGGTCCGATTTGCCGCACCCCGACGGCCCGCGCAGCAGGACGCCGGTCCAGGCGCCGTCGATGTCGACGGCGATGCAGGTGGCGTGGATCTGTTCCATCGGTCCTCCTCAGTCCTCGATCGGCAGGCTGACGGTAAAGCGGGCGCCGACGATGCGGCCGTCGGGGGCGGTGCGGTTGGCGGCGATGAGGGTGCCGCCGTGGGCCTCGACGATCTGGCGCGAGATGCTCAGGCCCAATCCGGAGTGGGTTCCGAACTTCTCGGTTTCAGGGCGCTCGGTGTAGAAGCGCTCGAATATGGTTTGCTCGGTTCCGGTCGGGATGCCGGGGCCGTCGTCGTCGACATCGACCCGCACCGCGTTGTCGTCGCGGGTTGCCGTGATGCGGATGTCGCCGCCGGCGGGGCTGAACGAATCGGCGTTGGTGATGAGGTTCCTGAAGACCTGGGCGAGGCGTCCGTCGATGCCGGGAACGATCAGTGCCACCGAATCGTCGCCGGTCCGCTCCAGCCGCGTCGTCGGTCCGGCCGCGTGGGTGGTTCTGTGGATCTCGACCAGGGTCGCCAGCATGGCGCCGATATCGACCGGACCGATCTCGGCCCGCGACAACTCGGCATCGAGGCGCGAGGCGTCCGAGATGTCGCTGATCAGGCGGTCGAGCCGAACGACGTCTTCTTGGATAATAGTCATGAGCTTACGCTGCTGCTCGGCGTCCTGCAGCCGGGCGGCGGTCTCGACGGCGCTCCTCAAGGAGGTCAGCGGGTTCTTGATTTCGTGGGCGACGTCGGCGGCAAAGCTCTCGATGGCGTCCATGCGGGCCCACAGGGCCTCGGTCATGTCGTCCAGGGTTTCGGCCAGATCGCCGATCTCGTCGTTGCGTCCGGCAAAGTCCGGTATGCGGTGCTGGCGGCTGTGGTCGCGGCGCACCCGTTCGGCCGCCGCCGCCAATCGACGTACCGGCCGGGCGATGGTGCCGGCCAGATAGAGCGACAGCAGGACCGTCACAGCAAGGGCCATCGCGAACACCTTGAGGATGTCGAGACGCACCTCGAGGACGGCGGCATCGATACTGTGCGATCCCTTCGACAACATCAGCGCCCCGAGCACCTCCTTATAGCGCCGAACCGGTACGGCGACGCTGAGGATCATGCCTTGGCCCGCGGTCGCCCGCACCGCCTTGACGTAGTCGCCGGACAGCGCCGCCATGACCTCCTCGTAATCGGCGGCGCTCTGCACCGGATTTTCGCGGTAGCGCGGCAGGGCGCCGCGGCCCGGAAACCGCCGCACCAGGTTGTCGAACACATAGAGCGCCCGGCGCATCAACCCGTTGGTTCGGGTCGGCGGCGGCAATTCCTCGATTTCCACGGAACGGCCGGTTCCGATCAGTCGGCGCGAATCGGCGATCAACGAACCGCTGCGGCGGAACAGCCGGGCCCGAGTGCCCGTGGTCTGAACCAGACGGCGGACCATCTGATTGGAGATTTCCGTCACCTTGTAGTGACCGCTCGGCGTTCTGGCGACGGCGCCTTCGGAAAGGGCGACTGCGAACATTTCGGCCTGAGTCGCCAGCGCCGCCAGCTCGGCGTCGATCAGGTTGTCCTTGTATTCGTCCTGATAGAGGATGCCGGCGACCAGGATGGCCAGCGCCAGCACGTTGACGGCGAGAATTCGCCGGGTGATCGGTGAGACCAGCCGACGTGAGCGATTGGCGGTATGAGGCTGTGGCTTCCCCCTCGACATCGGTATCGCTCAGGTTCCGCGATAGCGGTAGCCGACCCCGTAAAGCGTTTCGATTTCGGCGAACTCCGGATCGACGGTCTTGAACTTGCGTCGCAGCCGCTTGATGTGACTGTCGATGGTGCGGTCGTCGACGTAGATGTGCTCGCCATAGGCGGCATCGATCAATTGGTCGCGGTTCTTGACGTGGCCGGGGCGTCGGGCCAAGGTTTCGACCAGCAGGAACTCGGTCACGGTCAGGTTGATCTCGGTGCCTTTCCAGGAGCACATATGGCGGGCCGAATCGAGAACCAGATCGCCGCGGCGCAGAACTTCGTTGCCGCCCGGCTCCTTGGCGGCCAGTTCGTGGCGTCGCAGCACGGCGCGGATGCGCTCCAGCAGAAGGCGTTGCGAGAACGGCTTCCTGATGTAGTCGTCGGCGCCCATGCGCAATCCCATCACCTCGTCGACCTCGTCGTCCTTCGAGGTCAGGAAAATCACCGGTAGGTTGTCCTTGCGCCTGAGTTCGCTGAGCAGTTCCATTCCGTCCATGCGCGGCATCTTGATGTCGAGGATGGCGAGATCGACCGGTTTGCGGCCCAAGCCTTCCAGCGCCTCGGGTCCGCCGGAGTAGGTGTCGACCTTGTAACCTTCGTCCTCGAGGGCAGCCGACAGCGACGCCAGGATGTTCTGGTCGTCGTCGACGAGCGCGATGGTGTGGGGCATGGAAACAACCTCGTCTTCGAATCGGCCGGGCCCGGGACCGTACCGGCAACCCCTTAATAGCCCTTTGTGGCGAAATTATAGCCCGTTTGCGACAAACCGATCAGAACCGATTGACCGCTCCTTTTGATGATGCGTATAGTCGTTTCGGACGGTGCCCCTGTAAAGGCGACAAAGCCTGGGGCTCAAAAGGGAACACGGAGGGATCTACCCAACAGGGGATCTTTGGCCGTGGCTGCCTCCGCAACTGTAAGCGGTGACTTTTCGCCCGACGCAGGCCACTGGAATTCCGGGAAGGCCGAGGGAAACCGAAAACCGCAAGCCAGGAGACCTGCCGCCAACCGACATCGCGAACCCGGGGACGGGGAATTCCTTGGGGCGGGCCGACCGTAGCGGTGAAGTTTGAATCGGGTTTTTTGCAACGGAGGTTTGCACGAATGTCCAAAGATCATTTTACCGCAGCGACGGCGACACCGGCTGAGATCGCGACCCATCGCACCACCGCCAAGCTGCCGGCCGTAATTGCCCTGGTGTTTGGGATTTTCATGCTGTTGGGCGCCGGTTTCGCCGGCTCCTCGACCATCCACGACGCCGCCCATGACGGTCGTCACGCCTTTTCCATGCCGTGCCACTAGGTTTCCCGGCGCGGGACTGAACCGGCCGGAAAAATCGATGTTAGTCAGGATCGTGCTGACGGCCCTGCTCGCCGGGGCAATCGCCGGTGCGTTCGCTTTCGGCGCTCACTCGCTGAAGACGACGCCGTTGATTATCGCCGCCGAGGTTTATGAAACCGGTGCCGGGCATGATCACGGTTCCGGCGCCGAGGCGACGCCGGAACAGGCCCAAGAATCAATGGGCGCCGACGCCGAGCGGCTCGCCTACAATCTGTTGGCGGACCTGCTGATGGCGGTCGGGTTCGCTTTTCTGCTAACCGGCGCCATCGCACTGAGCGGCCGCGAGGTTGACTGGCGGCGTGGATTGATCTGGGGGTTGTGCGGGTTTGCGGCCTTTCATGTCGCGCCCGGCTTGGGTCTGGCGCCGGAACTGCCGGGCATGCAGGCGGCCGATCTGGCGGATCGTCAGTTGTGGTGGCTGGGTACGGCGGCGCTGACGGCGAGTGGCTTGGCGCTGATCTTTTTCGCGGAATCGGCGGTGCCGAAGGCAGTGGGCATTGCCCTACTGTTCGTTCCACACCTCATTGGCGCACCGCATGTTATGCTTGAGAAGAGCGACGTGCCGGCCGAACTGGCGGCCGAGTTCGCCATCGCCAGTCTCGTCATCTCCGGACTGTTCTGGCTGGTGTTGGGTGGACTGACGGGATTGTTTTACGAACGCTTCGGGCGAATACGCGGCGAAATTGGAGACTGAGGGATGGCGCTGGGACCGATGCTGAAAACCAAGGCCGAGGAGATCGTCGTCGCCCGTTCCCTGCTGCGCGGCGCGCGCTCGGCGACGCTGTCGACCGGTATGGCCGACGATGAGGGCTGGGCCTACGGTTCGCTGGTCACGGTGGCGACCGACTTCGACGGCAGTCCATTGATGCTGTTCTCCAACCTTTCCGACCACACCCAGAACCTAGCCGCCGACAACCGCGGCTCGCTGTTGTTCGAGCGCGGCTCCCGGCGCCGCAATCCGCAGACCGGACCGCGCGTCACGGTGATGGGGCGGATCGCGAAAACAACCGCGAAGGCCCATGCCCGACGCTTTTTAGCGCGCCACCCGGAAGCCAAGATGTATGCCGGGTTCGGTGATTTCAATTTCTACCGAATGAAGGTCGAGCGCATCCACATGGTCGGCGGGTTTGCCCGCGCCCGCTGGATGCAGGGTAGGGATTTGCTGGCCGACCGAAAGGCGGCAACCGCCATCGGCAAGGCCGAGTCCGACATCATCGCGCATATGAACGCCGATCACGCCGATGCGGTCGATCTCTATGCCACCCGGATCCTGCGCCGCCGCGACGGCGGCTGGCGCATGATCGGAGTCGATCCGGACGGGGCCGATCTGGTGCGAGACGGCCGATTCGCCAGGCTCGAGTTTTCGGCGCCCGTCTCCGACGCTATCGGCGTGCGCGAGGAGTTGGTCCGTCTCGTCGGCGTGGCGCGGGCGCGGGCAACGAAGGCCTAACAAGTTATTGAGAGTCGATATCAGCAGGTCTATCCTGATTTCAAAATCGTGACGAGCGAGCGGACGGGACGGCTGTCCGTGAAATGGGGAGAACAATTTTGAAAAACGTTGGATATCGGGCCAGCAGTCATGGCCTGGATACTCACGGCCTCGGAAACGTCAAGACAGCATATTGGAATTTGAACGCAGCACGGCTCTACGAGGAATCGTTGCGCCGGCACGAAGGCACGCTGGCCAGGGGCGGCGCTCTCGTCACGGAGACCGGTCAGCACACCGGTCGCTCGCCCAACGACCGTTTTATCGTCGAAGAGGATTCGACGAAGGATGGCATTTGGTGGGGCGAAATCAATCGGCCGATTTCGGAAACCCATTTCGAACGGCTGCACGACAAGATGTTGGCCCACCTGCAGGGCCGAGACGTCTTCGTGCAGGACTGCTACGCCGGCGCCCACGGAACGTATCGCCTGCCGATCCGGGTCGTCACCGAGGCGGCGTGGCACAACCTGTTCGCGCGCAACATGTTCATCCAGCCGGCCGACCGGGAACTGCCCGGCTTCAATCCCGAGTTCACGGTTCTGCAGGCGCCGAGCCTGGAGGCCGACGCCGACAAGGACGGCACCACGTCGGGAACCTTCATCATCGTAAACCTGGCCCGGCAGTTGATCCTCGTCGGCGGCTCCGGCTATGCCGGCGAGATCAAGAAATCGATCTTCTCGGTCATGAACTACCTGCTGCCGCCGCGCGACGTTCTGCCCATGCATTGCTCGGCCAACATCGGCGCCGATGGCTGCTCGGCCATCTTCTTCGGCCTTTCGGGAACCGGCAAGACGACGCTATCGGCCGATAGCTCGCGCACCTTGGTCGGCGACGACGAGCACGGTTGGAGTCCCGACGGCATCTTCAACTTCGAAGGTGGTTGCTACGCCAAGACCATCAACCTGACCGAGGAGGCGGAACCGGAGATTTTCGCCACCACCCGCTCCTTCGGTTCGATCATCGAAAACGTCGTCATCGACCCGGATACCAGGGAACTCGATTTCTTCGACACCACGCTGACCGAGAATGGGCGGGTTTCCTACGATATATCGGAAATCCCCAACGCTTCGGAGAGCGGACGGGGCGATCACCCGACAAACATCGTCATGCTGACCTGCGACGCCTTCGGAGTGCTGCCGCCGATCAGCCAATTGACGCCCGAGCAGGCCATGTACCATTTTCTTTCCGGTTATACGGCCAAGGTGGCCGGCACCGAGCGCGGCCTCAAGGAACCGGCGGCGACGTTCTCGACCTGCTTTGGTGCCCCTTTCATGCCGCGCTATCCGACCGTTTACGCCAAGTTGTTGGGGGAAAAGATGGCCAAGCACGACGCCAAGTGCTGGCTTGTCAACACGGGTTGGAGCGGCGGCGGCTACGGTGTCGGAGAGCGGATGAAGATCGGCTATACCCGGGCCATGGTCAACGCCGCCCTAGACGGCCGGTTGGCCTCGGCGTCGCTGTCGCCGGACCCGCATTTCGGAGTCCTGGTTCCCGACGCCTGCCCCGAGGTGCCGGCCGAGATTCTGAATCCGCGCAACACCTGGAAAGACGGCGATGCCTACGACGTCCAGGCCAAGGACCTGACCCAGCGTTTCGAGAAAAATTTCCAGCAGTTCGAGGACGCGGTCGACGACGGCGTTAAGGCCGCCGCCATTCGCGCCGCCGCCTGAAGGTCATTCGTTCGAACCGGTTCGCTCGATGCCGCCGGCTTCCGCGCTGTCGGTGTCCTTGCGCATAGCGCTCCAGGCCAGCATGGCCCAGCCGGCAATGAACGAAAGGCCGCCGAGGGGCGCTGCGCCAGGGACCGGAACATCGCCCATCAGGGTGAATGCATAGAGCGATCCCGAAAACAGGACGATGCCGGTAGTAAACAGCCAACCGGCCCTCTCCGCCCACCGCTGCGAGGACCCAGTACGCTGGGTCGTCAGCCAGGCGACGCCGAACAGCGCTAGCGTGTGCCACATGTGATACTGCACGGCGGTCGAGAAGACCTCGCGCATACCGGCGTCACCTTCCAGCGAGTGATAACCGTAAGCGCCGGCCGCTACCGCTGTCATGCCACTGGCGGCCGCCATCGCTACCCAGAACCGCATGCCCTTCATATCGCCTCGCCGTTCACGACTCTTCCTCGGTCGCCGCCACCAGGGCCTCGAACAGGGCGAAGTTGGGGTCGCCCTTGTCGGCGAAGAACTCCGGGTGCCACTGCACGCCCAGCATGAAACGCTTCTCCGGAAGTTCAATACCCTCGATCACACCGTCCGGCGCCACCGCGTTGATAACGGCGCCGTCGGGAGCCGCCTTAAGCGCCTCGCGGTGGGCGGTGTTAACGGCCATCTCGCCGGAGCCGACAATGCGGTGCAACAGACTGCCCGGTGTCACGGTAACGGTGTGAGCTGTCTCCTCGGCCGGCTTTTCGTTCAAATGGTCGATGGCGGTTTCGACGTCGGAGCGAACGTCGCGGTGAAAGATACCGCCCAGCACCCCGGCCATGACTTGCATGCCGGCGCAAATTCCGAGCACCGGAAAGTCGGCCGCCATGGCGGCTTGGGTGATATCGCGTTCGAACCGGAAACGCGGTTCCGACGCGGCCGCCGGGTCGGCAGCGTCACCGTACCAGTCGGGCGGAAATGGATAATCGCCGCCCGGCGTGACGAGGCCGTCGCAGTGATCGAGAAAGCCGGCGATGGCGTCGGTCAGGTAAGGCAGCGCCACCGGCAGCCCGCCGGCCCGCCACACCGCCTCGAAGTACCCGGTGCGGATGGCGTAGTGGGGGCGGGTGGAAAACGAGCCCTCGGCCTCGTAGTCCATGAGAATGCCGATGGTCGGGCGCCCGCGCATGGCCCGGTTACTCGCCGGCCGGGGCCAGGGCGGACTTGGCGTCGTCGCTCAACGGGTGTTCGAGCTTGTCCAGCATTTCCTTCGGCACCACCTGCCAGAACTTGCCCTTCTCCAAGTTCCAGTCGTTCAGTAGGGTCAGGCCGAACCGAGAATGAGTGCGCTTGACGTGCTGCTGGACCAGCACCTTGACGACGTCCTCCCAGTAATCAGCCTCGATGCGCTGATAGACGATCGATTCCGGATTGACCCGGTATTGGAACTCGTCGTCCGGGTCGTAGACGAAAGCCATGCCGCCGGTCATGCCGGCCCCGAAGTTGGCGCCGGCTCGTCCGAGGATGACGGCGACACCGCCGGTCATGTACTCACATGCGTTCGAGCCGCAGCCCTCGACCACAGCCTGGGCGCCGGAGTTGCGCACGCAGAACCGCTCGCCGGCCTGACCGGCGGCGAACAATCGGCCGCCGGTGGCGCCGTAGAGCACGGTATTGCCGACGATCATGTTGTCCTGGCTTTCCAGCGGGCTCGACACGGTCGGACGCAGCACGATGATGCCGCCCGACAGCCCTTTGCCGACGTAATCGTTGGCGTCGCCCAACACTTCAATGGTCAGACCCTGGACGGCGAACGCCCCCAGCGACTGTCCGGCCGAGCCGCGCAAGCGCACCGTCAGGTGTCCCGGCGCCAGCCCGGTCATGCCGTGGCGGCGCGTGATCAGCGAACTCATCTTTGTGCCGACGGCACGGTGTGTGTTGCGGACCGAATAGGTGAGCTGCATCTTCTCGCCGTGCTCGAGCATTTGCGCGGCGTCGTCGATGATCTGCCGATCCAGGCCGTCGGGTACCTCATTACGGCCCTCCAGCGCGCAATGGCGTGGAAATCCGCCGGCGTCGGCCTGGGCCAGAAGCGCGTTCATGTCGAGATCGTCCAGTTGCGGCGAGCCGCGGCTGACCTGGATCAGCAGGTCGGAGCGCCCGATCACGTCCTTCAGCGAACGGAAACCCAAGTCGGCCAGAATCTCGGCCACTTCCTCGGCGATGAAGGTAAACAGGTTGACGACCTTCTCCGGCGTCCCCTTGAACTTCTCGCGGAGCTTCGGGTTCTGAGTGCAGACCCCGACCGGGCAGGTGTTGGAGTGACACTGACGGACCATGATGCAACCCATGGCGACCAACGAAGTAGTGCCGATACCGAATTCGTCGGCGCCGAGCATGGCGGCAACGACCACGTCGCGCCCCGTCTTGATGCCGCCGTCAACCCGCAGTTTGACGGTGTGACGCAGCCGGTTCAGGGTCAGCACCTGATTGGCCTCGGACAATCCCATCTCCCAGGGCAAGCCGGCGTACTTGATGGAGCTTTGCGGGCTGGCGCCGGTGCCGCCGTCGTGCCCCGAGATCAGGATGACATCGGCCTTGGCCTTGGCGACGCCGGCGGCCACCGTGCCGACGCCGGAACGGGCCACCAGTTTGACGCCGACCGAAGCGTCCGGGTTGATCTGCTTGAGGTCATAGATCAACTGGGCCAGGTCCTCGATGGAATAAATGTCGTGGTGCGGCGGCGGCGAAATCAGCGTCACCCCTTCGGTCGAATGGCGCAGCTTGGCGATCTGTTCGCTCACCTTGTGGCCAGGCAACTGGCCGCCCTCGCCGGGCTTGGCGCCCTGCGCCATCTTGATTTCGATCTCGCGGCAGTTGTTGAGGTATTCGGCCGTCACCCCGAAGCGCCCGGACGCCACCTGCTTGATGGCCGACGACGGATTGTCGCCGTTGGGTCGCGGCTGGTATCGGGCCGGGTCCTCGCCGCCCTCGCCGGAATCGGATTTGGCGCCGATCCGGTTCATGGCGATCGACAGGGTCTCGTGGGCTTCCGGGGACAGGGCGCCCAGAGAAATTCCCGGCGCCACCAGGCGTTTTCGGATCTCGGTGATGCTCTCGACTTCTTCGACCGGGATCGGGCTGCGCTCGTGGCGGAAATCGAGAAGGTCGCGCAGGTAGATCGGATCGAGCGCGCGGACGCCGTCGCTGTATTTCCGGTAGATCGAATAGGATTCGGTGGCGACGGCGCTCTGCAGAACGTGGATCAGTTTGCCGTCGTGGCCGTGCGGCTCACCCGAGGCCCGGTAGCGATAAAATCCGCCAACCGACAGCGGAACCGCTTCATCGGCGAAGGCGCGCCGATGCCGGTAGGTGACCTTCGCTTTGATGCCCGAGAAGCCAATCCCGGAAATCCTCGACGCCATGCCGGGGAAAAACTCGGCGACCAAGGCACGGCTCAAGCCGACCGCCTCGAAGCAATAGCCGCCGCGATAGGACGAAATCACGGCGATCCCCATCTTCGACATGATCTTCAGCAGGCCCTGGTCGATGGCGGAAACGAAGTTGCGGACGCACTGATCCAGGCTCTGGTCGCCGAACAAGCCGCGGCGGTGCCTGTCGGCGATCGACTCCTCGGCAAGGTAGGCGTTGACGGTAGTGGCGCCGACGCCGATGAGGACGGCGAAGTAGTGGACGTCCATGCATTCGGCCGAACGCACATTGATCGATGTGAAGGTGCGCAATTCCTGGGCGACCAGATGGGTGTGGATGCCGCCGACCGCCAGGATCATCGGGATCGGAGCATGCTCGGCGTCAATTGCGATGTCGCTCAGGATCAGGTGGGTGCAGCCGCCGCGTACGGCGTCCTCGGCCTCCTCGCGGATGCGGTTCAACGCCGTGCCGAGTGCACCGCGACCGTCGCCGGGCTGGAACGTGCAGTCGATCTCGGCTGCCGTGTCGCCGAGATAGTCGCTGAGTTCCTCGAATGCGGAGCTGGTCAGGACCGGCGAATCGAGTTGCAGCAGCTCGCACTGGCTGGGATCCTCCTCAAGGATGTTGCCGAGATTGCCGAGCCGCGTCTTCAGGGACATGACGCGGCGTTCACGCAAGCTGTCGATCGGCGGATTGGTGACCTGGCTGAACGCTTGGCGAAAGAAGTGATGGAGTCCCCGGTATTTGTCCGACAGCACAGCCAGTGGCGCGTCGTCGCCCATCGAGCCAGTCGCCTCTTTGGCTTCCTCGGCCATCGGATGAAGGATCAGTTCCATTTCCTCCATAGTCAGCCCGAAGCAATGCTGACGCCGCCGCAATTGCTCCGGCCCAAACAGATATTTCTTGCGGCGCTTCGACTTGATGACGTCGTCGAGCCTGGTGATGCCTTCGACCCAATTCCCGTAGGGCTGGCGCGCCGCCATCATGTCCTTCAGTTCCCGGTCACGGTAGAAGCGGCCCTTCTTGAGGTCGATGGCGAGACTGCCGCCCGGCCCGACCCGGCCTTTCTCGACGATGTCGGATTCGGGGATCTCGACCATGCCGGTCTCCGAACCGATGAATACCAGACCATCTCGCGTCCTCGAGTAGCGCATGGGACGGAGGCCGTTGCGGTCCATGCCGGCCACCACCCAGCGGCCGTCGGTGGCGCAGATGGCGGCCGGCCCATCCCACGGCTCGACAACACTGTAGCAGTAGGCGAAGAAATCCTGGTGGGCCTGCGGCATGGTGGCGTTCTGGGTCACCGATTCGGGGATCATCAGGGCCTTGACGACAGGGGCCGGCCGGCCGGCCCGACACAGCACTTCGAAGGCGGCGTCGAGCGCCGCCGAATCGGAACTGCCCGACTGAATCACCGGTTTCAAGTCTTCGATGTCGTCGCCGAACACATCGGACGCCATCTTCGGTTCGTGACTGGCCATCCAGCGCTCGTTGCCGGTGATCGTGTTGATCTCACCGTTGTGGGCGAGCATGCGGAACGGTTGCGCCAAGCGCCAGGTCGGGAAGGTGTTGGTCGAATAACGCTGGTGGAAAATGGCGAAGTTGGAAACGAAGCGTTCGTCCAGCAGGTCCGGATAGAAGGCGGTCAACTGCTCGGCCAGGAACATGCCCTTGTAGATGACCGAACGGCAGCTCAGCGAGCAGATATAGAAATCGGTAATGTGAGCAGCCAGCACCTTTTTCTCGATGCGCCGCCGGATGATGTAGAGATCGGTCTCGAATTCCTCGTTGGTCATCTCGCCCTTGGCGCTGGCGGCCGGGTTGGCGATCATGATCTGCTCGATCTCGGGTCGGGTGGCGTTGGCCTTCTCGCCGATGATGTCGACGTTGACCGGCACTTGACGCCAGCCATAGATGACGTAGCCGCTTCGCAGGATCTCGGTCTCGACGATGGAGCGGCAGGCTTCCTGGGCACCGAGGTCGGTCTTGGGTAGAAATACCATGCCGACGGCGATGCGCTCGTCGCCCGGCTCGTGGCCGGTCTCGCGGATGTGCTGCTTGAAGAATTCCTGCGGAATCTGAACATGGATACCGGCGCCGTCGCCAGTCTTTCCGTCGGCGTCGACCGCGCCGCGGTGCCAGACCTTCTTCAGGGCTTCGATGCCGGCCTCGACGACGCGGCGACTGGCCTTGCCGTCGATGGCGGCGACCAGGCCGACGCCGCAGGAGTCGCGCTCGGAGGCGGGGTCGTAGAGGCCGCTGTCGGCTAGGTGCCGGGCGTTTTTCTCCCAGTCGCCGATAAAGGCGTCATCGGCCCGTCGTTGTCGATCGGTCATCGTGGGTTTCCTTCGGAGGCTGCCAAACCGCTGCGAACCTCGCGGGCGAGATCGGTGTGGCGGCGGATTTGCAGGTAGTCGTGAATGCCGTGGGCGGCGTCGCGTCCGTCGCGGATCGCCCAGACCACGAGGGAAGCGCCCCGCATGATATCGCCGGCTGCGAATACGCCGGGGATCTCGGTCATCTTCGAGGGTTCGTCGACGTTGATGGTTCCCCATTCCGAAACCGCCAGCTTCGGCTCTCCGAACAGCCCGGGAATATCCTCGGGATCGAAGCCCAAGGCCTCGATCACCATGTCGGTCTCGATGTTGTAGCTCGAATCGGGGACCTGTTCGGGCTTTTGGCGGCCGCTGAAGTCGGCAATTCCGAGATGAATACGGTGGGCGCGGACGTGGGAGACGTTGGCGTCGCCAAGAAATGCCTCGGGTGCAGCCAGCCATTCGAAGTGCACCCCTTCCTCTTCGGCATGGGTGACCTCGCGCGCCGAGCCCGGCATGTTGGCACGGTCGCGCCGATACAGGCAGGTGACCGAGCGGGCACCCTGGCGCACCGCCGTGCGTACGCAATCCATGGCGGTGTCGCCGCCGCCGATGACGACGACGTTCCTGCCGTTGGCGTCGAGCCGGCCGTCGTCGAACTCGGGTACCGAATCGCCGAGGCCCTTGCGGTTCGACGCGGTCAGATAGGACATGGCCGGGTGAATGCCATCGAGGCCGGCGCCGGGAACGGAAAGTGCGCGCGCTTTGTAGACCCCGGTGGCGATCAGTACTGCATCGTGTTCGGTGGTAAGGTCGGCGAGACTGGCGTCGCGGCCGACCTCGAAGTTCGGGTGGTAGCGTACGCCACCCTGCTCGAGGAGTTGGGTGCGCCGCTCGACGACGAATTTCTCGAGTTTGAAATTGGGAATGCCGTAAATCAATAGACCGCCCATGCGGTCGTACCGGTCGTAGACGTGGACGTCGTAGCCATGGCGGACCAGCACGTCGGCCGCCGCCAGGCCGGCCGGGCCGGCGCCGACGATGCCCACCGAATGATCGAGATTCTGGGCCGGCCTCGGCGGCGTCACCCAATCGTTCTCGAAGGCGGTGTCGGTGATGAACTTCTCGACGGCGCCGATGGTGACGGTGCCATGACGCGACTGCTCGAGGACGCAGGAGCCCTCGCACAAACGGTCCTGCGGACAAATACGGCCGCAGATCTCGGGAAACGTATTGGTCGCCTGGCTAACCTCGTAGGCTTCCTGCAGGCGCCCTTCGGCGCTCAGCTTCAACCAATCGGGGATGTTATTCTGCAAGGGACAATGGATCTGGCAAAATGGGATGCCGCACTGTTCGCACCGCGAGGCCTGAACGCGAGCCCTGTCGTCGACGAACTCCTCGTAGATTTCGCGGAAATCGCCGGCCCGGTCGGCAACCGGGCGTTTGCCCGGCATGGCGTGGTCGACGTCGACGAACTTCTGCATCTTGTCGGGCATGGCCCGAGCCTCCCTCGCGAGCGATCCGTGTTGAAGGCGGCGGCCCGCTCTGGCGCCTTGTTCTCGGAGCGCTTCGGCCAGGGTATGCCTTCGAGCGACGGCGTTGGCAAGGCAAAAAGGTCAACAATATTTACTTTATTTTCGTATCACGCGCCGTCGCTCCCTAATATACACCACGGGCAAGCCTGGGCAATGGGGATTTTTCCAATAAAAAGGACCGCTTAGAGACTAAAAACGGCTTTGTGAAGGCCGGCCGGAATGGTGTAAGACTCGCAAAATTTTGGGGAGACACGGGAGTGTCGATACTACATATCGCGGTTTTGGCCATAGTGCAGGGGATCACCGAATTTCTCCCCATCAGTTCGTCCGGCCATCTGGTGTTGGTGCCGGTGTTTCTCGAGGTGCCAGATCAGGGCCTGCTGATCGACGTCGCCGTTCATGTCGGGACGCTCGGCGCCGTCATGCTCTACCTGTGGCGCGACCTGTGGACGATCCTGCTTGGCCTGGGCCGTGCGGCCAAGGGACGCTCCGACCCGGGCGCCCGGTTGGCCGGCTACCTTGTGATCGCCACCGTGCCGGTGGTGGCCGCCGGGTTTGCGTTGAACCACTACTATCCGCAAGGTATCCGTTCGTTGGAAGTTCTCGGTTGGGCGACACTGGGGTTCGGCGTCCTGTTGTTCATCGCCGATCGCGTCGGCATGACCTTACGCCGCATCGAACATCTCCACGTCAGCGATGCCATTGTTATCGGCCTGGCCCAAGCCCTCGCCCTGATTCCCGGTACCAGCCGTTCCGGCATCACGATGACGGCCGGCCGGCTGCTCGGCATGGAACGCGCCGACGCGGCCAGGTTCTCACTGCTGTTGTCGATCCCGGCCGTGGCCGGGGCCGGCGTCCTGAAGGGTTATGAGTTGTGGAGCTCGGGCGACGTCGCCGTTACCGGCGACGCCGTTCTTTCGGCTGGGTTCGCCTGCGCCGCCGCGCTCGTCGCCATCGCCCTGATGATGGCCTGGCTGAGGCGGGCCAGCTTCACGCCTTTCGCGTTCTATCGGGTGGCGCTGGGCGGCGCCATTCTCGGCATGGCCTACGGCTGGGTCGGCTGACTCCTCAGTACCCGACGCTCGGATCGACGACGTTTTTCGGGGTCCTGCCGGCTTCGATGTCGCGGATGCTGTCGGCGACGTTCTCGGCCGCCGAATGGGGCACGGTCAGGCTCGCCATATGCGGGGTGACGACGACCTTGGGGTGGTCCCAGAAAGGATGCTCGGCTGGCAACGGCTCGGTGTGGAAGACATCGAGGGTAGCGCCGGCGACATGACCCGAATCGAGCGCCGCCAGGAGGTCTTCGTCGACCACATGGCCGCCGCGGGCCGGATTGATGAGATAGGCGCCTTGCGGCAGGCGGGCCAACACGTCGGCGTTGATAACACCTTCGGTTTCTGCGGTCAGCGGCAGCAAGCAGACGAGAATTTCGGTGCGGTTGAGGAACGGCGTCAGGCCGTCGGCGCCGGCGAAGCTGGCGACACCGGAAATCTCTTTTGCCGTCCGGCTCCATCCGGCCACGTCAAAGCCGAGGCCGGCCAGTTTGACCGCTGCGTCGCTGCCCAGTTCGCCCAGTCCCAGGATGCCGACGCGGCGGCGCCGGGTGTCGTGTTGCAGAAGGTTGTCCCAGCGCCGCTCCGCCACCATCTCGGCATAGGCCTTGAAATGCCGGTGATAATGCAGCACCCAGTAAAGGACGTATTCCGACATGCCCTCGGTCAGGCAACGGTCGACGAGGCGGACGATGGGCACGCCGTCGGGCAGCTCGGGATCGAGGAAAATGTGATCGACCCCGGCGCCCAGCGACAGGATCGCCTTCAGGTTCGGATACCTGGCAAGTTCGCCGACGGGCGGTTTCCAGACCAGCGCATAGTCGATCTCGTCCGCTTCTCCAGTGTCGTCGGGCCAAGCCCTGAAATCCAGCTCCGGCAACTGCTTGAGCATCTCGTCACGCCACAGCTTGGCCTTGTCGACCCCCGAGATGAACAGAAGTTTCATCGGTCGGACATCCCGGCTCAAGCCCTGACCACGCCGGATTCGTCGGCCTTCATTTCGAAGGCGGCAGCCATCAGCGCCCGGGTGTAGGGGTCGCTTGGCGCGTCGATGACCTGTTCGGCCGGGCCGTGCTCGACAACCCGGCCCTCGCGCATGACGACAATGTCGTGAGCCATCGCCCGGATTACCTTAAGGTCGTGGCTGATGAAGAGGTAGGCGAGATCGTGCCGGGTCTGAAGGCCACGCAGCAGTTCGACGATCTGCGCCTGCACCGACATATCCAAAGCGCTGGTCGGTTCGTCGAGCACGATGAACTTCGGTTTGAGCACGAGGGCGCGGGCGATGGCGATGCGTTGGCGCTGGCCGCCGGAGAATTCGTGCGGGTAGCGGTCCTGCATGTCGGGCTCCAGATCGACCTCATCGAGGGCCTCGGCGATCAGCTTGCGCCGGGCCGCGTCGTGGCCGCCGAGACCGTGCACGAGGAGGCCTTCCTCGATAATCTGGCCGACCGACAGACGCGGGCTCAACGAGCCGAACGGATCCTGAAAGACAATCTGCATTTCGCGACGCAGCGGCCGAAGCTCCTTGAATCCCAATCCCTGTAGGCCGTGTCCCTCGAAGGTAATGTCGCCTTCGCTCCTTTCCAGCCTAAGAAGGGCGCGCCCGAGCGTGCTCTTGCCGGAGCCCGATTCGCCGACGACGCCGAGGGTGTGGCCCTCGCGTACAACGAGCGATATCCCATTGACAGCCTTGACGTGGCCGACGGTACGCCGGAGTACGCCCTTCTTGATGGGGAACCAGACCTTGATGTCGTTGCCGACCATGACGTCGATAGCGTCGGCCGGACCGCGCTCGGGACGGCCCTTTGGCTCGGCGGCGAGCAGGTGGCGGGTATAAGAGTGCCGGGGACGTTCGAACACGTCGTCGACCGAACCGGTTTCGACGATCTCACCGTCGTTCATGACCGCCACCCGATTCGACATGCGGCGAATGATGCCGAGGTCGTGGGTGATGAATAGGATAGCCATGCCGAGTTTAGCCTGTAGATCACGCAGCAACTGCAGGACCTGGGCCTGGACGGTGACGTCGAGCGCCGTCGTCGGCTCGTCGGCGATCAATAGATCGGGGTCGTTGGCCAGCGCCATGGCGATCATCACGCGTTGCTGCTGGCCACCGGAAAACTCGTGGGGCAGAGCTGTCAATCGCGCAGTCGCCTCCTCCAGACCGACCAGAGTCAGCAGCTCGATGACCCGGGCCTGGGCCTGCTCGGGGGTCATCTGCTTGTGCAGGTAGAGAACTTCGCTGATCTGTTTCTCGATCGAGTGCAGGGGATTGAGGGAGTTCAGCGGTTCCTGGAAAATCATCGCGATGTTGTCGCCGCGCAGCTCGCGCATGCGGCGGTCGGGGACATCGGCCAGTTCCTCGCCCTCGAAGCGGATGCTGCCGCCGGGATGCCAAGCCTGCGGGTAAGGCAGGAGCTTCATCACGGAAAGCGCCGTCACCGATTTTCCGGACCCCGACTCACCGACCAGCCCCAAGGTCTCGCCCTTGTCGATGTGCAACGAGACGCCACGCACCGCCTTGATTTCGGAATCGCCGCGGCCGAACGACACGTGCAGGTCGGAGATTTCCAGGAGCCGGCTCATCTATAGACCTTTCTCGGGTCGAAAGCGTCGCGCACCGCCTCGCCGATGAATACCAGAAGGCTGAGCATGAGGGCGATGACGAAAAAGCCGGAGATGCCGAGCCAGGAGGCCTGCAGATTGGCCTTTGCCTGGTTGAGGATATCGCCGAGCGACGGCGAGCCGATCGGCAGACCGAAGCCGAGGAAATCGAGCGAGGTCAGGACGGTGATCGAACCGGCCAGCGTGAACGGCATGAAGGTGACGGTGGCGACCATGGCGTTGGGCAGCACGTGCTTGTAGATGATCTTCAGATCGGAGACACCCAAAGCACGGGCGGCACGAACGAAATCCAGGTTACGGGCGCGCAGGAATTCGGCCCGCACGACCCCGACGAACCCCATCCACGAGAACAGCAGCATCAGCCCCAACAGCCACCAGAAGTTGGGGGTGATGACGCTGGCCATGATGATCAGCAGGTAGAGCATCGGCATGCCGGCCCAGATCTCGATGAACCGCTGGCCGAACAGGTCGAGCCAGCCGCCGTAGTAGCCCTGGAAGGCACCGATCGAGACGCCGACGGCGGCGCTGACCACGGTCAGGGTCAGTCCGAACAGCACCGAGATGCGGAACCCGTAGATCAGCCTCGCCACCACGTCGCGGCCCTGGTCGTCTGTGCCGAGCCAGTTGTCGGCACTGGGCGGGGCCGGGGCCGGCACCGGCAGGTTATAATTGACGGTATCGTAGCTGTAGGGGACCGGCGGCCATACCATCCAGCCCTTCTTGTCGATCAGTTCGACGACGAACTCGTCGCGGTAATCGGCCTCGGTCAGGAACTCGCCGCCGAAGTCCGTTTCCGGGTATTCGACGAAGACCGGCCAATACAGGCCGCCGTCGAAATAGACGAGCAATGGCTTGTCGTTGGCAATCAGTTCGGCGAACAGGCTGACGAAGAAAAGGACCAGGAATATCCATAGCGACCAGAAACCGCGCCGGTTGCGGGCAAAGTTCTCGAGGCGGCGGCGGGTGATGATATTGGCCACGGCTCAGACGTCCCTTGCCTCGAAATCGATCCTGGGATCGACGATGTGATACATGACGTCGCCAATGATCCCCATCAACAACCCCAGCAGCGTGAAGAAATAAAGCGTCCCGAACATGACCGGATAGTCGCGTTTCAGCGCCGCCTCGAAACCGAGCAGGCCCAGTCCGTCCAGCGAGAATATGATCTCGGTCAGCATGGCGCCGGTGAACAGGATGCCAACGAAAGCGGCCGGAAAGCCGGCGATTATGATCAGCATGGCATTGCGAAATACGTGTCCGTAAAGGACGCGGCGCTGCGACAGTCCCTTGGAGCGCGCCGTGATCACGTATTGCTTGTTGATTTCCTCGATGAACGAGTTCTTGGTCAGCATGGTCAGTCCGGCGAAGCCGCCGATGACCATGGAAAGCAGCGGCAGCGTCATATGCCAGAAGTAGTCGCCGACCTTCTCCAGCGTGTTGAGTTCGGCGAAATCCGGCGATACCAGGCCGCGCAACGGGAACCAGTCGAAATATCGGCCGCCGGCGAACAGCACGATCAGCAGGATGGCGAACAGGAAACCCGGCACGGCGTAGCCGAAGATGACGACGCTCGACGTCCAGACGTCGAAACGCGAACCATCGCGCACCGCCTTGGCGACGCCCAGAGGAATGGAAATGAGATAGACCAACAGCGTCGTCCACAGCCCCAGTGAAATCGACACCGGCATCTTGTCGACGACAAGTTGGGCGACGCTGCGGTCCTGGAAGAAGCTGTCGCCGAAATCGAAGCGCAGGTAGTTGCCCATCATCAGGACGAATCGTTCGTGCGCCGGTTTGTCGAGGCCGAATTGCGTCTCGATATGCTCGATCAGGTCGGGCGGCAGTCCCTGCGCCCCCCGGTACCGGCTGGCTTCGCCGACCTGCTTGCCGGTGGCCTCGGCTTTGCGTCCCGCGGTCACTTCGGTGCCGGCCTCGCCGCCGACCCGGGCCGTCACGTCGACCGCCTCGCCGGTCAATTGCGAGATCATCTGCTCGACCGGACCGCCGGGCAGCACCTGGACGACGGCGAAGTTGATGATCATGATCCCGAGCAACGTCGGAACAATGAGAAGCAAGCGGCGGACGATATAAGCGTACATGAAACCTGCCGGTAGCTATTGGGCCGATTGCAGCTTGTTCTCGAGCGCTTTTTCCTTGACCGGGTCGACCCACCAGGCGACGAACTGGTTGCCCTGGATGGGTGTGATCTCTGGCCGGCCGAACTTGTTCCAATAGGCGATGCGGTCGTACTTGGCGTGCCAGTGGGGGATCACCCAATGGCCCCATTGCAGGACCCTGTCCAGCGCCCGGACCCGATCGACCAAGGCCTGGCGGTGGGGAGCGGCGATCAACAGTTCGATCAACTCGTCGATGACCGGGTCCTTGATGCCGATGGTGTTCCTTCCCCCCTCCAGGTCGGCTGCCTTCGAGCCCCAGAAAGAACGCTGTTCGTTGCCCGGCGACAACGATTGCCCTGCACCGCCGACGATGATGTCGAAATCGAATGTATCCAAGCGGCGGCGGTACTGCGAGGGATCGACCGTCCGCACCCTGGCCTTGACGCCGAGTTTCTCGAGGTTCTTGGCGAACGGCAGCACGATGCGCTCGAACAGCGGGCTGACCAGCAGAATCTCGAAGGTCAGGGGCTTTCCGGTCTCGGCGTGGACCCGCTGGCGGTCCTTGATGATCCATCCGGCCTCGGTGAGGATCTTGCTCGCCGTGCGCAGGTTGCGGCGAATGTTGCCGGAACCGTCGTTCTTCGGCGGATTGTAGGTCTGCGTGAACACCTCGTCGGGAATGCGGCCCCTATACTTTTCGAGCAGCTTCAACTCGTCGCCTTCGGGCAGTCCCGTCGCCGCCAGTTCCGAGTTGTCGAAATAACTGCGGGTGCGCGAATACTGGCCGTAAAACAGGTTCCTGTTCGACCACTCGAAATCGAACGCATGGGCCAGCGCCTTTCGCACCCTGCGGTCCTTGAAGATTTCGCGGCGGGTGTTGAAGACGAAGGCCTGCATGCCGGAAGACCGGTTGTGGTTGATCTCCTCCTTGCGGATCAGGCCTTTCTTGACGTTGGGAATGTCGTAGGCGGTGGCCCACGCCTTCGACGCGTTCTCGGCGCGGTAGTCGTATTCGCCGGCCTTGAAGGCCTCGAGCGCGATGGTGCCGTCGCGGTAATAGTCGTAACGGATGCGGTCGAAGTTGTAGAGGCCGCGATTGACCGGCAGGTCCTTGCCCCAGTAGTCGTCGACCCGTTGCAGGGTAATCGAGCGGCCGGCCTCGAACGACTCGATCTTGTAGGGACCGCTGCCCAGGGGCGGCTCCAGGGTCGTCTTGGTGAAGTCGCGCGTCTCCCAATAGTGCTTCGGCAGCACCGTCAACTGGCCGAGGATCAACGGCAGCTCGCGGTTTTCGCCCGGTTTGAAATCGAAACGCACGGCGCGCGGGCCGGTCTGACTGACCTTGCTCACGCTGCCGTAGTAAAACCGGAAAAACGGCGTACCTTTTTCGACGAGCGTGTTGAAACTCCAGATCACGTCGTCGGCCGTCACCGGCCTGCCATCGTGCCAGCGGGCTTCCGCGCGCAGCGTGAACTCCACCCAGGAGCGGTCCTTCGGCGTCCGCACGCTTTCGGCCAACTGACCGTACTGGCTGAACGCCTCGTCGGCCGAACCCGACATCAGGTTCTCGTAGATAAACCCGAGCCCGGCAGAAGGGTTGCCCTTGATGATGAAGCTGTTGAACGAATCGTAGGTGCCGACGGCGTTGAGACGCACGGTGCCACCCTTCGGCGCGTCCGGGTTGGCGTAATCGAAGTGCTTGAAACCGGGTCCGTACTTGAGGTCGCCGTGCATGGCGATGCCGTGGGCCGGTTTTGGGTCTTCGGCAGCCCGCAGATCGGCGCCCGCAAACAGCGATACGGCGAACAACGAAACGGCAAGAACGAAGCGGCGCATGAGTTTCCCCAATGACGAGGCGTGAACGGCAACGGTCCCGAATATTGCGGTGCCAGCGTTCGGCGATCAAGGATGGCGTCGGATTATGGCAGAGATGTGATTGAAAAATCCCAGCGGTGGCCCATTCAAGCGAGCGGTTTCCCGTCGTCGCAGAGCCAGACGTATATGGCCGGGATGGTCAACAGCGTCAACGCCGTCGAAGTGGCGAGGCCGAAGACCAGGGAGATGGCCAGCCCCTGGAATATGGGGTCGGCGAGGATGAAAGCGGCGCCGATCATGGCGGCTGCGGCGGTCAGAAATATCGGTTTGAAGCGGACGGCGCCGGCTTCCAATAGAATACGACGAAGCGGCGTCTGACCGTCCTGGCGGCGGCGAATGAAATCGACGAGTAGGATCGAGTTGCGGACGATAATACCGGCAAGTGCGATAAAGCCGATCATCGACGTCGCCGTGAAGGGAGCTGCGAATAGCCAGTGTCCGACCATGACTCCAATTAGGGTCAAGGGTACCGGCACCAGAATCACCAGTGGCAGCTTGAATGAACCGAA
This sequence comes from uncultured Thalassospiraceae bacterium, assembly GCA_964344215.1. GTDB lineage: Bacteria > Pseudomonadota > Alphaproteobacteria > Rhodospirillales > Casp-alpha2 > CAYFMP01. Next base: position 60,014 of record CAYFMP010000006.1, on the reverse strand, counting down.
CTGGCCGACGACTAAAACGTAGATACCGAACAGTGCGAAGGAAAAAGCCAGGCCCATGTCGCGGAAGGTCACATAGGTGATTTCCCACTCGCCGTCCCACAACAGGGTAACGACGCCCTCGTCCTTCGGTTGACCATGGTAGCTGACTCTCGGCGGAGCACCTTCCTTCCAATCCATCGCCGCCAACCTTTCCTCCACCGCCAGCATGCCATAGACCGGTGCCTCGAAGCGTCCCGCCAGTTCAGCCGTGACCATTTCGGCGAAGCGGCCGTTGTGGCGAAAGATGGGATACGATGCGCGCTCAGAGCCAACGCGGACGACATCGCCCAGTTCGACTACGGCGCCGGTATCGGCTGCCTGCCCGGGCGCGGCGATGGGAGTCGCGAGCAGATTTTCCGATTTTCGCAGCATGTGCCGGGGCAGGCGCACGGTGATCCTCATCGGGTTGACTCCGCCGCCGCGGTGGGAATAGCCGACGTCGACACCGTCGAGCAAGGTGCGTAGAGTGTCGAAAACAGTCGCTTCGTGGGCACCGTAAAATTCGAGGTTTTGCTGATCTATGGTCACCCTCAGTCTTTGCGTCGGCGTACCCATGGTGTCATCGACATCAACCATGAAGTCCGTCTCTTCGAAGGCGTCGCGAATTTTCCTTGCATAGGCCCGCCGGGTCGACGCATCGGGACCGTAGACCTCGGCGATCAAGGTGGCGATCACCGGTGGACCAGGCGGTACTTCGACGACCTTCAGGTTGGCCCCGGTGGGAAGGTCGATCTTCTTAAGTTTTTCTCGCGCCTCGAGAGCGATCGAGTGGCTCTGGCGAGCGCGTTCGTCTTTGGCAAGCAGATTGACTTGGAGGTCGCCCATCCACGGCTTGTCGCGCAGGTAATAGTGCCGGACCAAACCGTTGAAGTTGAATGGCATGGCGGTGCCGGCGTAGGCCTGCATGTGGACCAGTTCAGGCAGGTCGGAGATCGCCCGCGCGGCATCGAACAGCACCCGTTCCGTCTCCTCCAGGCTTGTTCCCTCCGGCAGGTCGGCGACGATTTGGATTTCCGACTTGTTGTCGAAAGGCAGCAACTTAACGGTCACGTCCTTGCTGGCAAACAGGCCGAGTACCGCCACGGTGGCCAAACTGACGGCGAGGAGAAAAAGTTTCGAGCGGCGCCGGCCTTCGACCAACGGCGCCGCAATGCGCCGGTAGAAACGTCCCATGCGCCCACCATCGCTGCTCTCGGCGTCGCCCACGATTCCCTTGCCGCCGCGTAATCGCATCAGCAGCCACGGCGTGATGATAACCGCGACGAAGAAGGAGAACGCCATTGCCGCCGAGGCATTGGCGGGAATTGGGCTCATGTAGGGACCCATCAGCCCTGAAACGAACATCATCGGCAACAGGGCCACGACAATGGTAAGAGTGGCGACGATTGTTGGGTTGCCAACCTCGGCGACTGCGTCTATGGCGGCACGGGTGGGTTCTCGTCCGTCTTGCATTTGCCAATGGCGGACAATATTTTCGATCACCACGATGGCATCGTCGACCAGGATGCCGATGGAAAAGATGAGCGCGAATAGACTGACCCGGTTGATGGTGTAGTCCAGCATCCAGGCGGCGAACAGCGTCAGCAGGATGGTCGTCGGCACGACCACTGCCACCACAACACCCTCGCGCCAACCAAGGACGATAGTGATCAGCGCGATGATCGACAGCGTTGCGAGGCCGAGGTGAAAGAGCAATTCATCCGATTTCTCCGTCGCTGTCTCGCCGTAATTGCGGGTCACGGCGACCTCGATTCCCTCCGGAACCAGACGGCCGCGCACTCGGTCAAGCCGCTCAATGATCTCCTTGGCAGCGACGACAGCGTTGGCGCCCTTGCGCTTGGCGAGCGCGATGGTTACGGCCGGCGCAACGGAGACGCCGCCACCCGCTATGGGTTTCAGGTGCCATACGCGGGCGTCGCGCTGTTCGGCACCGACCACGACGCGGGCGACGTCACGAACATAGACCGGCCGACCGTCGCGGCTGGTGATCAACAACAGACCAATATCGGAAACACCATCCAAGGTCTGTCCCGCAATTACCGGAACGCTCTTATTGCGTTCGCGCAAGCGACCGACGAGAAAAGCACGATTGGCGGCTCCGACCTTGGCGATCAACTGCTCCAGCGTCACCCCGTAGAGCGAAAGACGCTCCGGGTCGGGTTCGATTCTGATCTGAGAGGCGCTGCCACCGACGAGGAACGTCAAACCGATGTCGCCTGCCTTGGTTAGTTCGTGCAACAGTTCCTCGGCAATCTCGAACAGGCCATTATCGTCCCAACGATCGGCCTCCGCCCGTTTGGGCGACAGGGTCAGAGTGACGATGGGAACGTCGTTGATGCCGCGCCCAACGATCAACGGTTCCGGAATACCCAAAGGGATTTGATTCAGGTTGGCACGGAGTTCCTCATGCACACGCAGGATCGCGCGGTCCTCGTCGGTACCGACGAGGAATCGCGCCGTCACCACGACCCGGTCGTCCTCGGTCAGGGAATAAACATGTTCAACCGAGTTGATGCTCTTGACGATGTTTTCCAGCGGTTCGGTCACCAGTTCGACGGCGTCGGCGGCTTTGAGACCATCGGCTTCGACCAGGATGTCAACCATGGGAACGCTGATCTGCGGTTCCTCCTCGCGCGGCAGCAGCAGCAGCGCCATCGTCCCCAATGCGAGGGAGACCATCAGGATTAGCGGCGTCAGGGGCGATCCGATGAAGGCCTGAGTCAGGATCCCGGAGACTCCAAGTTTCACTGCGCCACTCCCGCAGCTCCCACCGCCGGAATCAGGATGTCACCGATGCGCAGGCCGGAGAGTACCTCGATGCCGTCCGCCGTCCTCTCTCCGGTCTGAACCACATTTTCCCGGCCATCCCTGTGTCTCACGAAAGTGACCCCGTAGCGGTTGGCCAGATAGGGTGCCGGGACGACAATCGTGTATCGCCGACCCGCGGCGATGTGAACCGGGACTCGTTCGCCGACGAAGAAGTCACCGAGTCCGTCAACGGTGACATCGGCGACAACACGGCCGCGATCCAGTTTTGGATACACCTGACGGATCGTTCCATCCCGCGGTGCCGTCATCTCCGTACCGCCGGTGAGCAGGCTTCGAGCGCCCACTGAAACTTTATCGCCGGCGCGGATACTTCCGGCGTGCCGCTCGGGAAGCGACAGCCGGAGAACGTAAGCCTCGGCGGCGATGGTGGCGATGCGTTCGCCAGGCAGGACGACCTGTCCGGGAGTCACGGCGACGTCCAACACCCGTCCGGATCGCGGCGCCTTGACCTCCCCTTCTTGGCGCTGCTCGGCGATGACCGCATACTCGGCATGCATGGCGGTCAGGTCGCGTTCGATGACGTCGAGCGCCGTCGATGCTTCGTCGAGGCGCGCTTGGCTGGCGGCACCCTGCTTGCGGAGCGTTCGGGTGCGGTTCAAGGCAATCACCGCCAAGTCGCGTTGCGATTTCAGAGCGGCAATTCGGGCCGCAGTCGCCTTCAACCGCAAGGCCAACTTAGGGTCTTCCACCCGGGCCACGATTTCATCAGCGGTCACCGTGCTGCCTTCGTCGATTTCGACCGTCGCGAGCGTCCCCCCGATACGGGCGCGTGCCGCCGTCAGGTCGACGGATTCGACGGTGCCGAAGACGATCTTGCGTTCGATCACCTCACTTTCACGAACCGTCCACTGATCAGGAATCTGGGCCTTGGCGCTGGTCGGCGCCAAGATTATTGCCGCCGCTAGCCATGTGCCCAACAAATGAATAGAGGAATGTCCGTCCATATCGTTCATCATAATACCTGACATGCAGGTGGCGGTAGCGTCGGAGCATCTAAGACCATCGGAAGCCATGCCCTCGAAAAGTCGGAACATCGAAAAGTGTCGGACCGAGATCGAACTCAGCGGCGCAAAACCTTCACCAATTTTGCGTGCAGCGCCGGATCGCCAACCGCCAGCACCGTGCCGTCCGATTGCAGGCCCAGAGGCGCGCCCTGCCAATCGGTCATGACGCCACCGGCACCCTCGACGATGGGTACCAACGCCGCGTAGTCATAAGGCTCCATGGTGTCCTCGCAGACGATGTCGACGTAACCGTTGGCGAGCAGCCCGTAGGCCATGCACTCGGCCCCGTAGACGGTGCGCTTGGCGTTGCGGCGGAGCACCTCGAAACGCGGGAAATGCGTTTCCGTGAACATGTGTGGCGAGGTGGCGTAGAGCCAGGCGTCTTCGAGACCCGGGCACTGGCGAACGGCGACGCCGCGGCCGTTGAATGTGGTCGGTTGCCCGGCGACGCCGATCCAACGCTCGCCCAGGGCCGGCATGTCCATCAGCCCGAGAACGGCGCGGCCTTCGTGCAAGAGCGCTATGAGGGTGCCGAACAGGGGCTTGCCGGTGACGAAGGACTGAGTACCGTCGATCGGATCGAGCACCCAGACGTACTCGGCGTCGGCATTCTCGGTCCCGTGTTCCTCGCCAACGATGCCGTGTTCGGGATAGACGTCGGCGATGAAGCCCCGCATCACCGCCTCGGCCTCCCGATCGGCGACGGTCACCGGGCTGTCGTCGGCCTTGGCGTCGGCGGCAACGCCGGAGCGGAAATACTTCATGGCGACGGGTGCGGCGGCGTCGGCCAGCCGTCCGGCCAGGTCGAGAAAAGCGGTGACGTCGTCCGTCCCGCCGCCGGCTGCGGTCATGGCAACGGCTTTGGCGCGGCGCTCAGCGAGCGCAGATAAAGAATGACGGCAGCCCGGTCGGAGGCCTTCTTGAGACCCGAATAGCTCATCTTGGTGCCTTTGGCGAATGCCTTCGGCGCCGTCAGAAAGGCATCGAGGTCGCCATAGGACCACTCGCCGCCGAGCCCGCTCATAGCGTCGGAAAACTTGTAGCCGGAGGCCGACGCCTTGGCGCGGCCGACGACGTCCCACAGATTGGGGCCGACCTTGTTCTTGCCGCCCTCGTTCGTGGTGTGGCAGGCCTTGCACTTCTTGAACACCTTGACGCCGGCTTCGGCGTCGGCCGAGCCCAACATGGCCAGCGCATCCTCGGCAGCGGCCGGTGCGCTTTCGGTGGCCGGCGCTGGCTCGGGCGCGGTGTCGGTAGCGGCGACGGCCGCCGTCTGCGTCGGTTCGGCCTGGACCAGAATGTTACCGACGGCGTTGGAGCCCCATACCAGCCATGCCGTGATCAGCAAGGCGAAACCTGCTTTTTCGAGTATGGAGAAATGCATAACTCTGTTCCTCTGCCGGAAATCCGGCAGGCAATGTAGCCCCGTCCATCGGCCGGTTCAATGACTGGTTGGCGGCGGCTTCGGTGTTGGAGCGATACCGTGGGCGCGGTATGCTCCGGGCCATGGCTGCCGACCAAATCATGCCGCCCGCCGGGCCGCCGACATCCCCCATCGTCGTCATCCCGGCGCGCCTGGCCTCGACCCGGTTGCCTGGCAAGCCGCTGGCCGACATCGGCGGCGAGCCGATGATCGTTCATGTGTGGCGGCGCGCCGTCGAGGCCGATATCGGTCCGGTCATCGTCGCCTGCGGCGACATCGAGATTATCGATGTCGTCAAAGAGGCCGGCGGTGACGCCGTCTACACGCGACCCGACCACGCGTCGGGCTCGGACCGGGTGTTCGAGGCCGTCTGTACCGTCGATCCGCAGAAGCGCCACGACTGCGTCGTCAACCTGCAGGGCGACCTGCCGGATATCGCCCCCGATCTGCTGCGCGCCGTGCTGCTGCCGCTGGCCGAGCCGACCTGCGATATCGCCACCCTTGTCGCCGAGATCGTCGATCAGACCGAGATCGACGACGACAGCACGCCGAAGGTGGCGTTGACGATGCCCGCCGCCGAGCGCTGCGGTCAGGCGCTCTATTTCAGCCGCGTCGCCATGCCGTGGGGCGATGGGCCGCTGTACCATCACATCGGCATCTATGCGTTCAGGCGCACGGCGCTGGAGCGCTTCGTCAGGCTGCCGCCGGGTGTGCTGGAGCGGCGCGAACGCCTCGAACAGCTACGCGCGCTGGAGAACGGCATGCGCATCGATGCCCAGCGCGTTGACACGGTTCCCCTCGGTGTCGATACTCCGGCCGATCTGGAGCGCGCCCGCGAGTTGCTGGCCGCACAACCGTAATCGCGGAGCCGTCAGCGTGTCGGACCCGGACAAGACGATTTCGTTTCAAGGCGTTCCCGGCGCCTATTCGGACATGGCGTGCCGCAGCGCCTATCCGGATATGACGACGCTGCCGTGCCGCTCGTTCGAGGACGCCTTCGCCACCGTGCACGACGGCGTCGCTCGGCTGGCGATGATTCCCATCGACAACTCGGTGGCCGGCCGGGTCGCCGACATTCATCACCTGCTGCCCGATTCGGGACTGCACATCGTGGCCGAGCACTTCCAGCGGGTGAACCATCATCTGCTCGGCGTCGAGGGCGCCACTGTCGATGGACTGACACACGTCCACAGCCACATCCACGCCCTCAACCAATGCCGCAACCTGATCCGCGAGCTCGCCATCGAGCCGATCGAGCACGTCGATACGGCGGGCGCGGCGGCCGACGTTGCGGCCATGGGTGACACCACTCAAGCGGCCATCGGTTCCGAGTTGGCAGCCGAGCTGGACGGCCTGATTTCGCTGCAGGCCGGCATCGAGGACGCCGAGCACAACACGACGCGCTTCGTGGTCATGGCCAGCGATCCGGACGTGCCGAGCGCCGAGCGCGACGATTGTATCACCAGCTTCGTGTTCCGGGTCCGCAATGTGCCGGCTGCCCTGTTCAAGGCGTTGGGCGGGTTCGCCACCAACGGCGTCAACATGACCAAGCTCGAGAGCTACGTGCGCGGCGACTTCGTCGCCGCCCAGTTCTATGCCGACGTCGAAGGCCACCCGCAACAGACGCCTTTGAAGCTGGCGCTCGAGGAGTTGGCATTCTTCACCCACGAGGTCAAGGTGCTCGGCACCTACCCGGCTCACGGCTACCGCGTCGAGCAGGCCGGCAACCACGGCGACTGAACGGCGCCGTCATTTTCCCTTATCCGGCTTCGGCAGGCTCAGCACATGGGCCGCCGCCCGCGCGATCCACGGGCCGAGCGCCGCCGGATCGGCGGCGATGCCGTCCGGCACCACTGCATAGTCCTTCTTGACCGGCGCCTTCGGAAAATAGCGCAGCGCCCGGCCGCCGGCCGCCAGCATCTCCCGGCGGTCGGTCTCAGAAAGCTTGAGAGCGAGGCCGGCCGGCGTCAGCGAGACGAAGATGCGCTTGTCGGCCCAGGCCGCCGCGCCGCCGAAGAATCGCTTGCACTCGATGGAGCAGCCGTCCGGCGGGAAGTTGGCGGTAGCGTCCAGGATTCCATTCAGTCGGTCGACGAACCCGTCGCTCACGCGCCGACCTCGTCGAGCCAGGTGTCGATCAGCCAGCGCGAGATCGAATCTCGGCGCGGTAGGCACTTCGAGCCCTCCGACGACTGCCCCCATTCGCCGAAACCGCGAACCTCGCCCGCCGTGAACCACTGGGCGTCCTCCAACTCCTCGCCGTCGACGGCGATGTCGGTGGTCTCGGCTCGGCCCCAGAATCCGAGCATCAGCGACGACGGAAACGGCCACGGTTGCGAGGCCCGGTAGCGAACTTCGTCGACCCGGACGCCGGCTTCCTCCCAGACCTCGCGCGCCACCGTCTCCTCCAGGCTCTCACCCGGTTCGACGAATCCGGCCAGGGTCGAATAGTTGCCGGGCGCCCACCTGTTATGGCGGCCGAGCAGGCAGAGCGGCGGGCCGCTGCCGGTCGGCTGGTGGTGGATCAGCATGATGACGGCCGGATCGGTGCGCGGGAAGGTCTCGTGGCCGCCGTCTGGTGCGTCGCAAACCCGCAAGTGCCCGCCGTGGCGGCTTTGCGTCGGGCGGCCGCAGACGCCGCAGAAGCGGTGCCGGCGGTGCCAGTGCATCATGCCGCGGGCGTACGCGCTCAGCGCCGCTTCGGCCCGAGACATCAGGCTGCCGGCCTGGCGCAGGTCGACGAAGGCGCCGCCGGTGTCCGCCGCCAGGACGGCGGCTTCCGGCTCCTCGAACTCGGACAGGTCGGTCGCGAAATAAGCGGTGCCGCCGTCGAGGCCGAGCAGCACCAGCTCGTCGGCCGCTTCGATCAGGCGGCCGGCGGCGTCGCTGCCGTCGACGAAGGTGGCCCGCGGTGCCGCCGGATCGTCGTCTAAGCCGGCGATCAGGTTGCGGCTCCGCCACACCGGCACGATGCGGGTGTCGGCGGCGGCCAGCCGGGCGGCGACCCAGGCCGGGTCGCGGCGTTCGGCCGACGCCCGGTCGAGCCCGTTGCCGGTGTATTTCAGTCCATGCGCCATGCCGCCAGCCTGACACAGGAATCGCTGAGGAACAACGGCGGGCGAACGGTTGTCGAAACATGGTCGGAAAACCCGAGTTTTCCACCATATTGTGCGTTTTTTGGCTCAAAACCCCAGATTTTGTGGTATTGTGCCTCACCTCCGTTCGGCGGACCCAGCCGCGGGCGGGGCTTGAGGCTTTGACGGGAGGAGGCGCACCATGAAGGCGCGGACCCAGCGTGCCCTGCGCGGCGTAGCGGCGGCGGCGGCCCTGCTGGGGTTGTCGGCCTGCGGCTCGTCGGGCTTCGGGTTCGGCTCGTCGTTCCTCGAATCGATGCCGGCGTGGCCGAGCCTGCCGTCGCTGCCCTCGCTGCCCGATTTCGCTGCCCTGTCGCCGTTCGACCCCGACGAATGCGCGCAAGTTTCGAAGAAGGCACTGCGCAAGGTCAACTGGACGCGGGTGCCGGAGGTCAACATGCGCATCCGCCACGGCGAGTTCGAGCCGATGATCGTGCAGATGAAACAGGGCTGGCCCTACGTCTTCCGCATCCGCAACCGCGACGACAAAGACCACTACTTCACGGCCAAGGAGTTCTTCAGGAACATGGCGGTGATCCGCATCACCATCGACGGCGAGCGCCAGGACGATACCTGCATCGCCCGGCTCCGGGTGCCGGCCCGCCAGACCGCCGAGCTTCGCATGGTCGCCGCCATCGACGGCCGCTACGAGTTTGAGGACGCCCGTACCCGGATACCGCTGCTGTTCTCGTCGGGCGCCAACGGCGTCATCATCGTCCAGGAATGGCACAAGACCCAGTACCAGTAGGGAGGAGGCGGGCATCGAGGGCGGCGATTGGAAAGCCTGTCCCGTTTTCACGGCCCGGATGCGTGCATCCGTGGTTGAGGCCGCACGGCTGCCGAACCCCGGTTCCCCGCTCGCCGCCCGCCCGAAAACCGGTTCGATTTCAAGCGTTTGTCGGCTGTTATTCTTATTTTCGTGGAATTATGATATTTTTCTTGACATTTCATGAATTCTATCATATACAAACCATGATCGAGTGCCCGTGCGGCCTCGGTTCGGCGTAGACCGGCCGGGACAACCGAAAGCGGACAACACTCCCGAACAACCCATTGTTTTAACCGCGCGACGCGGCCCTCGTGGTGCGTCCGCGCCGGACAGAGCGCCCACGTGCGCGCCTTCGCCTTGACGGGCGGGTGCCGCGCCCGGGCGCCAGGAGATACTCATGTTGCGCCCCTTCCGACTGAAGCGCCCGTTGGGCCTCGCCTATACGATGGACGAGGACGACGTGCTGAAGACCAAGCAGGCCCTGCATTCCCTGGGCCTCTACGACTCGCCGAAACGCTATGGCCTGACCCGCTACCCCGACATGCCGCTGATCGACGGCATCAAGGCCTTCCAGCGCCGCAGCGGCCTCCGTGAGGACGGCGTCGCCAAGCCCGGCGGGCCGACCATCACCGCTCTCGGCCGCGCCCTCGACGAACGAACGCCGCAAAGACGCCGTAGCATCGTCGAGGGCGAGTGGGACCGCCGCCGCCGGTCGGACCGCCGCCGCGATCCGATCCCTCAAGGCGTCTTCACCACCGTCGCCCGGCCGTCGCCGCGACCGGCCACCTTCGGCATCGGCGCCGGCATCGGCGCCGGCCGCGCCAACCGGCCGCGCGACCTGTTGGCGCTGAAGCGCGCCCTGGCCTGGGCCGGCCACCTCCCGGGCGACAAAGCCGTCGCCGCCAATCGTCCCGACGACGGACTGTTCGAAGCCGTCCGCGCCTTCCAGCGGGCGGCCGGCGTCAAGCCCGACGGCTGGCTCCGTCCCGGCGGCGAGACCGAACGGGCACTCGACAAGGCGATCGCCCCGAAAGTGCGGGCCCATCGCGGCGACAGCGCCGAGACCGGCACTAGGACCGATGGCGGGAAAACACAACTGGCGATGGCCCGCAAACCCCGCCCCGGCGGCGGCTCCGGCTTCACCGAAGGGGCGATGGAGAACCCGCTCGGGCTCGGCGGCGCCGCGGCCGCCGTCGGCACCGGCATCGCCGCCCAGGAACTGATCCGCCAGCAAATGCGAAGGCAGGGCCACCAAGTCGACGAGACGCCAACCCCGCCCGAGCCCGGCGCCGCCCGCCCGCGCACCGACATCGCGCCGCCGTCGCCGCCGACACCGCCCTCGGAACCGCCACGCGACGAAGACCGCCCGCCCACAAAGACCGAGTTTCCGGCAACACCGGTCGAACTTCCCGACCTCTCGCGGCCCATACCGGACGTCGAGAAGCCGACTATCTTTATTCATCCGTCGCTGGAACCCGGGGAGTTCGACTCCACAATACTTGAAAGCAAGGGTAATCCGCGAACGAAGAAACACCTGGACAGTGTTCGGGACGACATCCTCGATGCGAATCCGGGCTGGAGGCACATCGCCGGCGGTCGGGATCGGAAGACCGGAGCGGAAATGACCGAGTACTACATAGCCGGGCCCGCTCACGCCTTTCCGTTGCCCGGTCGAAAAACAGGCGATGGCCGGGCTGGCTCGATCCGTACAGATATGACCTTCGTCTCGCCCGACGGAAAGACATTCATCCACGTCCAGACCGTCGATGTCGATCGAAACGGCAAGCCGAAACAGCACGAACTGGACAATGCCTTGCGCGGCTATCGTGGTCTGGAAGCGCGACGCCAAGAAGGCGAGGTTCACCATATTGTCCTGATCGGAAAAGACTGGATGATGCCGAAGTGACCGCCTTGACCCGCCACAACCGTAAACTTACGGTTGTGGCATGGTGTCATACAAAGAGCGAAGTGCCTATTTCAGGTCGCGATGGATTATCTTGTCCGAAAGGGACGAACTTGCTTTCAGTCGGGTTTTACGTGAGTTCTCTCCCGGCGCTCTTTTCTTCGGGGAACAAAGCGCCAGCATTACGGAGCGCACCGTTCCGGTCCCGAATCTCACACATGCGCCGACACGTTATGCCTCCGTCTCCCTTCCCGCTCCCGGACAGGAAGGCGTATGGCACATCAACGTGGAAATGCAACGCCAACTCGTGCGTCCATGGGTTCGTCTTGACCTGAAGAGGTCGGAGTGGTTGTGGCTTGATCCAGCCAAAAAATGGGCGTTCGACCCACCTCTTCTGGGAGAGGGGAAGCTCGGGGTGGCCTACCCAAAACGCGATCCGGAAACGAAGCCTTTCGCCATGAAACTTCTCCGCCTCGTCAACAAGGTCTCACGGAGGCAAACCGGGGCTGGTTTGGAGGCCTGCCGGTGGTCGCAGGCGGGCGGATCTGAGCGCCGGGGCCTAGGTCCCGGAGTCCTCGTCGACCCAGCGGAAGAGATCGAACTGAACAAGTACTATGACGATTCGCTGTGGGACGACCGCCTGCCCCTTGAGCCGACTGGACCGCGGGTCGAGTATGAGGTGATCGACCGCGCTCCCTGATCCATATTCTGTGGGACGACAACACTCCCGAATAATTCGTCGTTCGAAACGCGTGGACTGGCCCTTTGGCGCGTCCGTGCCGGATGGTGAGCTCGCTTGTACACCGACATCGACGGCCGTTATGAGTTCGAGGACACCCGTACCCGGATACCGCTGCTGTTCTCGTCGGGCGCCAACGGCGTCATCATCGTCCAGGAATGGCACAAGACCCAGTACCAGTAGGGGACGCCCGCGACCCCAATTTACCTCTGAGCCTTACTCGGCCATAGGTCGCTCGGGGAAGTCCGCCCGGCGTATCTCCCTTTCCATGACTCTCACCAGTTCGGGAAGCGGTTCCTCGTCGGCGCGGTCGAAAGGCAGCATCAATAAGAAACGCGCGATGCGGGCATATCCGTCGCCGAAATAAGCGCGATTCCAGAGGAGGTTGCGAAGCGGCCGAAATTCCTCGGTGTTCGTGTCTTCGAGGTCGGCGGTTTCCATCGGTTCGGTGTCGTCATAGGTCTCAAAGGAAAGTACGCCGCCAGGAACGCGACTCATCACCCTTTCCGGGGGCGGCTCATCGAGAAATTGGTCTAGGACATTCTCGAGAACCTCCTCGTAGATCCCTTCACGAACGGAAATGGGTTCACCATCCTCTTCGTCGAAAAAACCGATCTCCTGAATCAGCACCCACATCGAGGCGTCGACGGAGTCCGTTTGGAAGTAGCAATACCAGCTGTCTAGGTCGTCTTCATCAGGTTTCGCCTGCATGAACACGGGCACGTTCAGAACAACGCGGCCGTCGAAGTTCATTTGTTTTAGCCACGCGAAACCTTCTTCGGCATTCCAATCGGAACCGATTTTCAAGGCCCGCGCCTCGTCCCGATAGAGGTCGACCAACTCGCGAACCGGCGGGTTCTCCGCCCGCTCCCGAATTACCGAGAGCGTCAGGGTCTGCAGGGCGGCTCCATCGGTCATCCCGGTGATCACGTACGAACGAAAGGTTCGGATGTGGCGATCGCCCTCCTCGTGGTCGACGACAGCATGGACGATTCGGCCGTTCAAAGAATGCTCGAATGAGATTGGGCCCACTGTTCCGATGTCCTCGAGAAACCCGACGATCGTTCTCTCACATCGCTCGGCCGAAATGCGAACGAGATTGTCGTCCGGGCTGATGTCTTCCGGTGGCGCGAGCTGGTCTCTTTTGAAATAGAACGAAATCGAGCTTCGGGGATCGCCGGCCCACCATTCGCTGTCGCTGTTGCGCCGGCTGTCCCAGTCCGCGGGAACGCGAACGGTCGATCCCGGCCACGGTTCGGCGACGCGCAATCTGTGATGTTCGAGAGTCTGCTCGATGTTCGCCACCGATTCGTCCGTATGATCGGAGAAAGGGTCGATGGTCGCGGAGCGAACTTCCCTGTCGACGATCTCGATCAACTCTCGAATCTCGGGGTCGTCGATAACCGAAACGGGAAGCACGAAATTGAAATCGACGTAGGCGATCTCGTTCTCGCGGCAGAGATGGTAGTTGTATCGAAAGTATCGAAGATTCTCGCCGCCGTTTTCGCCTTCGAACTCCCGGTACAGAAGGAACCCGTCTTCGATTTCGGAGAACTCATCTCTCAAGAATGGACCGAACTCCTTCCTCTGTTCTTCGATAATGCCAAGCGTAATTGTTCGATGATCGAATTCGGGATCATTGGGTGCGTCTTCGGAAAGGAGGAAGCGTTCGACAAGGATCCACAGAGTGCCGGATTCCTCGCCGTCCTTGTAACAGCTCCAGTGGTCTTCAAGCTTGTGATCGGGGCCACAGTCCCAACGTTCCGGAACACGGATGGTGACCGCATCGAAACACCGGATGGTCTTGAGTTTATGAAAATCGTAACCCATTGAAACAGTTCAGGCATCCAGATCAGAGGTTATACTGAAATAGGAGTATATTGTAATATGAATTCTTGCAAAACGTGTTATTGCGCCGCCGCCGGAAATTAGGAATTCGAACGGGTGGAGTCGCCGGGCGGGCGTGGTATAGTGGGGGTGGGAGACTGGCGTCGGACAGGTCCCTCGCCAACCCGGTCAGGTCCGGAAGGAAGCAGCCGTAACGAGTTTCGGCCTGGGTCGGCGTTCAGTCTCCCACCTTATTCAAGCAGCGGACCCTCATAACCTTCTCCATGTCCGAGCCCGAGCGACCCGATCCGTCCGAATCGACTCGCGAGTCGAATTCCGCCGCCTACCGGGTTCTGGCCCGCAAATACCGCCCGCAGACGTTTTCCGAACTGATCGGCCAGGACGCCATGGTCCGCACCCTGACCAACGCGTTCTCGTCGGGGCGGCTGGCGCATGCCTTCATCCTGACCGGCGTGCGCGGGGTCGGCAAGACGACGACGGCGCGCATCATCGCTCGCGCCTTCAACTGCGTCGGCGCCGACGGCTCGGGCGGCCCGACCACCGATCCGTGCGGGACGTGCGAGCACTGCGTCGCCATCGCCGAGGACCGCCACGTCGACGTGCTGGAGATGGACGCCGCCAGCCGCACCGGCGTCGACGACATCCGCGAGCTGATCGAAGGCGTCCGCTACCGTCCGACCTCGGCGCGCTACAAGGTCTACATCATCGACGAGGTCCACATGCTGTCGAAGAGCGCCTTCAACGCGCTCTTGAAGACGCTGGAAGAACCGCCCGAGCACGTCAAGTTCGTGTTCGCCACCACCGAAATCCGCAAGGTGCCGGTGACGGTGCTGTCGCGCTGCCAGCGCTACGACTTGAGCCGGGTCGATACGGAAACGCTGATCGGCCACTTCGCCGACGTCGCCGCCCGGGAAGGGGCCGACATCGACGAAGCCGCGATCTACCTGATCGCCAGGGCGGCCGATGGTTCGGTGCGCGACGGGTTGAGCCTCTTGGACCAGGCGCTGTCGCGGGCGACCGGTACGGTCGGCGAGGACGAGGTTCGCGCCATGCTCGGGCTGGCCGACCGTTCGCAGACCTTCATGCTGCTGGAAGCGGTGCTGGCCGGCGACGTGGCGCAGGGGCTGAAGCTGTTCGACCAGCAGTACCACGACGGCGCCGATCCGGCCGCTCTGTTCGAAGACATGCTGGAGATCACCCACTGGCTGACCCGCGTCAAGATCGTGCCGAGCGCGGCCGACGCGCCGCAGGTGCCGGAGATCGAGCGCAAGCGCGGCGCCGACATGGAGAAGCGCCTCAACATGGCCGCCTTGTCGCGTGCCTGGCAGATGCTGCTGAAGGGTCTGCAGGAAGTGCGTACCGCCCCGCAGTCCCGCCAGGCGGCCGAAATGGCGCTGGTGCGGCTGGCCTATACCGCCAAATTGCCGACGCCGGAGGAGGCGATCCGGTCTTTGGACGAGAAATCACCGTCGCCGCCCTCGGAAGCGTCCGGCCCGCCACTGCAGCAAGGCACCGACGCCCAGGCCGAGAAACCGGCCACGCCACCCCAACCGGCCAGTCCGACGCCGCCGGAAGCGGCCTTGACCGGAACCGGCGACGGTCCGGTGCCGGCTCCGGTGGCCGAACGCCCCGAACCGATCGAGGCGGCGCCCGAAATTCCACCGCCGGCGCCCCAACCGGAGAGTTTCGAGGACGTGCTGGCGCTGGCCGACGAGCGCCGCGAGGGCGTGCTGCGCACCCATCTTCTGAACGACGTACGGCTTGTCCGTTTCGAACCGGGACGGATCGAATTCAACCCCGGCGCAGGCGCCCCGGCCGACCTGGCCGGCCGCTTAGGCGGTTTTCTGGAAGAGGCGACGGGACAGCGCTGGGCGATCGCCGTTTCACAGGCCGACGGCGAGGCGACCATCCAGGAACAGCGCGACGCCGGTGCTCGCCTGCTCAAGGAAGAAGCGCTCGCGCATCCGCTGGTCAAGGCGGTGATGGAAACCTTTCCCGGCGCCCATGTCGACAAGGTCCGCAAGACCGAGACGCCGCTTGCCGATCCCGACACCGAGACGCCGGACGATCCGTCGAACGGCGACCTCTAGGCCGCGGCGTTGAACCGGCCTAACGTACGACCCCGGCCGGCGCCATGCCGGGCCGCTTGCGCCGGTCGCGTCGTTTGACGACGATGACCTGACCGGCCCCTGTGGTGATGACGATCATCGGCGGGCGGGCGAGCGGCCGGCGAAACGCCGCTCCGCCGGGCGCGCCGGCCTCGGGGCCGGGAGATGGCATAACCGGGGTGGCGTCGACGGTCGGTTCCGGCTGATCGGCGGCGGTGGGAACGGCGGCGCCGTTGACCAGCAGCCAGGCGACGGCCGCTAAAGGCAGGCGGACGAGGGTACTCATGGTCAGCCTCCGACGTTGGGTTCGGTTAAGCGCCTCGACCAATCGGCCGCCGCCTGCATGTCCAAGGTCTGCACGGTCTGTACGATGATCTCGGTCGAAGTGGCGCTGTCCTTGAAGAAGATATCGCCCTCGTGGGCGACCACCCGCATGCGGGTGGCGCGCCGCGTCAGGCCCTCGAGATCGACCTCGATCCGGCGGCCGATGGCCCGCGCCCCGATCAGCCAGCCCGTCTTGGTTCTGACCTTGCCGGTGATCGGCATGTCGAGCCGGCTCAGGGTCTCGACGGCGGCGACCTTGAGTTGGCCGACCGACACGTTGAAGGTCTTGTACGAGATGCCGCTCAGCGTGTGATTGACGCCGGTGCCGGCGACGATGCTGCCGGCGCTGACGGCGACGGCGCTGCAACCCTGTAGGGCCATCAGACACAAGCCGAAAAAAACGAAACATAATCTACGCATCGTATCCTCCTGATTTTTATTAGGATACGGCAGAAGAAAAAGACGTCAATATAAATACTTATAGGGATTTATTGATCTATTGCTTGTTAATACAATCGTAATATTTCAAAAAATTCGTATAAAGCTTTACGAAGGTCGAAATCAAAGAGAGTTCGGCTGCAGTTAAAGGGTGAAGGCGTTGTCGCAGGCCTCACCCCAGGCTTCCAGAAACCCCTTCAGGTGCGGGCGTTTCTCGCCATGCTCCTTGATCAGGGCGAGGACGTCGGCGACGGCCCGGTTGTGGGCTTCGAGCTCCAGCGTTCCCCGGTGCAGCATCAGGCGAAGGTAGACGAGGTAGGTGTTCAGCACGTCGGTCTCGCAGTAATCCCGTACCGCCTGGACATTGCCGTTGTCGATCATACCGGCCACATCGCCGCCCTCGACGCCGAACTTGCCGGGCAGGCCGAGAACGGCGCAAACCTCGTTCAGCTTGACGCGGGCAGACGCGCCGTAGTCGGACAACACCTCGAGGAGGTCGCAGTGCCAATCCGGGGAATAACGGTTGGTGTAGCTGTTCCACTTGTCGCCGGCCCCGTAGAGCCAGGGGGCGCTGACGCCGTGCACCATCGCCCGGTACTTGAGCACCGGCAGGTCGAAGCCGCGGCCATTGAAGCTGACCAGGCGTGGTTTGGTGTGTTCGAAGTATTGGAAGAAGCCGGCCAGCAGTTGCTTCTCGTCGTAACCGGCCTCGCCGCCGGAGCGCAGTTCCTTCAGGTAATAGGCCTCGTGCGGGCCGTGGCGTTCGATCTCGGCTTCCAGGAAGCTGATCGCCACCACCCGGTGAAACGGCTGGCGCGGAAAGGCGTTGCGACCGTCGGTGAGGTCCAGATGATAGCGCTCCAGCTCGGCGCGGCGCTCCTCCGTGCCGGGCTCGTCGAACCCGGTCAGGGCCGGAACCGAGTCGGTGTCGGGAACGGTCTCGATATCGAAAACGAAGAGGTTTTGGTGCTGCATGGTTTGGGTGTTATACATCCTGACGATCCTCCAACCCAACCGGTCTTGGGCCGGTGCGCCCTAAAGGGAGCCTTCCTCGATGAAAAACCTCGGCCAGATGATGAAACAGGCGCAGCAGCTACAGGCCAAGATGGCCGAGATGCAGGAAGGCCTCGCCGACATGGAGATCACCGGGTCTTCGGGCGGCGGCATGTGCCAGGTAACGCTGAACGGTAAGGGCGAGGCAAGACGGGTCAAGATTGATCCGTCGCTGGTCGATCCCAATGATTCGGAGGTTCTGGAAGACCTCATCCTCGCCGCCTTCAACGACGCCCGCAACAAAGTGGACACCGAGGTTCGAGAAAAGATGTCGGAGCTAACCGGCGGTCTGCCGTTGCCGCCGGGGTTCCAACTGCCGTTCTGAAGCCCGGCCCGCCGATGGTTTCGCCCGAGATCGACACCCTGATCAAGTTGCTGGCCAAGATTCCCGGTCTCGGGCCGCGCTCGGCGCGGCGCGCCGCGTTGCATCTGATCCGTCGCAAAGAGTCGTTGCTGTCGCCGCTGGCCAAGGCGTTGGGCGAGGCCGTCGAGCGCATCGTCACCTGTTCGGTGTGCGGCAACCTGGACGGCCACGATCCCTGCACGCTCTGCAATGACCCCAAACGCGATCCGTCGGTCATCTGCGTGGTCGAGGACGTCGCCGACCTGTGGGCGCTGGAACGGACGGCGTCGTTCCGCGGCCGCTATCACGTACTCGGCGGCACGCTGTCGGCATTGGACGGTATCGGGCCCGAAGACCTCAATATTTCGGGCCTGGTGGCGCGCGCCGCCGAGGATCAAGTGACGGAAGTCATCCTCGCCACCAACGCCACCGTCGACGGCCAGACGACGGCGCACTACATCGCCGAATGCCTCGGCCAGGCCGGGGTCGCCGTTTCCGGGCTCGCTCACGGAGTGC
The DNA here is from genome assembly GCA_964344215.1 of uncultured Thalassospiraceae bacterium. Taxonomy (GTDB): domain Bacteria; phylum Pseudomonadota; class Alphaproteobacteria; order Rhodospirillales; family Casp-alpha2; genus CAYFMP01. The sequence continues at coordinate 41,544 of CAYFMP010000006.1, read as the reverse complement.
CGGTCGGCGGCGAACTCGACTATCTCGACGACGGTACGTTGAGCGCGGCGTTGAAGGAACGCAGGCCGGTCTAGGTCATGAACGTTCCGAAGCTCCTCCAGCAGGCACTGCAACTTCACCAGGCCGGGCAATTGGCCGATGCCGGGGAGATCTACAAGAGCGTTCTCCAGCAAGACCCCGACAATGCCGACGCCCTGAACCTGATGGGGGTGATCCTGCAAGCGGCAGGCGACCTCGACGGGGCCATCAAGTTGATCACCCGGGCGACCGAGGTTGCGCCCGATTTCGCCGCACCGTTCGTCAATCTGGGCAATGCTTTGCAACTGGCCGGCCGGGTCGACGAGGCGGTCGATGCTTTCCGGAGTGCCGCCACCCTCGCTCCCGACCAGGCCGAGGCCGTCAACAACCTGGCCAGCGCCCTCAACGAGCTAGGGCGCCATGAGGAGGCCCTGGAGGCTTGCCTCAAGGCGATCGAACTGACGCCGCGGCTGGGCGCCGCCCACACCAACATGGGCAACGCCCTGGCCGGGCTCGAGCGCCTGGACGAGGCGCTGGAGAGCTACGAAAAAGCGCTCGAAATCGATCCGGCCGATTCCAACGCCTACTACAACCTGGGCAACGCCTATTCCGATCTGGGCGATCTCGAATCGGCGCTGGAGCACTACCGCAAATCGGTTTCGCTGGACGCCTCGAACGCCGAAAAGCATTACAACCATGCCAACACCGCCCTCGCCCTCGATCTGTACGAAGACGCCGTCGACGGATTCGAACGCGCGCTTGCCATCGATCCCGACTACATCGATGCACACTGCAATCTCGGCGCCACGTTCCAGAAAATGAACCGCACAGGGGAGGCCATCGGCTACCTGGAGAGGGCGCTGCAATCGGAGCCGGATAGCCCTGATTTGCATTGGAATCTGTCGCTCGCCCTACTCCAGCACGGTGACTACGAGCGCGGCTGGCGCGAATACGAATGGCGCTGGAAAACCCCCACTTTCGCCGCCTTTCAACGCGATTTCGGCAAGCCCCAGTGGCAGGGCGAGGACCTCGACGGCCGGACCATCCTGATCGACGCCGAACAAGGCTTCGGCGACGGCATCCAGTTCTCCCGGTATGCACCGATGGTGGCCGAGCGCGGCGGCCGCGTGATCCTCGAATGCCGGGCCCAGTTGAACCGGCTGTTCGGCACGCTCGGTGGCATCGACGACCGGATCGATCTCGGCCGATCGCTTCCCGACTTCGACCTCCACGTGCCGTTGATGAGCTTGCCCCACATCTTCGCCACCACGGCCGAAACCATCCCGGATCAAGTTCCCTACCTGGCGGCGCCCGAGGGAACGCCGGTCGATTCACGCATCGGCGGGGCCGAAGGACTGAAGATCGGGTTCGCCTGGGCCGGCAGCCCGACCCGCGTCGACAACCACAAGCGCTCCTGCCAGTTCGACCTGTTCGAACCGTTGTTCGAGGTGCCCGGGACCAGCTTCTTCAGCCTCCAGGTCGGCAGTTTCCAGGAGCAGCTGATCCAATCGGACGCGGCAGCCCGGGTCGTCGATCTGGCCGACGACCTCGGCGATTTCGGCGATACGGCTGCCGCCATAGAGGCCCTGGACTTGATCATCTCGGTCGACACGTCGGTGCTTCATCTGGCCGGCGCCTTGGGTAAGCCGGCCTGGGGGCTGATGTCGAAACCGACCGGCTTCCTGTGGCAATCGGAACGCCAGGACAGTCCCTGGTATCCGACCATCCGCCTGTTCCGGCAACACGAGCCGGGCGACTGGGGGCAAGTGTTCGAAGCGGTCGGCGAGGAACTCGCCGGCAAGACGGCGAAAGCCTAGACGCTTTTCAGTTGCGGCCGCGGTTGCGGCGGCTCAAGGTCTTCGCTGGCGCCGTCGTCCTCGAACTGCAGTTCCTCGATGCGTTGGCCGCGCTTGGTGATCTTGTCGGCCGACGTGTGGATTTCGCCGATGTCTTTCTGCGCTTGTCCGAAATGGCTCTGCAGGTTGCCGACCCGCTTGCCGAGGCGCTCGACGTCTTCGAGTATCTTGGTGACTTCGGCCTGGATGACGTGAGCCTGCTCGCGCATGCGGGCGTCCTTGAGGATGGCGCGAACCGTATTCAGGGTCGCCATCAAGGTCGTCGGCGAGACGATCCATACCCGGCGTCGGAACGATTCCTCGACGACGTTGCGAAAGCCAGCATGAAGTTCCGCGTAAACGGCTTCCGACGGCAGGAACATCAGCGCCGATTCGGCGGTCTCGCCAGGAACGATGTAACGGTCGGCGATATCCTTGACGTGTTTGAGGACAGCGGCCGAAAACTCGCGGCCGGCAATCTTGCGGGCGTCGTCGTCGGCGGCGCTCCGCAACGCCTCGTAGCTTTCCAGCGGGAACTTCGAATCGATGGCGATCGATCCCGGCGGATTGGGCAGTTTCAACAGGCAATCGGCCCGTTTGCCGTTCGACAGCGTCGCCTGAAACATATAGGCCGATGGGGGTAGGATGGCGCCGACCAGGTCCTGCATCTGAATTTCGCCGAACGCCCCACGCGCCTGCTTGTTGGACAGGATGTCCTGCAATCCAACCATCTGTTCAGACAGGTCGGTGATGTTCTTCTGGGCGGTGTCGATGACGGCGAGGCGTTTTTCAAGCTCCTTCAGGTTGGCGCCGGTCTTCTCGGTCTGCTGGGCCAAGCCGTCGCCGAGGCGCTTGCCGAGCGAGTCGAGACGCTCGTTCACCCCGATCTGCGATTGCTGCAGGCGGCCGGTCAGCTCGGCCTGGGCCTCGGCCAGGCGGATGGCGGTTTCGGCGATGCGCGCCGTCTCCTGCCGGTTGGCGGAGATCCCGCGCATGATCAAGGCGACGGCGGCCAGCACCGCCACTAACACCACCAACAAGACGACGCTTACATCCATCACACCACCTTGCCCGAGCCTTCGCGCAAAGGCAAACGGCGGCCGCTGCTCACAACAAAACGCCGGCCACGGCGCCGGTCAACGCCGTCGTCAACACCCCGGATACAATGGATTTCGGGCCCAGCGAGAGGATTTCGTCGCGGCGTTCCGGCGCCATGCCGACGAGGCCACCGACCATGATGCCGAGGCTGCCGAAATTGGCGAATCCGCAAAGCCCGTAAGTCATGATCAGGCGCGAGCGTTCCGACAACGCGCCGTCAGGCAGCTTTGTCATCTCCAGGTAGGCCAGGAACTCGTTGAGTATGACCTTGATACCCATCAGGCTGCCGGCCGTCTGAGCTTCGCTCCACGGCACGCCCATCAGCCAAACCAGCGGCATCATCGCCCATCCCAGGATGCGCTCCAGCGTCAGCGCCTGGCCGGCGACATCGGGCAGCAGCCCGAGGCAGGCGTTGGCGAGGCTGACCAGGGCGACCAGGACGACCAGCAGGGCGATGACGTTGATGAGCAACTGCACGCCCTGCAGGGCGCCCCGCGTGATGGCGTCCATGGTCGAACCGCTTTCCGCCCGCAGCGTCACTCGGTCGTCGTCGGCCACCGCTGCCTCGTCCGTTTCCGGCACCATCAGCTTGGCGATCATGATGGCGGCCGGCACGCTGATCAGCGAGGCGGTCAGGATATGGCCGACGGCGTCGGGCACGACGGCGCCGAGGATGGTTGCGTATAGCGCCATCATGGTGCCGGCGATGGTCGCCATGCCGGCGGTCATTACGATGAACAACTCACTGCGGCTGAGCCTGGCCATGTAGGGGCGAACCAGCAACGGCGCCTCGACCATGCCGACGAAGACGTTGGCGGCCACTGCGACCCCGGCCGCGCCGCCGACCCCCATCGACTTCCGCAGGGCCCAGGCGAAGCCCCGAACCACCACGGGCAGAACACGCCAGTGGAAGAGCAGGGCCGAAAGGGCGCTGACCACCAGGATCAGTGGCAACGCCTGAAAAGCGAAGACGAAGCTGGCGCCGGGATAGCTTTCGGCGAACGGCAGCGGGCCGCCGCCGATGTATCCGAAAACGAACGAAGTGCCGGCGCGGGTCGCGTCCTGCAGGGCGACGACGGCCGAATTGAGCCACAAGAACGCGTCCTGGAACACTTCGATCTTAAGTAGGGTCAGGGCGACGGCGAACTGCACGGCAAGCCCGGCCGCCGCCGTCTTCCACGCCGCCCGCCGGCGCTCTTCGCCTATCGCCCAGGCCAGCGCCGTCAGCACAACCACTCCCACCAAGCTCTGCCAGATCACCGAACCCTCCCCCTTCGATCGTGCACTGCCGAAGACTATAACCGAAATCGACTTTCGGCACTCGGCTTGACGGAACCGCTCAGGCACCATATGTGCAGGGTTCGAAAACTGAACCCGTAGAGACCAACGCGCCCGGAACCCTCCGTCATGGCCCTGCTCCCGATTATCGTCGCGCCCGACCCGCGCCTGAAAATCGCCACCGAGCCGGTCGAGGCAGTGGACGACGAGGTGCGGGCGCTGATGGACGACATGCTGGAGACCATGTATGCCGGCAAAGGCATCGGCTTGGCCGCGCCTCAGGTCGGCGATCACCGCAGCGTCCTGGTCATGGACGTGACTGCCAAGGACGAGGAGCCCAACCCGATCCGCATGGCCAATCCGGAAATAGTCTGGGCATCCGATGAGGAGATTGCCCGCGAAGAAGGCTGTCTTTCCCTGCCGGAGCATTTCGCCGACGTGGTCCGGCCCGAGTCGGTGCGGGTGCGTTATCTGGATGAGAACAACGAAACCCAGGAACTCGAGGCCGAAGGCTATTCGGCCGTTTGCGTCCAGCACGAAATAGACCACTTGCGCGGTGTTCTGTTTGTCGATCATATTTCCTCGTTGAAGCGCAACATGATCCTGCGCAAGCTTGCCAAGGCGAAGCGTCAGACCCAGGCGAAATCGGCCTGAGCCAGCGAACCGACGTCGCCGACAGCCCCGGGGGGGGGCCAATGAGCGCACTCCGGACAATCTTCATGGGCACGCCGGACTTCGCCGTGCCGACCCTGTCGGCGCTTCTCGACGCCGGCCACGAGGTCGTTGCCGTCTACGCGCAGCCGCCCCGCCCCGTCGGTCGCGGCCACCACGAAAAGCCGGCGCCGGTTCATGCTTTCGCGGAGCAGAAGGGATTGAGCGTCCGTACGCCGGTTTCCCTCAAGGGCGACGACGAGCAACAGGCGTTCATCGACCTCGATGCCGATGTCGCGGTGGTCGCCGCCTCAGGGAAAATCCTGCCGAAAGCCGTTATCGAAGCGCCCAGGTTGGGCTGCCTCAACGTCCATGCCTCTCTGCTGCCGCGATGGCGCGGCGCTGCGCCCGTCCAACGGGCCATCCTGGCCGGTGACGAGGTGAGTGGTGTCACTATCATGCAGATCAATGAAGATGTGGACGCCGGCGACATCCTACTCAGCGCCGAGACACCGATCGGACCGCATACCACAGCCACCGACCTGCATGACCGCCTAAGCGCAATCGGCGCGGAGTTGTTGGTAGAGGCGCTCGATGGGATGGTCCGCGGGTCCATTTCACCGATTCCGCAACCCAGTGACGGTGTTACCTATGCGGCCAAGCTGGAGCGCAACGAAGGTCGCCTCGACTGGGCGCGACCGGCCATCGAACTGGAGCGAACGGTTCGCGCTCTCAATCCGTGGCCCGGTGTGTGGTTCGATCACGCCGGCGAGCGCATCAAGGTGCTGGCGGCCGATGTATTGCCTGAGGCCGGTGGTGAACCGGGAACCGTCATCAGCGAACCGTTGGCGGTAGCCTGCGGGGACGGTGCCCTTGCATTGAAGCGCCTGCAGCGTCCCGGCAAGGGGCCGCTCGATACGGAGACGTTCCTGAGGGGATATCCGCTTACGGTCGGTACCCGGCTCGGCTGACCGACCGGATCCTATTCCAGCGCCGCCAGCATCGGCGCCGAGTCCTCGATCTTCTGAATCTTGTCCATGCCCTGTTTCATATCGGACATGATGAACTCGGCGCGGCGGCCGGGGCCGCCGGTGTTCTTGTTCGGGAACAGACGCATCCAGGCGTCCATCTTGACATTGAGCGAACAGAGGACGCCGCCGATGGTCGTGTGGTAACCGGATATCAGCCGCTCCACCTTGCGGAAGCGGGTCGCCGAAATGTCGTCCCACATGTTCTTGGTGCCGCGTTCGAAGTTTTCGAAGCGGCCGGTGATCGCCGCCATCAGTTCGTTGATCGTGGCTTCCATCATCTTGGCGGTTTCGACGAGGCCGGGGTCGGTCTTGAACTGATAGCTGTCGCGCAAATCGATAAGGGCTTCGAGAAACTCGGAAATGGCCGGTTCGATGGTGTCCAGGCATTGGTGATAGTAGGACAGCGACAGGAAAATATCGCCGTAATCCTCCATGAACTTGGGGATGTCCTCGGGCTCGATCTCGAGCTTCTGCGACATGATCTGGATCTTTTCCAGCGCCTTCTTGACGTCCGGGTTGCGAAACAACCTGATCACGTCCTCGAAACTGTTGATCTCCATGTCGTCGTCGCCGTAGATCTGCAGTATCAGCGGCCGGGTGAATTCGGTCATGTATTCGGTGAGTTCCTTGTTCTTGCTCGCCGAAAGCTTGAGGTGTTCGTCGCTATCCACCTCGATGCCTTCCTCGCGCAGAGTCACGCGCAGGCTGTAGACATCGTAGCTGTGCAGCTTGGAGAGTTTACGCAGCAAGATCAGGTCGTCGGGCGGTTCCGACGGGTCCCAGGAGAACTCCTGGATCAGGTTCTCGATTTCCAGTTGTCCGCTACCGGTCTCGGCGTCGGTAAACAACTCGATGACGCTTTCAAGCCGGTGGTTCTTGATGAGGCGCGCGCGCTTCAACGAAGGCGTCTTTAGCGGCAGGATAGCGAGCGGCAAGATATGCAGCGAATCCCGGTCCGCATCGGAAAATTCGGCTTCGGAGCCTGTCACTTTCGCACCTCTTGGGGTTTTCCGGACACCCCCCCTTGTGCCCCGTGGCTGAACGCAACGACGAGCGCTTTCTTATCATGACGCCCGCTGACCACACAATAACGCGCAACTGCCGGCGGAAAGACATAAGCAGTCGAAAAATCGGCGGCTTCCCGGTAAATAGAGCGACATGACCCGATATCGCCTCACCATCGAATATGACGGCCGCGGATTCGTCGGTTGGCAACGCCAGGACAACGGCCTCGCCGTCCAACAGGTCCTGGAGGAAGCCGTCGAGGCGTTCTCCGGCGAACGGGTGACGGTATTCGGCGCCGGGCGGACGGATTCAGGTGTGCACGCCTTGGGCCAGGTGGCGCACTTCGACCTGGAGCGCGAGACCGACGCCGATACGGTGCGCGACGCGTTAAACGCTCAAGCGAGGCCGCATCCAGTCAGCGTTCTAGAGGCTTGCGAAGCGGCGCCGGATTTTCACGCCCGGTTTTCGGCCACACAGCGCGGTTACGTCTACCGCGTCGTCTGCCGACGGGCGCCGTTGACCATCGACCGGGGGTTGAAGTGGTGGGTGCCCACAGACCTCGACATTGCCGCCATGAATGCCGCCGCCAAGGTGCTGGTGGGCAAGCACGACTTCACCAGTTTCCGGGCCAGCACCTGCCAGGCCGACACGCCCCTCAAGACGTTGGATGCCCTGGAGGTCCGGCGCGATGGCCGCGATCTCACCGTAACCGCTCGCGCCCGGTCGTTCCTGCACCATCAGGTACGCAACATGGTCGGCACCCTGAAACTGGTCGGCGAGGGCAAATGGGACACGGCTGCGGTGGAGCGGGCGCTAGCGGCATGCGACCGCGAGGCCGGCGGACCGACGGCACCGGCCGACGGTCTCTATCTTACGGACGTCGTCTATTAGGAGGGTCTATTGGGAAGCGCCGGCGAACGCCCTGGATGCGTTGTTTCGCCGCAGCCGGCGGCCTATATTCGGACTTGTCATGGAACGAATGCCGTTGAGCTTGAACCCCGAAAGCGAGGGTTCCGAACAGCCGCCGCCGGAACCGACCACGGCCCCGGTGATGGGCTGGTTCGCAGTCGGTTTCGGGCTGCTCGGCATCTTTACGATTGGGTTTATCTTCGTGCCATTGGCCCTTATCTGCTCGGTCATCGCCATTTTCCTGGGGCAGGGAACCTGGGGCTTCATCGGTCTCTTACTGGTTGTCGGTGGTTTTCTGACGTCGCCTAAACTGTGGCTGTTCGTTGGTATCAGTGCCGTTTCCTTTATGGTCGATTGGCAGGATCTGATCCAGCCATTCCTCGATTTGTTCGACGGCGGAGGCGGCAGCGGCACCAAGGAAGTCTAGATTACCCCATCGGCGACAGCGTTGATCACGACGCTCAGGAACAAATCGACGGCGACCACGCCGGCTGCCCCGATTGCCGGGATCTCGAGCGCCGTCCGCGCGACGAACCAAGTGTAGACCAATATATAGACCAGGGCGATGAACGACACGCCGTTGGCCACGCCGTCCGAAAAGGCGCCAAGCGAGGCCAGCATAACGATCGGAAGGTAGAGGCAATTCTGCCACACCGAAGCCCAATTGTAGGCGACGATCAGCCGTATGAAATGGCTTTCCCGTTCGAACGCGCGGACCAGGTTGGCCATGACCAGGGGAAAGGCCACCCAGGCAATTACGTATGCGATCGCCTCGATGGCCAAGTAACGGAACAGCGGCGCTTCGATCGGAACCATTTGAAACCGCACCAAAAGCAGAGCCAGGAAAAACGGGGCGACCAGGACGGCAGCGAAGAAGGAACGCCAAAACCCGGTTTCCGAAATTTCGAAGAAACTCATGCCGCCGCTATCGAAGCGGGCCAACCGATAGGCGCCATAGAGGGCGGCGACGACGTCCCGGAGCGGCACCATCAGGCGGTTTCGAAGTAAGCGGCAAGAACCGTCTCGTAGATCCGGCTCAGCGCTTCGATGTCGTTGATGTCGGCGAACTCGTCCGTTTGATGGGCGGTTCGGTTGATCATGCCGAACTCTACGGTGGGGCAATGGTCCTTGATGAAGCGGGCGTCCGAGGTGCCCCCGGTCGTGCTCAACTCCGCTTCGCGCCCGGTTTCTCGGCGCACGGCGTCAGCAAGTATCCCGCTCAATCGGCCGGGCGGAGTCAGGAAGGCCTCGCCCGAAACGCTGACGGTAATGTCGCTGGCGCCGGCCGTCTCGGACCGGCAGGTTTCCAGGTGGGAGGTCAAGCCGGCGCCGGTGTGGAGGTCGTTGAAACGGATGTTCAAGCGGGCCTCGGCCCGGGATGGAATGAGGTTAGTGGTCGGATTTCCGACATCGACCGAAGTGATCTCGATACGGCTCGGTGGGAAATGCTCGGTGCCGCCGTCCAGGGGTTCGGCCAAGACGCGGTCGAGAAAGGCCAACAGACGGGGAATCGGGTTGTCGGCGTGATCCGGGTAGGCGACATGGCCTTGGACGCCGTGGACGGCGATCTCGGCGTTCAGGGAGCCACGCCGCCCGATCTTGATCATGTCGCCGAGGCGTTCAGGGTTGGTCGGCTCGCCGACCACGCAGGCGTCGACGGTCTCGCCGCTGTCGGCCATCCACCTCAAGACCTTTTGGGTTCCGTTGATGGCCGGTCCTTCCTCGTCGCCGGTGATCAACAGGCTGATCGAGCCGGGCGGAGCGCCGTTGACGGCGGTGAGGTAACGGCCGGTGGCGGCGACGAAGGCGGCGATCGCCGCTTTCATATCGGCGGCACCGCGACCGTAGAGCCGTCCGTCGCGGAGTTCGGCGGCGAACGGATCGACACTCCAGTCGTCGCGGTCGCCGGTAGGAACGACGTCGGTGTGTCCGGCGAAACAGAGATTGGGCTCAGTCTCGCCGAGACGGGCATAGAGGTTCTCGACATCGGGCGTTTGTTCGTCGGAGAACTTGAGCCGACGGCAGGTGAACCCGAGACTGGCCAACGCCTCTTCGAGGACGGCAAGAGCGCCGCCGTCCGTCGGCGTAACGCTCTGACAGCGGATCAATCTTTGGCTGAGTTCAACGGGGTCGATGGCGTCCGGCATGACGGGGGCGAACGCTCAATCCCTCAACAGGTCGTTGATGGAGGTCTTGGAGCGCGTCTTTTCGTCGACCCGTTTGATGATGACGGCGCAATAGAGCGCCGGCCCCGGCGCCCCGTCGGCCGTCGGTTTGCCGGGCAGGCTGCCGGGCACGACGACCGAATAGGCCGGTACCCGACCATACAGCACCTCTCCGGTGGTGCGATCGACGATCTTGGTCGAAGCACCGATATAGACGCCCATGGACAACACCGAGCCCTCCTCGACGACGACGCCCTCGACGACCTCCGAACGCGCCCCGATGAAGCAGTTGTCCTCGACGACGACCGGGCCCGCCTGCAACGGCTCGAGCACGCCGCCAAGCCCGGCGCCGCCGGAGATATGGCAATTGCTGCCGACCTGGGCGCACGACCCCACCGTCGCCCAAGTATCGACCATGCTGCCGGAACCGACATATGCGCCGAGGTTGACGAAACTCGGCATCAGGATGACGCCAGGCGCGATATAGGCCGACCGCCGCACGACGCAATGGGGTACGGCGCGAAAGCCGGCCTTGCGAAAGCGGGCTTCGTCCCAGCCGTCGAATTTCGAGGTCACCTTGTCGAACCACGGGGCGCCGCCGGGACCGCCGGAAATGGTAGCCATGTCCTCGGTCCGAAAGGACAGCAGCACAGCCTTCTTGAGCCACTCGTTGACCTTCCATCCCTGCGGCGACGGCTCGGCTACCCGCGCCTCGCCGGAATCGAGCAGGTCCAATGCAGCGTCGATGGCGTCCCTGGTCTCGCCAGCGGTATCGGGGCCGATCTCGTCGCGCACCGCCCAGGCGGCATCGATGACGGCTTCGAGGTTTGATTTATCCATGAACTTCCCGTGCGTGTTCGCCAAGAATTGAAAAAGCCGCTGAGAAAATGCGGCAGGCGAAGCGGGGTGTCAACTCAGGTCGGCCGAATGGAAGACGAGTGCCGGCAGCGCCCTAACCGCCGGTCAAACCGGTTAGCCATTCGACCAGGTCATCGACCACGTGATGAACGTGATCGGCGTCGGATTCCTCGTAGCCCCAGGGGCTGTCGGTTCGCACCCACACGGTTGCCATGCCGAGCGCTGCCGCCGGTGCCAGGTTACGGGCAATGTCCTCGACCATGACCGCGTTCTGCGGATCGATGGTGTGACGCTCGACAAGACGATCATAGACGGCCGGTTCCGGTTTCGGTCTGTAATCGCTGTCGACGATATCGAAGATCGCCTCGAAATGTCTTCTGACGCCGAGTCGTTGCGTGACTCGTTCGGCGTGTTCCGATGAGCCGTTGGTGAAGACGATCTTGCGGCCCCCGAGTCGCCCGAGGGCCGTATCCAGGGTCGGTGAGGGGGCGATCGGGCTGAGGTCGATATCGTGGACGTATTCGAGGAAATAGTTGGGGTCGGTGCCGTGCCGGTCCATGAGGCCGCGCATGGTGGTGCCGTGCTCGCGAAAGTAGGTTTTCTGAACCCGGTACGCCTCAGCCCATTCGAGGCCGAGGTTGTCCGCAATGAATCGGGTGATATTCTTGTCGACCTGATCGAACAGCCTCGACGAGGCCGGGTAAAGGGTGTTGTCCAGATCGAATACCCAGGTCGCCGCTCCGGCAAGGGTTGGGGCTGTCGCCATCGCCTATATGTGGTCGGGAAGACCGTATCTGGCAAGCCTGATTTGGTGGCTCGGGACAAGCCGCCGGCAGATCAATCCGGACTGGCCCTGAATGCGCCGATTTCATAAGATTGCGATCAATCGGTTCGGGCGCTCGAAAAACCAACCCGTTCAAGACAGGGACGAAACGAAACTATGGCTAGAAACCAACCTACCAACGCGCCTGATCGTCAGGCCGGTGCCGGTACTGAGGACGAAGTCCTCGTGGGGTATCCAGGTGCGGCGGTGCTGGTTTCGGCCGACGGCAAGCCGCTCGGCTCAAACGCCAAGGGAGCCGGATTGGAGTCGCTGCTGCAACACGAAGCGGTTCCCGAGATCACCGAATTGGTTGGCCGCGCCGCCAAGCAACGAGCCGTGCTCGGCGGCACCTTGACGTTGGATAGTTCAAAGGGGGAGATTTCCCTCGAGGTTACCGTTGTGCCGCAAGGTGCCGATGATGCCTTTCTGGTCCTGACCCGCGATACGACAATGGAGCGCAACCTCAGAAGCGCGCTGGTCGAATCACGGCAGCGGTACAAGGACTTGGTCGAGATATCCAGCGATTTTTCGTGGGAGGTGTCGAAGGAAGGCACCTTCTCGTTCGTCTCGCCGAAAGGGGCCATGGGGTATACGGCCGAGGAACTGATCGATACGACAGCGGCCGATCTCGTGATCGATCCGGAGGAATACCCGATCGTGCCGTTCGTCAGCCAACGTCCAATGGAAGGGGTCGAGGTATGGATGCGCCGTAAGGACGGCGCCACCGCCTGTCTGGTGGTCTCCTGTGTGCCGTTGTTCGTGGACACCGGAGACGGGCATGAATGGAGCGGCAGTCGGGGCGTGTGCCGCGACGTTACTGATGAACGCGAAAGCGAATCGGCGTTGGCCCGGGCACGTCACCGTGAACAGGTGCTCAATTACATCGTCAGCACTATTAGAGACGAGTTGGAACCGCACAACATGCTGTCGGCGGCAGCCGCTGCGACGGCCCGCGCACTGGGCGTGGCCGGGTGCCGGATTTACCGCCAGGCCGAGCCGGGGACGTTCATGATCGCCGCCGAGTACGGCAATACCGGGGGACTGGACAACCTGGCCAAGGATCTCGTCAACCTGGACGATGGCGGCGAGCCGGAAACGATTGCCTTCGAACCTTGGCGGGTTCTGGTCGCCTCGACCAGCTACCGCCAGACGGTCAACGGCGCGCTCGCCATGTGGCGTAACGACGACGGGGAGGCTTGGGACGACGACCACCGTCTGCTGATCAACGATATTGCAAACCAACTCGGCATTGCCAACGAACAGATTACCAACCATGAGCGGATTGTCGCGTTATCTCGGACCGACGGAATGACCGGGTTGTTGAACCGCCGCGCCTTCTACGAGGAGGAGTTGCCGCGCCGTCTCGCCCGCTTGCAGCGCAACCGACAAACGGCGGCGATGTTTTTCGTCGATATGGACAATTTCAAGATGGTCAACGATGTCCACGGTCATCAGGCCGGCGACGACGCCATTATGTTCCTGCGCGACATGCTGATGGAAATGTCCCGTCCCGGCGACGTGATTGCCCGATTGGGCGGTGACGAGTTCGCCATGTGGCTCGACGGCATCACGCCGGAGGTCACGGAGAAGCGGGCGCGGGCTCTGATTGAAGCCAGCCAGGCGATGCGGAAATTCTCGGGAAGCGACGACCACCCCCTGGGCATTTCGGTCGGAGTCGCCGTTTACGATCCGAACGAGGAGGAGGCGTTGGAGGATATGCTGGCCCGCGCCGATGCCGCCATGTACGAGGTCAAGAAGAAGGGCAAGGGTGGATACCACATGGCGCCGTCGCCCGGTTCGAGCCGCACCGCCGGAGGACCGCGAGTCGATGGCCGCCGAGAATAGGGCACGCAGGGAAGGAAGCGCGTTGTGAAGCCCGGCCTCGAATCCGATACGATCTCGTACGAGGAATCCAAAGAACTCGCGCGCCACGAGGACCCCCAAGTGCGCGCCAAACTTGCCCAGCGGGCCGACATCAAGCCGGAGATTCTCTATTTTCTGGCCGAGGACGACGACCCGGAAGTTCGTAGGACGGTGGCCGAAAACATGGCCGCGCCGCGTCAGACAGATATCCTGCTGGCCCGTGACGGCGATCAGGAGGTGCGATCCGGCCTGGCCGGGAAGGTCGCGGCGTTGGCACCGGGCTTGAGCGCCGACGAACAGGACAGCGTGCGGCGCTCCACGTATGAGGCGCTGGAAATCCTCGCCAAGGACCAGATCACCGTCGTTCGGCAGCTTCTTTCCGAAGCATTGAAGGACGTCGCCGACGCGCCTGGCGACGTCATCAAGACCTTGGCCCTGGACACCGAAATCGAGGTTTCGGGACCGGTCCTCGAATTCTCGCCGCTACTGACGGACGAGGATCTGATCGAGATCATCGAACAGGGTCCCGCCGCCGGCGGGCTCAACGCCATTTCGCGCCGCGCCGAAGTCCGGGAGCGTGTATCGGACGCCCTGGTCGCTACCGACGATGTTGGTGCTATCGCCGACCTGCTGGCCAACGACAGCGCCATGATACGCGAGGAGACCCTGGACGACCTGATCGAACGTGCACCCAGCGTCGAGTTATGGCACGCGCCGTTGACCCGCCGGCCAAAGTTGCCGCGTACGGCGGCAACCCGCCTTGCGCAGTTCCTGGCCGACAACCTGTTGGAAGAGCTTCAGGAACGCACCGACTTCGACGCCGAGACCATGGAAGCGATTAAATCCGTGGTCCATGAGCGTCTCGAGGGCGGCAGCGACGGGCTCGGCAATGGCGCCCTCTCGGCGAGCCAGGATTTCCTGACCATCGATCTTCCCGTCGACATGGCCGAACGCCTGTATCAGGCTCGCAAGCTCGATGGCAAAGTGATCGAGAAGGCGCTGAAGGCGGGGGACCATGGCTTCGTGCTGGCGGCAATGATCGTCAAGGCCGAGACCGATACGATAGTGGCCAAACGAATCTTCCTCGAAAAGAGCGCCAAGGGAATGGTGGCGTTGTGTTGGAAATCGGGGCTGCCGCCCAAGGTCGCGGTCCAGGTCCAGCAGAAGATGGGCCGTATTGCGCCGTCCGACATCATCGATGCCGACGGCGGGGCGGACTATTCGATGAGCAGTGACGAAATGAACTTCCAACTGGAATTCTTTGCCGACCTGGTCGGCAAGGGGGCCGGATAAGGCGGATAGCCCTTCATGGTGGATATTGGAAAACGTTTCCTTGAAGAGGGCGTGGGCGAAGGCGACCTGACCTATGACGAGGCCAAGAAACTGGCCCGCCACGACGATGACGAAGTGCGCCGCAAACTGGCGGCGCGAAGCGACATCAAACCGGAAATACTCTATTACCTGGCCGAGGATCCATCGGCCGAGGTGCGCCGTGTACTGGCCGAGAACGATTCGACCCCGCCGCATGCCGATCTTCTGCTCGCTTCCGATTCGGACCAGGAAGTGCGCGGCGGCCTGGCCGAGAAAATAGCCAAGCTGGCACCGGGCTTGAGCGCCGATGAGCAGGACAAAGTTCACCAGATGGCCTTCGAAGCGTTGGAAATCCTGACCCGAGATCAGGTCGCCCGGGTTCGCCAAATCCTGTCCGAGGCGTTGAAGGACGTCGCCCATGCGCCGCCGGAAGTCATCCGTCGACTGGCCCGCGATGCCGAACTGGTGGTCGCCGCGCCGGTCCTGGAGTTCTCGCCGGTGCTGACCGACGAGGACTTGCTGGAAATCATCGAAAGCGGCACCGCGAGCGGGCAACTGAGCGCCATCTCGAGGCGTGACGGAGTCGGTGAATCGGTAAGCGACGCCATCGTCGAAACCTGGGACGAGGAAGCGGTGGCCTTTCTCCTGAAAAACGAAAGCGCCCAGCTCCGCGAAGAGACGTTGGATCGAATCATCGACCAGGCAGCCGCCGTCGAGAGCTGGCACGGGCCGTTGGTCAATCGCCCGAAGCTGTCTTCAAGCGCCGCCACCAGGCTGGCGCAGTTTGTCGCCGACAGCCTCATTCAGACGTTGACCGAGCGCAAGGACTTGGAACCGGAGGTGTTGGAGGAAGTGCGTGCCGTCGTTGCCAAGCGCCTCGCGAAAGAGGGCGACGAGGAAGAAAGGCCATCCCAACCGGACAGCCGGACACCAGCCGAGGTCGCTTACGAGACGGCCCTGGCCCAACACGGCGAAGGCGCTCTGGATCAGGCGCAGATTCAAACCGCTCTCGACGGCGGCAACAAGGATCTGGTGACGGCGGCGTTGGCGGTAAGGTGCGAGGTGCCGATGGCGGCCATGCAGAAAGTTATCGCCAAGCGCGACGCCAAGATCATCATTGCCGTTTGCTGGAAGGCGGGATTGGATGCCGCATTCGCCGCCGATGTGCAGGGCCGCTTGGCCGAGGTCGAAGATGAAAAGGTGATGCAGCCCACCGACGACGGCGGATATGCCCTCGGTGACGATGATCTAGAATGGCAACTGGAGTTTGTCGACGGCCTAGTTTGAGCCGCGGCGGACGATCCGCTATTGAGGCATGATCAACGTACCGGCGCCGCCAGCCGTGAACAGCTCCACCAGAATGGCATGCGGGACTCGACCATCGATGATGACGGCGCCTTCGACGCCGGCCTCGACCGCCTTCAGACAGGTTTCCACCTTCGGGATCATGCCGCCCTTGACGGTGCCGTCCTCGAGCGCCGCATGGGCTTGTTCGGGCGTCAGGTCGGCGATCAGTTCGCCGCTCTCGTCGAGCACGCCCTCGACGTCGGTCAGCATCAACAGCCGTTCGGCGCCGGTCGCCGAGGCGATGGCGCCGGCCACGGTATCGGCATTGATATTGAGGGTCTCGCCGTCGGGGCCGACCCCGATCGGCGCGATGACCGGTGTGATGTCGGAATCGTCGAAGCATTCCAGGATGTGGGGGTCGATCTGGCTGGGTTCGCCGACCAAGCCGAGGTCGAGAACCTGTTCGATGTTGGAATCGGGGTCGCGCGTCGTGCGTTTGAGTTTCTCGGCCCGGATCAGATTGCTGTCTTTGCCGGAAAGCCCGGCCGCCCGGCCGCCGGCTTCGTTGATGGCGGACACGATGTGTTTGTTGATGGAGCCGGAAAGAACCATCTCGACGACCTCGACGGTGGCGGCGTCGGTGACCCGGAGGCCGTCGACAAACTCGCTCTGGACGTCGAGACGTTCAAGCATGGCGCCGATCTGCGGTCCGCCGCCGTGGACGACGATCGGGTTGATGCCGACCTGACGCAACAGCACCACGTCGCGGGCGAACATCTTAGCCAATTCGTCGTCCCCCATGGCATGGCCACCGTACTTGATGACGATGGTCGCGCCGCTGTGGCGCTTCATGTAGGGAAGCGCCTCCGACAGGACCTTCGCCTGGGCCAGCCAGGTTCCGGCGTAATCTTTCGAGCTCTCGTTCATGACGGGGGACAACCTAGCTCAGTTGCTTCGGCAGGGCCAGCGTCGCGAGGCCGCTGCGCAGCGCCTCGATGCCGATCCCCTTCCTGGCGCTGGTGGCGAGAATTTCCGGGTGGGCGGCCGGGTGTTTGGCGATCTCGTCGGCGATCTCGTCCGTCGACCTGGCGAGCGGTCCTTCCTTGACCTTGTCGCATTTGGTCAACACCACCTGATAGACCTGGGCCGCCGCATCCAGCATCGCCATGACTCCGAGGTCGTTGTCCTTGAGGCCGTGGCGGGCGTCGATGAGCACGCAGGTCCGGTGCAACTCGGCGCGGCCCTGGAGGTAGGTATCGACCAACCCGGTCCAGCGGCGGACCTGGTCCTTGGGCGCGCGGGCGTACCCGTAACCAGGCAAGTCGGCCAACATCAGCCGTCCGCCCAAGTCGAAGAAATTGATCTGCTGGGTGCGGCCCGGCGTGTTCGAGGTTCGGGCCAACGCCTTGTGCCCGACCAGGGCATTGATGAGGCTCGACTTGCCGACGTTGGAACGACCGGCGAAGGCGAC
This sequence comes from uncultured Thalassospiraceae bacterium, assembly GCA_964344215.1. Lineage (GTDB taxonomy): Bacteria > Pseudomonadota > Alphaproteobacteria > Rhodospirillales > Casp-alpha2 > CAYFMP01. The sequence goes on along the minus strand of CAYFMP010000006.1, from coordinate 23,941 downwards.
CTCGGGTAGTCCGGACTCGGGCACCTGTTCGAGGCCGGCACAGCTGATCACGAACCGGCAGGTTTGGCTGAACAACAGACGGCCCTGTTCGGCATCGTCGGCGGCGGCATTGGAGAGATCGGCGGCCATCAAGACCTCCCGCCCGTCGGGCGCGGGCTATTGCAAGGCTTCCTTGCCCGTGATTCCCATCCTCCGCATGATCACCCACTGTTGGGCCATGGACAGCACGTTGTTCCACGCCCAGTAGATCACCAATCCGGCCGGGAAACGGGCCAGCAGAAAGGTGAACATGATGGGCAGGAACAGAAAAATCTTGGCCTGCACCGGGTCGGTCGGTTGCGGGTTGAGCTTTTGCTGCAGAAACATGGTTATGCCCATGATTAGCGGCCACACGCCGATCAAGAGGAACTCCGGTGGTGTCCACGGAATCAGCCCGAACAGGTTGAATACGGTCGTCGGGTCCGGCGCCGACAAATCGACGATCCATCCGAAAAACGGCGCGTGGCGCATTTCGATGGTTACGAACAACACCTTGTAGAGAGCGAAAAACACCGGAATCTGAACGAGTATGGGCAGGCACCCCGAAGCCGGGTTGACCTTCTCGCGCTTGTAGAGCGCCATCATCTCCTGATTGAGCTTGGCCTTGTCGTCGCCGAACCGCTCGCGCATTTTGGTCATCTCGGGTTGCAGCTTCTTCATCATGCTCATCGACTTGTAGGATTTGTTGGCGAGCGGAAAGAAGGCGATCTTGATGGCGACCGTCAACAGCAGGATGGCAATGCCGAGGTTGAGGACCCGGTCGTTGATCCACAGCAGCGCATAGAAGATCGGCTTGGTCAGGAAGTAGAACCAGCCGAAGTCGATGGCGAGGTCGAAGCGGTCGATGCTGAACTGCTGCTCGTAGGCATCGAGCAGGAGAACCTCCTTGGCGCCAGCGAAGAAGCGGTTGGTGGCTTCGGCCGAACCGCCCACTGGCGCCACCCGTTGCGGACCCAGGTAGTCGACTTGGTACATGTCGACCCCGTCCTGGGTGCGATGCAGGAAGCGCGAATTAACCTTGATCTTTTGGTCGGGAACCAGGCCGGCCAGCCAGTACTTGTCGGTGATGCCGATCCAGCCGCCGGTCGAGGTCTGCTTGACCTGCCCCGATTCCTGGATGTCGTCGTAGTCGATCTCGGAGAGTGTTCCTTCGAAGACCCCGAGCAGGCCCTCGTGGAGAATATAGAACCCGGTGGTCTCCGGCGTTCCTCGCCTCGAGACCAGTCCGTAGGCGTGCAAAGACGCGGCGGCGGAACCGGCGTTCTCGACCCGTTGGGTAATCTTGAACATGTAATTGGCGTCGATGGCGTAGGTGCGCGTGAACGCCAGGCCCTGGCCGTTGTCCCAGCTCAGCGTCACCGGCGCCTCCGGGGTCAGAGTCTGGCGGTCGGCGGTCCACACCGTGTCGGCGCCGGGCACGGCGGCGCCGTTGCCAGCCACCCATCCAAATTGGGCGTAATAGGCGCCGTCCACGCCCTTCGGCGAGAGCAAGACGATTTCCGGGCTATCCGGGTCGATCTCCTCGCGGTAGTCGGCCAGGGTCAGATCGTCGATGCGCCCGCCGGTCAGGGATATCGATCCGTGGAGGCGCGGCGTGTCGATGCGGATGCGGTTGTTGCGGGCCAGTATCTCGGCCCGGGTCTCGCCGCCGGCGATCTGTGGTTGGCCCGGCACGGCCGGCACCTGCGCCTCTTGGGTGGTCGGCGGCGTTTGTGCTACCGGCAGGCCCGGTACCGGCTCCGCCGGTTTGTCGGTAACTGCGGTTTCGGCCTGTTCGACGGGCGGCGGCGGCCGGGTGACGGCCGAATACCACTCGAAGCCCAAGAGGATGGCAATCGACAGAACGACCGCGAGGATCATGTTTCGGTTGTCGATCATCGCTTATCCGGCCGCGTTGCCGTGGGAAGGGGAGGAGCCGCGCCGGGCCGAGGTCCGGCTCGTCGGCTCCGGTACCGGATCGACCCCGAAGGCTCCCCACGGGTGGCAACGTAAGATACGCTTGATGGCGAGCCAGCCGCCCCGGACCGAACCGTGTTCGGACACTGCTTCGAGGGCGTAAGCCGAGCAGCTCGGATGGTAGCGGCACGATCCGGGCAGGACCGGCGATATCACGTATCTATATCCCTGTATGAGGATCATCAGAAAAGCCGTTGTGAGTGTTTCGACGACGTGCATGGTGTTTCGGTCCGATCCCCGCGCCTTCGGCAGGGCTGTTTCAATCCTTGTAGGCGTCGAGTTTCCGCAACGCCGTAACCAAATCCCCTAGCAAGGCCTCAAACGGACGCTTCAGCGTCGCCGCCCTGCCGATGACCACGAAATCAAAGCCGCTTCGGGCGTGGTCCGGCAGGACCCGGTTGGCGGCCTCACGCAGGCGCCGTTTGGCCCGGTTCCGCTGGACTGCGTTCCCGACCTTGCGGGTGACGGTAAACCCGACGCGAATCCCTGGGCCCTGATACGACTCCTTCTCGTCATTCTGGTGACGCCGGGCTTGTAGAACCAGTCCCGGCGCCGCCCATTTCCGCCCGCGCCCTGCGACCCGAAGGAACTCCGAACGCCTTTTCAGGCGCGTGATGCCGTGGCGGTCGGATGTTTCGGGTGAGCGCGGACGGGGCAACGGCGGGTCAAGCGCCCCGATTTACGCGGACAGGCGCTTGCGCCCCTTGGCACGGCGGTTGGCCAGGACCCGGCGGCCGCCGACGGTCGCCATGCGGCTGCGAAAACCATGACGGCGCTTGCGAACGAGCTTGCTGGGTTGATAAGTACGTTTCACGGGTTGACTCCCACCTAAGATTTGCCCGCTGTATACGGCGTTGCCCGGGCGAAGTCAACGCCACCGATACGCCTGCTTACAGGGTCGCACAAGCTTCGCCGTTGGCGCCCAAGAACCGGCTCACGCAAACGTTATTGGATGGTGTGCATCGCGTTTGGGATACACTTCACCGATCGGTGCGGGTACATTCTCCTCATACCTGCCAGCGACTGGAGGAAGGCCTACTCGATGGCCGAGCCCGAAACGACATCTTCTCCGTCCGAAGACCAAGGACTTTCCGTCAAGCGCTTGGCTCCGCTGGCGGTTGTGATTACCGGCATCGTCGGTTTCTTTGCATTGGGTTACGACGAATACCTGTCGTTCGAGATGCTCAGCGCCCATCACCACGACTTGATGGTGTGGACGGAGGACAATCGGCTGCTGGCGGTGGTGTCCTTCATGGTGGTCTATGCGCTGGTCGTCGCCTTTTCATTGCCGGGCGCGGTATGGATGACCCTGGCCGGGGGCTTCTTGTTCGGCACGGTCGAGACCGTCATCTATGTCGTGTTCGCGGCGACGGCGGGGGCGACGGTGATCTTTCTGATTGCCCGCTACGCCTTTGCCGATTTCTTTCATGCCAAGGCCGGCGACGCCGTGCACCGCATGGAAGAAGGTTTCCAGGAAAACGCGCTGAGCTATCTCTTGGTGCTACGGTTGGTTCCGTTGTTCCCGTTCTGGCTGGTCAACTTGGTGCCGGCCATTCTCGGCGTACCGACCCGAACCTACGTGATCGGCACGTTCTTGGGCATTATTCCGGGCACCGCCGTCTACAGCAGCGTCGGCAACGGCCTCGGAATGGTCTTCGAGAAAGGCGGCATGCCAGACCTCAACATCATCTTCGAACCCCAGGTTCTCGGCCCCATCATCGGCTTGGCGGTTCTGTCGCTGATCCCCATCGTCTATAAGAAATATAAGACGGCGAAGGGTTGAGCACGCTGCGAGCATGACCGACCAATTGAACGTTGATATCTGCGTAATCGGCGCGGGCGCCGGGGGCCTGAGCGTGGCCGCCGGCGCCTCGCAGATGGGCGCCTCGACGGTCTTGGTCGAGAAGGCCGTGATGGGTGGCGATTGCCTGAACTACGGATGCGTGCCGTCAAAATCGCTGCTTGCCGCGGCCCACGCAGCCACCGCCGTGCGTCGGGCCGGGCGGTTCGGGATAGAGGCCGCCGATCCGGCGATCAACGCCAGGGACGTCTTTGCGCACATACGAAAAGTCATCCGCTCCATCGAACCCAACGATTCGGTCGAACGTTTCGAAGGCCTCGGCGTCCGAGTATTGCGGGGGACGGCCCGCTTCACCGGTCCCCGCGAGGTTGCCGTCGACGATGTCCGGATCACCGCCCGGCGATTTGTCATCGCCACCGGATCTTCGCCCTTGGTTCCGCCAATCCCCGGCCTCGACGCCGTTTCCTTCCTGACCAATGAAACGGTGTTCGAGGGTCCGGACCTGCCGCAGCACCTGATCATCGTCGGCGGCGGCCCGATCGGCGTCGAATTGGCTCAGGCGCACCGGCAGCTGGGCGTAGGCGTGACGCTGTTCGAACAGGTGGCGATTCTACCGCAGGACGACCCCGAACTGGTCGACGTCGTGCGCCAACGATTGATCGCCGACGGCGTCGAGATTCACGAAGGAAAGGCCGTCAGGAGCGTTGAGAATACGGCCGCCGGGATCGCCGTCGCGGCCAACGGCGACACGGGCGAAGCAACCGTCGAAGGTTCGCATCTCCTGCTCGCCGTCGGCCGCAAGACCAATCTCGATGGTCTCGGGCTCGACGAGGCCGGTATCCGGTATTCGGCCAAGGGTATCGAGGTCGACCGGCAGCTTCGCACGTCCAACAAGCGGGTGTTCGCCATCGGCGACGCGGCCGGCGGCCTCCAGTTCACCCACGTCGCCGGCCATCACGCCGGCGTTGTCATCAAGAACGCTCTGTTTCGGTTGCCGGCCAAAGCCGATACCCAGGCCGTGCCGTGGGTGACGTTCACGGCGCCTGAACTCGCCCAGGTCGGCATGACCGAAGACGCGGCAAGGCGCTCGGGCCGGGACTTTCGTATCCTGCGCTGGCCGTTCCATGAGAACGATCGCGCCCGCGCGGAAGCCAACATCGACGGGCTGATCAAGGCTATCGTCACGCCGAAGGGACGGGTACTTGGCTGCGCCATCGTCGGACCGTCGGCCGGTGAGTTGATCCAGTCCTGGGTGCTGGCCATGGACCGCAAGATCAAGATCGGGGCACTGGCCCAGACCATTGTGCCGTATCCGACCCTCGGCGAGGTCTCGAAACGGGCGGCAGGCAGTTTCTATGCGCCGTCGTTGTTCAGCGAGCGGACCCGCAAGATCGTCCGGTTCCTGAGCAGATTTGGATAAAGGCGCAGGGAGAGCCGAGATGGCGGACCACAGACCACGGCGGCCACCCGCTCTGACCAGTCTGTCGGCACGCCTCCTGGTGCTGACCATATTTTTCATCATGGTGGCGGAAATCATGATCTGGGCGCCATCGATCTCGCGCTTTCGCAAGGTTTACCTGGAAGACCGCATAGTCCGCGCCCATCTCGCCACGCTGGCCCTCGAAACCATGCCGGAGGCGGCCACCGACAAGGACCTGGGGGACGATCTGCTCTATCACGCCGAAGCCTACGGTATCGTCCTCAACCGCCCCGACCAACGCGTCCTCATGGTTTCGAAAGACATGCCGCCGGCGGTCGATGCCACCGTCGATATAGAGCACGGCACTTTCTTCGGTTGGATACGCGACGCGCTGGAAACCCTGGCCCAAGACCGCAACCGGGTACTCCGGGTAATCGGAGTGCCGCCCAAGAACGCGGACGTCAAAGTCGAAATCCTGATCGACGAGGCGCCCATGCGCGAGGCCATGTTCGGTTACTCGGCGCGGATTCTCAACCTTTCGATTGTCATATCGCTATTCACCGCCGGGCTGGTCTACATCAGCCTGCAATGGCTGATGGTGCGGCCGATGCGGCGAATCACAGCCAAGGTCGCGGCGTTCCGCGAGGCGCCGGAGGATGCGACCCGGGACATTCGTCCTTCCGACCGGGCCGACGAGATCGGCGTCACCGAACGTGAATTGGCCGTCATGCAGGGCGAGATCAGGCACGCCCTTCAACAAAAAAGCCGTCTCGCCACCCTCGGTGCGGCGGTCGCCAAAATCAACCATGACCTTCGCAATAGCCTGGCGACTGCGGTGCTGGCCTTCGACAAGCTGGCCGACGTCGACGATCCCGAGGTCAAGCGCGTTTTACCGCGTCTCTACGGCGCCATGGACCGGGCCACCAAGCTGTGCACCCAGACACTGGACTACGTCGGCGACACGACGCCGTCGCTGAGTCGTTCGCGTTTCCACCTGCAGGAACTGGTTGCCGAAGCGCAGGCCGCGTTGAGGGCGTCGGACGAGGCCGAACCCGCAATGACCTGGAGCAATGAAGTTGACTTCGACATCGAAGTAGAAGGCGACCGCAACCAGTTGTTCCGGGTCTTCACCAATCTCGGCCACAATGCCCGCGAAGCCGGCGCCTCGACGTTGACGGTTAGCGCTCAGCGCCAGGGGAACCGGTTGCTGATCGATGTTGCCGACAACGGACCGGGACTCTCGGAAAGGGCCCGGAACAGACTGTTCCAACCGTTCGCGGCATCCAGCAAGGATGGCGGAACCGGCCTCGGCCTGGTCATCGCTCTCGATATTATGAAGGCCCACGGCGGCGATATTCGCCTGCTGGAGACGGAAACGGGCGCCGCCTTTCGGCTCGAACTTCCGGCCAGGACCGGTTAGGGAGCGAATTGGTGGGAACCTGGAACCCCGACCAATACCTGAAGTTCTCGGGGCCGCGCCTGCGACCGGGCCTCGATCTGCTTTCAAGGGTGGCCCACGAAGGACCGAGGACGGTCTACGACCTTGGCTGCGGGACCGGTGACTTAACGGTGTCGATCGCCGAACGCTGGCCGCATGCAACGGTCAGGGGAGTCGACGGCTCGTCCGACATGCTTGAAAAAGCACGCAGCCGATATCCCAGCCTCGATTGGCTGGAGGCCGACCTGGCGGCCTGGAACCCCGACCAGCCCGCCGATCTGATCTATTCCAACGCCTGCCTGCACTGGCTCGACGACCACGCCGAGCTGTTCCCCAAATTGGCCGGCCACCTCAACCCGGGTGGCGTTCTTGCCGTGCAGATGCCGTGCAACCACGGCGCCCCGACCCATACCTGTATGGCCGAAACAGCCCTGGAAGGTCCATGGACGGAAAGACTGAAACCGTTGCTGCGCGAGGCGCCGGTGGCCGAGCCGGCCGTCTACTACGACATTCTGAGCCCGGTCGTGGCCGACCTCGATGTCTGGGAGACGATCTACATGCACGTGCTCGACGGCGACAACCCGGTCGCCGAGTGGACCCGCGGCTCCGCCTTGAAGCCGCTGTTGGACGCCCTTAACGGGAAACAGCGCGAGATCTTCTTCGCCGACTATTCGAGACGCGTCCAAGCCGCCTACCCGGTGCGCGCCGACGGTAAGACGCTTATGCCGTTCAGGCGGCTTTTCATGATCGCCCGGATGGGAGGGTCAATCGCCTAGCGCGACGCCCTCGCGGCGGCGATCGGCGCCGCCGTCGAAGCCGTCCGCCGTCACGCGAAAACCGTTGAGGCCGCTCCCCAGGGTCCGCACCTTGACCTCATGGCCCATCGATTCAAGCTCCGGCTTCAGGACCTCGAGCGCGGTGCCCTTCTCCAGGTCGGTCGCGCCGTTTCGGTTGGTGAAGTTGGGGCCGTTGACGGCGGTGTCCATGGACTCCTTCCAGTCGAGCGCCGCAATAACGGTTCGGGCGACGTAGCCGATGATGCGCGAACCTCCGGGCGAACCGATGGCCATGATGACCCGCCCGGTGTCATCGAAGACCAGGGTTGGCGCCATCGAGGAGCGCGGCCGCTTGCCGGGCTCGGCCCGGTTGGCGACCGGCGCGCCGTCGCGCTGTGGACGGAACGAGAAGTCGGTCAACTGGTTGTTGAGAATGAAGCCCCGGACCATCAAACGCGATCCGAACGCGCTTTCGACACTGGAGGTCATGGAAACCGCGTTCCCGTCCGCGTCGATGACGCTCAGGTGCGCCGTCGACAGCCCTTTCTCCATATCGTCGGGCGCCAGATTGAGATTGGCGCTGACGCCCGGCATGCCGGGCAACTGCTTGCCACGGGACTTAAAGGGCGAGATCTCAGCAGCCCGCAACTCAAGGTATCCGGGGTCCAACAGACCGGCGGTGGGGACCGGCACGAACTCGGGATCGGCGATATAGACGTTGCGGTCGGCGAAAGCCAGGCGCCCGGCCTCGGCGATCACGTGTACGGACTTGGCCGAGTAGGCGCCGAGACCGGCGAGGTCGAAACGCTGTACCAGCCCAAGGATCTGCAAAGAAGTAATACCACCCGACGACGGCGGTCCCATCCCGCAGACCAGCCAGGCGCGGTAGGGCAGACAGACCGGCGGCCGTTTCTTGGCGGCGTAGGCGGCGATATCGGCCGCCGTCATGCCGCTCTTGTTTTTAGCGGCGCGGCTGACGGCGCCGACGATGGCGTTGGCGATGTCGCCCTCGTAGAACGCCTTGGCGCCGTTTTCGGAGATCGCCTCCAGAGTCTCGGCAAGGTCGGGGTTCTTGAGGATGGCGCCGGCCGGTTTGGGCGTGCCGTCGTTGGCGTAGAAATAGGCGCCGGCCGGACCGAGCTTGAGGTATTTCTCCTTCTCGAGTTGTTTGGCCAGGCGGTTGGACACCGGAACTCCCTTGCGGGCCAGGTCGATGGCCTGGGCGAACAGGTCCTTCCAGGGCAGCTTGCCGTGATCGCGGTGCGCCATCTCCAGCATACGGACGACGCCGGGAACACCGACCGACGAGCCGCCGACGACGGCATCGTAGAACTTCTTCGGTTCGCCGTCGGCCTTCAGGAACATTCGCGGCGAGGCCGATTGCGGCGCCGTCTCACGGCCATCGTAGGAATCGATGGCGCCGGTGTCGGCGGCGTAATGCAACAGGAAGGCGCCGCCGCCGATCCCCGACGACTGCGGCTCGACCAGGGTCAGCACCATTTGGGCGGCGATGGCGGCGTCTATGGCGCTGCCGCCAGCGCGCAGGATATGGCGTCCGGCTTTCGCCGCCAGCGGATGGCCGGCGACGATCATGTGGCGCTTCGGCAGTTTCGGTGGCGGCGGTGCCGGCGTCGGAGCGGCGGGAGCTTCGGCAACCGGCGTCGGCGGAGCAGTTATCTCGACAGGCTTGCCGCCGGCCGGTTGGCAGGCACCAGCGGCAACGGCCACGGCCACGACCGGCCACGGCGTCCGTCGCCGGTACCGTTGGGGGGACGACGTGCTGAAAAACATGGCGGCCATGCTACCCTCAAGTTGCGGTGATTCACAACGATCCCCGAATCTATCCACACAGAATGGCGATTTCTGGGCCGGAAAAAGGCGGTAAACGGATGTTATCCCCGGGTTTCGACGATTGTGCGGTGCAATAAAAGGGGATATTGTCCGGCCCGGTTTCACACCCATATACGGTTGAGGGTCGAGCCCGGTGAGGTGGCCCATAGGCCTGACGAGGACTATGCGGCATGAGCGACGACAATCGGATCGGAACAGACGAAATCAGGGCCCGCAAAGGGGGCGTGCCTGTCGTTTGCCTGACCGCCTACACGACGCCGATGGCCAAATTCCTGGATGCCCATTGCGACCTCCTGCTGGTCGGCGATTCGCTGGCCATGGTCGTCTACGGCCTTGAGACGACTCGCGGCGTCACGCTGGATATCATGATCGCGCATGGTCAGGCAGTGATGCGCGGCAGCCAGCGGGCCTGCGTCGTCGTCGATCTGCCGCATGGCACCTATGAGGAGTCACCCGAAATGGCCGTCGCCTCGGCCCGCCGCGTCGTCGATGAAACCGGCTGCCAGGCGGTCAAGCTGGAGGGCGGCGTCGATATGGCCGAGACCATCGCCGCCATCGTCGCGGCCGGCGTGCCGGTCCTCGGCCACGTTGGTCTGTTGCCGCAGAAGGCGGAGCATCGCGGCGCCTTCAAGATTCAAGGCAAGGACGACGCCGGCGCCAAGCAGGTCGTCGCCGATGCCGCGGCCGTCACCGAGGCCGGCGCCTTCGCGCTGGTCATCGAAGGCACGGTCGAACCCGTTGCCCGCCGCATCACCGGGGAAGTGCCGATTCCGACCATCGGCATCGGCGCGTCGCCGGCCTGCGACGGACAGATCCTGGTGACTCAGGACATGGTCGGGCTGTTCGCCGATTTCACGCCGAAGTTCGTCAAACGCTATGCCGACCTCGGCCGCGAACTCGAAGACGCCGCCGCGGCATATGCCGACGACGTGCGAACCCGGCGTTTTCCGGGCCTCGAACACTGTTTCGGCGTCGCCCGGAAAAGCTCCTAGAGGTTGTCGCCATGAAGACGCTTCGCACCGTCGCCGAACTTCGCGCACAGTTGCGTGACTGGCGACAGGGCGGCGACGACGTCGGGCTGGTCCCGACCATGGGCGGTCTGCACGACGGACACCTGGCGCTGGTCCGTGCCTGCAAATGGCGCCATGCCCGCACCGTCGCGACACTGTTCGTCAATCCAACCCAGTTTGCGCCCAATGAGGATTTGGCGAGCTATCCTCGCGACGAGGCCGGTGATACCGTCAAGTTTGAGAGCGAGGGCATCGATCTGCTGTTTGCGCCGGCTGCGGCCGAGATGTACCCGGAAGGTCATTCGACCAAGGTCGAGGTGGAGGGGTTGAGCGACATCCTGGACGGCGAGTTCCGGCCGCCCTTCTTCATCGGTGTCGCTACGGTGGTGACGAAGCTTCTGTTGCAGGCGCTTCCCGACGCCGCCTATTTCGGCGAGAAGGACTACCAGCAGCTCTGCGTCGTCAAGCGGATGGTCCGCGACCTCGACATCCCGGTCGAGATCGCCGCCGTGCCGACCGTGCGCGAGCCCGACGGGCTGGCGATGTCGTCGCGCAACCGGTACCTGACAGCGGCCGAACGCGAGGTCGCGCCGGCTCTCTACAGGGCGATTTCCGCAGTCGCCGAGGCGGTGCAGGGAGGTGCCGACCCCAGTCAGCAGGAAGAGAAGGCCAGGGCCGAGATCGTCGGCGCCGGGTTCCGGTCCGTCGATTACGTGGCCGTGCGCGACGCCGAGACACTCCAGCCGGTTTTCGATTCCTCAAGCCCGGCCCGGGTGCTGGCCGCCGCCTGGCTCGGCAAGGCACGGCTGATCGACAACGTCGCGGTGTAACGGGATTCAGTCCCTTTCCGGCATCACGTCCAATCGGACCGCGATACCCTCCAACGCCTCCGACACCGCCGGATAACGGCGCATGACCAACGGATCGTGGCCGGGCACGATATGGTCGGGGCTGTCGGCCAGACGCCCGAGTGTTTCGTAGCCGGCCAGCACGGCGGCGCGCTGATAGATGATCGGGAACGGATTGCCGGTCTCCATGTTTGCGTACAGGTGGCTGGCGTCGGAAGCGATCACGACCCAGCCGCGCCCGGTCAGCACCCTAGCCACCTGCAGGCCGGCCGTGTGGCCGCCGATATGGTGGATCGACAGGCCCGGCGCCAGTTCCGTGTCGCCGTCGTGGAAACGGACGCGATCGGCGTAGACCTCGCGGACCAGTCCGACCACGTCTTCGACCTCGAACGATGATCGCACCGAGGCATCGCACATGTGGCGGCCGGTGGCGAAGGCCATCTCGGTGTCCTGCAGGTGGTAGACGGCCTTCGGGAAGAGGTCGAAGTTACCGACGTGATCGTAGTGGAAATGGGTGATGACCACATCCTCGACCTCGGCCGCCGCGATTCCCAGCGCCGCCAATCCTTCGGTCGGGCAACGGATATGGGTGCGCCCGCGCGCTTCGGCGACCTCGGCCGTGAAACCGGTATCGATAACGATGGTGCGGTTCGGCGAAATGGCGGCCCAGACGAAGTAATCCAGCGGCATCGGCCCGCTGTGAAGGTCGCCGGCAGAATCGAGAGGGTCGGCGAAGTTGGCCTGAGCGGGGCGGTCGTGCTCGGCATAGCGCACGGCGTAGAGGGCGTAGGTTTCCGGTTCCGTCATGGCGCTCATGCTGCCACGATTTCCGGTATCTTCCAACCGGCGGCCGGTCCGTCTAGGATGATCCGGCAACCGGGAGGAGACGACCATGGAAACGGTGAATTTCATCCGCATGGAGGACGGCACGGCGGAGGAGTATGAGTTCCTGCGCGGACTCTATATGGAGCACCACGAGACCGTTGCCGACGATGTGCTCGACATGCTCGGTAAGCTGGCCGGGCCGAAGCTCGGCTACAAGATCGACCGTTTCGACCACAGTCTGCAATCGGCGACGCGGGCCATGCGCGATGGCGCCGACGACGAGACCGTGGTGTGCGTGCTTCTGCACGACGTCGGCGACACCATTGCGCCGGAGAACCACAGCCAGTTGGCGGCAGCCGTGCTACGGCCCTACGTATCCGCGAGGAACCACTGGATCATCGAGCACCACGGCCTGTTTCAGGGCTATTATTATTTCGACAAGATCGGCAAGGACCGAAACGCCCGCGACGCCTTTCGCGGTCACGAACACTTCCAGGCCTGTGCCGACTTCTGCGAGCGCTGGGACCAGACGTCGTTCGACCCCGACTACGATACGGCGCCCTTGGACACCTTCGAGCCGATGGTCCGCACACTGTTCGAAAAGCCCCGCAACGAGTTCGTCTGAGGCGGTGCCCGTGCTTTATCCGTCATCCGCTTTCGTCTCGACGAGCGAACACCCGCTCGACGATCAGGCCTACCGGGCGGCCTGCCGCGAGCGCCTCGATGCGGCCGGCGCCCTGGTGCTGGAACGCTTCGTGAATGCGCCGACGATCACCGCCCTGCAGGAGGAAGCCGAGACGCTCTACGGCCTCGCCTATTATTGCGAGCAGAGTCACAACATCTATTTGACCGAACCGGGAGCCGGCCCCGATACGGAGGACCCGGAGTTGGCGGTGCGCCTGCACGTCAGCGACAAGGGCTGCGTACCGCACGACCAGGTGCCGGACGCCTCGCCCTTGCGCGCCGTCTACGAATGCCCGGTGTTTCGCGAGTTTTTGCAGGCCGTGCTCGGGCATTCGGTCTACCCCTACGCCGATCCGCTGGCGTCGATCAACGTGCACTTCTTCGACGAAGGCCAACAACTCGGCTGGCACTACGACAACAGCTCGTTTGCCGTCACCCTGCTCATACAATCTCCCGAAGGCGGCGGCGCGTTCGAATACCTGAAGGATTGCCGCGACAGCGCCGCAGGCAGCGAACAGGCGGAACGGCTGCGGGGCCTGTTCGCGGGCTCTGTCGAGCCGCAGCGTCGGAGCCTGCCGGCCGGGACGCTGGCCTTGTTCCGGGGCCGCGATTCGCTGCATCGGGTGACGCCGACCCGGGGGCTCAGGCGGCGCGTCCTGGTGTCGCTGGCCTTCAACACCGAGCCCGGCGTCAGCCTGTCGGAGAACGCCCGCATGATGTTCTTCGGGCGTTTGAACTAAACAGCGATCGGCCGAGGACGCGACCCTTGGGGCTCACGGAGGGCTGTAGGTAATCCGGTAGATGACGCCGAGCTTGTCGTCCGAGACCAGGAGCGAGCCGTCGGACATCTCCTTGACGTCGACCGGTCGTCCCCACGATAATCCGTCCCGGAGCCAGCCGTCGACGAAGATCTCCTTGCTCACCGCCCGGTGGGTCCGTTTGTCGAAGTGTATGCGGACCAGCCGATAGCCGTCCGGGACGCTGCGGTTCCAAGACCCGTGCTGAGCGACTATGGCGTCCAGGCGGTAGCTTTCCGGGAACTGTCGGCCGCGATAGAAACTGACGCCGAGCGAAGCGACGTGAGCGCCGAAATCGATCTCCGGGAAGACCGCCGTTTCCGGCAGGGGGTCGTTCTTGAAATCAGGCGTGCGGTCGCGGCCGCCGCCGAAATGGGGATAACCGAACCACAGACCCTTTCGCGGAGCACGGTTGAACTCGTCGGGCGGGCTGTCGTCGCCCATGTTGTCGGCGCCGTTGTCGGTGAAGTGAAGCTCGCCGGTGGTCGGGTGAAAATCGAACCCGACCGAGTTGCGAATGCCGCTGGCGAAGATTTCCGGCCGACCGCCCCCCGGCGTCAGGCGAATGATGGTTCCTTCCAGGCCATCGACTTCGCAGATGTTGCAGGGCGCGCCGATCGACACGTAGAGCCGGCCGTCGGGGCCGAACCGGGCATAGCGCCAACCATGCCAGGATTCGTCGGGTAGACCGTCGAACAGCGCCTGTGGCCGGGCCCGGGCCAGGGTGGGCAGGCTGTCGGCCCGGAACCGAACCACCCGGTGCTGTTCGGCGACGTAGAACCAGCCATCACGGTAGGCGATGCCGTTGGCCACCTTGAGGTTGTCGAACAGCCGGACGACTTTGTCGGCGCGCCCGTCGCGGTTCATATCGACGACGGCATAGACATCGTCGCCGCGGGTGCCGACCAGAACGACCCCCCAATCCTCCATGACCACCATGGAGCGCGCCTTCGGAACGCGAGCGTAGATCTCTATGGCGAAGCCCGGCGGCAGGCGGAGATGGCGGAGAAAATCCTCCTGGGCGCGGCCGGAACCCGGCGTTAGCAGCAGAGCGGCGGCGAATAGAGCGGCGATAGCGGCGGGCAGGCGCGACATGCCCTCAATCGCCGGTATCGGCCAGCGGCCGCACGTATTGCGGCTCGGTATCCCATGGGAAGAACACCCACACCTCCTGGGCGACGTCGTGGACGTAGGTATCGACGTACGGCAACCCCTGCGGCTTGGCATAGACGGTGGCAAAATGGGCCTTCGGCAGAATGGCGCGCGCTTCCTTCGCCGTTTTTCCGGTGTCGACCAAATCGTCGATCAGCAGCCAGCCCTCGCCGTTGGCGGCGGCCGCTTCTTCCGGCACCTTGAGGACCTGAATGTCCTCCTGAACCTGCTCGTCGTAGGTCGAGATGCACAGAGTATCGACCACCCGGATCTCCATCTCGCGGGCGATGATGGCGGCCGGTACCAAGCCGCCCCGGGTCAGCGCCACGATCCCTTTCCACGGCCCCAGGTCCATCAGCTTGCGGACCAGCTGCTTGGTGTCGCGGTGGACCTCGGTCCAGGTTACCGAGTGGTTCTGAACGTCGTCTCGGAACTGCGCCATGACGATCAAGATTAAACCCCCTCCGGCCCGGATTAAACCCTTTAGCCGGAACCGGCAGCGGCCGGTAGGGGCTCACGGCGCATAACCGAAAAATCGGCGTCTTGATGACACCGATTTCACAAAAGGGCTTAAACTTAAGTGTGACCCCGCCTAACGCAGGTAGACGTGGACCTCGTTGGTCCGCGCGCTGGCCATGGTCTTGGCCGAAACGGCGACCCGTGCCGGCGGCAGGCCCATCTCGATAAGCGAGCGCAGAACCTCCTCGGCGTGACGTCGGGCCTTGTTGGAGTTCAGCGCAACCCGCGCCTCACCCCCAGCGGTCGGGGCGACGGCGACCAGATCGAAAACGGCGTCCGGACGACGCTCCAGCACGCGGCTGATGGCGTTATAGAGCGCTTGCTGGTAGGGCACTTTGTTGCGGTCGAAGCGGACGACGACCAGCGGCCGACGGCCGGCGGTGCTCATCGGCGCGCCGGCTGTGACGCCGCCGCCGGCGGCGCCGGATGCACCCATGGCGACGTTCAAGAGGCTGCCGCCGTAAATCTCGCCGGTCTTGATGCCGGCCGACAGCAGGTTGAGGTTGGCGCGCTCGGTGGCCACGTAGTTGGTCTGGCGGCGGACGTCGTTGGTGACTTCCTTGAGCAGACGGTCGATCAATACGTCGGTACGATTGACCTCGTCCTCGAGAATAGCCAACTGTCGGTGATCTTCGTCGACGGCGCCGGACACGGCGAACGCCGCGCGCGACGATTCGGAAAGGAACGACGACAGAGTCGAGGAACTGGTGATGGCGTTGGCCAGGCCGTTCATCTGGGCGACATCCTGGCTCAATCGATCGAGGTCGCCCTGGGCGCTGTTGAACTGCTGGACCAGGATCGGGTTGCCCGGCGTGGTGCCGACCTGGAGACGCGCGTTGACGGCGGCGATTGTACCGTGGTAACGCTGCGAGTTGGCGACCAATTGGCTGCGCAGTTTCTGGAGCTGTCCATTCTGCTGAGATATGCCGCCTTGCAGTCGTCGAAGTTCCTCACGCAGTTCGACCACTTTCTGACCGACGAAAGTTCCGGTCGGAGCGCCGGCAGTGACGCCGGACGGGACGAAAGTGCCGGTGCCGAGCGCCGGTTGCCGAGCGGCGGCGGCTTCGGCCGTGATCGGCGCCGGCGGCGGCGCCTGTTGCACCTGTTGTTGAGGCTGGGCCGGGGCGCCGGCCGGATCCTCACCGGACAGCGACGGCCACAGGGAACTCTCCGTGAATCCGCATGCAGGTAGAAGCAGGGCCGCGCCCACCACAAGAGTCCGAAACCCGGTTGAAGCCATAGTAATCGATAGCCTTACTTTTATATTTGGAACCCCGTTCGATTCCCCCGGCACATGCCCGAGAGCGCTTTCCCGGCGCGTCCCGACCCCTCTTATTTGAACGTGATACTACTCAATGGCTTATGACACGACAAGTTCCTATTTTCAAAAGGGTTTCGGCGGCGTTTAAGGCCTTGATTTCAGAGTCCTTGTCAACCTTGGCGGCGTCTTGTAGTGTCCGCCAGCCTCCGGGCCGGGACCTCTGAACGGGACGCCCCGAAGACCCGACGAAGGCTTAAGCGCCCGTAGCTCAATTGGATAGAGCGTCTGACTACGGATCAGGAGGTTGGGAGTTCGAGTCTTCCCGGGCGCGCCATTTCCTCCCTTTCGTATCTATAGGTTATCGGAACGGCAGCGGTCCGATGTTATTTGAGCGTCGCTCCAAATAACAAAAAACCTTCTTCGAATATGCCGACTGCGTGGCAAGCGTATTTCGACCAGCTGTCCGGTCCGAACTCCTTATCGATATCCATTTCTCCACTATACCACCAGTTGTCTGGTATGGTGTGGTGCGCGTTTGGGAAGGGAGGCATCGAGCAGATCGCGATGTTCTCGCAGGCTGTTCGAGAAGCGATTGGCTTCTACGTCTATCGTCTTATCGACCCCACGAACGACAAGACGTTCTATGTCGGCAAGGGTGTCGGAAACCGTGTTTTCGCCCACGTTGAAGAGGCGATCTCCAACTCAGAACGCGAGACTGCAAAGCTGGATACGATCCGAGAGATCAAGAAAGCTGGGCTTCAAGTTCAGTACGTCATTCATCGTCACGGCCTAACTGAGAACGAAGCGTTCGAGGTCGAAGCGGCCCTGATCGACGCGTACGGGCTCGAAAACCTCGTCAACATCGCGGCGGGAAAGCATAACGATCTGCGGGGGCTGATGACGGTGAATGAGGCCGTGGCGCTCTACGAGTCAAACCCCGCGGAGATTGAGGAGCCCGTGATCCTCATCAAGATCAATCGACTGTGGCGACGGGGGATGGCTGAGGAGGAGATCTACGAAGCAACCCACCGAGCGTGGAAGGTCGGAGTTCGGAGAGAGAAAGCGAGATACGCCTTCGCCGTCGCGTTCGGCATCATCCGGCAGGCGTACATGATCAAGCGGTGGGAGAGGGCGTTACGCGGTCACGATGGCGAGGATATCTCGCACTTGGGCCGATGGATGTTCATCGGCTCGGTGGCTGATGACAAGCGCCATTACGTCGGCCAATCCGTTTCTCATCTACAGAGCGACGGCGCCCAGAACCCCATTCGCTATGTTAATTGTTAACCATCGGTTGGCGCACCACTGAGCGCCCCTACATGGGGGATATTTGGATGACTATGAACGATGTAACAGCTCAATTCTCGATCGCGTTCAGCGTCAGCTTGAAGAGGTTCAGTGATATCTATTCGTTCAGGCAAGTAGCGGAGATCGGATTAGAAACCGCTTCAGGGCGCATTCTCGAAGATGCGCTACACACGGTGCATGATCTCTTTACGAACCCGGACAGCGACAAATACTTCCTTGACAAGAAGGCGGCGCTTGAAGCGATGGGCGGCATCGAGACGGTCGCTACGGATCAAGCTATTCAGCAACTAAGATTGTTCCAGAAGTCGATTGATGCGGCTTCGCTCGTATTTGCCCATTCGATCTTGGATGGCGTCGCCTACGAGTTCTGCCGGATAGTCGCTCAGTTGGACCCATCTCACTTCGGAAATCGTCTTGGCGAACGAAAGGTCGCCCTCAAAGATATTAAAGAAGCGTCCTATGACGCTGTTCTGAGTACCAAGATCGAAGGATATCTTGAACAATTGGAGAAGGAGTCGCTTCTCGCGAAGACCGACTTGCTGCACGCCGTTTGCCAGCCAGATTCCGACTTTAGCCCGATCAAGGACTTTGAGTTCGACCGGGACCGTTTGCAGGAACTCGACCGGTTGCGACACGGCGTCGTGCACGATCAGATTGAAGTAGATCCACTACCGAACGGCGATGACGACCTTTGGTTCCTTAGGAGCAATGCCAACTACTTAATGGCCTTGCTCAACATGCGATTCGATCTAAAGATCGATCCCATGAAGGGCGCTGAAGCCTTTGGTAGGAATCCCTAGGTCGTATCAGCAGCAGATCGTAGTCGTCGAGCCTGCGAACTGTCGATGCGCATGTCTACGGATCAGGAGGTTGGGAGTTCGAGTCTTCCCGGGCGCGCCATTTTCCTCCGAAAACCGGGGGTTTCCTAAACCACCTTGGTCTTGAGATCGCCGACTCCGTCGATGTGGCCTTCCAGGACGTCGCCGCGTTCGACCGGGCCAACGCCGGACGGCGTGCCCGACAGAATGATGTCGCCCGGCGCCAACTCGAACAGGCCGGACAAATAGGAGATCATCTCCGGCACCTTCCAGATCATGTGGCTGAGATCGCCCTCTTGACGGATGTCCCCGTTGACCTTGAGCCAGATTGCACCCGTGGACGGGTGACCGCATTCGCCGACCGCGATCAGGTCGGAGGCCGGCGCCGAATGATCGAAAGCCTTGCCGATCTCCCAGGGCCGGCCGGCTTTCTTGCATTGCCCCTGCAGGTCGCGCCGCGTCATGTCGAGCGCGACGCCATAGCCCCAAACGCAATCGAGGGCTGAATCGAGCGCAATGTCGGTGCCGCCGGTATGGAGCGCGACGATCATTTCGATTTCGTGGTGAACGTCGCTCGACTTGTCCGGGTAGGGGAAGTCGGCGCCGCCGGTCAGGAGGTTGTCGGGGTTCTTCTGAAAAAAGAAGGGTTCCTCCCGATCCGGATCTCCCCCCATTTCGATGGTGTGGGCCGCGTAGTTGCGGCCGACACAGTAAACCCGGCGAACGGGAAACCGTTCGTCCGTCCCACGGATCGGCAGGCTGGTCTGAACCGGCGGCTCGATAGCATATTTCGTCATTCTTCGTATCCTGGTTCTTCCTGGCGAATTTCTTGGTGTTCAATCCCGGCTTCAGCGGCGCGCCGCGTAGTAC
Source organism: uncultured Thalassospiraceae bacterium (assembly GCA_964344215.1). Classification (GTDB taxonomy): domain Bacteria; phylum Pseudomonadota; class Alphaproteobacteria; order Rhodospirillales; family Casp-alpha2; genus CAYFMP01. The sequence goes on along the minus strand of CAYFMP010000006.1, from coordinate 4,568 downwards.
TCGACTTTTCTTTCCAAATAGGCGAGGAATTCGGCGATGATGAAAGCGAGAGTAAAGAGCACGATCAGCACGGCCCAAAAATGCTTCATCAGGAAGTTGGCCGAGTAGAGTTCGAACAGCGCGCCGAAACCGACGATCGAGATCAGCAGCTGGCCGATGATCACGCCTTTGACGGCGCGGATGAAACCGATCCTGACACCGCCCAATATCTCAGGCAACGCCGCCCAGATATAGATCTTGAGAAAGGCGTCCTTCGGCGAGGCGCCGAAGGAATGCGCCATTTCGACCAGTGAGCGGTTGATTTGCATGACGCCGGCTCGTGAGTTCAGCACGATAATCCATATGGCGAAGAGCGCGGTCGTGATGATGATCGCTTTCAGCCCGAACCCGAACAACACCATCAGGACCGGCACCAGCGCTGTCAGCGGCGCGCTGAGAAACATATTGACCCACGGCAGGAGCAGTTCGTCGATGAGGCGGTTCTTGCCCATCAAAATCCCAACCGGGATGCCGATCACGATCGCCGAGAATGTTCCGACAACGAACGCATAGCCGGTATCCGCGAGCGCTTTCAGGAACACCTTGGTAGTGCCGATCTCCATCAGGGTCGCAAAGATGGCGGACAGCGGCGGGAGAAAGAAGGTCAGTTCGATCTGACCGGCCAGCTCCCAAAGAAGTCCCCAAAGGATCAGCGACGACATTCCCGGCAATTGGTAGCCAAATACCTTCATCGTTGTTCCCTATTCCACATAAGTGCGGAGCGACGACCAAATCCGGTCGACGATGTCGAGGTATTCCGGGTCGCGGCGAATGCTGTCGACGTCGTTGTCTCTGAACCCCTCGGGCCGGATGATTTCCGAAACGCGGCTCGGGCGCGGCAGGAGAATGGCGACCTGATCCGAGACATAAACCGCCTCTTCGATCGAATGGGTGACGAAAAGGAAGGTCTTGTTCTCGTTCTTGACCAAATTGAGGAGGTCCTCCTGGAACTTTCGCCGCGTTTGCTCGTCAACGGCCGAGAACGGCTCGTCCATCAGCAGCACTTGCGCATCGACGCACAACGCCCGGGCAAGGCCGACGCGCTGGCGCATTCCACCGGACAGCTCGTGCGGATAGCTGTGTTCGAACCCGGTCAGCCCGACGTTCGCGATGTATTTTTCGGCAATGGCCTCGCGCTCTGACCTGGCGACACCGCGTAACTCAAGGCCGAATGCGACGTTGCGCAGCACGCTCGCCCAAGGGAGGAGGGCAAAATCCTGGAACACGAAGGCGCGGTCCGGCCCCGGTCCAGTAACGTGCCTGCCGTTGACCACGATCTCGCCGCTCGTCGGCGGCAGAAGACCGGCGATGATCTTCAGCAACGTGGTCTTGCCGCATCCCGACGGACCAAGTATCGACGTCAACTGCCCCCTCGGAAAATCCAGCGACAAGTCCTTCAGGGCTTCCACGTCGTCGAAGTTCTTGTAGACGTTGCGGACGGTGACCGCGTAGTCGGCGTTGTTCGTCGTGTTATTCATTACCTGGTTCATACCTGAGCAATCAGTCCGAGACGTAACCGAGCTGCTTGGTGCCCTTGAAGAGAAACACCTCGATGCGCTCAAGAACGTTCAAGAAGACCACGGCCAGAAGAATGATCGACATGATCGCGGCGTACATGGCGGGGTAGTCGGCGATCGAGCGGCTGTACGTGATGATATCGCCGACGCCCGTCGGCGTGATTTTCAACTCGGCCAGAATGGCGCCGATGAATCCGGCCGACACGCCTAGGCGCAGGCCTGCAAAAATGATTGGCGACGCGGCGGGAAGGATAATCTTCAGAATGACGTCACGCCGCGACCCGAGGAACGACTGCCCCATCTCGATGATTGAAACGGGCGTGTTGCGGACGGCGCCGGCCGTGTTGAGGACGATGACGGGCATCGCCATGATGCAGACCACGAACACCTTCGAAGTCAGCCCGATACCATAGATCATGACCAAAAGGGGAATAAGCGCCGCCAACGGAGCGGTCTGCATAACGACGAATATCGGCGATACCAGCCAATCGACCTTGCGGCTGAGGCCGATCCATAGTCCGATCCCAATGCCGAGAAACGCCGAGATCAGAACGCCGACGACGAGCGGCTTGAGGGTTTCGCCGTAGGCGACGAACATGGTGCCGTCCCGCAGCAGCAGCCAGAACGCGACCATCGAATCGGTAAATGTCGGGAAGGCGAAACTGACGGGAACCCTGCCGGCGATCTCCCATGTGCCGAACACGATAGCGGCCGAAAGCAATTTCAGTAGAAGGGAACGATGGCGCATGAAGCCCGAAGCACAAAAAAAGGGTGAATGGAATAAGAGAAACGAACTGCCGGCCGCAGCCAACCGCACCGCGATGCCGGCAGTTCGGTCGGGTTGCTATTTCATGGCCCGCTTGAGCGGTTCCATGTACCAGAAATCCTCGATCTTGAGGCTCGCCGGATCGCCGGTCAACTGCCCCGCCTTCGAATACCATTCGAGGTCGGCTTGGGCCGCTTTTTCACCGCCGCCGTTGGGGTCGTACAGCCCGCCGGCAACGGCGTCGCTATAGAAGCCATCCAGTTCGGCCAGCACCTCTTTCGGCAGCTGCCCGATCGGTCCGTTGGGATCGGTTTCGCGCCGGATGATCGTCGGGTCCTTGTGCATGTCCTGATAGACGCTGAGCAGCGCCTTGACGAAGATATCGACGTCCTTGGCGTTCGATTTGATCCAATCGAGGTTGGCGAACAACGCTTCATCGCTGGCGTCCACTTCGAACATCGGCAAAACGTTGAACTTGCCGCCATGCTGTTTGACCAGCTTGTTCTTGTTCGAAAGATCGACGATCGTCGCGTCGGTCTGGCCGGCGACCAGGGCAACGATCCTGTTGGCCGAACCCGGCACATACGAGCGTTTGCCGAACTTGATGCCGAGACGGTCTTCGATGACGTTGGCGATCGAGTCGGTGCCGCCGCCGCGCGAATGCAGCAGGATCGGTTCACCGTTCAAGTCTTCCAGCTTGGAGTATTTTTTCGAAGAGACCGGAAAGAACTTCAGCTTGGAAAGCTGAAAGATAATGCGGACGGGAGCTTTCGCTCTTTGCATCGCCGAGTAGGGCGTGCCGAACCCGATATCCATCTGGCCGCTCAAGATCGCCTGAATGGCCAACTCCTCATCGGAAAACGCCGTCCACTCGTAATTGAGGCCCATGGCCCTGGCCCGGTCCAGGGCGACGAAAAATGCGGCAAGCTCGTCCGACGGCGTCTCGGCCAGCGCGATACGGATCTTGCCGGCATTGGCGGCGCCGGTTTGCGCCACCGCTATCAACAAGAACGCCACAAGTACGACGCCAATTTTCTTCAAAAGTCGTTTCATCGTTTCAATCCTCCAATTGCATTTCATACGCCGCTCCGGCCCAACTCTCCCGGTTGTAACGCTCGGAACGAATGAATTCCGACTGGACTTCAGTCGACGGGGTTCAGTTCACGGCTGTATCGATTGGTGGTATGGAACTTTCCTCCTCTGTTGCGCGCTTTCTTGCGCCTTTTCCTTTCTTGGCGCCTTTCTTCGCGAGGCGATTCAACCATCGAAGTTTAACCAATCCGTAATTGATTAGGCAATAATCAATTTTTGGTGAAGGTATTGACGGGGATTGGGTAGTCGTGAAAAAAATGTGTATATCGCACAGGAAGCCAAACGAATGAGGATATGATGGCCGCTGCGGACGGTGCACTTACGCAACTGAGAGCGTGGCTTGCGCAGCGCGACTTGCCGCCCGATGGCCGCCTGCCCCCCGAACGCGAGTTATGTGAGATTCTCGGCGTTTCCAGGGGCGAGTTGCGCAAGGCGCTGGCGGAGCTTGAAAAGAACGGCGAACTGTGGCGTCACGTTGGAAAAGGCACGTTTATCGGTGCTCGGCCAGTCGAGGAGTTTTCCTCCGTTGCCGCCATCGCGGAACGCTCCAACCCCTTCGAGGTAACGGAGGCTCGCTTGTTGATCGAACCCGTGCTGGCGCGCGAAGCGGCCGTCAACGCGACGGGTTCTCACCTGGAGGAAATGAGCCGCTGCATTCGCGCCCAGAGGGAAGCCACGACATGGCGGCAGTATGAAAGCGCCGACAACCGACTCCACCGTACGGTTGCCGAAGCCGCAGGCAACACCGTGCTGACCGCTTTATTCGACCAATTGAACGCCGTACGCCGGGCGGTCGTCTGGGGGCGTCTTCGCGAGAAGTCCGATCAGCCGCCTACCGATCACCATAGTTTCGCGCAACACGAAATGATCGTAACGGCCATTAGCGAACGCGACACAGAAGGCGCTTTCCAAGCTATGCACGATCACCTCGTGACGGTCCGGGACAACCTGCTCGGGGCTCGCTCTGCGGCAGAGTGAGTAAACGGGTCCCTGCGGCTGACGGTCGGAGGCCTGTTCGCTCCCGGCTATAGGGGAATGCCTGGGCGCTTCTTTGCTCTTGTCTCGTCGCTAGAGCGGTTCACGTCGATAGGGTATCGCTGAGACGCGCTCTCCGGTCTCCCGGCAAGGAGCGGTTCGCGCAGCGATGCGGGGCC